>DAOTUD010000001.1:0-15934 GCA_034437275.1 Anaerolineae bacterium
TGCATCGACGACCAGGGCACGGTGGTCTTCACTGTGACCAACAACGGCGGCCCGATGCAGCAAGGCGAAGCCTTCAGCATCTACACCGCTGACGGCGAACTCCAAAGCGGCACCACGGATGCACTGGGCACAGGCGCAAGCCAGCAGTTCACTGTTCAGGCGCAGCCCGGTGGCGCAGCGATCACCTTTGAGATCGCCGAACTCCAAAAGTCCGTCTCGGTCGAGGAATGCTTCCCGCTGCCTGACGTGTCGCTCGGCGGTCAATGCGTCGACGACCAGGGCACGGTGGTCTTCACCGTCACCAACAACGGCGGCCCGATGCCGCAAGGCGAAGCCTACAGCATCTTCACCGCCGCAGGCGTGATCCAGAGTGGCAGCCTGCAACTGGGCGCAGGTGAAAGCATGGAATTGACCGTCCAGGCGCAGCCCGATGGGGATACCATCACCTTCGAAATGGCCGGACTCGAAAAGTCCGTCGCGGTCGAAGAATGCTTCCCGCTGGCTGACCTGGCACTCGGCGGCCAATGCGTCGACGACCAGGGTACGGTGGTCTTCACCGTCACCAACAACGGCGGCCCGATGCAGCAAGGCGAAGCCTACAGCATCAGCAGCCCCGCAGGTGAAATCACCAGCGGCACCACAAACGCGTTGAACTCCGGCGAAAGCCAGCAGTTCACCGTCAACGCACAGCCCGGTGGCGCGGCCATCACCTTTGAGATCGCCGAACTCGAGAAGTCGGTTTCGGTCGAGGAATGCTTCGCGCTGTCCGAGCTGGCGCTCGGCGGTGAGTGCGTCGACGACCAGGGCACGGTGGTCTTCACCGTGACCAACAACGGCGGCCCGATGCAGCAAGGCGAGGCCTACAGCATCATGTTTGCCAACGGCCTCAGCTCAACCGGCACCACGGACGCGCTGGACGCAGGCGCAAGCCAGCAGTTCACCGTCAACGCACAACCCGATGGCGGCACGATCACCTTCAGCCTCGACCAGCTCGAACAGTCGGTCGATGTCGACGAATGCTTCGCGCTGTCCGACCTGGCGCTCGGCGGCCAATGCGTCGATGACCAGGGCACGGTGGTCTTCACCGTCACCAACAACGGCGGCCCGATGCAGGCTCCTGAAGCCTACAGCATCAGCGATGCCGACGGCGTGCTCGACAGCGGCACCTTCGTGCTGGTTGGCCCTGGCGAGAGCATGGACTTCACCGTCCAGGCACGACCCGACGGCGGCACGATCACCTTCGCGATCCCCGGCATGGAGCAATCCGCCGACGTATCCGAATGCTTCGCGCTGCCTGAACTCGAAATCGGCGGCCAATGCGTCGATGACCAGGGCACGGTGGTCTTCACCGTGACCAACACCGGCGGCCCGATGCAGCAGGGTGTGAACTACACCATCACGTTTGCCGATGGCCTCAGCTCAATCAGCACCACCAACGCACTGGGCACCGGCGAAAGCCAGCAGTTCACCGTCCAGGCCCAGCCTGATGGCGGCAAGATCACCTTCGCAATCCCCGATATGGAGCAATCCGTCGCGGTCGAAGAGTGCTTCGCGCAGCCCGACCTGGCGCTCGGCGGTGAGTGCTTGCCGCTCGAAGGCGTGGTTACCTTCACGCTGACGAACAACGGCGGCCCGATGCAGCAAGGCGAGGCCTACACCATCACCACCAACGGCACCGAACTCGACAGCGGCACGACCGACGCACTGGGCTTTGGCGCAAGCCAGCAGTTCACCGTCGACGCGCCCGCTGACGGCAGCCCGGTCGTCTTCGAGTCCGCAGGACTGGAAAAGACCGCGACTGTCACCGAGTGCTTCGCACGGCCCGGCCCCTCGGCGGGCGGCAAGTGCATCCCCGCCGAAGGCGTAGTGGTCTTCACGCTGGCCAACACCGGCGGCCCGATGCCCGCGACGCCGTACACGATCACCAGCAATGGGGTCGAACTCGACAGCGGCACCACCAACGCGCTGAACAACGGCGAGAGCCAGGAATTCACCGTTCCGGCCCCGATCGATGGCAGCCCGGTGGTGTTCGAGGCGACAGGCCCCGAAGTGACGGCAACCGCAAGCGTTGAAGAATGCTTCGCCCTGCCCGAACTCGAAATCGGCGGCCAATGCGTCGATGACGAAGGCACCGTCGTCTTCACCGTCACCAACAACGGCGGCCCGATGCGTGCAGAAGAAGCCTTCAGCATCAGCGACGCCGACGGCGTCATCCAGAGCGGCACTTTCGTGCTGGTTGGCCCCGGCGAAAGCATGGACTTCACCGTCCAGGCACGGCCCGATGGTGGCACGATCACCTTCGCGATCCCCGGCATGGAGCAATCCGCCGACGTGTCCGAATGCTTCGCGCTGTCTGAACTCGAAATCGGCGGTCAATGCGTCGATGACGAGGGCACTGTCGTCTTCACCGTCACCAACAACGGCGGCCCGATGCAGCAAGGCGAACCCTACCGCATCTTCTCCGCCGACGGCGACCTCGACAGCGGCACCACGGACGCGCTGGGCTTTGGCGAAAGCATGGACTTCACCGTCCAGGCGCTGCCTGATGGTGGCACGATCACCTTCGCGATCCCCGGCATGGAGCAATCCGCCGACGTGTCCGAATGCTTCGCGCTGCCTGAACTCGAAATCGGCGGTCAATGCGTCGATGACGAGGGCACCGTCGTCTTCACCGTCACCAACAACGGCGGCCCGATGCGTGCAGAAGAAGCCTTCAGCATCAGCGATGCCGACGGCGTCATCCAGAGCGGCACCTTCGTGCTGGTTGGCCCCGGCGAAAGCATGGACTTCACCGTCCAGGCACGGCCCGATGGTGGCACGATCACCTTCGCGATCCCCGGCATGGAGCAATCCGCCGACGTGTCCGAATGCTTCGCGCTGCCCGACCTGGACATCGGCGGCCAGTGTGTCGACGATGAAGGCACGGTTGTCTTCACCGTCACCAACAACGGCGGCCCGATGCAGCAAGGCGAGGCCTACCGCATCTTCTCCGCTGATGGCGAACTCGACAGCGGCACCACGGACGCCCTGGGCTATGGCGTAAGCCAGCAGTTCACCGTCCAGGCGCTGCCGACCGGCGAAGCGATCACCTTCGAAATGGCCGCACTCGAGCAGTCGGTCGACGTCGAAGAATGCTTCGCGCTGCCCGACCTGGACATCGGCGGCCAATGCGTCGATGACGAAGGCACCGTCGTCTTCACCGTCACCAACAACGGCGGCCCGATGCAGGCTGGCGAAAGCTACCGCATCTTCTCCGCCAGCCAGGACTTCGAAGTCGGCATCACGGACGCGCTGGGCTATGGCGCAAGCCAGCAGTTCACCGTCCAGGCGCTGCCGACCGGCGAAGCGATCACCTTCGAAATGGCCGCACTCGAGCAATCCGTCTCGGTCGAAGAATGCTTCGCGCTGCCCGATCTGAAGATCGGCGGCCAGTGCATCGACGACCAGGGCGCGGTAGCCTTCACCGTCACGAACGACGGCGGCCCGATGCAGCAAGGCGAACCCTACCGCATCTACTCCGCCGACAGTGAACTCGACAGCGGCACCACGGACGCGCTGGGCTATGGCGAGAGCCAGGCGTTCCGCGTCAAAGCGCTGCGCAACGGCCAAACGATCACCTTCGAAATGGCCGCACTCGAGCAGTCGGTCGACGTCGAAGAATGTTTCGCCCTGCCCGAACTCGCCTACGATGCGCGCTGCGTGGCCGACGCCGTTGGGGAATTCACCATCACCAATAACGGCGGCCCGATGCGCAAGGCGCAAGCCTACGAGATCGTAGATGCGAACGGCGCAGTACGCGCCGCAGGTAACTTCCTGCTCGACGTAGGTGAGACCGAAGTGATCACCATCGGAGCGGCCAACGCCGAACTGAGCTTCGCCGCCCCGAGCGGTATCCCGACCGTCCTCACCAGCTGTGACGAGCCGGAACCGACCCCCACGCCCACGCCGACGGCAACCGAACCGCCCCAGGAGCCGCCTTGCGGCCCGACGGGCCTGGTTGACGGGTTCCCAAGCGTGGACATGAACATGGCCTACTGCGGGCCGGACACGCCGCAGGGTCGCCCCTGGGAGCCGATTGAAATCGGCGCAGCGGTCTGCCCGGACTGGCTGGTGTACCACACCGACCAGACCGGCGACTGGGAAATCTTCCGCCTGGGCAAGGTGCCCGGCGCGGTCGATGCTGACCCCAACATCTCGCAAGGCGTAGGCCCGCGCGCATATGACGTCGCGCCAAGCCGTTCGCCGGATGCCCAGTGGGTTGCCTTCGCCAGCTACCGCGACGGTAACTGGGAGATCTACATCGGCAAGGCCGACGGCACCGAACAACGCCGCGTCACCACCACCGTTAACGCGATCGACATCGACCCGGTTTGGTCACCCACCGGTGACTACATCGCGTACGAGTCGTCCCGCAGCGGCGATGGCTGGGACCTGTACATGGTCGATATCGCCACCGGTGAGGAAATCCGCCTGACGGATGCCCCCAGCGACGATATCAACCCGTTCTGGTCGCCCGACGGCTCCAAGATCGTGTTCCAGACCAACCGCGACGGCATGTGGCAGATCTACGAGCTCAACGTAGCGACGCAAGAAGTCACGCGCCTGAGCGATGGCCTGGGCGACGACCACGACCCGCAGTACTCCTTCGACGGCTCGCAGATCGCCTTCCGCTCCTACCGTGGCAGCGACAACAGCGTGATCTACGTCATGAACAGTGACGGCTCGGATGCACGCCCGATCTCCGACCCCGAAGGGGACGCCATCAACCAGGTGTGGTCGCCGGACGACAACCTGATCGCTTACCAGTCCAACCTGGACGGGGACGAAGACATCTATGTCTACGAATTCCCGCAGGACGGCGACGAGGCGATCACCCGTCTGCTGACCGACAACACCATCAACGACTACGCGCCGACGTGGTACTGTGACTCGCCGGAAGCGCTGGTCTTCACGTCCGACATCTCGGAAATCCCCGAAGACTCGAACATCTTCATGGCTTCGGCGCTTCCGATCACGGCTGACCCAATCGACGTGGCCGCCGACGCGACGCAGATGACCTTCATCCCGGATCAGGACCAGTATCCACAGGATGCGCCTGCCGAAGAGAACGCCAGCCGCGAAGAGGCGCTGCCAGGGCCAGCACGGTACCTGCGCTAGAGCCGGCTAAGTGGCTTAGTATGGCCGCTCCCCGTCCTGGGGGGCGGCCTTTTTTTGCGCCCCCAGCCTGCTTGACAACGCCCCGCAAATCCGGTACAGTAAAGATAGTTGAAATTATTTTCATGTGTGAATAATTATTCAAAAGGCGAATACGCGCTCTTTTTTCCGAACAATTTTTTCAGGAGCCGCACCTTATGACGCGCATTACCACCGAGGCGCTGCGCGAGCGAGCCACCAGCATCCGCAAGCAGAATCTGGCCATGATTCACCGCGCGGGTATGGGCCACACCGGCGGCGATCTCTCCGCAGCGGACATCCTCACCGTGCTCTACTTCGCCATCCTCAACGTTGATCCCGAAAATCCTGGCGATCCCCACCGCGACCGTTTCATCATGAGCAAGGGCCACAGCGCCGGACTGCTCTACACCACCCTGGCCAATACGGGCTTCTTCCCGGTCGAGGAACTCGACACATTTATGCAGCCCCTCGCGCGCCTCAACGGCCACCCGGACCGGAACAAGGTCCCCGGCGTGGAGACCAACACCGGCCCGCTGGGGCATGGCCTGCCGGTCGCCGTCGGGACGGCGCTTGCGTCCAAGCTGGACGGGGCGTCGTGGCGCACCTACATCGTCACCGGCGACGGGGAACTGCAAGAAGGCAGCAATTGGGAGGCCGCGATGGCTGCCGCCCATTACAAACTCGACAACCTGACGCTGATCGTGGACCGCAACACGCTGCAACAGGGCGACTTCACCGAGCGCACGATGCACCTCGAGCCGCTGGACGACAAGTTCCGCGCGTTCGGCTGGGCGGTCGAGGAGGTGGACGGGCACGACCATGCCGCCCTGGTCGACATTTTGCAGCGAGTGCCCTTCGCCCAGGGGCATCCGAGCTGCATCATCGCCCGGACACACAAGGGCCAGGGCGTGTCGTTTATGATGGACCGCGCGGGCTGGCACCACCGGGTACCCACCGAAGAAGAACTGGCCGCCGCGCTGCGCGAACTGGGGGACAGCGATGAGTAGCGAACTGTTTGACTGCCGCAAAGCCTACGCCGCCGCCGTCGAAGACGTCGCCGCCGCCGATCCGCGCGTGGTGGTGCTGGTCAACGACTCGGTCGGCTCCAGCAAGATGGCCGGCTTCCAGGAACGCTTCCCGGACCGGCTGCTCAACATCGGCATCGCCGAGCAGAACATGGTCGGCATCGCCGCCGGGATGGCCAACGGCGGCAAACTGCCGTTTGTGTCGAGCGCGTCGTGCTTCCTGACCGCGCGCGCGATGGAGCAGATCAAGGTCGACATCGCCTACTCCAACGCCAATGTGAAGCTGTGCGGCATGAGCAGCGGCTTCGCCTACGGCGCGCTGGGCGCGACCCACCACTCCATCGAAGACATGGCCTGGCTGCGCGCGATTGCCAACATGACCGTGATCGTGCCCGCCGACCCGGAAGAAACCCGGCAGGCGGTGCACGCCGCTGCCGCCCACGAAGGACCGGTCTTCCTGCGCATCAGCCGCATGGGCGTACCGGCCATTTATGACGACGAATACCCGTTCATCATCGGGCGCGCCTCGCAGCTCCGCGAGGGGAACGACATCACCCTGATCGCCAACGGCATCATGGTCACCCGCGCCCTGCAAGCCGCCGACCTGCTGGCCGAGGATGGCATCCAGGCGCGCGTGCTGAACGTGGCGACCGTGCGCCCCATCGACCGCGACGCGATCATCGCCGCCACGCACGACACCGGCGGCATCGTTACCGTCGAGGAGCACACCACGCATGGCGGGCTGGGCGGTGCCGTCGCCGAGGTCGTGGTCACGTCGCCACGCCCGGTCCCGATGCGGATGCTGGGCGTGCCGGGCGTGTTCGCCCCGACCGGCGAAGCGCCCTGGCTGTGCGAGCATTTCGGCCTGACGCCCACCGGCATCCGTGACGCCGCGCGCGAGATCGTCGGGCAGGAGGTGCGGACGTGACCCACATCCTGGCGATTGACCAGGGCACGACCAACACCAAAGCCCTGCTGGTCGACGAGTCCGGCGCAATCGTGGCGCGCGCATCAAGCGAGATCGCGATCCACTACCCGCGCCCGGCCTGGGTGCAGCAGGACGCCGCCGCGCTGTGGCACAGCGTGCAGACCGCCGCCAACGCCTGCTTGCGGCAGGTGCCGGAGGTCGAACTGGCGGCGATTGGCGTTTCCAACCAGCGCGAGTCGGTGCTGGCCTGGGAGCGCGCCACCGGCGACCCCGCCGGGCCGGTCATCACGTGGCAGTGCCGCCGCACCGCGCCCTTCTGCGCCGACCTGGCCGCGCAAGGGCTGGAGCCGCAACTGCGCGAGCGCACCGGCCTCACTATCGACCCGCTGTTTTCGGCCAGCAAAGCCCGCTGGCTGCTGGATCAGATCGCGGACGGTCACGCCCGCGCCGCGAACGGCGAGCTGTGCATCGGCACGGTCGACAGTTGGGTGCTGTGGAACCTGACCGGCGGCGCAGTCCACGCCTGCGACATGACCAACGCCTCGCGCACACAGCTATTTGACCTGCACGAGCTGGCCTGGAGCGACGACCTGCTGGACATTTTCGGCATCCCAGCGGCGGCGCTGCCGGCGGTCAAGCCGTCGAGCGCGGTCTTCGGCACGACCGTGCCCAGCGGCGAACTGCCCGGCGACGTGCCGGTCGCCAGCCTGATCGGCGATTCGCACGGGGCATTGTACGGGCACGCCGGGTTCCAGCCCGGCACGATCAAGGCCACCTACGGCACCGGGTCGTCGCTGATGTCGCCCACACCGGAGCCGGTGATTTCGTCGCGCGGGCTGTCGACGACCATCGCCTGGGCGCGCGAACACCCGACCTACGCGCTAGAGGGCAACATTTACGTCACGGGGGCGGCGGTGCAGTGGCTCGGCCAGTTCCTCGGCTTCGACGATCCCGCGCAGGGCGTCGCCGCGCTGGCAGAGCGCACGCCGGATGCCGAAGGCGTGTACCTGGTCCCAGCGTTTGTCGGGCTGGGCGCGCCGCATTGGGACGACGCTGCCCGCGGCCTGATCACCGGTCTCACGCGCGGCAGCGAACCGGCGCACCTGGCACGAGCCGCGCTCGAGTCGATCGCGTACCAGGTGCGGGACGTGTTCGAGGCGATGGAGGCCGACAGCGGGCGCGAGCTGCGCGTGCTGCTGGCCGATGGCGGTGCCAGCCGCAACGATACGCTGATGCAGTTCCAGGCGGACATTATCGACCGTCCGGTGCTGCGCAGCGCGTCGGCGGATGTGTCGGCGCTGGGCGCGACGTATCTGGCGGGGCTGGCGGTGGGCGTGTGGCCCGACGAGGACGCGGTCGCCGGGCTGGTCGAGGAACATGATCGCTTCGCGCCGCAGATGCCCGCTGACCGGCGCAACACGCTGTATACCGGCTGGCAGCAGGCGGTCGCCCGCGCCATGTTCCAGCACGACAAAGCGTAGAGGACACCCGATGCCACGCATTGACGAACTACGGCTGATCACGAAAGTCGCGCAGATGTATTACGAGCAAGAAATGCGCCAGTCTGAGATCGCGCGGCGGCTGCAAATTTCGCAGGCGTCGGTCTCGCGGCTGCTGAAGAGCGCGCGGGAACAACACATCGTGCGGATCACCGTCAATGTGCCCAACGGCATCTACCCGGACCTGGAGGACACGCTCCAGCAGGCGTACCAGCTCAAGGATGTGGTCGTGGTGGACTGCATCCAGGACGACGAGGAGCAAATCCGCCGCGACCTGGGGGCTGCCGCCGCCTTCTACCTGGAAAACACGCTGGGCAAAGGCGAGGTGGTCGGCCTGTCGTCGTGGAGTGGCACGCTGCTGGCGATGGTCGAGGCGATGCACACCGTATCCCGCGCGACCAACGCCCGCGTGGTGCAGATTCTCGGCGGCATCGGCCAGCCGCAGGCCGAGGTCCACGCCGCGCATCTGGTCAGCCGTCTGGCCGCGCTGGTGCGCGGGGAAGCGGTCTTTCTGCCCGCCCCCGGCGTGACCGGCACAGCAGACGCGCGCGACGTGCTGCTCGGTGACCCGTTCGTGCGCGACACGGCGGCGCTCTTCGGCGACGTCAGCCTGGCGCTGGTCGGCATCGGAGCCATCGAGCCGTCGAGCCTGCTGGCCAGCAGCGGCAACAGCTTCGCGCCGGAAGAACTCGACACGCTGCGCGCGCAGGGCGGCGTGGGCGACATTCTGCTGCGCTTTTTCGATGGCGACGGGCAAGGCCTGGATACCCCGCTGGCCCAGCGCGTGATCGGCATGGACCTGGCGCAGTTGAGCCGGGTCGCGCGCGCGGTCGGCATCGCCGGCGGGCAGCGCAAACATGCCGCCATTCGCGGCGCACTGGAAGGCGGCTGGATCAATGTGTTGATCACGGATCGCTTTACGGCGGCGTGGCTGGTCGCGCAACTACAGCAGACGGAAGAGATCGTTAATTGACGCGGGTGATGATGATGCGTTATAATGGGCGAAACGATTGCGCAACCGTTTCGATAGGCGTAAATACACTTATGGTTACCATCCGCGATGTTGCCAAAGCCGCCGAGGTTTCGACTTCGACTGTATCCCATGTTATCAACGACACCCGCTACGTCAGCCCGGCCACCCGCGAGCGTGTGCTCCGCGCCATGACCGAACTGAACTACCACCCCAACCGGCTGGCGCGCAGCCTGCGCAACAACAAAACCTACGCGCTGGGCGTGCTGCTGCCCAACAGCGCCAACCCCTTCTTCGCCGAAGTCCTGCTGGGCATCGAGGCGGCGGGCTACGATCATGGCTACAACATCATCATGGGCAACGCCAACGACGACCCCGAACGCGAGTTGTCCTATTTGCAAGTGCTGCTCTCCCGGCAGGTGGACGGCATCCTGCTGATCTCCACCGGGGCGCACCACGAATCGATTGCGCTGCTGACCTCGCAGCACACGCCGGTCGTCGTGGTGGACCGCTGCACGAACATCCCGTCTATCGACGAGATTTTCACCGCCAACAAGCAAGGCGGCCTGCTGGCGACCAGCTACCTGCTGGACCTGGGGCACACGCGCATCGGCTGCATCACCGGCCCGTCGTTCCTGACGCCAAGCGCCGAGCGTGTCGAGGGCTACCACGAAGCGCTGGCCGCCGCCGGGATCACCACCGAGGACGACCTGATCGTGACCGGCGACTTCCAGCACGCCAGCGGCTACCAGGCCGCCCAACATTTACTGGCCCTGAAGACGCCGCCGACCGCAATCTTCGCCTGTAACGACCTGATGGCCGTCGGTGCCATGTGTGCCATTCACGAAGCGGGCCTGCGGGTGCCGGATGATATGTCCGTCATCGGGTTTGACGATATCCCGCTGGCGTCCTACACCATCCCGCGCCTGACAACCGTCGGCCAACCGGCCCGGCAGATCGGCCAACTCGCTGTAGAGCGACTGGTCGCCCGGCTGCAGGCTGATGAACAAGAACCTTTACACGAAAAACTGCCCGTTACGCTCGTCGAACGGGACTCCTGCAAAGCGCCTAGGAGTTAAGAGAGTTATGGAAGCAAACACGAACCTTATCGAAACGCTCAAACGCCCGCCCGTGCTGTGGGCGATTGGCGTGGTTGGCGTGCTCATCGTAGCGACCCTCATCACCCTGACAACCGATGTCGGTTTTGCCACCGTCCAATCGCTGGACGAAGAAGAAAAGGTCGATCCGGGCGAAAAGCTCGTCGCCACGATCTGGACCGCCGATTCGATCTGCGATAACGAGATCCTAGAGGACCGGATCGAAGACGCCGGGCTGCAATGCAACCGCACGATCTGGGAAGATGACGCTGTCTGCCAGGTGGAAGGGCTGTGGGAGGAGGACGACATCTGGACGTGCGAGCGCATCCGCAACACGCCCAAGATCGTGCCCACCTTCGAGCAAAACGCGATCAACATCGTGTTGCTGCTCAACAACCTGGAAGAAGACTGGGATGCCACGGCGGAACAGTACGGCAACAAGGAGCCGGGGCCGTTCAAGCCGACGAACTTCATGGTCAAAGGCGAGGGCCTGATCCTGGCCGTGAGCATGGAATTCGAGGAAGGCGGCAGCGGCGATGAGGACGACACCCAACGCCGCCTGCCCGAAGCGATCCACATTATGATCGACCTGGAACCGCACGACGGCGAACCCGACGCGATGCTCCAGATCGGCACCGTGATCGAAGGCAGCGCCGTGCGCGATGCGACCGGCTTCCTGGCCTTCAAGGACTTCGACACCCAGCTCGAACACGGCGCGGTCAACAAGCAGCTTCAGGCCATCATCCGCCGCGATGTGAACATGGAATTCATCGAGGCCAACACCAGCCCCAACGCCAGCCCGGAGGTCGCCGTTGTCGAACTCCAGGATTTGCAGGGCAAGGGGGTTTCATTCGTGGGCGCGATCGCGCTCCAGGACGAAAGCAGCCTCGACGAGCCGTTTGTTATCACCCCGGTGGAGATCGAAACCATCAACCTGGAAGCTTACGACTTCGCCCCGGATGATTACGTCGACTCGGTGTGGGATCGCCCGCAGGTTCTCCCCACCTTCGAGGAAAACGCCAAAGACATCAACACCGTGCTGTCGATGCTGGCCGATGACCCGGCGCGCGCCTTCCGCACCTTCGGCGAACCGAACCGCGACGGCGATGCCTACGGGTTCATGGTCCAGGGCCAGGGCGAGGTGATCGGCGTGCACAGCCAGGACGCCACCAGCACGATTGACGTCAAGCTGCAAGACAGCGACACCGTCGTGAGCATCCAGGTCGGCCCGGAGATCGAAGGCACGGCCATCCGCGACGCAGTCGGCTTCCTGACATACGATGTGTTCGACGACAATCGCAAATTCCGCGAAGTCGCCACCGCGCTCAACAACCAGGTGGAAGACGACATCACCAGCAAGCTCTATCCCCCTGCCCTGTACGGCAAGCTGGTTTCGTTTACCGGTGCGTTCATGCTGGAAGGCACACCGGATGACTTCGCCGCCGACCAACTCGACTCGATCTTGATCACGCCGGTGATGTTCAACGAGGAAGCCGGCCTGTTCAACGCGAGCAACTATGTCGACTACATCTGGGACAGCCAGCTTGTGCCGACCTTCATGCAAAACGCGGTCGAGCTGGATACCCTGCTGACCGAACTGCAAGACGACCGCCAGGCCGCCATCGAACAGTACGGCCACCTGGGTGAAAACGACAGCTACAGCTTCATGGTCAAGGGCAGCGGGCAGGTGCTTGAGGTCGACACCACAAGGGGCAACGGCTTCCTGCGCGTCGACCTGGACCCGGTCGATGGCGAGCCGGACGTGCGCGTGTTGATCGGCCCGGCCTTCGAGAGCACGGCCATCCGCGACGCGGTCGGCTTCCTGCCGCCCAGCCCGAACATCGAACCCCGCGATTACGGCAGCCTGTCGGCACGGCTGAACCTGTACGTGCGCAACAACGTGATCCAGCAAAGCGACGCCCAGGCGCTCACCGCCAAGTACGACAACCAGAACGTCACCTTCTACGGCGCGTTTACGCTCAACCAAAGCGGTGAGATTGCGATCATGCCCGTCCAGCTTGAGGTCGAGGGGAGCTAGCGATGGCAGAGAACCAGATGATGACAGACGATCGCGTGACGGTCGACGAGCAAACCGCCGCACCGGAGACGGGTGATATCATCCTGCGTGCCGAGAAGATCACCAAGTACTATCCCGGCACGGTGGCGCTCGACAACGTCGATTTCAAGGTCCATCGGGGCAAAGTCAACGCACTGGTCGGCGAGAACGGCGCGGGCAAGTCCACCCTTATGAAGATCATCGCGGGGGTTGAGCAAGCCTCGCGCGGGCAACTGTTCCTCAACGACCAGCCGGTCGAAATCCGCTCGCCGCACGACGCCGAGGATCACGGGATCGGGATTATCTACCAGGAGCTTAACCTGTTCCCGAACCTGAGCGTCAGCGAAAACATCTTCATGGCGCGCGAAATGACCACCGGCGTGGGCACCGTCCGTCACAAAGAGCAAAAACACCGCACCTGGGACTTGCTCACCCGGCTGGAGCAGCCGATCAGCCCTAACACGCTGGTCGGCAACCTGCGCGTCGGGCAGCAGCAGATCGTCGAGATCGCAAAGGCGCTGGCGCAGGACATGCACGTCCTGATCATGGACGAGCCGACGTCCGCGCTGAGTACCACCGAGGTGACCGTCCTGTTCCGCATTATCGAGGACCTCAAGGCGCAGGGCGTGACGATCATCTACATCTCGCACAAGCTCGAAGAGATTTTGCAGATCGGCGACTACATCACCGTGCTGCGCGATGGCCGCCTGGCCGCCGAAGCGGCGATCCCCGACATCGACCTGCCCTGGATCATCGAGAAGATGGTTGGGCGGACCGTCACCAGCAGCAACGGCCACGAGCACGATATCGGCAGCGAACTGCTGCGCGTCGAGGACATGACGCTGCCGCGTGTGGGCGGCGGCTTCGTGCTCGATCATGTGTCGTTTTCGGTCAATGCCGGCGAAATCCTGGGCATCTACGGGCTGATGGGCGCGGGGCGCACCGAGCTACTTGAGTGCTTGATGGGCCTGCACCCGGACTCCGAGGGCAAAGTGTCGCTGGACGGCAAGCAAATCCGGGCGCACCACATCGGCCAGCGCATCAACGCCGGGTTGATGATGATTCCGGAGGACCGGCAGCGCGGCGGATTGGTGCAGACGCTGTCCGTCGCCCGCAACATGACGCTGGCCAGCCTGTACCGCTTCTTCAACCTGCTGTACCTGGACGGGAGCAAAGAGGAGGTCAACATCGCGCGCATGATCGACGACCTGGATATCCGGGTTGCGTCTCCGCAGCAGTTGATCACCTCGCTGAGTGGGGGCAACCAGCAGAAAGTCGTCGTGGCCAAAGCGCTGCTCACCGATCCCAAAGTATTGTTGATGGACGAGCCGACGCGCGGCATCGACGTGGCCGCCAAAGGCGAGATTTTCCAGATTATGTACCGGCTCGCCGAGCAAGGGCTGGGAATTATCTTCGTTTCTACCGAACTAAAAGAAGTCTTAACGATGGCCGACCGTATCCTGGTGATGTCCAAAGGCAAGATCACCGGAGCATTCGACCGGGCGGAAGCAACCGAAGAGGCGCTTGTGGAAGCCTCGGCAGTCGGACACGGACCAGCAGATAGTGGAGGCTAACCATGCAGGAAGTTTCATCCGAACATCAACGCCGGCCCGGCGAGCAACAGCCGCTTACAGAGCGCATCCAGGCAGCGCTGCGCAATGTATCGTGGCAGGACTTGCTCTTCCAGCTGCGCGCGTTCATTGCGCTGATCGTACTGTTCTTGTTCTACTGGTACAAGCTTCCCGACGTGTGGATGGAAGAACGCAACCTGATCAACATTTCCAAGCACGTCGCCGAAAATGCGCTGCTCGGCATCGGCATGACCTATGTCATCCTGGCCGGAGGCATCGACCTGTCGGTCGGTTCGATTGTGGGCATGACCGGCATGATCGCCGGCGGCTTGATCAATCAAGGCATTGTGCTGCCGACCTTTGGCTATGTGGTCTATCTGCATGTCTGGGGCGTGATCCTGGTGACGCTGGTGATCGGTATGTTGCTGGGAGCCTTCAACGGCATCCTGATCACGCGCCTGAACGTGGCCCCATTCATCGCCACGTTAGGGATGCTCTATGTGGCACGCGGGGCGGCGCTGCTGCTCAACAGCGGGCAGATCTTCGCCAACCTGCACGGCGACCCCGACCTGGGCAATACCGGCTTCCCCAAGCTGGCGACGGGCGAACTGCTCGGCCTGCCCTACCCCACCTGGCTGATGATCGTGTTTGCGGCGATTGCCATTTTCATCGCGTCCAAGACGCCGTTTGGCCGCCAGGTGTACGCCATCGGTGGCAACGAGCGCGCCGCCGAACTGTCGGGCATCCGCGTGAAGCGCGTCAAGATGCTCACGTATATGATCTCCGGCTTTTGCGCCGCGATGGTCGGGCTGATCATCGCCTCCAAGCTGACCGCGTCGCACCCGAACGCGGGCAACACCTACGAGCTTAACGCGATTGCGGTGGTGGTGCTGGGCGGCACGTCGCTGTCCGGTGGCCGGGGGACGATCTTCGGCACGATCATCGGCGCGTTTGTGATCGGTGTGCTCAGCGATGGGCTGGTGCTGCTCAACGTCGACTGGGAGTGGCAGATGGTCATCAAAGGCGTGGTCATCGTGGCCGCCGTCGTGCTCGACCAGTTGCAGCAGCGGCTCCAGGAGCGTTCCGCCCTGGTCCAGGCCCAGCAGTCTGCAGAAAGTGTGTAATTTTCCTAATATCTAACTAGAGCGAACGAACGACAGCATCCGTACCAAGACTCGAAAGGGGGTGATGACAGGCATCAGACACTAATTAATAGCACACAAACGACCAAAGCATCTTACTGAAGATAAACCTATTTAGTGCATCTTGGAGGAACAAAAGCAATGCTTAACAAGCGAATTTCAACTCTTCTGGCGATTCTGTTCGTCATGACCTCGCTGCTGGGCGGCGTTGGCAGCATCGACACCGCTGCCGCGCAGGACGGCGACAAGGGCCTGATCGCGATCATCGTCCCGCCGATGGACAACCCGTTCTTCAAGGCGGAGGCGGACGCAGCCCAGGACCAGGCCGAAGAACTCGGCTATGAAACGCTGGTGCTGGTCCACGACAACGACGTGAACAAGCAGGACCAGATGTTCGACACCGCCATCTCCAGTGGCGCGGTCGCGATTGTCTGCGATAACGCCGACAAGGACGCCACCGTCGCCGCCGTG
>DAOTUD010000002.1:0-45134 GCA_034437275.1 Anaerolineae bacterium
GGTCTCGATCCAGGAGGCGATGCACAAACCGGCGTCAGGTCCGCAAAAAGCATAAGCGATGCTGCGCCAGGCCGCGATCACGCTGGTAGTGCTGGGGCTGTTGTGCGCCCCGGTCGCTGCCCAGTCCGATGCCACCTACCCGGATGTGCCCTACGTGCCGGATGGCGACCCGTTCAAGCAGGTGCTGGACATCTATCTGCCAGACGCTGCCATTGATAGCGGCCCCTACCCCGCGCTGGTGCTCATTCATTGCAACGGCTGCTCGAAGTGGGACTATGTGCCCCAGGCAGCGGCCTTGAACGCACGCGGCTACGCAGCGGTCCCCATCGAGTTCCGCAACATTTCGCCTGACACACCGCTGGGGCCGGTCGCGGATGCCTTCTGCGCGCTGGCCTGGCTGCACGCACACGGCGCAGAGTACGACATCGACCCGGACCGCATCACCGTACTCGGACATTCGCTGGGCGGTTATCCCGCTGCGATGCTCGGCACGGTCGACGATCCGGCCCGCTTTCTGAGCGCGTGCCCGCATCCCACCATCGATGGGCCGTGGGTGCAGGGCAGCGTGATCTATGCCGGCGCATTGGAACTGCCGGCATCGCCTTTCGTGGCGGATATGCTGGGCCTCGCGCCCGAGACAGTCGACGGCTATCTGGCCGCCCTGGAGTCGCGCTCCCCGCTGGCGTGGCGCGACGACCCGATCCTCACACCCGACACACGCGCGTTCGCGGAGTTATTCCCGCATTACTGGATCGACGAAGATGATCCGCCGTTTCTGCTCATGCATGGGGAGATCGACAACAAGATCGCGCCGGTAGTATCGCAAGATTTCGCCGCACTACTGGAGGCAGCGGATGTGGAAGCCGACCTGCTGTTGCTGCCAGGGGCCGGGCATGGGCTGCGGCTTTACAACCCGGTGCCGACCCCAGAAGTCGATGCCACGCTGGAGGCGTTCCTGGCCGGCATATTCGCGGGGGAAAAATAAATATCACGGCTGTTTTATTGCTTTTGCGCCAGAAAAAACGGTACGTTTTATATAAAAAACAATTGTCTTACTTTTAAGGGCGAGTGTATAATCTTGAATTGTTTATACCATAGTCGTGAAAAGCATCACCCTTCCGGTGATGAACACAACGCTATCCGATCCCGCCAGTGGGTTCCGTAGGAGCCAGAATTTGATGCTGCTTAACTGAGGAATATTTATGAACTATCGTACTACCCACAACCATTGGATTTGGATCGCGCTGCTGGGCGTGCTGCTGGTCGTCCTGGCCCTGCCCGCCCAAACATTGGCGCACGGCCCCGCCGAAGGGGGTGCCGACTCAGACGCCATCAACGATCTCTTCCTCATCACACTCATTATTGCACTGCCGGTTTTCTTGCTGGTGGAGGGGCTGATCATTTATGCGATCATCCGCTACCGGCGACGGCGCGCCGACGAAATGCCCGATCAGGTACACGGCAATACGCCGCTGGAGATCACCTGGACTGTTGTGTCCTTTTTGATCATCGGCGTGTTGTTCGTGCTGACGGTGCGCGCGCTCGACACCGAGTACGAAGCCGATGCCGAGAACGGCGTCCCCGATTACACAATTGAGGTGATCGGGTATATGTGGAATTGGGACTTCAAGTACTATGCGGGCGACAGCAACCAGCCGGGCATCCGCAACGAATATCCCGGCCAGATGAAAATCCCGGCCAACCGCAACGTGCTGCTGAAGATCACGTCGACGGATGTGCAGCACAGCTTCTGGCTGCCGGACCTGGCCGGCAAAGTGGACGCGATCCCCGGCTACACCAACACGATGTGGCTGCGCGTGGATGAGGACCAGATCGGCGAAACGCTGGTCGGCAACTGCGCGGAATACTGCGGCACCCTGCATTTTGACATGCTGATCAAAGCCGAGATCATGGCCCCGGACGAGTTCGATACCTGGCTGGCCCGCCGGGAAGCCGCACTCAGCGAGTTTCAGCCGGTGGGGACCGACCTGGACACCCCACCGCTGCCCACCGAGCGCGATGTCGAGAACGGGCGTATGATCTTCGAGACAAACTGCCTGGCCTGTCATGGCGAAGGGAACCGGCCCGGCCCGGCCTTTAACGGGATGTGGGATCGCGCGCAAACACAGCGGGACGGCTATTCCGCTGAGCGCTATCTGCGCGAGTCGATTGTCGATCCGTGCGCGTACACCGTCGACGGCTACGAGTGCACGCTGATGCCGCAAGACTACGGCCAGAAATACGACGCGCAGCAGCTAGCGGACCTCATCGAGTACATCAAGCAGTATAGTGGAGAGTAGCAGACGACATGGCAACAGTAGCAACAACTGCTCCGACGGCTCCCAAACCAGAGGGGCTATTGGCCTGGATTACCACCGTCGATCACAAAAAGATCGGCATTATGTACGTCCTGACGACCTTCGTGTTCTTCGTGGTGGGGGTAGTCCTGGCGCAGGTCATGCGCCTGGAGCTAACCTGGCCCGGCGGCCAGATCATGAGCGCCGACGACTACAACCAGATTTTCTCCATGCACGGCACGACCATGATCTTCCTGTTCGTGATCCCGATGCTGGCCGGGCTGGCCAACTACGCGGTCCCGCTGTTGATCGGGGCGCGCGATATGGCCTTCCCACGCCTGAACGCGCTGAGCTTCTGGCTGCTGCTGTTTGGGGGCCTGACGGTGTATGCCGGTTTCCTGGCTCCGGGTGGCGCCGCGGCAAACGGCTGGACGTCCTACCCGCCGCTGAGTGGCAAGGAGTTCTCGCCGGGGCATGGCACCGACCTGTGGCTAATCGGGCTGGCGCTGACCGGCACGTCGTCGCTGATCGGGTCGATCAACTTCATCGTGACCATCTTCCGGATGCGCGCCCCCGGCATGAGTTGGATGAAAATGCCGCTGTTCGTGTGGACCGTGCTCACGATGGCCTTCATGATCCTGCTGTCCACGCCAATCCTGACCGGCGGCATGGCGATGCTGCTGGCCGATCGCAATTTCGGCACGCAGTTTTTTATCGCGGAGGCCGGCGGCGACCCGGTGCTGTGGCAGCATTTCTTCTGGTTCTACTCCCACCCGGCGGTGTACATCATCATCCTGCCGGCAATGGGCGTGATCTCGGAAGTGCTGCCGGTCTATACCCGCCGCCCGATCTTTGGGTATTCCGCGCTGGTCTACTCCACGATTGCGATCGGGGTGTTGGGCTTCACGACGTGGTCGCATCACATGTTCACCACCGGGCTGCCCGTCACGCTGGAGAAATTCTTTGTGTTCTCCACAATGCTGATCGCCGTGCCAACCGGCGTGAAGGTCTTTAACTGGGTCTTCACGCTGATCGGGGGATCGCTGCACTTCACCACGTCGATGCTGTACGCGATCGGGTTCCTGAGCACGTTCCTGATCGGCGGGATCACCGGTGTATTCCAGTCGATCCTGCCCATCGACGAGCAGGTCCACGACTCGTACTGGATCGTGGCCCACCTGCACTACACCGTGTTTGGCGGGGGCGGATTTGGCATCTTCGCCGCAATGTACTACTGGTGGCCCAAGATGTTCGGCTACCAACTGGACGAACGGCTCGGCAAGTGGCAGTTCTGGACGCTGTTCATCGGCTTCCACATCACCTACTTTCCGATGCACATCCTGGGGCTGGACGGGATGCCGCGCCGCATCTACGACTATGGCGATGATCGCGGCTGGACCGGCCTGAACCAACTGACGACGGTCGGCGGGATCATCATGGGCATCTCGGTGATCATCCTGATCGTCAACATGATCCGCAGCGCCATCAAGCACGAACCGGCAGGCGACGATCCCTGGGAAGGCGATACACTCGAATGGATGACCTCGTCACCGCCGCCGGAGTATAATTTTGAAACCATCCCAATTGTGCACAGCCGCCGCCCGGCGCGTGACGCCCGGATGGCCGCATCATCTGAGGGGGAAAGCGCATGAGCCGTAGTGATACAACGACTGCGCCCGAAGCAATGAACGAACAACCTGACGCGCACGCGGCAATGGCAGCCGGCGAGCACGACGAGATTCACCTGCCCCCGCCCAGCCACGCCCCGATCATCCTGGGCCTGGGCGCGACCCTGCTGCTGTTAGGGCTGGTGGTGCCGGTGCTGGGCGTAATTGGGCTGGTCATCACCGGGGTCGGCGTGTGGAAGATCGGCTACTTCCCCGAAATCGACATGCACGCCAACTGGCTGCAGGAACTCAACGACCGCAAGCTCGGCATGTGGGTTTTCCTGTCGTCGGAGGTGATGTTCTTCGCCGCGCTGATCGGTGCATATGTGGCCTTCAAGATCGACCAGGGCTTCGAGGAAGCGCACGAGGTACTCAGCCTGCCGCTGGCGACGCTCGGCACGTCGGTGCTGATCGTCAGCAGCTTCGCGGTAGTCATGGGCCTGGAGTCGCTGCAATCCGGCGACAAACCCGTCTTCCGGAACTGGATGGGCCTGACGCTGCTGTTGGGCGCGACGTTCCTGGGCATTCAGGCCTTCGAGTGGTATGAACTGCTGCACGAAGATATCACGGCGGAAACCTTGTTCGGCACGGCCTTTTTTGTGACGACCGGCTTTCATGGGTTGCACGTCCTGGGCGGGGTGATCTGGCTGGCGCTGGTGCTGCTCAAAGCCCAGCGCGGCGAATACTCCGCCGACAAATACCTGGGGGTCGAGTTGTTTGGGCTGTACTGGCATTTTGTCGATATCGTGTGGATCGTGCTGTTCACCGTCATTTACCTGATCGAGTAGCCGGGAGTCAATCATGGATCAAGGAATGTTTATTCTGCTGTGGACCATGAGCGGGGCGCTGCTCGGCGGGGTTGTGACGCCGCTCCTGGCCGAAAACAAACGACGTGCGAATGAATGGGTGCTAATGATCGCCGGGCTGGGGCTGGGGATCGTGGGCAACGCGATCCTGCTGGCCCCCCTGTGGGTGTACCTGCACATACAGCCGGAGCGCGCCGCGACCGGCCCCGCGTGGCAGGCGGATGCGCTCAGCCTGGAGCAAGCACAGCAGCGCGCCGAGGCCAGCCTGACACCCTGGGCCGCGATGGAAGCCAACCTGTGGCCGCAGCCGCGCGAACATACGCACCGCTACCAATACGTCGGGGTCTTTGTAGCCCTGGCGCTGATTACTGCCGTCGAGGTCGCGCTGACCTACATCGACCTCAGCTTCTCGATTGTCGGGCTGCTGGTGGCGCTGTCAGCGGCGAAGGTGCTGCTGGTGGTGATGTACTTCATGCACCTGCGCTTCGACAACCAGTGGTATACTGCCGTTTTCGCCTTTGCGCTGCCATTTGCCGGGATCGTGCTGGCCGTGCTGGCGGTAGCATAAGCTGCACATCATAAATTCAGCACGCCTCCCAGTGCATTTGGGGGGCGTGTTATTTTAGACAGGAGAACGCTATGCCAAACGACTCGAATGCAGGCCCGCTGCCCGGCTCCTACTGGGTGCAGCCGGGGCGCTTTATGGCCGGCCCCTACCCGCGCAGCACAACTGCTGTCAGCGAGTTGCTAGCCGCCGGGATCACGTTCTTCCTGGACCTGACCGAAGCGGGCGAACTGCCGCCCTACGCGCCTGAACTCCCCCCGGACGTGACGCACCAGCGGATGCCAATCCGCGACATGCGCACGCCGACCGTCGAGCAGATGACCGGGATTCTCGACGCGATCGATTTCGCGCTGTTCCAGGGGCGCGTGGTGTACGTGCACTGCTGGGCCGGCCTGGGCCGGACGGGCACCGTCGTCGGCTGCTACCTGGCCCGGCACGGCACCACCGGGCAGGCCGCGCTGGACGAACTGGTGCGCCTGCGCGACGGCAGCACCGGCTCGCCGCAGACGTTCGAGCAGGAACGCATGATCCTGCGCTGGCCGGAGGATAGCTGATCACAACCCGCACAACGCCGGAGTGGACACCCCAGCCTGCTGGTATCCACTCTGCGTGTGTTCCCCACTGCTGCCGGCGTTCAATGCCTACTCAAGCGGCAGCCCCAGCGTCGTGTTCCAGTTGATATCGGGGAAGTACATCCACACTTCGATGATCTTACCGTCTTCAAGGTTGAACAGCCCCAGGAACGGCAGATCCAGTTCGTTCCCCGTCGGCGGAATGTCCGGCACTTCGCTGGTGTGCGTCCCCAACATCGTGCCCAGCCAGGTGAAGGCACCATCCGCCACAACCATATCGTCCACCGTGATTTCCAGGTCGGGGAACAATCCATGCCAGAAAGCGACCCCAAACTGGTACCCTTTGAGGGCCTCGGCCTGGAGTGGGGCGTTCAGACTGGATGGAGCCTGCGCACCCTGAGTGTGCTGCTGCCCCAGGGCAAGTTCGACGAAGCGGCAGGCCACCCTGACATATAACAAAGCGATCGATGACAAAAGCGGGCAGATCTTTGCGCTGTCCGTACTGGCGCATGTTGCGTTTCGCCAGCACAACTATGAAGCTGCCCGGCAACACGCCCAGGGTGCCATCCTGACCGACGCTGTTATGTGGCTGTCGGCAGTCCAGCACAGCCCGGCCATTGAGCCGCGCCTGCAGCGCTTCGTCGACGCCTATCTCGCCGAGATCAAGCCGCAGCTATCTGAGGATCAGTTCGAGCAGGCGTTTGAACACGGCCAGACGCTAACGCTCGACCCGATAGCACACGACCGCCTGGCGCAGCAGCCGGACTAGCTTCGCCCCAAGCGGCAGCACGTCATCGACCGGACCCAAGGCGGCGGCAGCCCAACTTGCGCTGTGGGCAAGTTTCAACACAATAAAGGTATTCTTTTACTTAAGCGTGGTAGGAATGTTCATTATGGCCCGGCTTATCATTCTCGGCTCAGCAGCCGCCGTCTCGAACGCCACACACGATCCGACCCACTTGCTGCTCCAGGGCGACAACGGCAGTCTGGTGTTGATCGATTGTGGCGCAAACCCTCTGGGCAAGTTGCACCGGTACGGCATCCAGCCCGACGACATCCCCGACATGATCCTGACCCACTTTCACCCCGATCACGTGGCCGGTGTACCGATCATGATGATGCAGATGTGGCTGCTTGGACGCCACAAGCCGCTGCAGGTGTACGGGCTGCATCACTGCCTGTACCGGGTCGAAGCGGCGATGGACGGGTTCCAGTGGCATACGTGGCCGGGCTTCTTCCCGGTGCATTTTCACCGCCTGTCGGAGACGCCTAACATGCCGGTGCTGGAGAATGAAGACTTCCGCATCCTGGCCTGGCCAACCAAGCACTTCATCCCCACGATCGGGCTGCGCATCGAGGTTAAGTCCACCGGCAACACCATCGGCTACTCCTGCGATACCGAGCCGATTCCAAACATCATTGCTCTGGCACAGGATGTTGATCTGCTGTTACACGAAGCATCTGGCGAGGGGTTCGGGCATTCAAGCGCCGCCCAGGCCGGCGAAACTGCCACCCAGGCGGGCGCGAAGGAACTGGTGCTGATCCATTACAACATGTGGGGCAACAATCCCGACTCGCTGGTGGACGAGGCGTGCACCACGTTTAGCGGCCCGGTGCAGTTGGCCAAAGACTACGACGAATACGCCATCTAGCTGGCAACCAGCAGCGTATAAGCCGGTCTTGTACAGGCAGGCTTTTCGAGGGTTACCGGCGTGGGGATTACGAGTTCGGTTCCTGCACCTCGGCGGCTTTGTCTACCGGCCTTACTGTCGCATGCAGGAAGGCAAAGTCACCGCGCGGCGGCATGACTTCATGAATCTCAACAATCTCGAACGTATTTTTGCCGATCTGAATGTGACCTCCAACTTCAGGACGTTTCAGCTCGTTCACAATTGCGCCCGGATGTTCCCCTCCGATAACAACGTAGCTCACTTTGTACGTCATCATAACCACATCCCCTATCTCTAATAGAGCTACGGATAATCGGCCCCCAGGTTCAGGTTGCTGTGGCGGAGTTTAAAGGATAGGTCCATCGCCAGATTACGCATCATCACATAGCCGATGGACGTATCTGAATTGCATAGATCGATGAAACTGTCGCGGCTGATCGAATGTAGAATGGTATCTTCCTGGCTGCAACGGACGGTCGCCGACCGTTTCCCTTGATCGAGCAGGGCCATTTCGCCAAACATCTGCCCGCGCCCCAGGAAAACCTGGGACCGTTCCTGTTCGTGCGGCTTGCGACGGATCAGAATCTCGACCTGGCCCTCACGAATCAGATAGAGTTTGTCGCCCTCAGCCCCCTGGCGAAAGATGATGTCGGCATCATTGTAATGCTCTTGATGGCTGATATCGATCAGGCGTTGCAACTGGTCATCCGTCAGCCCACTAAACAGCCCGACTGCTCGGAGTAAATCTAATAGTGCCATGAGCACGGCTCCCGCGCTGACGCGCATATTAACATGCACTAGCAAGCATACTACAAGTACGCTGTCGAGGCAAGCCATGTGTCGCCCACCAGCCTGCCGCGATGGTATTCCCGCCCGCCCATTCTACCACATCTCTTATTGAGCCTGGTGCACGGGTGTGGTATGATCTGCACACTCAATGTTTTACTCCCAAGAGTGTCGCCGGAGTACGTATGACAGAACACAATAATCCGCACGACAGACCGGACAAGCCCGGCCTGGAGTCGGAAACACAACAGACAACCCAGCGGTGGGTGATCGTACATCACGCCACCGTGTGGCGACCCCCGACCGACGTCTATGAACTGGACGACACCCTCATTGTGTTGGTGGAAATCGGGGGGATGCGCGATGGCGATTTCAACGTTACACTTCAGGACCAGCGGCTGATCATCAGCGGCGTCCGCCAGCGGGTGACCAAAGAAAACTGCGCCTATCACCAACTCGAAATTCCATTTGGTGAATTTCGAACGGAGGTCACCCTGCCCTGGCCCGTGGTGCGCGATGAAGTTACCGCCAATTATCATGACGGATTATTACGCATCGAGCTGCCCCATGCACCGGCCAGAAAAGTGCAGCTCGTCGATCTAGATGCCGATTAGAGAAAAGCTATGTCAGATTCGGAAAACAAACGAGACGAGGACGCTCAAGAACAGTCCATCGAAACCACCAAACATGCTGCCGAGGAACGCGAGGTAGGTCTGGCCGACACCGCCGGCGAGCCACAAGCCGAACCGGACGCCGACGAAGCCGGCGGCGGTGAAGCCGCGCTCGAACTGCCGGACGAACTGCCGATCCTGCCGCTGCGGGGCCTGGTGGTCTATCCGCATACCACGATCCCACTCACGGTCGGCCAACCGCGTTCGGTTAAGCTGGTTGATGAAGCCGTGGCCGGGGATCGGTTGATCGGCCTGGTCGCCTCACAAGACCCTGAACTCGAAACCCCCGGGCCAGATGATATCTACGAATATGGCACGCTGGCCCAGATTCACCGGCTGTTCCGGGCACCAGACGGCACCATCCGTCTGCTGGTGCAGGGCATGGCGCGCATCCGCGTGGAAGAATACACCGCCACCGAGCCGTACCTCCATGCCCGCGTCAGCGATGCGCCGGAAACGGTCGAAGAAGACATCGAAGTGGAAGCCCTCATGCGGAATGTCGTCGAGCAGTTCGGGCGTATGGCCGACCTGGTCCCCAGCATTCCAAATGAGTTAATCAACGCCGCCCTCAACGTCAACGAGCCGCTTAACCTGGTTTATGCGCTGGCGACGTACATTCGGATCGACCTGGAAGACCAGCAGCGGTTGCTGGAGATTGACTCCACGCTGGAAAAACTCCGCACGCTGATGTCGATCCTGACCAAAGAGCTTGAAGTGCTGGAGCTAGGCCACAAAATTCAAAGCGAAGCCCAATCGGAGATGGAGAAGATGCAGCGCGAGTTCTTCCTGCGCGAGCAGCTCAAAGCCATCCAACGCGAACTGGGCGAGGGCGACGAACAGACCGTCGAAGTCGAGGAATTCCGGCGTAAGATCGATGACACCGACATGCCGGAAGAAGCGGAACGCGAAGCACGCCGCGAGTTGGAACGGTTGTCCAGGCTGCCAACGGCAGCGGCAGAGTACGGCGTGATCCGCACTTACCTGGACTGGATGGTCAATCTGCCCTGGGACATCCGCACCGATGACAACCTGGATATCCCCCACGCCCGCCAGGTGCTCGATGAGGACCATTACGGGCTGAAGGACATCAAAGAGCGCATTCTAGAATATCTGGCGGTGCGCAAACTGCGCCAGGAACGCGCCGAGGAACTCGAATCCGAGCCAGATAGCCCAGCGGATCTGGTCCGGCGCGAGCGCAAGGGGGCGATCCTGTGTTTTGTCGGCCCGCCCGGCGTGGGCAAAACCTCGCTGGGCGCGTCCATCGCCCGCGCGATGGGGCGGCGCTTTACGCGGATGTCGTTGGGCGGCGTCCGGGACGAAGCCGAAATTCGCGGCTTCCGCCGGACGTATATCGGGGCCATGCCTGGGCGCATCATCCAGACGCTGCGCCGGGTCGAGAGCCGCAACCCGGTGATCATGCTGGATGAGGTCGACAAGCTTGGCCGTGACTTCCGGGGCGACCCGGCGTCGGCGCTGCTGGAAGTGCTGGACCCGGAGCAAAACTTTGAATTCCGCGACCACTATCTGGATGTCCCGTTCGATTTGTCGGAGGTGATGTTCATCACCACCGCCAACACCCTCGAAACCATTCCCGGTCCGCTACGCGACCGGATGGAGATCATCCAACTGAGCGGATACACGGAACACGAAAAGGTCCAGATCGCGCTGCAATACCTGATTCCCCGCCAGATCCGTGATAACGGTCTGCACCCGGACGAGTTGTCCTTCACGAACGAAGCGGTGTTGAAGATCGTAAGGGATTACACTCGTGAGGCGGGCGTCCGCAACCTGGAACGCGAAATTGGCCGTGTCGCCCGCAAGATCGTAACCCGTATCGCCGAAGGCATCGATGGCGCGAATGAAGTATACGAAGACGATATTGTCGCCCTGTTGGACCACCCCCGTTTTGGCTATCGCAACGAGATCGAAGAGCGCATCGCCGATACCCCGGGGGTTGCCATCGGCCTGTCGGTCACGCCATACGGCGGCGAAGTGTTGTTCGTCGAAGCCGCACAGATGCCCGGTAGTAAGGGCTTCCAGTACACCGGCCAACTTGGCCAGGTGATGCAGGAAAGTGCGCGGACCGCGTTCAGCTACGTGCGCTCGAAGGCGGTCGAATTTAACCTGCTTGACGATTACTTCGAACAACGGGATATTCACTTGCATGTCCCGGCAGGGGCCGTCCCCAAAGATGGCCCGTCAGCGGGTGTGACGATGGCCACAGCGCTGGCGTCCCTGTTTACCGGACGCCCGGTGTGCAGCCATGTCGCGATGACCGGCGAGATCACGCTGCGCGGGCAGGTGCTGCCGGTTGGCGGCATCAAGGACAAGGTGTTGGCGGCTCACCGTGCTGGCCTGGAGACGGTGATCCTGCCGCGCCGTAACGAGCATGACGTCGATGACGTTCCCGAAGACGTACGGAAATCGCTGAGGTTTGTCTTTGCCGAAGAAGTGGATGACGTGTTGGAGGCTGCCTTAACGCCTGCCACGTCACCCGAACCGGACGAAGAAGCGACCAGCGAGACATTAGCGTAGGCTTAGCATATTTGAAGGAAGGCTGCTTTGCCCAGAATTTTAATTGTGGATGATGACCGTACCACCGTAAAGCTGTTGCAAACCCTGTTGGAGATGGATGGCTTTGAAGTTTTGGTTGCGGCTCGTGGTCAAACAGCACTCGAAATGGCTCATGACAAAAGCCCCGACTTATTTCTGATCGACTTTCATCTGGCGGATATGGATGGCGCCGACCTGGTCACGCATTTACGCGCCACCCCGGTTTTTGCCGATACGCCGATTGTCGTGGTTTCGGGGATGGATGTGGAAGACCAGTCGCTCTATGCTGGGGCTGACAAATTCCTGGTGAAGCCTTTCGAGCCAAACACATTAGCAGATCTTTTTCATGATCTGATTGGGTAAGGCAGCCTCCTCGTCGTTACGTTGTATATTTAACAGACAGAGAGAGAGGCTTCGTGGCAGCAAAATCACGACGTTCGAAGATGCATTGGTACCGCATGGACTTGCATCTGCATACACCTGCATCCAGTGATTACCAGGATTCAGGGGTGGACTATTTGGACATTCTGCGCCATGCGGAAATGCGTGGGCTGGATATTATCGCTTTCACCGATCACAATACGATCGGCGGTTACCGGACCATGCTAGAGGAAATCGAGCAGCTCGAATATCTGGAAGAGCTGAAACGCATTCAACCCGACGAAAAACGGGTATTGGACGAATACCGGCGCTTGTTCAAAAAAGTGCTGGTCTTACCGGGCTTTGAATTTACGGCGACGTTTGGCTTTCACATTCTCGGCATTTTCTCGCCAGCCACGTCCGTGCGCCAGCTTGAGCACATCTTGCTGAGCCTGAACATCCCCTCGACGGCACTCGACGAAGGCTCGTCGAACGTGGGGGCTTCGTCGGACGTGTTGGCCGCCTACAAGGTCATCAACGAAGCCGACGGCATTGCAATCGCAGCTCATGCCAATTCGAATCATGGCGTGGCGATGCGGGGCTTTGACTTTGGCGGGCAGACGAAAATCGCCTACACGCAGGACCCCAACCTCCACGCGCTGGAAGTGACAGATTTGGACCGCAAAGGACGCCGCAGCACAGCGCGCTTCTTCGACGGCACCAAGCCCGAATATCCGCGCCGGATGCGCTGCATCCAGGGGTCAGACGCCCACCGCCTGAACACCGATCCCCGCAACAACAAGAACCTCGGCATCGGCGAGCGCATCACTGAGGTGCAGCTCCCCAACCCGTCCTTCGAGGAACTGCTCAAGGTATTCCAGAGCAACGACTTCGCCCGCACGCGCCCTTATCGGCCCAGCCATGCTCCCTACGACCATGTGCAATCCGCCCGCGAAGAAGGGGCCAGCATCGTGCAGACCTTCCACGAAGGCATGACGCGCCGGGGCGGGCGTTTGTATGCCATTATCGCGGACGTGTGCGCCCTGGCCAACACCAACGGCGGCACGATCTACGTGGGGGCCAGCGCCAAACCGAAGGAAAAACCGGTCGGCATCCAAAACGTCACCGACGCGATCAAAACCCTGCACCAGGAGATCGAGCACAAGATCACGCCCCCGCTGGACATCGACATCGACGTGCAGGAAACACACGGTAAACCGGTGATTCGCATCCAGGTTCCGCGCGGCGAGGATCCGCCGTATGCAATCGACGACAACAAAATTTACGTGCGCGACGAGGCCGAAACCAACCTGGCCGTGCGTGATGAAATTGTACAGTTGACTGCGCAAAACCTGGGTATTGCCAAAAAGGAAGAGGAAGAAAAGAAGCAGCCGCCCGAGGAGGAACCCGCGCCGACGAAAGGTAAAAAGATCGAAACGCCACGCACAGGCGTTGAGATCATCGGCACCGAGCAGCGCAAAGGCGTGAAGTACCACGTCATGCGCGATCTGCGCAACGGGAACGTGGTCAAGAATGTGACGCGCAAATCTGCGCGGCGCTTGTGGCACTACGCCATCACCGAGAAAGAATCCAACCCCGTCAACTCGAACAAGGTGGAATGGCGCGGCGATATCGGCCTGTGGAAAAGCTACAAGCGGGCCGGCAGCGTGCGCTATGACCTGGTCCAGCGCGAAAATGGGACGATGCGCGTATACTATGGCGTCACCTATGACGGGATGCATGGTCCCTGGCAGCAGTTCGTGGAGGAAAACGGGGACGACTAAGCATCAAATGCCCCTGCCGGGCAGGGAGCATTCTCTGCCCGGTGATTTTTGAGGGTAGGAGGCGGTTGTGAACCCGAGCGCTGCGCCGCTGCGTCGCTGGGAAGTTGTGGGCCTGCTGATCATTGTGCTGGCCGCTGTTGCGCTGCGCATGGGCGCGCCAGGCATCAGCGAGTTCAAGCGCGACGAAGCGAATCTCTCGCAGAAAGCGCTGGATCTGGCGCGGGGACGCGATCTGCCCTGGCGGGGGATCGACTCCTCGGTCGGGGTGCCCAATCCACCGATTAACGTGTACCTGTTCGCCCTACCCTATGCCATCGACGACACGCCGCTGCTGGCGACACTGTTTGTCGGCACGCTGAACGTGCTGGCCGTCGGGCTGACATGGGGCATGGCACACCGCTACTATGGCCCGCAGGCGGCGCTGGTCGCCGGGCTGCTGTATGCGGCCAGCCCCTGGGGTGTGCTGTATTCGCGCAAAATCTGGGCGCAGAACCTGCTGCCCCCCTTCATCGCGGCGACGGTCTTCACCGGGCTGCTGGGCTATGGCGAGGGCAAACGCTGGGTGCGTGTGCTGCATTGGCCGCTGCTGGCACTCACCGTGCAGATTCACTACGGCGCGTTCACGCTGCTGCCGCTGAGCCTGGCGATAGCCGTGCTGTGGTGGCGGCGGTCCTTCTGGCGCGCGACGATCCTGGGGATCGGGTTGGCCGTGCTGACCGTCGCGCCGCTGCTGGTTGGTGTGCTCCAGCATGACCTGCTGCGCGCCGACACGGTGCATACCGCACTCGACACGAACGGCGATCACCGGCGCGTGATCGACAGCACAGCGCTGGAGTATGCCTGGTTCACGGTCGCGGGCCAGGACATCCACTCGCTGGCTGGGCCGGAACAGTTCCGCAACTACTTGGACACGGTGCCAGACGTATATCCCCTCTTTCATGTGATTCCACTGGGCGCGGTGCTGGCCGCCGGATGGCTGGCGTGGCGTACCCTGCACTCGCAGCGGCTCCGCCATACGCCCGACGGCATCCTCGTGCTGTGGCTGCTGCTGCCGGTGCTCGTTTTTACGTGGCAGTGGACCGAGGTCGCTCCGCATTACATGATCCCGCTGATGCCCGCCGCCTACATCGCGTGGGGAGCCGGAGCTGCGCGGATGTGGCGCGCCGCCAGCCCACTCATCGCTAACGCGCGTGTGCGCCGGGGTGTGGCCGTCGCCAGGGGAGCCGGGCTGTTGGTCGTCGTGGGGTTGCAGGCTTATCTGCTGGTGTGCCTGCTGGACTTTGTCGACACGCACGACACGCCGGGCGGATTCGGCACGCCGCTGCACCGGCTGCTAGCTGTACGGGACGCCGTGCTCGACCAATCCCCGGCGCGTGTGCTGGTCATCAGCCACGCCAACCGCGCCCCGGAAGCCCAGGAGCCAGCGGTGTGGAGCGTGCTGCTCGACCCGGTGCCGGATGTGGGCTTCGTGAACGGCACGCAAACCGCCGTTGTACCTGCCGGGGATACGCTGGCGCTGATCGCCTACCGCCCCAATCCGGATGGTGCGGACGAGCCGGGTCTGCCGGAGTACAAACTGTGTGTGGAGCCGGGCTGTCTGGATGGTGCGGGGCAGGTGTTCGGCCTGCGCGGCACAGGGCATTATGTGGTACGCCCAATTACGCCCGGCGCGTGGAGCCAGCACATCACGCCTGTCGAGCCGGTGCACTTCAGCAACGGTGCAGCGCTGACCGGCTACGCCCTGCGCAATGATGCGGTGCTGCTGCGCTGGCAATTGCAACGGCTGGCCGCGCCCCGCGATTACCAGGTGTCCGTCAAAGTCTTCGCCGAGGACGGATTCGCGCAGCTTGACCGCGCCGGCTGGCCGGGGCGTTACTGGCGTGATGACGATATGCTGTACTTGTGGTTTGAGATGGCGCTGCCGGATGAACCGCACACCCTCGACGTGGGCATGTATACGCTGGACGGGGATCGACCCGGCGATGTGATCGAGGTGGTGGACGAAAACGGCGCGTATGTCGCCCAGCGAGCGAAGATCGCGCTGGTACAGTAAAACCCAGGCTACAGCGTCTCGATCATGATCCGGCCCATGTTCCGCCACCAGCGCATAAACTCCTGGCGGCTGTAGCTGGCAGGTGCGTGATGTCGGGCCGAGTCGACAAACCAGTATTCGGCCTGCTCCGCATCCCAGCCGGTCAACGCCGCAACATGGGACCAGCCCGCCCATCGCCAGCCACGCCGCCGCAGCGGTTCCCCGAAGATCGGCATCGCCACACGCCCCTCCGCCAACGCCCGAAGCAAGTGCTGCTCATTGGCCCACAGCCGCCAGCGGGCCGGGATGTTGTGCGCGCGCAGCAGGTCCACGATCCCCCAGGGGAAGGTCGCCCAACCGGGGATACGCCGCACGATCACCGGTGGAAAACCACGCTGCCAGCGGGGCCGGTTCATGGTCTGCGCAATATCGGCGGGGACAGGCTGTGACGTGCCGTACCAGTAGTGGATCACCAGCACGACGACGTGCGGGCCGCAGTCGTTGGTTTGCCCCTGGTGGCGGTGATAGTCCACCAGGACCTGCCCGTGACGTTCCGGTAGCCAGATCATCGCCACGTGTTCGACGCGCGCAGCAGGATATACGTCCGGCCTGCCTGCGAAATATAGAGCATCTCGCCGCGCTCGAATTGCAGCACTTCGGCGGTAGGAGACAGGCTGTCGCCAGTTTCGGCAGCTGTCGCCCAGCCCAGCCCGGCCTGGACGCTCGGATTGTTGTGCCACACCTTGCCAAAACCACGAATCGGCGCGATCCGGCCCTCCGGCGGGGTGTCGCCCCACTCGTTGGGATCGATGCCTTCCTGAAATGTGTCGGGAAACTGCTGGTAAGTGCCGTTGCTGTACAGGGCGTAGATCGACGGCTGCGGAGCCGACACCCACACCATCTGCCCGTTCTCGAAAGGCTGGTAAGCGCCCTTGGCCAGCGTGGCGGAGGCGGCCAGTGGACAACCGAGCGCCGCCTGGATATCCGGATCGTTCTGGTAGGCCTGGCCCAGGCGACCCTGCGGCACCGTCGCACAGCCCCCCCCCGTCCCGCTCGTACTCCCGCCGGCAGCAACCAGCCCCCCGACCGGCGCATAATTGGGGGCGGCGTCCGGCGTGGCTGGGGTATCGGTGGCAGTGGGCGTGAAAGTCGGCGTCTGGGTGATCACGGCAGCGATTGGGGTGGGCAGCGACACGGGCGGAAGCTGCCCTTCCGGCGTCGAGGTTGGGCGCGGGCTGGGGCTGGGAGTCTCGGTGGCGACAATCGGCTGCAGGATCGGGATGGGTGTGGCCGTGATCGGCACCGGGCTGGATGGCGTGCTGTCGCGCGTCCACCCACACGCCGACACCAGCAACCCGAGACTGATCACCATAATTCCAAACACAAACCTGCTGCGCATCCCCATTCCTCGCTTATGACTGCATGCTCACGACTGAATCTGGGCCTGGATATCGCCGCTGTCGTCCACCCAGGCCACGGCCATGTGGGGCGTGTTGTAGGCAAAGGCAGGATGCCCCTCCCGGTCGATCACGATCAGCCCGCCATAGCCCTCCACCCGGTCGTACATGTAGCGGATCGCATAGTCGGCGGCCTCCTGGGCGCTCATGCCGCGCCCCAGGGCATCGGTGGCCATTTTGGACAACACAACGCGCATAATGCTCTCGCCGTGCCCGGTGGCCGAGGCAGCCCCGGTCAGGTTGTCGGCATAGGCTCCCGACCCCACCAGCGGCGAATCACCGACTCGCCCCGGCAGCTTATAATGCACGCCGCCGGTCGAGGTCGCCGCCGCAACGTTGCCGTCACCGTCCAGTGCCACCGCGCCGACCGTGTCCATCGGGTCCGGCGTGAAGCCGTCCGCCAGCCGGTAGTCCTTCTTCTGCTGCAAGTAGCGGAAACGTTCGACCTCGCGCGGGACCGTCAGTTCGGCCTCGGCGCACAGCCGCATGCCCTTCAGTTCGGCGAAACGCCGCGCGCCCTCCCCCACCAGCAGGCTGTGATCGGTGTCCTCGACGATCAACCGCGCCAGCTTGACCGGGTTCATAATGCCGCGCACGGCAGCCACCGCGCCCAACGACAGCGTTTTGCCGTCCATGATGATCGCGTCCAGTTCAATGCCGCCGGTGCGGTTCAAGACGCTGCCGATCCCGGCGTCGAAGGTGGGGTCGTCTTCCATGCTGCGCACCGCCTCTTCGACGGCATCCAGCGCCGATCCTCCGGTGGCCAGGATCGCCCAGCCGATCTCGGCGGCCTGGCGCGTCCCGACGATGTGGTCGGCGTGCGTTTCCTCGGCGATCTTCCAGGCTCCACCATGAACAATAAGTGCGGGTTTCATTGACTAAACCTTTCCATACAAAAATTATTTGATGGGTATGTTCCCCATCCATGGTCATTATGCTGGCACACCGTGCTTTTGACAAATACGCGCGCCTCATTCCAGCAGCGCCCGGTCAAGAAACGCGATCACGCGGCGCTCGTATTCCTGCGGCGCAACATCGACGTAGTTGCCATGCCCCGCCCCCTCGACCACCCACAGCGCGGCGTTATCGCCTGCCGCCGCCAGTTGGTCATAGGCCCCGGACAGGCTGCGCTCGGTGCTGCCGTAGATCAGCAAGATGGGGCGTGGGGCAATATCGCCGATCACGTCCACCGGCCTGAGCCGGTCAATGGACTCACCGGTGATCACGCGGTAGGTGGTGCGCATCACCCATTTGTAGATCACTTCAAGCACGTTGGCGCTGTCGCCTGCGACCGATAATGAGGGAAAATCGCCGTAGCCGCCCTCGGCGATCACGGCAGCCAGGGCCGGATAGCGCGCCGCCGCCATAACCGCCGTCGCGCCGGCAGAGGAAAAGCCGAGAACGCCGATCTGCCGCACGTCGTTACGCTCCTGCAGGTAGGCGAGCACGTCGCCCACCTCGGAGATTTCCTGGTACCCCAGGCTGTGCGCGCCCATCCCCGCACAACGCCGCGACTCGAACAGCAGCACCGCGTAACCGCTGCGGGCCAGCACATCGGCCTCGTTCATACGGTTGCCGCGCCCGCTGGCAAGCGGCGGCGGGATGATGATCGCGGCCCCATTCGTGCCAGGGATGAAGTAGCCCAGGAAGCTGCCGCCGTCGCTGGCGTCAAGCGTCACATCCTCGAAGGTATGCCCGTAATCGGCGGGGGTGTCGCCGCTTTCCGAACACGGCACATACAGCAGGCCGCCGGTGGTGATCACCCCGCACAGCACCGGTACCCCGACGACCAGCAATGGCACAATCACCACGATGGCACGGGCAACACGCTTAAGGGAACGGGTGCGCGCCGACGCAGCCTCGGACGTCTCGGTCGTTTCCGTCATGGGCGTATACCGCAGGGAGCACGCCGTTGGTGACGTGCTCTCTGAATAACAGCGCTATGCTTTCTTGCCGAATTTGGCTTCGAGCAGCTCGTACACGGTCGGCTGCCCGATCTCCTGGAGTTCGTAACGCACGCGCTGGTAGGGCTTGTCGATGGTGAGCACGCGCGTCAGGTCGATGGGCGTCGCCACCACAACCAGATCGGCGGGCGTCTTGCGGATCGTCTCTTCCAGGTCGGCGACCTGGCCTGCACCATAGCCCATCGCCGGGAGCAATGAGCCGGTGGCGGGGTACTTCTCGAACGTCTCGGCGATGCTGCCCACCGCGTACGGGCGCGGATCAACCAACTCGGCAGCCCCGAACCGGTGCGCAGCAACCACGCCTGCGCCGTAGCCCATTTCGCCATGCGTCAGGGTCGGGCCATCTTCGATCACGAGCACCTTTTTACCGCGAATGGCCTCCGGGTTATCGACGAAAATCGGCGAGGCGGCATCGAGCACCGTCGCGGTCGGGTTCAATGTGCGGACGCTCTCGCGCACAGCCAGCACACCGTCTGGGGTGGCGGTGTCGATCTTGTTGATGACGATCACGTCCGCCATACGGAAGTTGGCCTCGCCCGGGTGGTACCGATACTCGTGGCCTGCACGATGCGGGTCGGCGATCACGAAGTACAGGTCTGGGGCGAAGAACGGCAGGTCGTTGTTGCCACCGTCCCACAGCACGATGTCAGCCTCTTTTTCCACCGCGCGGAGAATGCGCTCGTAGTCGACCCCGGCGAAGACCACCACGCCGCGATCGATGTGCGGCTCGTACTCCTCGCGCTCCTCGATGGTGACCTGGTGCTGGTCGAGGTCGTCATACGTGGCGAACCGCTGCACGGCCTGCCGGGCCAGATCGCCGTAGGGCATGGGATGGCGCACGACGGCGACGGTGTAGCCCAGCTTGCGCAGCGCGTCGCTGACGGCGCGGGTCGTCTGGCTCTTGCCGCAGCCGGTGCGCACCGCCCCCACACCCACAACGGGCTTGCTGCTCTTGAGCTGGCTGTGCTTGGGGCCGATCAGTCGGTAGTCTGCCCCCGCCGCCAGCACCTGGCTGGCTTTGTGCATGACATACTCGTGCAGCACGTCGGAATAGGCAAACACGACTTCATCGATGTTCTGTTCCTTGATCAAACGTTCGAGGTCTTCTTCCGGATAGATCGGAATCCCATCCGGGTAACGCGCCCCGGCCAGTTCCGCCGGATAGGTGCGCCCTTCAATATCCGGAATCTGGGTCGCGGTAAACGCGGCGACCTCGTAGTCCTCATTATCCCGAAAATATAAGTTGAAGTTATGGAAGTCGCGCCCGGCGGCCCCCATAATCAGAACACGATTCTTCGACATACAAATGCCTCTCCTGTTACAGAATGCACCCGCCCCGGCGGACTGTCACCCAAATGTACTGTCTATTTACGCCGAGTACGGGGAAAAGCCAACATAGCCAGGCCGATGCTGAGCAGGTAGAGCACCAGCAGCGGCGCTATGACCAGCAACATATTGAAGGGATCAACAGTTGGCGTGATCACAGCGGCCAGAATCGTCATCAGGACGACCGCCAGCCGCCAGTTCTTGATCAGCGGGCGGGGACCGAGAATCCCCAACCGCGCCAGCACGAAGACCACCATCGGCATCTCAAATGAGACGCCCAACCAAAACAACAGCGACGTCAGAAACGCGATGTAGCGCTCGGCGGTCCACTCCGCGCGGAAGACGCCGCTTTCGAAGTCGCGCAGGAAGGCAAACGCCGCCGGGACCATGATAAACCACGCAAACGCCACGCCTAGCAAAAACAGCGCGGTCGTGCCCGGCAGCGCCAGGTAAATCCAGCGCTTTTCGCGGCGCTTGAGGCCCGGCGCAACGAACATAAACAACTGGTAGGTGATAAACGGGATCGCCAGGATCGCACCGGCCAGCAAGGCCACCCGAAAATACATCACGACGCTTTCGGTGGGGCCGAGCACCTGGAGCTCGTCGCCATAGGGATCAGTCAGGTACTCCAGGATTCTGCCGGTGAACACTACCGACAACAGCACCCCAATTATCAGCGCCGCCACTGCCCGCACCAGCCGCCGGCGCAGTTCCACAAGATGCTCGATCAGGGTAAGCAGCGTGTCGTCAGCATCACCGCTGATCGCAGTCCAGGGACGATACCGCTGTGGTTTTTGATCGGGCATGGGTTACTCGTGAGAGATTAAGGGCTTATCGAACGCAGTCTGCAAATCCGTTTCGTGCGAGGCCAACGTCCCCAGTACACCGTTAACGAAACGCGGCGCGCTTTCGGCTCCAAACGTTTTGGCCAGCACCACCGCTTCGCTGATCGCGACACGGACTGGGGCGTCTTCGCTAGCCGCCAGTTCAAAAATGGCCAGGCGCAGAATATTACGATCAATGATCGCAATTTGGGCTAATGGCCATTCAGGAGCGTAGCGATGAATCAGGGTGTCGAGCGTGGACTGGTGTTCCAGCACGCCCAGCACCAGACAGCGCGCCAGGTGGCGCGTGTCGTCGCTGTGCAACTCCGGCGCAAGGCGCTCGCGGAGCACGTCACCGACGGGATGGTCGGTGCAGTCCAATTCGTAGAGCGCCTGCAAGGCGAGATGGCGTGCCTGATGTCGATAGTCGGTCGTGAACACGGTCCGCTATTGTTCCTTCTTGGGCACGTTAAACGAGACGTCCTCAATATGCACGTTGACGGATTCGACCTTCATTCCCAGAATTTCACGGATCGAGCGCACCACCGACTGCTGGATGGCGACGCTCATCTCGCGCATGTTCACGCTTGCGTCGGCAATCACGTAAATGTGGGCGGTCACGGTGCCATCATCCACTGTAATCTGCACCCCATTGGCCGACGGCACACGCCGTAACAGCCGATCCACGCCGCCCGGTGTGTTGCCCATGCGCATCACGCCCGGCACTTCGAGCGTCGCCAGCCGGGCAATCGTCAGCAGCACATCGGGCGCAATGGTAACCGTATCATTTGGATGCCGAGGTGTGACCATAGTCACCTTTCCTCAAATTAGTATGTCTACCGGTGCCTATTATAGCATGTTCCCTGGCGCAGATTATCCTGATTCTCGCTGTTGCCCATCACTGCATGACCAGGCCGCCATCGACCGACAACACCTGCCCGGTGATATAGCTCGCCTCATCGGATGCCAGGAAAGCCACCGCATGGGCCACATCATCCACCGTACCCACCCGGCCCAGCGGGATCAGCTTGGTGAGTTCGTCCCGGATATCTTCGGGCATTTTCTCGACCAGTGCGGTCTGGATAAAGCCTGGCGCAACGGCGTTCACTGTGATACCGCGTGACGCCACCTCGCGCGCCAACGCCTTCGTCAGCCCGATCATCCCGGCCTTGCTGGAGCTGTAGTTCGTCTGGCCGGCCTGGCCCATGATGCCGCTGGCGCTCGCCATGTTGATAATGCGCCCCTGCCGCTTGCGCATCATCGCGCGAATCACGGCTTTGGAGCACAGCCACGCACTCTTCAGGTTGACGCGCAGAATAAGGTCCCACTCGTCTTCGGTCATGCGCATGATCAGGTTGTCGCGGGTGGTCCCCGCGTTGTTGACCAGGATGTCGATCTGCCCGTACTCATCCAGCACGGACTTGATCATGGCGTCGACCTGTTCGCCGTCGGAAACGTCGCTGGTGAAAGCCATACCATCCCCGCCGTTCGCGCGGATCTCCTCCAGCGTATCGTCGGCGCAGCAGCCGGTCACATCGTTGGTAACGATGGTCGCGCCGCGTGCCGCCAGATCCAGGGCGATCCGCTTCCCGATACCCTGCCCGCTGCCGGTGACGATTGCAATGCGTCCATTTAAATCTGCCATTTGCGTTTTTCTCCTTGTGCTCGGTATGCTGCCCTATGATAGCCGGGGCAGCCCGGCTGTCAAGCATCGGGCACCATGACCACGGCTTCCCCGGTGAGCACCGGCGTCTGGCCCTGGTTGGTGCAGGTCGTGGCCAGCGTGATGATGCCGCGCTTTTCGCGGATGTGCGTGATCTCCACAGTGGCCGTGATGGTGTCGCCAAGATACACCGGGGCCTTGAACTGGAGGTCCTGCCGCATGTAGATCGCGCCCTCGCCGGGCAGATCATTCCCGATGATGGCGGAGATCAGGCTGGCGGTCAGCATCCCGTGCACGATACGCTGCCCAAAGCTCGTCGCGGCAGCGTAATCATCGTCCAGGTGTACCGGGTTGGCGTCGCCGGTGACGCCAGCGAACGCCTGCACATCGTCAGCGGTAAAACGCCGGGTGCGGCGGGCGGTCATGCCCACTTCATAGTTCTTGCGCACGTACAGCTCCTTTTACACGTCGCGCATACTGAGCGCGATCCGGCCCCGGTCGATATCGACGTTCAGGATCGTGACCTCGATCACATCGCCCACACTGACGACTTCGTAGGGGTCACGGATGCGGAAGTTTGCCATCTCGGAAATATGTATCAGACCATCCTGCTTGACGCCAATATCGACAAACGCGCCGAAGTCCACCACGTTACGCACCGTGCCCTTCAGCGCCATACCAGGCCGCAGGTCGTCCATGCTCAACACGTCGGAGCGCAGCACCGGCAGGTCAAGTTCGCGGCGCGGGTCGCGTCCGGGTCGCGTCAGGTCGTCGAGGATGTCTTGCAGCGTGGGCACACCCACGTCCAACGCCTGCGCCAGTTCGGGCACGCGCAGCTCGTGACGCTGGCGGCGCACTTGCTCGGCCAGGTCGGGATCATCCAACGACAGCTTGAGCCGGCCCAGCAGGCGCTCGACAACCGGGTAAGATTCCGGGTGAACGCCAGTGTTATCCAGCAAATTGTCGCCATCCGGCACGCGCAAAAACCCAGCAGCCTGCTCGAAGGTTTTATCGCCCAGGCCCTTGACCTGCTTAACCGCCAGCCGCGAGGGGAACGGGCCGGCCTCGTCGCGCCGGGCGACGAGGCGCTCGGCAAGTGTTGGACCCAGCCCGGCGACGTGTTGCAGCAGCGCCGGGGACGCCGTGTTGACGTTGACCCCAACCCGATTCACCACCGTCTCGATCACCTCGTCAAGCCTGGCGGCGAGCGCCTTTTGATCGACATCGTGCTGGTACAACCCCACGCCGATGCTGCGCGGATCGATCTTCACCAGTTCCGCCAGCGGATCGAGCACACGCCGCGCAATCGACACCGCGCCCCGCATCGAGACGTCCATATCGGGCAGTTCCGCACGCGCCAGCGGTGACGCCGAGTAGACCGACGCCCCGGCCTCGTCAACGATCAAATACTGCACATCGCCCTGGTCGCGGATAAAGGTGGCGACGAGTTCCTCGGTTTCGCGCGAGGCGGTCCCGTTGCCGATGGCAATCACGTCGACGGCGTGGCGTTCCACCAGGTGCGCCAGCGTCCGCAGCGCCTCGGCCTGGCGGTTTTGCGGCGGATGGGGATAGATCGTGACTGTGTCCAACACCTTGCCGGTGGGGTCCACCACTGCGACCTTGCTGCCGGTGCGGAAGGCCGGATCGATGCCCAACACCACACGCGCATCCAGCGGCGGTTGGAGCAGCAGCCCGCGTAAGTTGGTGGCGAACACGTTGATCGCGTGCTGGTCGGCGTCCTGCGTCAGATCGCGGCGCATTTCGCGCGCGATGGCCGGAGCGATCAGGCGCTTGTAGGCATCCGCAATCGCCGCTTCGAGCTGCCCGGCCAGCGGCGAACGCCGGTCCGGCGGGAACAGGCGGCCCAGGCGCACGACGAGCTGCTCGTCCGGCGCAACGACATGCACCTTCAGCACGTCCTCACGCTCGCCCCGGTTGAGAGCCAGCACCTGATGCGGGCGGATGCGGCCAATGCCGGCCTCAAACTCGTAGTAGGTCCGGTAGGTTTGCCTGGGGTCCTGATCAGCGCCGGTCAGCGTGGAGGTGACCACCCCCTGCTGACGGGTCAGGCGGCGGGCGACATCGCGGCTGCGCGCGTCCTCGGCGATCCCCTCGGTCACGATATCACGCGCGCCCTGAAAGGCGTCCTCGACCGTCGGCACCTCGTCGTTGAGGAACGGCGCGCCGATCTCCGCCAGCGAGTCCTGGATGCGCGGCTGGGCGCGGATCGTCTCGGCCAGGGGAGCCAGCCCGCGCTCCTGCGCGATCATCGCCCGCGTGCGGCGTTTCGGCTTGTACGGCAGATACAGGTCTTCGACTTCCCGAAGCGTCTCGGTTTCCAGGATCGCCGCTTCGAGGTCCGGGGTAAGCTTTTCCTGCTCGGCGATGCTGGAGATGACAGCATCCTGCCGGTCGGCCAGCTTGCGGAGGTAGGTCAGGCGGTCCAGCAGGCCGCGCAACTGCTCCTCGTCCAGACTGCCGGTGGTCTCCTTGCGATAACGGGCGATAAAGGGAACGGTGTTGCCCTGGTCCAACAGATCGACGGTGCGCTGCACGTGTACACGCGGCAGCGTCATTTCTGTGGCAAGTTTGCCGAAAATGTCACGTTTCAAAATTCGCTATCCCTCCCAGCAGCGACGAAATCCTCAGGCCTGCAAGATGTATAGCATAGCGCCTGATCCCGCATGTGGCCACCATGTAGCCTATGTAACAATCGTCGCCGCCTGCGCCGCACGCCGCCCTGCCCCACCGGCTAGTCGTCGCTGTTAGGGGGCGGCTCCTGGTTTTCGTGCCGTTCGATGCCCTTCAGCCGGTGCTTATGCGTGCGCGCGTTGCTCAGTTCCCGCCGGGCTTTCAGGTCATATTCATCCAGGGTCGCGTCATCTTCCCACGCCGCGACATCCCCCTGCTGCACAAGCGCGCGGAGTTGGCGTTTGATGTGCCGGTCCCGTCTGCGCCGGTAGCGGGTCGCCGAGGCTTTTTCGCGCCGAATCTTGCCCCGCTCGACATCCTCCGGATGCGGGTAGTCGTAAATCCGCTGGTAGACCTCGTATTCCTCGTCTGACATGTCGTGTTTTTTGGTCATACTCGCTGCATGGTGATCATGCGTTAGCCAGCCTGCAAGGCGTTGACCACCGCCTCACATACGGCGGAGGTGGTCGCCGCGCCGCCAACGTCAGGCGTCAGCGTGTTGCCGGCGCGCGTCACGCGGATGACCGCCGCGCGCAGTCGTTCCGCTGCAGCCTGCTCGCCCAGGTAATCCAGCATCAGCTCCCCGCTGAGCAGCATCCCAATCGGATTGGCGATGTGCTGGCCCACAATATCGAAGGCGGAGCCGTGAATCGGCTCGAACATGGACGGGTAGTCGCGCTCCGGGTTGATATTGCCGCTGGGAGCCATGCCCAGGCTGCCGATGATCGCGCCGCCGATGTCGGTCAGGATGTCGCCGAACAGGTTGGATGCCACCAGCACATCCAGCGATTCGGGATGCAGCACCATGCGCGCGGCAGCGGCATCGACCAGCATTCGCTCGGTCTCTACATCCGGGAAGTCGGCGTGCACCGCGTTGAAAACGTCATCCCACATGCCCAGTGAATATTCCTGCGCGTTGGACTTGGTCACCGACACCAGGTGCTTCCGCGGGCGGCTGCGTGCCAACTCGAAGGCGTAGCGGATCACACGCTCCGTCCCGGTCCGGGTGAAGACCGCCGTCTGCACCGCGACCTGGTGCGCGTGGCTGGCGTGCGCATACCCGCCGGCCCCGGTGTATTCGCCCTCGGTGTTTTCGCGCACAACCACCAGGTCGATGTCCGCCGGCTGTTTTCCGTGCAGCGGGCTGGGGATGCCGGGCAGCAGCGTGGCGGGCCGCACATTGGCGTACTGGTCGAAGCCCTGGCAGATCTTCAACCGCAGGCCGCGCAGCGTGATGTGATCCGGCACATCGCGGGACCCCACCGCGCCAAAATAGATCGCGTCGAAGCCCTTGAGCGTGTCCAGGCCATCGTCCGGCATCATGACCCCGTGCTCGCGGTAGTAATCCGATCCCCAGGGGAAGAACGTATACTCCGCCGCAACATTCAACTGTTGGAGAACCTCAACGGCTGCCGGGGTGATCTCCTGCCCGATGCCGTCCCCGGGGATCACGGCAATTTTATGGCGCGTCATAAGCGCATCCTTTCTGCGTCGCATCATCATTTGCTCACTCCGTCAGCGTGATTTTGTCCAGGCCGCGCGGTGTATCGACCTCGATGCCCTTCGCTTCCGACAGCCCCAGCGCCAGGAGCTGCCCTGGCAGAATGCTCACCAGCGGCGACAGCCACTCCGGCACATCCGCGGGGATCGGCAGCGGCAGCCGCGCTTTTTCCAGCAGTTCGGTTATGTTGGAGATGATGGCAAAATCCGCGCCGCACTCGCCCAGCGTCAAGATCGAGTCCGTCATCGATCCCAGTGCGCGCCCCTCCGGAGCCACCGCGATCAAGGGGAAGCCCGGTTCAACGATAGCCTTGGGACCGTGATGAAAGTCGGCGGAACTGTACGCTTCGGCCACGACATACGTCAGTTCCTTGAGCTTGAGCGCGATCTCGAAGCCGGTGCAGTAGTTGAACCCCCGCGCCAGCGTGACACACTGCGCCATAAACGTATACCGGTCGGCGGCAGTCCGTGTATCCTCGTTGAGCGCCAGTGTTTCCGCTGCCCACTCCGGCACCTGCGCCAGCGTCGATTCCCAGGCCGGCACATCGCTCAGCGCCCCGACCAGCAGCGCCAACACCATCAACTGCGCCGTGTAGGTTTTGGTGGCTGCCAGGCTTTTCTCTGGCCCGGCGTGGAGTGAAATGTGATGATCGGCGACTTCCGCCAATGGCGAGTCGGGATCGTTGGTGATCGACAGCGTCAGCGCAGCCCCGGCGTGGTGCGCCGCTTCAAGGACGCGCGTCGGTTCCAGCGACTGCCCGGATTGCGAAATTCCAATCACCAGCGCGCCTTCCATACGCGGCGTGGCGTCGTACAGGGTCGTCAGCGAGGGCGTAGCGAGCGCGACCGGCAGCCCGGCCATGGCGCCCAGCGTGTACTGCGCATAGCGCGCCGCGTTGTCCGACGTCCCACGCGCGACGATCACGACAAACCTCGGCTGCGCCGCGCTGATCTCGTCGGCAATGATCATGATGTGTTCTTTTTCGGTTTCGATAAGCGTCTTCAGAATCGCCGGTTGTGCTGCAATTTCCTGTTCTAGTTGTGACATGATGATCCCTTCGTTAGTGGTCCAAATCTTTCGCCTGCCGCAAACGTGCGACGCTGTCATCCAGGCCGCCCGGACGATTGCGGGCCAGCCACACCGCCTGGAATTCGCGTTCGATAGCCTCCAGGCCGGCCTGCAATTCCGCAGGGGTGACCGCCGTGTCGTGAAGCTGGAACAGGCCGCGCTGCGCCCCATGCCGCAGCATCGCCCCTGCCAGCGCCATCTCCCGCCGGACCAGGTCGCCGTCCGGGCGCTGCATGTCGGCCCGGTCGAGCGGAGCCAGCACATCGTCGATATAGCCCAGCGTGGCGTGCAGGTTGCGCGCCAGCCGCTCGTCGTCGTGGAGTACCGCGCGGCTGCCGCCGTCCAGGCCCGCGCTGAAGTGCCCGGTGCGCATGGCGTCGAGCGGGGTGTGGTAGAGCCAGAACAACAGGCTGGCGTTGGTGACCAGTACCCCCGGCTGCTGGTAGGCGTTGCCCAGGTCGTAGGCCAGCCGCCCCATAACCTGCGCGCGATCACGGAACGCGAACGCATCCAGTGCCGCCGGGAGGTTGATATCTCGTGCGGTGTTCCAACTCAAGGCCGCGCCATAAGCAAAGCCCAGGTAGCTCACCGGCAGCGGCTGCCAGTGGCCCCGGTCGCCCCAATCCGTGTTGAGCACCCCGATCGCGCCGTGTTGGTGCCCGTTGTCGACCGCGTTACGAATGTTCCCGATACAGTTATCCGTACGCCCGGCGATGGTAGTCCAGCTTGACGTGCCGGAGCAAACATAGTACGGCACCCCGGCATCGGCAAACAGCCGGGTCTTGCCAGGGAAATCGTGATCAGCCTCGTAGCCCCATTCCAGCGCGATAGTGTCCTTCGGAATTTCCGGCACGAGATCGGGGTACTGATTGATGATGTCGCCCCAGAACTGCATGGTGTGTCCGCGCGCCTGCACCAGCCGGTAGATTTCCAGCAGGAAGTCCAGGTACACACGCCCCTTCCCCTTTTCGCGGACGAGAGCCGCGCTGCGCCCCAGGCCCAGGTCGATGGTTTCGTCACAGCCGACGTTGAACTGGCGGCTGGTGAAGTTGGGCAGCAGTTCGTCGTACAGTTCGCGCAGAAAATCGAGCGCGCCGGGCGCAGCGGGCGACAGGCTGAACGGCGGCATCATCCCCCAGGACGTCTCCACCGGGCCGGTGGTTTCGGCCAGCGGCAGATAGCGTGCGTGCTTGAACCAGCGGGCCAGGTGCCCGAAGCTGTTCTGGTTGGGCACCAGTTCGATATGGCGCTGGCGGCAGTACGCATCCAGCGCCAGGATTTGCTCGGCGGTCATCGGCGACGCCTCGGCCCACACCACGTGATGGTTGCGGTAAGCGAAGGTGTGCTCGGTGTACAGCTGGAACTGGTTGAGCTTCCACCCGGCCAGCATATCCACCAGCGCGTACAGGGTTTCCATGGAGGGCACCTTGTCCCGGCTGATATCCAGCAGCACACCGCGCGTGGCAAAATCCGGCCAGTCGGTGATCGCCAGCAGGGGGAGTTCGCGCCCGTACGTTTGCACAAGCTGGAGCAACGTCATGACGCCGTAAAACACGCCCGGCAGATCATGACCCGCGATATGGACACCGTCCGGCGTGATATCCAGCCGGTACCCCTGCGGGCGCGACGCGGCCAGGGACAGCGTCACCAGGGCAGGCACACTGCCCCCGGCGATCTGCAGCTCAACGTGATCACGCAGCGCGGCCTGCGCCTGCTGGGCCGTGAACAGCAAGTCGGCGGGGCAGGGCACGTCCAGCGCGATCCATCCGGACGCAGGCAGCATGAAACTGCCGCCGGTCTGCTCAACGGTTTGGGGCTGTGGCAAAAGAAGCATCGCTCATCTTTCCTCTTGAATACGCGCAAGGATGCGCCTGTTATTGTATCCAAGATCGCCCGGGAATGTACAGTTCACCTGAACAGAGATCACACACCGCGTTAATTTATACGAGCTAAATATGTTATTTGATGCCCCTAAAGATTAGGGGGACTGAGCATGTGGAAACCAGCTATGCTGAGGGACAAGAAGCGTATCACCGGAGAGAGGCACACCGTCATGATTCATCTAGAACACATTTCGAAACGCTATAAAATGGGCGAAGTGACCGTCAACGCCCTGGAAGATGTTTCGTTGGATGTTCAAAAAGGGGAGTTTGTGGTCGTGCTCGGCCCGTCGGGCAGCGGCAAAACCACCCTGCTGAACATCATCGGGGCGTTGGATGTCCCCACCGAAGGGACAGTGCACATCAACGGCAGCAACCTGGCGCTCACCAAGCGCGCGGACCGGTTCAAGTTCCGGCGCGAGACAGTGGGCTTTATCTTCCAGAGCTTTAACCTGTTCCCCAGCCTGACCGCGCGGGAAAATGTGCAGTTTGTGCTGGACATGGCCGGGGAAGACGACAGTGCCGCCAAAGCCGTCCAGGTGCTGAACGATGTCGGGCTGCACGCGCGCGTCGATCACTTCCCGCACGAACTGTCCGGCGGTGAGCAGCAGCGCGTCGCCATCGCGCGCGCCCTGGCCACCGGAAATCCGGTGCTGCTTGCCGACGAACCCACCGGCGAACTGGATTTCAAGACCGGCATTCAGATTTTGGAACTGCTCCAAAAGCAAGCCGAGGCCGGAAAAGCAGTGCTCGTCGTGACCCACAACCGCGAGATCTCTCGCATTGCCGACCGCGTGGTCGAACTCAGCAGCGGCCACATCATCAGCGATGGCCCGCCGCGCGACGGCAAAGCCGCCATCGCCGACCTGCAGTGGTAAAGGGGGATGCTCATGATTAACTGGAAAATGTGGCTGCGCTGGTCGTGGCGCGACCTGCGCGAACGCTGGCTGCAAGTGCTCGCCATTGGCATGATCATCGCCCTGGGGACCGGAGTCTTCAGCGGACTGACCGGACAGGAAACCTGGCGCGTCGCGTCCTATGATCAGAGCTACGGGCGGCTGAACATGCACGACCTGCATATTGCGCTGAGCAGCGATGTCTCTGAAGACGACTTGCTGCGCGTGCTGCGGCCCGGTGGCGAACCGCTCGACGGTATCGCCCAGCTTGAAGCGCGCCTGATCGAATCGACACTGGTCGACGCCTCCACCAACGGCGACGAAATCCTGGTTCCCGGTCGCATCGTGGGCATGGATGTGCGCAACGGCGGGCCGCATATCGACAGCCTGTATGTTGAGGACGGACGCCACCTCACCGAAGATGATGCAGTGACATCTGGCCCCCTGGACCAGCAAAAGCCGGCGGTGATCGTCGAATACAAATTCGCCGACCATTACACCCTGGAGCCGGGCGATCCGGTGAGCATCAGCGGCGGGATCGATCTCGACTTTGTTGGCACCGCCCATTCGCCCGAATACTTCGCCGTGCTGCCCGAAGGCAACATCTTCGGCGACGAATCGGATTATGCAGTGCTGTTCATGCCAGTGGAAACAGCGCAGTTGATCACCGGGCAACAGAGCGAAGTGAATAACCTTGTCGTCTTGCTCGAAGAAGGAGTCGATCCCAACGCAGCGATCCAGGCCATCGAGCGCGCGGTTGGGGCGGCCCAAAAGGCCGGTGATCTCAAAAAATTCGACATGACGATCACCACTAAGGCGGAAGACTTCGTGCACAAGAGCCTGTACTCCGACGCTGAGCAGGATCAGGGCATCTGGTATTTGATCTCGATACTGTTCTTGCTGGGGGCGGCGATGGGCGCCTTCAACCTGGCGGGACGCATCGTCGAGGCCCAGCGGCGGCAGATCGGGATCGGGATGGCGCTGGGGCTGCCCCGGCGCTGGATCGCTTTCCGACCGCTGCTGGTCGGGGCGCAGATTGCGCTGCTGGGGACGATCCTGGGGCTATCGTTCGGATTGGCACTCAGCCACATATTCTCCGGCGTGTTCCAGGACGTGATGCCGGTTCCTTACTGGACGGTCCCCTTCTACTGGCAGGGGTACGTGGGCGGCGCGCTGCTGGGGATTTTGCTGCCGTTCCTGGCGACGCTGCTTCCCGTCTGGCGCGCGGTGCGCGTCCCGCCGGTTGATGCTATCCAGTCCGGCTACCTGGTGGCCAAAGGTGGCGGGTTAAGCTGGGTGGCCGAAAGCGTCCCGCTGCCCGGCAAGAGCTTCACCCACATGCCGATCAATAACCTGCTGCGCTCCCCCTGGCGCACGCTGCTCACCATCCTGGGAGTGTCCATCGCCATCGTGCTGATGGTCATGTTCGTTGGGTTCCTGGATACGTTCACCACGACGATTCAGCAAGGCGAGGAGGCCTGGCTGTACCAGGGCGCGGACCGCGTGGTGGTGGGCCTGGACTTCTTCTACCCAATCCAGCCGGACGAGCAGCAGACCGTCTATCCCCCGACGTTTGCCGAAAGGCTGCCGGACCCAATCCCGGCCATCCGGGACATGCAGACCGGGAACAGCGCGCCGCTGCTGGCAGAGCCGCTTGTCTACAGTCTGAGCCTGAACGGCAAGCTGCTGGGCCAGGAAGAGCTGGACATCATGCTGGAAATGCAGGACATGGACAATCCGATCTGGGTGCCGGAACTGAAGGAAGGCGAACTGACATCGGACGAGCCGGGCATCATCATCTCGCAGAAAGCCGCCTCCGATCTCGATCTGGATGTCGGCGATATGGTTCCCGTCCAGTATGTGAAGCGCGACACGGATGATCCGACCGCCTTCCCCTTCGAGACAACGGTGATACAGGTGATCGGCATTCACAATAACCCGCTGCGGGCGCTGGCCTACATGGACTTGCGCCACGCCGCGCTGATGAACCTCGACGGCACAGCTAACCAGGTGGTCGCGCTGCCCACCGAAGGGGTGGACATCCATGACATCGAAATGGCGTTGTTCAACCAGCGCGGGGTGTCCTCGGTGCGCGAGATGAAGGATATCTCCGACCTGTTCGACGAGGTCATGGAACTGTTCACCACCATTCTGCGCATCATTCAGGGCGTGGTGGTCTTCCTGGCGTTCCTGATCGCGTTTAACTCGACCAGCATCAACGTCGACGAACGCACGCGCGAGATTGCAACCATGTTCGCCTTCGGGCTGCGCGTGCGCACCGCGACGCAGATGCAAATGCTGGAAAACTTCATCATCGGCGTGATCGGCACCCTGATCGGGCTGGTGGGGGGCTGGTGGCTGCTCAACGCGGTGCTGGCCGCCCGGGTTGAGGAACAACTGGAGGATTTCCACTTCATTGTCACCATATCGCCCGAAACGCTGCTGACGTCGCTGCTGCTGGGCGTGCTGACGGTCACGCTGACGCCGCTGCTCAGCATCCGGCGCATGATCAAGATAGACCTGCCCTCGGCGATACGGGTCATGGAATAGCCCCAACGCCCGTCCCGCCGATCCCACAGGACACAATCCCCGGACATTGTTCGGGGATTGTGGCGTCTTGTTGCGGCAGAAGGCAAGATTGCGGCTATAATGTAAAGTCGTTCGGATGACACACAAGGAGAATTTGAACGATGTATATTGTGCATGTATTCTGCCGCATCAAGCCGGAGCATATCGAGCCGTTCCGCGAAGCCTGTATCGACAACGCGCGAAACAGCGTCCAGGAGCCGGGGATCGCCCGCTTCGACGTCATCCAGCAAACCGATGATCCGACGCAGTTCGTGCTGGTCGAAGTCTACCGCACGCCCGACGACCCTGCCGAACACAAAAAGACGGCGCACTATGCCCGCTGGGCCGAAACCGTCGCCGATATGCTGACCGAGCCGCGCAGCAAGCAAGTCTACAACAACGTATTTCCTGACGACCAGGGCTGGGGGTAAGCCGGTATGCGTTTCGAGTTCGCAACCGCCACGCGGATCATTTTTGGGGCGGATACGATCAGCGAAGCCGGGGAACTGGCCGCCGGCTTAGGTCGCCGCGCGCTGGTCGTCACTGGCAGCAGCCCCGAACGCGCCGCCCCCTTGCTGGCACAGTTGGAAGCCCACGACATCCCTTTCACGACCTTCGCTGTCGAGGACGAGCCGACGATCCAGGTCGCCCAGCGCGGCACCCAACATGCCCGCGAGCATGAGTGTGATGTCGTGATCGGGATGGGCGGCGGCAGCGTCATCGACAGCGGCAAAGCCATCGCCGGCCTGCTGACCAACCCCGGCGCGCCGCTGGATTACCTGGAGGTGATCGGGCGCCGCCAACCGCTGGCCGAACCCGCCGCGCCTTATATGGCGATCCCCACCACTGCCGGGACCGGGGCAGAAGTCACGCGCAACGCAGTACTGGCCTCGCCAGAGCACCGCGTCAAGGTCAGCCTGCGCCATCCCCTGATGCTCCCCGATATCGCGCTGGTCGATCCGGTGCTGACGTACACCATGCCCCCGGCGATTACAGCCTACACCGGCCTGGATGCGCTCACGCAGGTGATCGAGCCGCTGGTTTCGCACCGGGCCAACCCGCTGACCGACGCCATCTGCCGCGAGGGCATCCGGCGCGCCGCGCGGTCGCTGCGGCGGGCTTACGATGCGCCCGACCCCGCCGCGCGCGAAGATATGGCGCTGGCCTCGCTGTTCGGTGGGCTGGCGCTGGCAAATGCCAAGTTGGGCGCGGTGCACGGGTTCGCCGGGCCGTTCGGCGGCATGTTCCACGCCCCACACGGCGCGGTGTGTGCGGCGCTGCTGCCGCATGTGATGGAGGCCAATGTCCGCCTGCTGCACGCGCGTGATCCCGACAACCCCGCCCTGCCCCGCTATGACGAGGTCGCCCGCCTGGTGACCGGCGATCCGGCGGCAACGGCTGCGGCTGGCGTCGCCTGGGTGGCCGAGCTGTGCCAGGCCCTCGACGTCCCGGGGCTGGCGGATTTCGGGCTGGAGCCGGCACACGTCGACGCCTTGATCGACAAAGCGGGGCGCTCCAGCTCGATGAAGGGCAACCCCATCGCCCTCACCCCGGACGACATGCGCGCCATCCTGCGGCAGGCGTTGTAAGATGACACGCTGGCAAGCCGATCTCGCGCTGGCGGTCGTGGCGCTGATCTGGGGATCGACGTTTGTCGTTGTCAAGAATGCGCTGGACGCGGTCGGGCCGTTCACATTCGTGGCGTGGCGGTTTGTGCTGGCCTCGCTGTTCTTGGCGGTGGTCTTTCGCCGCCGCACGCAGCGCATCACACGCGCCGAACTGCAAGCCGGGGGACTGATCGGGGTGTGGCTGGCGGGGGGCTACATCTTCCAGACCATCGGCCTGCAAACAACCACCAGCGCCAAAGCCGGGTTCATCACCGGGCTGAGCGTCGTGATCGTGCCTGCACTGGCCACGCTCCTGCTGCGCCGCCCCCCGGGGCGCGGCGCGATCCTGGGCATTGTCGCCGCGACGGTGGGGCTGGGCTTCCTGTCGCTGAACAAAGACCTGAGCGTCCAGGCCGGTGACTTGTGGGTGCTGGCGTGTGCGTTCGCCTTTGCGCTGCACATCGTCAGCGTGGCGCATTTCTCGCCGCGCTTCAGTTCGGTGCGGCTGTCGCTGGTCCAGATCATGACCGTCGCGGTGTTGGCTGTGAGTTCGGCCTTTGTGGTCGAGACGCCCACGCTGGACCTGCCCGCCAGCACATGGGCCGCGATTGCCTTCACCGGCGTGGTGGCGACGGCAGTTGTCTTCAGCGTGCAGGTGTACGTGCAGCGTTTTACGACCCCGACACACACCGCGCTGATCTTCAGCCTGGAGCCAGTCTTCGCGGCGTTTTTCGGCTGGTGGTGGGCGGGGGAACTGTTCGGCCTGCGCGAGTGGATCGGCTGCGCATTGATCCTGGCCGGGATGGTCAGTGCCGAGCTAGGCGACACACACGGGGCCACCCCCGGCGTGCCGTCCGAAAATGTGGATCAGGCTGTGATGTGATTTTGCAGGGCATTTTTCAATACTATATAATAACCACACATGTCACGGTTGTACCGTAACACTCAACCAGGACTACTTTGCATCCGGACGGATGTTGATTGGACGAGCGAGTGATCTCACACTTGGGGTGTGAGTTAACCTGGACAACGCGCCGGCCCATTGGCGCGCAAGGTGCTGGACGATGATTCCGGGTTTTGTTGATCAACCGATTTAACGAATGAGATTCGCCTGCCTGTGGGGCAGGAATGCGTAAAAGTTAGCCAGTAACATATTGCGCTGATTCGAAGGGTAACACTCTACCGCTTGATCGGTTAAGTCGTCGTATCCTGAAAAAGTAGTCTAAGCCCCGTTGCAAGGGCGCGGATGTGAGCGATCGGTACACTATGCAGCCGTGACTGACGGCTGTTTTTGTTTTTTAAGGACACACTACGTTGGAACGAACGATTACGGCGTTGGAAGTCCAGAAACGCAACAAAGAGCGCGTCAATGTCTACCTGGATGGCGAGTTCGCGTTCGGCCTGTCCATCATGGATGCCGCGTCGCTGCGCAAAGGCCAAACCCTGAGCGAAGAGGCGATTCGCCAGCTCCAGGCACAGGACGAGGTGACGCGCAGCTTCGAGCGCGCGGTCAGCCTGCTGGCCCGCCGTCCCTACAGTATCGCCGAAATCCGCCGCAAGCTGGCCGCCAAGCAGATCGCGCCCGACGTGATCGACGAGACCATCGCGCGGCTGGAACAACGCGGCTATGTGGACGATCATGCTTTTGCGGAGTTTTGGGTTGAGAATCGCGAGCAATTTCGCCCGCGCGGCCCGCGGGCACTGCGGCACGAACTGCGCCAAAAGGGGATCGGCCCCACCATCATCGACGACGTGCTGGCCGGGATAGATTTCCACGACTCCGCTTATCGGGCTGCGCAAAAGCGGCTCCGGCGGCTGCGCGGACTGACCCGGCGCGACTTCCAGACCAGGCTGGGCTCATATCTGGGCCGGCGTGGGTTTAGCTATGCAATCACTCGTGAAGTTATCGAACAGATTATCCAGGAACTAGAAGACGAACAACCCGACTATTTTAAATCAGAACAGGAGTAAGCCCTATGGAAATCGTGATGGTCCTGCTAGGACTAGCGATTGGCGTTGGGCTGGGCGCTGGTGGCTTGATCGTTTACCAGAATGTGCAAGGAACAAGCAAAAAGCGCCAGGTCGAAGACGAAGCTGCTCGTTTGCTGGAAGAGGCTCGTGGCGAGTCCAAGCAAATCATTGTGGATGCCCGGGACGAAGCGCTGCGAATCCAGCGAGAAGCTGAAGAAAACGCCAAAAAACGTCGTGCTGAACTAGACCGTGAAAGTGACCGCCTGCAAAAACGCCGGGAAGACCTTGATGCCCGCTACGAGCGCCTGGAGAATCGCGAACAAGCGCTCAACAAACGGCAGAGCAAGATGGACAAACGGCAAAACGAGATCGACACCATGTTCGACGAACAGAAAGCGGTGTTGGAACGCATGGCGGAAATGACACGGGAAGAGGCACAGGAAGAACTGCTGCGGATGGTCGAGGCCGAAGCACGCCAGGACATGGCACGCCGCATCCGGGAGATCGAAGAGGAGACGAAGCTCGAGGCGGGCAAGCGTGCGCGGGACATTATCGCGCTAGCCATCCAACGCATCGCTTCCGACCAGGTGAACGAGATCGCGGTGAGCGTGGTACCGCTGCCCACCGACGAGATGAAAGGGCGCATCATTGGCCGCAACGGGCGCAATATTCGCTCGTTCGAGCAGGCGACGGGCGTTGATGTCGTGGTCGATGACACGCCCGAAGCCGTGACCATCTCCAGCTTCGATCCCGTCCGGCGCGAAGTCGCCAAGCGTGCGATGACCAAGCTGGTGCTGGATGGGCGCATTCATCCCGCGCGGATCGAAAAGCTCGTCGAGGATGCGAACCAGGAAGTCGAGCAGAGCATCCGCGAGGAAGGCGAACGCGCCGCGTACGAGGCCGGTGTGCCGGGCCTGCACCCGGAGATCATCAAGCTGCTGGGCCGGCTGCGGTTCCGCACCAGCTACGGGCAGAACCAGCACGCCCACGCCATCGAAAGCGCACACCTCGCCGGGATGATCGCGGCGGAGTTGGGCGCGGATGTCGCGGTCGCTAAGGCCGGCGGGCTGCTGCACGACATCGGCAAGGCCATCGACCACGAAGTCGAAGGTACACATGCCACGATTGGCGCGGAGTTCTGCAAGCGGCATGGCGTGTCCGACAAAATCGTGAACTGCATCGCCAGCCATCACCACGAGGTGGAGCAGCAGAATGTCGAAGCGATGATTGTCGAAGCGGCGGACGCCATCTCTGGCGCGCGGCCCGGTGCCCGGCGCGAAAGCCTGGACACCTACATCCGCCGCGTGAAAGCGCTCGAGGAGATCGCCAAAGAATTCGACGGAGTGGAGCAGAGTTACGCGCTCCAGGCCGGGCGCGAGGTGCGGATTATGGTCAAGCCGGAGGAGATCGACGATCTGGCCTCGATGCAACTGGCGCAGGATATCTCGCGCCGCATCGAGGAGTCGATGCAGTATCCCGGCCAGATCAAAGTGACCATCATCCGGGAAACCCGCGCGGTCGACTACGCCAAGTAACCCGCTACTATCCACAGACAAAGAAAATGGTGGACGTCTCGCGATGCCCACCGTTTTTGTTCGCCCGCACACCGCTACAGCAGCTACGCCAGCAGGTTTAGCCCCAGATCACGCGAATTGCGCACCAGCACCGGGTGTTCGGGCAGGGCCGGGAAGTACGCCGTCTGCTGGGGCAGCGTGACGAAAATCTGTGACGCCTCCAGCCCATCCATCAAGCCAAACTCGCCAGCGCGCATCAATTCAAACACCACCGTCAATAAATCTGCCGTCCACGTCGGAGAGACAAGCTCAATCGTCATGCGATGAAACGCATGCTGGCTGTTCAGCCCCGGTGCAGCCAGCACCAGTTGGCCGCCATCCTGGCACACGATGCTATAGCGTTCAGGACCAGACAAAGTTATGGTGGCAATGGAAGGGACATGATCCAGTACGTGCCGAACGCCGGCACGATTTCCGTCGGCGAAGTGGCCGCCAGCGGCATGACAAACCAAGAGCAACATGGTATTCAGCCTCCTGGACTGCTAATGCACTACCCACTAATATAGCACATATGTTCTGCTTTTCCAATTTCTGTGCATAATCTACCCCGCTCCATAGGATCATCACACACCATTGGTTGGGGGGATCACACCTGTGTGTTTGGATAATCGGTTCGCGACACGTCTTAAGCCGGCTGCGGTGCACAATAGCGGGATGGCAATCGGGCTGTATACTATGTTCTACGTATTGTGCACACAAAAAGGAGCAACGCCATGCAAGCTGATATTCTCTACCGCCCGTCCTACTCAATGGCTGTTGTGACGTTGGCCCCCTTCGAGGAAATCCACGTCGAGGCCGGGTCGATGGTCAGCATGACCGAAGGCATGAAACTCCAGACACGCCCCGAAGGCGGGCTGATCCGCAGTTTATCACGCTCGCTGCTGGGGGGAGAGAGCTTCTTTCTCAATGTGTTTCAGGCCCCGGAAGGCGGCGGCCAGATCAACCTGGCCCCGGCGCTGCCCGGCGACATGATGATCCTGGAGATGCGCAACGAGTCGATGATGGTGCAGAGTGGCTCGTATGTCGCCTCGTCGATGGGCGTCGAGATCGATACCAAATGGGGCGGCGCGCGGACCTTTTTCGCGTCCGAAGGCTTGATCATGCTGCGGGCCGGTGGGTCGGGTTTGCTGCTGCTGTCCAGCTATGGGGCCATCCACCCGATCGACCTGGACGTCGGGCAAAGCTACACCGTCGACACCGGACATCTGGTCTCCTTCACCGCCGGCATGGACTTTAACGTGCGCAGCGTCGGCGGCGTGCGCTCGACGCTGTTCAGCGGGGAGGGGCTGGTGGTCGACCTGGCCGGGCCGGGCCGCATTTACATGCAGACGCGCTCAGAGGATGCGTTTCTCTCGTGGCTGGCCCCCAACATGCCGCAGAATAACGAACAACAACAGTGACACCGCAATATACACTGTCAGGCTAGGCGCGCCAGTTGGAGCTTCCACTGACTGCCTGTATAATCGCGCGGGTAGCGTTTTTTTTCCCTGTAGCAAAAGAGGACCGTTATGCCGCATGTCTTGATTACCGGTGGTGCTGGTTTCATCGGCAGCCATCTGGCCGAAAAATTGCTGGCCCAGGGTCACAAGGTGACGATCATCGACAATCTGTCGACCGGGCGCTTCGAGAACATCGTCCACCTGACGGACAATCCACATTTTCGCTATGCCATCGAAGATATCCGGCATGCGGCGGTGATGGACCGGCTGGTGAGCGAATGTGACGTAATTTACCATCTGGCGGCTGCCGTCGGTGTCTTTTCGATTGTGCACAGCCCCATCGACACGCTGGAAATAAACGTCGGGGGGACGGAGATCGTCCTGCAGACCGCCCGCCGCTATCGCCGCAAAGTGATGCTGGCCTCAACCTCGGAGGTGTACGGAAAAGGGGTGCGGGTGCCGTTTCGGGAAGACGACGACCGGATTCTGGGCGCGACCACCAAGAGCCGTTGGAGCTATGCCAGCTCGAAAGCACTGGACGAATTCCTGGCCCTGGCCTATCACAAAGCCGCGGGAATACCGGTCACGATCTTCCGCCTGTTCAACACGGTCGGGCCGCGCCAGGTCGGCAACTATGGCATGGTGGTGCCGCGTTTTGTGCAGTGGGCGCTGGCCGGGGAACCGATTCAGGTCTATGGGGACGGCAAACAAAGCCGCTGCTTCGGCAACGTGCACGACGTCGTCGACGCCATCGTGCGCCTGGGCCAAAGCCACGAGGTTACCGGACAGGTTTTCAACATCGGGTCGGACGAAGAAGTGACGATCCATGAGTTGGCGCAGCGCGTCAAGACGCGCACCGGCAGTGATTCCGAGATCGTGTTTCTGTCCTACGAGGAAGCCTACGAAGCGGGCTTCGAAGACATGCGCCGCCGCGTGCCGGACATCACCAAGATCAAAAAGGCTGTTGGCTGGAAACCCACCACGCCGCTGGATGTGACCATCGACCAGATCATCGACTACCTGCGCAGCCAGTGACCGGTCAAGGGACGCTGCGCGTGAAGATGCGCATACTGTCTTCTTCGTCGCGGATCAACGCCGACGCATCGAAACGCAGCGCCACAATCGTCATCCATAGATCGCCAATCGCGCCGGCGGCATTCAACATCACGGCCAGCGCCAGCCAGTTCGCCAGTTTGTAGGGCAAAATCAGCATCAGCGGCAGCCCGCCCAACGAGATCACGACCAGCGGGGCCAGCGCGATCTGGATGAATTCATTGCGGCGGAACAGCGCGCCATCCGACGTGGCAAACAACACCAGCCACTTCGCGCCATAGCGCGGGGTGTGGCCGGTGTGTTTAATCGCCAGTCCATGAACATACTCGTGCAAGGGCAGCACCAACAGCACCAACCCCAGCCCCACCAGCGACGGCAAGCGGTCCGGCAGCCCGTTGATCACCAGCGGCGCACCCAACTCCTCGTGGTAGACCAGCAGCGCCCCAAACACCAGCAGCCCGCTGATGAGCATCGGGATCAGCGACAGCACGTTCAGCCAGATAAACACGCCCGGTTTGCTCAGGCTGATGTAGTGTGTTTCGTGATAGTTGGCAGGCAGGTGCTCGACGCGCTGCTGTTTCAGGGTGTCTGTCTTCACGATAGGTCTTCCCAGCTTCTAGCGGCGTTGTGATGGCTATTTCAAGATGATGCCACGCAGCCGCAGACTGTTACCGATAACGAATACGTCGCTGAGCGCCATCGCCAGCGCCGCCAGGATCGGGTGCAGATGGCGCAGGATCTCTGGTGCCCAGGCGAACGGGGCCAGGATACCAGCGGCGATGGGGATCAAGCTTACATTATACCCAAACGCCCAGAACAGGTTTTCCTTGATGCCGCGCACCGTGCGCTTGCTGAGATGGATGGAACGCGGCACGCCGCGTAGATCGCCGCTGATCAACGTCACATCGGCGGTCTCCATGGCGACATCGGTGCCGGTGCCGATGGCAATGCCGACATCAGCCTGGGCCAGCGCCGGGGCGTCGTTGATACCGTCGCCGACCATCCCCACCAGGAACCCTTCGTCCTGCAACTGCTGCACGTAGGCAGCCTTATCGCCGGGCTTGACCTCAGCAAACACCCGGTCGATGCCGGCTTCCTGCGCGATGGCCTCGGCGGTGGCGGCGTTGTCGCCGGTCATCATCACGACCGTGAGACCCAGCTCATGAAGCTGGCGCACGGCCTCGACCGAGCCTGCTTTGATTGTATCGGCAACCGCGATCAAACCGCCAGCCTGCCCGTCGATGGCGACCCACATCGTCGTTTTGGCTTCCTGCTGGAGTCGCTCGGCGTCGGCTTCCAGCCCATTCAGGTGAACCTCATGCGCGCGCATCAGTGACAGATTGCCCATCAGCACCACCTGCCCGTTCACCTCGGCGCGCACCCCCTGCCCGGTGATCGCCGCGAAGTTACGCGGATCGTCCAGCGACAGGCCCTGGTCCTGCGCCGCGCGCACGATAGCTTCGCCCAGCAGGTGCTCGCTGCCGCGCTCGACGCTGGCGGCCATCGCCAGCAGGTGTTGCTCATCGAACACCGCGTTTTCGGCGACGACCACATCCGTCACGTCAGGTTCGCCGCGCGTCAGGGTGCCGGTTTTGTCGAGCACGACCGCCGTCAGCTTGCGCGCGCGTTCCAGCGCCTCGCTGTTCTTGAACAGAATGCCATGCTCCGCGCCGCGCCCCATCCCGACCATGATCGCGGTCGGCGTGGCCAGGCCCATCGCGCAGGGACACGCAATGATCAACACCGCGATCATGCGGATCATCGACGGCGTGAAGTCGCCGGTGCCCACCATCCAGATCGCAAACGTCACCAGCGCAATCGACACTACCGCCGGGACGAACACCGCCGATACCTGGTCGGCCAGGCGTTGGATCGGCGCTTTGCTGCCCTGCGCCTGCTCAACCAGGCGGATGATCTGGGCCAGCGCCGTTTCGCGCCCGACTTTGGTCGCCTCAAAGGTGAGCATGCCCTGCTTGTTGATGGTGGCCCCGATCACCTCGTCGCCAGGCGTCTTCTCAACCGGCAGGCTTTCGCCGGTGATCATGCTGTCGTCGACCGCGCTGTGCCCATCGCGCACCACGCCATCGACCGGGATTTTTTCCCCGGGCCGCACGATCACCATGTCGCCCACCCGCACCTGATCGACCGGGATGTCCTGCTCCTGACCATCCCGGACCACGCGCGCCATCCTGGGCCGCAGGCCCATCAGCTTTTTGATGGCGGCGCTGGTGCGGCCTTTGGCGACCGACTCCAGCAGCGTGCCGAGCGCAATCAGCGTGACGATCATGGCCGAGGTTTCAAAATACACATGGCCGCCGAGGATGCCCAACGTCACGACGATGCTGTAGAAGTAGGCCACACTGGAACCGAGCGCCACCAACACGTCCATATTGGCAGAACCGCCGCGCAGCGATTTGTAGCCGCCGACGTAAAATTCTCGCCCGACATAAAACTGCACCGGGGTCGCCAGCGCCCAAAACAGGTAATTCACCCAGGCCGCATCCGCCCAGGCCCCCCACAGCCCAAAATCCCGGCCCATGCTCAGCACGAACAGCGGCAGCGTAAACAGCACGCCAATCACGACGCGCTGGATGTTGTGCCGGATCTCGGCCTGACGCGCGGCCTGCTCGGCATCCTCGAGTTCGGCCTCGCTCTCGGCTTCGACCACACCGTAGCCCGCCTTCTCGATGGCCGCGACCAGGTCGCCGCGCGTCACACTGCCCGCCGCCAGGGTAACGGTCGCATGCTCGTTGGCAAAGTTGGCGCTGGCATCCAGCACACCGTCGATCTTCTTCAGCGCGCGCTCGATATTGGCCGCGCAGTTGACGCACGTCATGCCGGTCACCGCCAGATCGACGGTTTGCTGTGGCACGTCATACCCGGCTTTGCGAATGCGCTGGATCACGTCGCCGGTTTTCAGCAGCGCGCCATCATAGGTCAGGTTCAGTTTTTCGCTGGCGAAGTTGACGTTCGCCTCTTGCACGCCCTCCAGCTTGCGGACGTTGCGCTCGACGTTGGCGACGCAGTTGGCGCACGTCATGCCGGTAACGGGCAAAGTCAGTTTTTTCTCACTCATACCATCTCCTCTAATACAACCAGCCCCGGCACACAGCGCCAGGGCCAGACTGGTCATGCATCGTTATCACGCAGCTCAGTTGGTGCCCGGCGCGGGGGGATAATTGATCTCGACCAGCAGATCGTTGATCTGCTCCCAACTGGCGGGATCATCCCACTGGACGGCCACCTGCCGGGTGTCCTCGCTGGCCTCGACGCTGCTCACGCCGGCCAGTTCGCTCACTTCGTTTTTGATGGTCATGACACAGTGACCACAGGAAATATTGGGAACCTCAAACGTCTTGCTTGGCATAACACGCTCCTTATTATGGCTGATTCGTATACCGGAAAACTTCGGTTACTTCGTTGAGCACACGCTCACGCTCGTCCGGGTCCGCGTCCTGGATCGCGCTGGTAACGCACGTGCGCAGGTGCGAATCCAGGATTGTTTCGCTCACCCGCGACAGGGCGGTCTGCGTGGCCTGAATCTGCTTGATCACATCGATGCAATAGCGATCCTCTTCCAACATGCGGACGATGCCGTTGATGTGCCCGGCAGCACTCTTCAGACGATGAATTGCTTTTTCCCGCGTTTCGATATCCATGATTGTTCCGCTCCTTTACCCCCTCCCCACCGGGGCGGGTACATAAACTATAAAATAATCAAGGGCTCCCCCGAAAAAACTCAGGCGGCTACAGCCCGATTATGCGGCTGAACGTCGAGCAAATGGAAAAACGAGCGCGAAAAAGCGCGGAACGCCAAAGAAACAACGCGTTGCAGGGCCGTGTTGACCCCATTTTGAACTGCTTGCACCTCGTTTTTGCTCATCTGGTA
>DAOTUD010000003.1:0-8837 GCA_034437275.1 Anaerolineae bacterium
AAAAGGAGATAGTCAAGCTCAAAACCAGTTCATCGACGGACTGTTTGGCTTAGTCGCGTAAGCTCCTGGTCCCGGTTTAGCCTCTTTGTGCTTCCTTGATTTCGGCATCCATTTTTTGCAACAGAACCCTTTTCGCTACCTGTATCGTGGTGAAGAAACGGAACGATTGGCTTTCGTGCCACGTGATCAAATGGAACGCATCATCGAAGATATCAACGAGGCTGAACGAGCGCTTGAGGAAGCTCTGTGGAACGCTAATTATGCACTCCACGAGGAAACCAACATCTTCTGTATGTGCCGCTCCAACCCTATGGCGTTCCGCTCATCTTACGGTGAACCCATTCCAATCTATCGTATTCCTGGCGGTTACATGTTGCAGTTCAATCCGGAGTATTGTTTTGCCCCGCACGAGATGGTCGTCGAGTAAGCTGTTATTGCACATTCAGTTAGAGCAAATGATCCTATAAATGCCGGGGATAGGTCATAGACTTGTCCTCGGCTTTGTGTTGTAGTACTGATCGATCAGACTACGTTTTCGCTCTCCGACTTGCGCCCCAACCTGACCAGTTCGACCAGGGTTGATACTACTTGCAGCACCATGAACCAGATCATACGGCTCCCTTTCCCAGTGATAGACACTCGACCATTCTACCAGCTGTTCGGGGTTCGATCCCGCCTCACTTCACGGTTTCACGAGGTTTTTGGGGGTACGCGTCCACACCAGAGTCTGGCACAAGACAGCCCGTTAGGCTTGGAATCAGAGTCCGTTCAAGGTCCAATTCGCTGTCGAAATGTGCTCGGAGGCATCATCCGTGACTACTATCGCGAGGCCGCGTAGAGGCCAGCTTCTCGCTCAGAAAATAACCCGGTAGAGATTGGTTGTCGAAGTCTGCACTAAGATGCTCATTTCTGACCATCACGACGCTAACAGGAGGCCCGCTCGATTAAAGTAACCGGCAGCACAACATGCTGGGGCGTAAAATCCTCTTGGTGAAGCTGCGCATACAGTGTTTGAACGGCGATAACACCTTTTTCCACAATGGGCTGTTGAATCGTGGTCAACGGGGGGCAGACCAGCGCACTAGCCAGAATATCGTCATAGCCCACTACAGCCACATTCTGAGGAATCGCAATGGCTAGTTCTTGGGCGGCCTGATACGCACCCAACGCAATTATATCGGCCATAGCAACTATCGCGGTCGGGGGATGCTTGAGCGAAAACAGATGCTGCGCGGCCTGGTATCCCCCAGCTCGGTCGCATTCACATTCGACCAATCGAATATTTCGATCCTTCATCGACAGGCCAGCTTCGGCCAGCGCGCGTTGATAGCCATCGATGCGCCAGCGGAGCGTCCCCACGTATTCATCGTAATGCCCAAACACGCCCGAACGAATGCCGAGAATCGCGATGTTGGTGTGCCCCTTGGCCAGCACATGTCGCATCGCGAGATATGCGCCCTGTTCATTATCGACGTTGACACACGAATTGTCGTCGACGGGCTGGCTGTCGACCATCACGAACGGGACATCACGCTGTTGGAGCACTTGCATCGTGTCGCGGAAGGTTTCCAATCCCAACGTCAAAAACCCATCTACTGCCGCCTGGATGATCGCGCGCCGCAGGTTGCCCTTGACGGGAGGCACCAGCATGTAAGACAGTTCGACTTCCTCACACGCCAGGCTGACGCCTTCTAAAAATGTCAGAAAATGCGGGTTGCGGGTAATAAGCGAGAGCGGCTGCGGGACAAGAATGCCGATGTAGCCGGTTTCCCGCTTGCGAAGATTGCGCGCCAGCGGATTGGGACTGTAGCCCAGTTCTTCAGCAACAGCCAGAATCCGCGCCAACGTTTCCTCCGACAGTTGCTCCGGACGATTGAAGGCGTACGAGGCGGCGGTTTTGGAGACGCCGGCTTTCTCCGCAATTTCTTTCAGGGTGACTTTGGGCATAGTTATCTCGTCGCGTCCGGCGTCAATACAAACGCGGATTGCGCCGGTAACTGGTCGAAAACTAACGTATTGTCGAAAGGAGTGAACGTCTGGCCCGTCAGGTGCTCGTACCATTGGTTTGCAGCGGTACCCGACGTAGTAGGCAGTGACACAGTGTAGTCTGCGCGTGCGTCGCGCGGGTTCAGCACGACGATGACCATATCATCATCCAATACCCGCTGATACGCATAAACGCCGTTGAATACGTGCACAGGTTCGAATGTACCGTCTGTTAGCGCTCTATGGCGATGCCGTAATTGTATCAGCTTCTGATACGCCGCGTGGAGGCGCCGGTTCTGACGCGAAGCGTCCCAGATCATTCCAGCGCGACACAAGGGATCATTGTCGCCAACCATCCCTATCTCGTCACCATAGTATACCAATGGAATGCCAATATAGGTCATTTGGAATACAACGGCGATCAGCATACGCTTGACATCTTCGCCACACAGAGTCAGAAAACGCGGCGTATCATGGCTGCCCAGCAGTGTCAGGTGATAGGGCGCTGCTGGGCCGTGTTCCTGGCGCAAACACGCCAGTTCATAATCAAAGTCTTCGGCATCCATATGATCCCAGGCGCAGTAGTCCAAAATCGCGTTCCGGAGGCGATAGTTCATCACGCCGTGCACCGTGTCCCCGGCTTGCCAGGGCCACGCGCTGCGCCATTCTTCCGCCACCAAGTATGCATCTGGCCTGGTCTCCAGTGCCGCCCGACGGAATTCACGCCAGAAGGACAGCGGCACCTTCCAGGGCACATCGAGCCGCCAGCCGTCTGCCCCCTGCTCCAGCCAGTAGCGTGTCACGCGCAGCAGGTAATCACGTACTGCCGGATGTTCCGTGTTGAGTTTGGGCAAAAATGGCGCGCCACCGCACGTCTGGAAGTTTGGCGGATCGAACTCGACCGGAAAGCCACGCACCGTGAACCACTCCCAATATGACGAGTTGGGGCCGTTCTGGCAGACATCCTGGAAGGGGTCGAAGCCGTCGCCACAATGGTTAAAGACCGCATCCAGAATCAGTCGCATATCCCGCGCATTCAGATCACGCACCAGCCCGTGGAAATCGTCCAGGGTGCCGGCAGCAGGATCGATCGCGAAGTAGTCCGAAATGTCGTAGCGGTGGTTAGTCTGCGCGCGGAAGAACGGCGTACAGTACAGCGCGGTGATGCCCAACTGTTGCAGGTAATCGAGCCGCGCACGAATACCGGCCAGGTCGCCGCCAAAGAAGTTCTCGCGCGTCGGTACGCTGTCCCAGGAGACGGTTCCGGCTGGATCGTTAGCCGTATCGCCATTAAAAAAGCGCTCCGGGAAGATGTGGTAAAAAACGGCGTAGCGAGCCCATTCTGGCGCGTCCCAACTGTGAGCAGTCATATCAGCCTCATTCTTTCAACCCGGTATGAGCTATGCTTTCGATAAACCAGCGCTGGCCGATCAAAAAAGCCAGGATCGTGGGGATGGTCGCGGTGACGGTGCCGGCCATCAACAGCGTCCACTGGGTGCCATAACGCCCCTGGAACATCGCCAACCCCAACTGCACGGTGCGCATTTCGGGATCGTTGATGACAACTAGCGGCCACAGGAATTCATTCCACGCGAACAGAAACGCAAAAACGCCCAGCGTAACCAGCCCCGGCCCCGACAGCGGCAACAGAATGCGCCACCACACGCCGAGCCGGCTGCACCCATCGATCAGCGCGGCGTCATCCAATTCGGTTGAGATGCTCTCGTAATACTGGCGCATCAAAAAAATGCCAAACGCGCTGAACATCCGCGGGATGATCATGGCCTGATAGGTGTCCACCCACCCGAACCGGTCGATCAGCAGGTAGGACGGAATGAGAATCGCATGGAAGGGAACCATCATGGTGCCCAAAAACAGCATGAAGATCACTTCCTTGCCGCGAAACCTCAGCCGGGCAAAAGCATAGGCCGCCAGCGAACAGATCACCACTTGTCCGGCAGTGATGCCAAACGTCACAATCGCGGAATTCAGATAGTAGCGTTCAAAGGACGCGGATTTCCACGCCTTCTGGTAGTTTTCCACTTCGAACCTGGTGGGAATCAAGTATGGCTCGGAGTAGGTAAGTTCCTTGGGCTTAAGCGACAGCGTGAGCATCCACATGTACGGCACGATCACGACCAGCGCCCCGCCGATCAGGATCGCATGCACAACTGTGTGATTGAGGACTTCCCGTACTCTCATGTGCGCTGCCCCCGAACGCCAAACACGATCCATTGCACCATCGTAATCGCAAACACAATAGCGAAAATCACCCAGGCAATAGCCGACGCCTGCCCCATATTGAAGTAGCGAAAAGCCTGGTTATACAGCAGCAGGCCGATAACCTCGGTGGTGTGTAATGGGCCGCCGCTGGTCATCACATACACCACATCGAAGATCAGGAACGAGTCGATGATCGACATGATGACCAACAACAAGGTGATAGGGGCAATCAACGGCACGGTGATATTCCAGAAACAGCGCAGCGCGCCCGCCCCGTCCACCCGGGCCGCTTCATAATACACCGCCGGAATGCCTTGCAAGCCAGCCAGGTAGATCACGATGTTGAAGCCGAGCCGCTTCCAGATGCCAACGACCATGATTACGCGCAAGGCCCAATCGGGGTTACGGAGCCAGGTTGGTTTGGGCGGCGTCACGCCAACGTCGCGCAGAAAGATGTCGACATAACCGGTATAGGGCGTCATCAAATAGCGCCAGACAATGGCCACGGCAATCGTCGAGGTCACAACCGGCAAAAAGAACAGCACACGGTAGAGCGTCTGTCCCCGGATGCCACTGTTGAGCAGCACGGCCAGCACCAGCCCCAGCGCAATGCTGAACACGGTGACGCCGACAGTATAGATAACCGTCACTTTCAGCGAGTTGGTAAACTCAGATGACTGCAAAAACGTGGTGTAATGGTTGAACCCGACAAATTGTCTATCCGGACTGAAGCCATCCCATTCGAGCAGGCTGAGATAGCCCGAAAAAAACAACGGATACAGGTTGAAGACCAGAAAAAGGATCGCGGCAGGCGTCAGCGCGATGATCGCTGTGCTGATGTCACCCTGTTGATTGGCATGCTGCCAGTTTGTTTTGACGCGGGTGTAAGTTCTTTTGACCTGAGTGATCGCCATAGTAGCTGGTGCCCCTATGCATGCTGCGAATGAGACCAAGAGGCCGGTGAGGGGACAGGAAGCACCCTCACCAGCCACACAAGTATTGTGGATGTACGGGGCTTAACGAAGCAGCGCGTTAACGGAGATTTCAGCCGCTTCAAGCGCTTCCTCGGGGCTCATCTGCCCATACAGCGCCTGCTCCATCATGCTCGAGAAGACATCCGAGAGTTCTGGATACACTTCAACCGGTGGGCGGTTGTGGGCATACTGCTGCATTTCGACGAACGGCATCAGGCGTGGTTCGGTGTCACTGACCCACGTCTGGTACTCTGAGTTCGTGGCTACAGCATCACGCACCGGCATAAACCCGGTCATCATGTCCCATTCCATCTGGATTTCTGGGCTGGTGAACCAGTTGATGAAGTCCCAGGCGGCTTGCTGTTTGGCCTCGTCTTCGCTCATGATAAAGATGTGCTCGCCGCCCATGTTGGTGGCAGGCTCACCATCTTCAGGATAGGGCATGACAGCCGTGCTGAACTCAAAGGGCGCAGTATCGGCCCAAATGCTCACCATCCAGGTGCCGTCCATCACCATGCACGCTTGCCCCTGGCCGAACAAGCCCCAATCGGAGAGCATGTATGCCTCAGATTCAATCAGGTCCAGCCAGTAGTTGAGCGCCTTCAGGCCGGCTTCTGAATTAAACGCGGCGGCTGACAGATCATCGGTCAAAAAATCACCGCCAGCTTGCCACAGGTACACTTGGAACTGCCAGGTCAAGCCTTCGCCTGGCAGCGTATAGAGCTCCATACCCACAATCCCCTGACCAGGGTTAGCGCAGGTGGTGGCAGCCTCTTTCAGTTCAGCCCAGGTCGTAGGTGGGTTGGCGGGGTCCAGACCCGCGGCCTCGAACAGGTCATTGTTGATGAAGAGTTCCAGGTTATTGGTGCTGACAGGCAGTCCATAGAGTTGGCCATCATATGTATCGACATCCAGCAGGGCCGGGTAAAAATCGTCGATATTCATCTCCGACGCTTCGACAAAGTTATCCAGCGGTGTGAGCGTCCCAGAATCCGCCAGCAACGGCATCCAGGCCATATCCGCGGCAGCGATATCTGGCGCGTCACCACCCGCGACCGCGATCTGGAGTTTGGGCAGCAGTTCGCCCCAGCCGATGAAGACGTTTTCAACTTCGACGTCTGGGTTTTCCGCATTGTAGCGGTCAATAAGCTGCTGGATAGCTTCGCCATTGTTGCCATCCCAGTAATTCCAAAACGTGATCTTGATAGGGTCTTGTGCTGCGGCAGGTGTGGCAGATGTGGTCTGCCAGGCAAGAGGGGTTACCAAAGCGAGAAGAAGGAATAATACGAAACACTTTTTCATTGCAGATTCTCCTTTATGCAGACTTGACAAGTATGTCAACTACAGATTTAGATGAACCGGTTCACTGAACCGATTAAACCACAGAATCACAGCGAGTGTCAAGCCCGTACCCCAAAAAACTCCGTGGAACCGTGAACTGAGGCGAAAACAACCTGTGCTGGCTGAATTGCACATCCGTTCGGAATTTCCGCCTGAAACAAGTTCGAGTACAATAGCCCCTGTGGTCCAGCTAATCAGATGAAAGGTGTGTCATGCGGCGGTTCTTGCCAAGTTTTGTCAAGCGGGGATTGAAGGCGGTTTTGTCACGCGTTGTCGAGAGGTTACGGAAGTGGACTAAACCGGACAATCATGGTTTGGCGGGCGGGGCAGTGGCGGACGCCACGCGCAGTAAATCGGAGTTGATGTTGGAGAATGCACTACTGCGCCGGCAGTTGATCGTGCTGGACCGACAGGTGAAACGACCGCAGTTGAGTTGGCGGGAACGCGGGATGATGGTGCTGCTGGCTAGCAAACTGCGTGGTTGGAAAGATGCATTGCTGATTGTACAACCGGAGACACTATTGAGGTGGCATCGCGATCTATTTCGATGGGTGTGGCGGCGCAAATCACAACCCAAACAACAAGGCGGACGTCGTCCGCTGTCAGGGCACATCGTGCGGCTTATCCGGCGTATAGCACGCGAGAACCCGTTGTGGGGAGCAGAACGTATTCGGGGCGAAATGCTCAAGTTGGATCGGGGGGTCGCCAAGAGCAGTATTCAGAAATACACGCAAGACCTACGGCGGACAGGTCCGTCAGGCCAAAGCTGGGGGACGTTCCTGCGCAACCATGCCTCAGAGATCTGGGCCTGCGATTTTCTGCAAACGTATGATGCGCTGTTCCGCGGCATCTTCGTGTTTGTGATCATCGAACTGGAGTCGCGACGGGTGGTGCATATGAATGTGACTCGGCAGCCAAACGACGCATGGGTGGCCCAACAAATCTAGCGACCGGACACTGAACAAGAGTTCGAAAAAAGCGGATGAGAAAGCAAACAAAAAGTGGGTAAGCCCACATCTGGTATCGGGTCAAAGAGGGCTAAACGCCGCTCGATGAAATCCCAACCAAGGCGAAAAATGCTCAAGTCACGCCGGTCGGTGCGGTCGATTTCGCCGGTTTGACCGGTCGTGACCACTTGTTCAGCGATGGCGATCAACCACAAATAAAGCAAACAGGCCACCAGCGTCAAGCGGGAGAGGCGAAGAAAATGGCGCAAATGGCTGCTTTCCAGGTCGAAACCATGCCCTTTCATATCGCCAAACATTTCCTCGATCCACATCCGACGTCGATAAAGACGAAGTGCCGCGTGAGGACCGGGTTGATTGGTCGCCAGAAACCAGGGTTCCTTTTCTTTCGGGTCCCAATACAAGACCAGATTGGTCGGATAAGCACTGGCCTGCGTCAGAACGACGTTGCCAAACCACACCTTGTCGCCGCGTTTGAGGGAATACGCATCCAGTCGCTGCCAGGCACTGGTCCCCTTGGGCATGAACAGAAACTGGCCCGACACACGCAAGGTATAGTCCCAGCCCCAGAACTGAACATATTCAATCAACAACGGATTACCAAATTCGCAGTCACCCACCAGCGAAACCTGGCAATCTGCCGGGATCAGGTTACACCGTACATAATCCAGGAGCTTGATCTGTTTGGCGGTCGTGGTTCGTCCCTGGGCACCCCGGTCCCACACCCACGCGATCGGCAGGCTACGCCGCTGATAAGCCACACTCACCATCAACAACCGGTGCCTGGACGCCACTTTGGTCGCATCCAGGATCAGATGGACTGTCCCCGCCCGACTGGCGGCGTACAGCACCTCTGCCGCATAAGGCTTGTACCAGGGGCGGACCCGCACGGCCTCATTGGTCAACCAGCGCCGGAAGCGCCGGACGATGCTCAACTTTTTGGCGCGCACAGGCGTTTTGCGTGCCACCAGGTTCAACTGCACGCTGCCTGCCTGAAAAATGCCCATCATCATCAATATCAGATTAGCCAACCGGCTATCACACTCATCGGGTATTCTTTGCATCAGATACTGATGGAAGTTACGATACAGTTCGGGGATGGCGAAGGTTGGCATACGATTTCTCCGTTTCGGTTTTGTCTCTCAACACAACCTTACTCGGAGTTGTCTTTGCCTTCAACCCCATCCCTCTCGCTCATTTGTTCAGTGACCGGTCGCTAGGGGATGAGAGCTGAATCGGCGCAAGAGACATCCAAAATCGTGATTCACTGAAACTGCCCTGGAGCGCTCCAGGGCAGTGTGTTGTCTGGGCGGAAAGGCCGCGCTACTCGACGATGGTCGTGGGCAGC
>DAOTUD010000004.1:0-49146 GCA_034437275.1 Anaerolineae bacterium
GTCGAAACCGATTTCGTGCCACCGGCGGCCTGGGCCGCCGGTGGCACGAAATCGGTTTCGACCAGGTCGGCCCGCACCCAGCCCCGCAGTTCCTCGCCGTCCTCCGGCAGATACGACACCTGGTACCAGTCGAACCCGTTTTCCCCCTCCTGGATGTCCAGCACGCCCAGTTCGCTGCCGTTGGGGATGCTCTGCACAACATCCCCGTTCGGTTCCTCGCGCACGTTGACCTGCGCGCTGGTCGAGCGGATCGCTCCGCTGGCGGTCGGGGAGGGGCTGGGCGTCAGGGTTGGGGTCACGGTCGGCGGTTCGGTCGTTTCCGTCGGGGTGAGGGTAATGGTTGGCGTCGGGGTGCTGCTCGGGATCGGCGTGGCCGTAAATTTGGGCGTGAAACTGACAATCGGCCCCAGCGTCCGCGTCGGGACTGCGCCCGGCAGGACATCGCGCTGTGGCGTGGATAACGCCATATCGCTATCGACCGCTGGCGATGTCGCGCGGTTGGCTGCCGTTGTCGGTGATGAGGCCGGATCGTCGGTCGTTTCGCAGGCGCTGACCAGCACGGCTGCGCTAGCGAGCAGACACAACAAGAGCCAGAAGCCCCGTGCGGAGTGCTCACGCATACTCGTTCCCTCTCCAACTAGTATTGGTCGCGTTCAGGTTAACAGCAATCAGGCATAGGCACAACTCAACACAAGTCCTACCAGGCTGAAACGGCGTGCCAACCTGCCGCGTATTCTCCCCCCAGGATGAAAAAAACACGCTGGCAGGTCGCCTTATGGATTGGTTGAATCCGGATCGCTCGACATCTGGCGATCGGTATTGAGCAGCAGGCGGACACGGTCGATCAGGCTGTTGGCGACATAGGGCTTGGTCACATACCCATCCGCCCCCATATCCAGGCCCTTGCGAATCGTGTTGGGATCGGCTTTGGCGGACAGGATCAGGATCGGAGTATCGTTGAAACGCTGCTGGGCGCGAATCTGCCGCAGCACCTCCAACCCGTCGATGCCCGGCAGCATCAAATCCAGGATGATCATGTCCGGGACGTCGGTGGCCAGGTACTGGAGCATGGGCTGGCCTTCCTCGAATGTTTGGACCGTCGCACCAATCCGTCGCAGCAGCATGACAATCAGCTTGAGCATTTCGGGATCGTCATCGACAACGACGATGTGGGGGGTGGCTTGGTCTTGAGCTTCACTCACGTTTGAATACCCTTTTTGTTTTGTGTATATTAGGACGATACGCCGTACACAACCACAATCGTGTAGCGCGGTGTGTGCCACACTCTATTGTTTTACATTAAGCAAATACACTGGGCAAATTTTGCGGCAGCTTACTGCGCACCGAATTCTGCGAAATAGTGTTTCTAGTAGTATCATCCATAGAACTGAGTCGAGACAATTGTGAGGGTAGAGGACAATGAATCCTGTTGTCGTGGTTTTCGTGATCGTCATCGGGTACATCATCGGATCGTTTCCTACTGCGTACCTGATCGCACGCGCCAAAGGCGTCGATATCTTTCAGGTCGGCAGCGGCAACATGGGCGCGACCAATGTGGCGCGTGCGTGCGGCCTGCAATATGGCTTGCTGGTGTGGTTTTGGGATGGCCTCAAGGGGATCGTGGCTGTCCTGCTGGCGCGTTGGGTGCTGCCGGACCACCAGACCGCCGCCAGCGTGTTGGGTGCGGTGGCGGTGGTAGCCGGCCACAACTGGTCGTTCCTGGCTTCGCTGATTAACGGCAAGATTCGCGGTGGCAAAGGGGCCGCCACTGCCAGCGGGACGTTTCTGCTGCTGGCCCCTACCTTTCTGATCGCGCTGATTCTGGCCATCGCCGCCGCGATTGTGCTGCTGACCCGCTACGTATCGCTCGGCGTGCTGACTGCCGTCGCTTCCGCCGCGGTTGCCATCACGGTGCTGATCATCGTGGGCGTGATGGACCCGGTGTACAGTGTCTACCTGCTGGTGGGCTATATGATCTTCGTGCGGCATCGCGGCAACATCTACCGCCTGATCGCCGGCAAGGAACGCCGCCTGGGCGAGCAGGCCCAGTAGCCGGCCCGGCCCCTAGCGCCGCGAGGATTCGCCGCCGGTGTAGTCCGGCGCAAGGATCGCCAGCACATGGCACAGCCGGACATCCGACAGCCGGCTGCGGATCAGCGGATCGAGTTCCTCGAACGGTTGGGTCGTCGTGAACACGGTCGGCAGCTTGGCCAGGTAGCGATAGTTGACGATCTGGCGCAGCTTTTCCAGCGCCCAGGGCGAGGCGTTGCGCAGGTCGAACTGGTCGATCACCAGCATTTGCCCGGCACGGATCTCGTAGAAGCGCTGGCCGAAGGTATACGTAGCTTTGGGATTGAAGGCGGCCCGCAAATAATCCAACAGGTCGGGCGCAGACACAAAAACCACCTTTTCCCCCATGCGATGGCGGTAGTTGGCAACGGCTGCCGCCAGATGTGTTTTCCCGCTGCCGTGCGCACCGATGAAGATCAGCCAGCCCTCCGGGTTCTGCGCATAGCGTTGGGCGATGCGATAAATCTTCTGCAGGTTGTTGCGTTCTTTTTCCGGCAGGGTGCGCTCTCGCAGGTCGAAGGTGTCGAACGTCTGGTCCTGGTACAGGCTCAGGTCGGTCAACAGACGTTCTTCGGGCGTCGATTGTTTTTGCCGGAAGTCCGGCAGCGGCATGTCGATCAACGCTGTCAGGTCGCGGTCCAGCAGGCGGCTGCGGATGCGCGGGTCGATGCTCAGCAGCGGCGCGTTGGTGGTGATGACTGTCGCCAGCCGGTGCAGGTAGCGGTGGTTGATCAACTGGTACAGCTTTTCCTGTGCCCAGGAGGTCGCGCTCTCCGTCCCCAGGTCGTCCAGCACCAGCAGCGGGAAGGTGCGCACGCGATCGAACAGTTCGTCGTATTCCACCTGTGATGTCGGGCCATACGTCGCCCGCAGATGGTCGAGCAGATCCGGTACGGTGATGAACAGCACTTTTTCGCCCAGGCTGAGCCGGTGATTGGCAATCGCCACTGCCAGATGCGTTTTGCCGCTGCCGTAGCTGCCCTGGAACAACAGCCACCCGTTGACATCTTCCGCGTAGGCACGCGCCCGGTCGTAGGCCATGTTGAGGATGGCCTGCTGTTCGTCGGAGAGATGCGCCAGGTCCAGCAAAAAGGAGTCGAAGGTTTTATCGACCACCACGTCCAGATTGCTCATCGCGCGCAGATGGGCGTTTTGCTGCTCGAGCAGGCGCTCGCGCTGGCACTCGCAGCGGAACGCTTTGCCAAAATCCGGGTGATCGACCGGCACGTTTTTGGTGTAAAACCCCAGGCCGCCGCAGATCGGGCACACCGCGTCCGGCGTATCCGTCTTGTCAGTAGTCGATGAGGTCGGAGAGGTTTCCTTCGATGTACCGGTAGCGAGCCGTTTGAGATGATTGCTTAGCGAATCCACGTTCTTTTCCTTCCGCCTGCCATTTTGCAAGAATAGCCTGCACGTAGCGCCAACTGCGTTTGTTGCGCTCGACCGCGATCTGGATCGCCTCTTGGAGCCAGGCCGCCGGGTAATCCGCTTCCGCCGCGCGCAGTTGGTCGGCGATGAGCGGGGTCAGCGGGCCGATGTTCTGCTCGTACAGCGTGAAGATGTTGGGCCGTTCCACCACCAGCGCGACCGGGCAGTCCTGCCCGCCGAACTCAAACTCACCGGCTTCGATGGCGCGGACCGCGTTTCGCCCGCGTGTGGTGTTCATGAAGTACAGGTCCTCGGTCCCGGCAGTGCTCTCGACCGTGATGTGCAGCAGTGTGCCGCGTGCCGTCGCGCGTTCCAGCGCATCGCGCACCTGCTGGCGCGCGGTCTCGGCGTCGGGGTGGAAGCCCGCCAGGAACAGGCTGTCTTGCAACATCTCGCGCTGGATCACATAGCGATATTCGCCTTCGCGCTGCTGGAGCGCCCAAAAGCAATACAGCGTCACCTTCAGTTCGGCCAGATCGTCGATGGTCGGCAGCAGTTCGCTGAAAAACTGGTTAGGGACGGTTGTCGTGTGCATCTTCCCTGGTGGAAATCCTTTAAAACCCTTCATCTCACCCACTCATCCCACGTCTAAAATCCCGCCAGATCGATATCGTTTTTGCGCAAATTGCCAAACTGCGTGAGTTCTTTGCGGAAGAACAGCGTCACCGTACCGGTCGGCCCGTTGCGGTGCTTGGCGACGATCACATCGGCCTGGTTGGGCCGGTCGGTGTCTTCATTGTAAACCTCGTCGCGATAAATGAACATCACCACGTCGGCATCCTGCTCGATGCTGCCGCTTTCGCGCAGGTCGGAAAGCTGCGGGCGCTTGTCCTGGCGCTGCTCGACCGCACGCGAAAGCTGGGCGGCGGCCAGCACTGGCGTGTTCAACTCGCGCGCCAACTGCTTGAGGTGCCGCGAGATGAAGCTGATCTCCTGCACGCGGTTCTCCTGGCGACCGGCCCCACTGGTCATCAACTGGAGATAGTCGACCATGATCAGGTCCAGCCCGTACTCGCTGTACAGGCGGCGGCACTTGGTCCGCATCTGCAGGGGGTTGAGCGCCGGGGTGTCGTCCAGGTAGACCTTCAGGTCGCTCAGGCTGCCGGTGGCTTCCACGAACAACGCCCACTCGTGTTCGTCGAGTTGGCCCAACCGCAGGTTGTGCGTGCTGATGCCGGTCTCCGACGACACGAGGCGCTGTACGATCTGCTCGTTGCTCATCTCCATGCTGAAGATCGCCGCGCGCTGCTTGAGCCGCGCCGCGTTCAGCGCCACGCTGAGCAGCCACGACGTCTTGCCCATGCCGGGCCGCCCCGCCACGATCACCAGGTCGGACTTCTGCAGCCCGCCCAGCAGCGCGTCCAGGTCGGTAAACCCGGTCGGGACGCCCAGCGCATCACCGCCGCGCTCGTACAGGTGCGCGATGCGGTCAAAGTATTCGCTGATCGCGGTGCGGATCGGCACCAGTTCGCGGTGCAGCCGGCGCTCGGTCACCGCGAAGATCGAGGTTTCAGCCCGGTCGATGACCTCGTTGATGTCGGCGCTTTCCTCGTGCGCCAACTGCGCGATCTCGCTGGCCGCGCCCAACATCCGCCGCCGCAGCGCCGCGCGCTCGACGATGTGCCCGTACGCCTCGGCATAGATCGAGGCCGGGGTGTGGTTGATCAGGTAGGTGATGTAGGCCGGGCCACCGATCTCGTCCAGCCGCCCTTGCTGGCGCAGTTCCTCCACCACAGTGAGGTTGTCGATCTCCTCGTCGCGTTCGTGCAGGTCCAGGATCGCTTCCCACACCCAGCTATTGCGCACGATGAAGAAATCGTCGGCCTGGAGAAACGAGGCGACCTCGTACAGGGATTCGGGATTGATCAGGATCGAACCCAGGACGGCTTCTTCCGCCTCGACGCTGTGCGGGGCCATTTGATCAGGACGTGCGCTGGTTGATTCCTGGCTCATCGTCTCACGGTATGCCTTTGATTACGACTCGGATAAAAAACAGTTGGTTTTCGGGCTGTGCGTCAAAAGCGGGGCTGCTCGTCAGAGCAACCCCGCCTCATCTCCGGGATGTGTGCCTAAGTATACACCCTAATCGTCGTTGTCATCGTCAGATTCCAGATCATCCAGGTCCAGCGAGTCGACAAAGTCTTCAAAAATGCTCAGCCGGTCTTCGCCGGCTTCTTCTGCGTCGCCGTCGCCGATGGCGTCGGGATCGATCTCTTCTTCAGGCGTGGTCGACGCCCGGTCCATCACGGATTCGGCGACGTAGATCGGCACGTCCAGGCGTACAGCGAGGGCAATCGAGTCGCTGGGCCGCGCGTCAACTTCGAGCGTCTGGCCGTTCTGCTCGATCACGATGCGGGCGTAGAACGTATCCTGACGCAGATCATTGACCAGGATATACTGTACCTCGCCGCCCAAATCGGTGATCACCGATTTGAGCAGATCATGGGTCAGGGGACGCTCAATCGTTTGGCCTTGCAGCTTCACAGCGATGGCTTCGGCCTCACACGGCCCAATGAAGATGGGCAGATATCGCCCGCTGATAGGGTCCTTCAGGATCACAATCCGAAGGTGCGACATCAGGCTCACGCGAATACTGTCAATGTTAACTTTAATCATGAACTTTCCCCTGCAACTTGGTCTTTGGCGGTACAGCAACGGACACCACAATTATAACATTAAGCACGGAATGCCAGCAAAGTATCGGAAGCCTATTCTGCGGTGTCTTGCAGTTCGTCGGGCAGCGGCAGGCTGGCGGGGTCGAAGGTCTGGGCGGCGTCGTGGCTGAGCATGGTGATTTTGCCGTCGATGAATGCGCCTTCTTCGGTGGCGATGGCGGTCGCGCTGATGTCGCCCCAGACGCGCCCGGTCCGCAATAGCTGGACTTTGTTGCCGCTTACGTTTCCGCGCACAGCCCCGGCGATGGAAATGTTTTTGGCGTTAATATCCGCCGTGATCTTGGCCGTTTCGCCGACCAGCACGTTGCCGTCGATCTCCAGCGTGCCCTCAAACGTGCCGTCCAGCCGGACGTCGCCCTGGCTGCGCAGCGCACCCTTTAGCGTACAGGAGACTCCCAGGACGGTCTCGAACCCGATTGCGGCGCGGGATGGCAGCGGAGAGGCGGGGCGGGCCGCGTCGCCCGCCGCCGGGGATGTGGCCTGTGTTTTGCGTCCGCTAAAGCGCGCCATCTCCTCGTTTTCCCTCTGATCAGACCTGCCGGGCCAGTCACATACCTCCACTATACTCGCTTTGGAGGTGGCAAGCAAAGCCTATTCGGCGTTCTGGTCCGCGTGCTCCGGCATGGGGGGCATCGCCGCCTTCCTGCGGCGGCGATCACGCAGCTTGGTGTAGATAAAGACCGCCACACCCAGCACCAATGCCGCCAGTGTGATCTTCTCGTACTGGTCGACAATCGCCAGCACATCTTCCCAGTTTTCGCCCAGGATCACGCCGGCCACGCTCAGGAGCGTGGTCCAGATCGCCGTTCCCAGCGTCGTGAACAGCAAGAAGCGCCCCATCGGCATCCGTTTCATGCCGGCAGGCAGCGAGATCAGGCTGCGGATGATGGGGATCAAACGCCCGGTGAAGATGATGATCTCGCCATAACGCTCGAAGAACGCCAGCGCGCGGTCGATATCTTCCTCGGCCAGCATGAAGAACTTGCCATAGCGCCGGATGAAAGCCCGGATCAACGGCTCGTCGGCCCACATGCCGATGTAGTAGATCGCAATCGCGCCCAGCACCGCGCCCAACGTCCCGGCGGTCACAATGCCGAAGAAGTTGAGTTTGTCATCCGCCACCAGGAACCCGGCAAACGGCATGACGACTTCGGATGGAATGGGCGGGAAAATGTTCTCAGCAAACATCACGATCGTGATGCCTGGATAGCTCAATGCTTCGATAACTTCCTGGATAAATTCGCTCAACTGGTCCAAAATCTCGGCCATGTGTGTCCCTTTACAGCTAGCCCCAACGTTGCGGGCGGAAGTGTACCACAACTTAAAATGTGCGCCCAGTGTAGATCAATTTCATCCTCCATGGGCGTGTGCTATAATGCAGCCAGTGCGGGTTCACCAGGATTGGTTTGGATGACAAGAGTACTGGTAATTGCCAACCAGAAAGGTGGCGTAGGCAAATCCACCTCCGTGATGAATTTGGGCGTCGCGCTCGCCGAAAGCGGCTATCGCGTGCTGTTGATCGACATGGACCCCCAGGGTGGGCTGACGGCTGCCTTTGGGATCGACTTCTACGATATCCGGCGCAGCGCCTACTCGCTGGTGATGTACAATCACGTGTCGCTGGCGCGTGTGATTCGCCCGGTGCGGGGCAAGCTGGCCCTCGTCCCGGCCAGCATCGACCTGGCCGCAGCCGAGATCGGGCTGGCCAACCACCAGGACCGCGCGCACCGCCTGCGGCTCTCGTTGCAGCGCAGCCGTATTCCGTTTCATTTTATCCTGATCGACACCCCGCCCGGCCTGGGCATCCTGACGGCGAACGGGCTGGTGGCCGCCGATGACGTGCTGGTGCCCGTGCAGGCCCATTACCTGGCGATGCGCGGCGTCCGCGCCCTGATGGACACCGTGATCCGGGTCAAGAAGCACCTGAACCCAGCGCTGGGGCTGGCGGGCTTGTTTGCGACCATGTACCGTCCCCACTCCGAGCACTCGCAAGAGGTGGTGGGCGAACTGCGCGACGTATTTGGCGCGAAGATGTTGAAGACGTTGATTCACTACGATGATGTAGTGGCCGAGGCACCGATCGCGGGCCTGTCGGTTATCGAATATATCCCCCAGCATCCTGTCGCGCGGGGATATCGCGCACTGGCAGAGGAGATCGCACGTGAACGAGGAAAATAAGGAACAACGACGGCCCAGAGCATCCATTCGCGGTAAAGGTCACGAAATTCTGCTGGGCAAGCGCGCGCAGCAGCCGCTCGAACGTGACGACGCTGTCGACACGCCAGCCACCGAGCAGCCGGAAAATGTCGATGCTGAAGCGCTGGTCTTGACCCCCGAGGAAACCGAAGCCCTGCTCGATTTCTCCCCGGCATCCCCGGCCTACGAGTCGCAAGTCGAGGTCGACCTGGGTCAGGATGCTGACGAGCTGGCGTGGCTGGCGGGACCGGAGCCAGCCCCCGCCCCCACCCCGCCGCACGATGCCGCTGATGCGCTGCCGTTGGCCGAGCGCCCGGCAGAGGATATCGCCGCCCGGCTGTACGATGCCTACCATCCCCGCCCGGAAGTCGAGCGCCTGGCGCCGTCCGCGCCGGAACACTGGGACACGGACGCCAGAGTAGACGTTGGCGACGCGCCCGGCGGCGAACCGGCGGCAGCGGACGACCTGTACATTTCTGAGGCACGCTCCGCCCCACCGGATGCCGGCGACGCGCTGCCGCTGGCCGAGCGCATCTCGGGCGAGATCATGGAGGCGCTGCAAGACCGCTACCGCCCGCACCGCGATGTCGAGCAGATCACCCCGCAGGACCCGGAAGTCTGGCAGTGGGAAGGCGTTCGGAGCGCCCCGGATGACCAGTTTTTCCAGGCCGCGCCTGTGGAGAGCAAAGAAGCGCTGTTCGAGGAGCACGAAGGCGGCTTGATGGCCCCGGGGAATGTCCTGGCGGGCATCGACGATGATTTTGATGGCCTGGAGGACCCGTTTGCATCGGCGGCGCGGCCCCCTGCCGATGCGCTCTTCGACGACACGGCTCCCGCCGACCCCGAACTGCTGGACAAGCTGGTCGATGATGAGCGCGTGCAGAAGTTGTGGCTGCAAATCGAGGCGCTGCAAGAAGAACTGGCCAGCAGCACCTACACCAGCCGCGAAGACGCCGACATCTATCACCAGGAACTGCTGCAGGCCAGCTCGCTGCTGTTGGGGCGGCGCGCCAACTATGACGACGCGCGCGCGATTGTGTACCGCGTCCGCGCCGACATGAACCGCCAGCGCAAGGTCAACGCCGACATCCGGCGCTACCGGCCCCTGCTGCTGAACTACTATGTCGGCTGGGGGATCGCGCTGGTCGTGTTGGTCTTTTTGCAGGACCTGTTCGGCGGCGTGGCCGAAGCGGTCGGCATCGAGGTCTTCACGTCCTTCTACTATCCGATCCTGTTCGGCGTGCTGGGCGCGTTGATCTCCGGCTATATCACGCTCGACCGCCACACCACCAAACAGCGGGACTTCGACCCGATTCACATCACATGGTACCTGTTCAACCCGCTGCTGGGCGGCGTGATGGGCCTGCTGATGTACCTGCTGGCGGCCATCGCCAACAGCGACCTGCTCTACGACACCGCCAGCGACCCGGAACTGGCGATTGCCTGGATTCTGTGCGTGGTGGCGGGGATGAACCAGAACACGGTGCTGCGCCAGATGAATGACCTGCTTGGCCGGTTTGGTGGCGACGACGAGGACGACAACACCACCAGCACCAACAATTCTGGCAGCGCCGGGGCGTGATCAGTCCAGGTAGACGCTGTTATCCGGTGTCCAGGCCGGGACGCACACCGCCAGCAGCAGCAGGTCGTCGTCCCCATCGTTGTGCAGTTGGTGGACCTGCCTGGGGTGGATAGCGATGCTGTCGCCGGGGCCGACGGTCCGCGTCTCGTCGTCGATCTCCAGGCGGCCCTCCCCGGCGAGAATGTAGTAGCTCTCCTCGGCGACCGGGTGGTAATGCTTGAGCGAGGCTTTGCCGGGCGGGATCACCACCTGGGCCAGGCTGTGCTTTTCGGTGCCTCCGGCGGCATGGCCCAGCAGTTCGTAGACAACCTCACCGTGCTCGCTTTCGAGCGGGTCCACATGATCGACATGGTTCACAAACATCACACCCTCCTCATAACCAGCGGTCGATGATCGCGTCCAGCGTGCCGTCTTCGATCATCGCCGCGAGAATCGCATCGACTTCATCGGCCAGCCGGAAATTTTTCTTCCGAATGGCGATCACATACTGGTCGGAGATGGTGGGCCGGTCGGCCATCACCAGCCCGTCATGCTCCGCGAGAAACAGCCGCGCGCTGACGATATCGACCAGCGCCGCCGCTGCGTCCCCGTCCAGCACAGCCCGCAGCGCGTCGTCCGGCAGCAGGTAGGGGCGGACTGTCAGGCTGTGCAGGCGGCGTTTCCACTGGCGTTCGGCGGCCACATGCCCGGCAGACGCGATCTCGACCGCAACCGTCTGCCCCTCCAGCGTGCGCATCGTGCCGACCGGTGCCTCCGCGCGCGATACCAGGCTGTACCCCGCGTCGAAATAGGGCCGCGTGTAGTGCACCCAGTCCGTCCGGCCTGGGTCGACGTGCAGGCCGGAGATGATGAAATCCGTCTCGCCGATGAACAGCGAGTCGTACAGGCTGTCGTCGCTCTGCAGCAGGAAGTGCGTCTCGACGCCCAGCCGCCGCCCGATCTCCAGCGCGATGTCGGCTTCCAGCCCGACCGGGCGCTCCGGCGACCATTCCGCAAACGGCGGGTAGTTGGGCACGATGCCGACGTAGAGGTCCTGGTTGATCTGGATGCGCCGCCACGTGCCGTCCTGCGGGCCGAACCGCGCCCCGGGCCGCGTCAGCCGCCAGCCCGCCCACATGCCGCCCGCCAGGATCATCGCCGCTAACGCCAGCCGCGGGTGCGCCCACAGCCACGTCCCCCCGCGCCTCAGCGCCGCCCACAGCGCAGCGGGCCAGCGGGGCGGCTGCTGCGTGGGGTGAGATCGCCCTGGTGGTACGTAGCGCGTCGCCGGGTACAGTTCCGGCGGAGGATCGCGCCGCCGCCACCACACCAGCCCGATCAGCGCCAACCCCGCCAGAGTCACCAGGGCCAGCCCGGCCCAGCGGGCACGCTCGCTATGCCGCCGCCTCACTCCCACAGCTGGTACGGATTCTCCCAGCCGCGCGCGTAGGCCTGGATCGCCTCGTAGACTGGCTTGGTGTAAAACTCGGACGACACCAGCGCATAGTAGGTGTCGCGGCGGTTGCGGCGATCAAGGGGCTGGCGGAAGTTCCAGATGCACAACTCCTCGGCCCAGGGCCAGCCCGCGACCATCTCGAACGCCGCCAGCGTGTACACGCTGCGCTGGCCGGGCCGGACCGCGTTCGACCAGCGCGGATCGTCGTTCCAGCCGCTTTCGGTGATGACGACCGGCTTGTCCCCGTCGCCATAGTGCACCATCACCGCGCGCAGCAGTTCGACGCGGCGAAAGTTGATCACGTCGGGGGCCGGGTCGGCCTCGGGGGGATGGGTAAAGCCGTAGGTGTGCGCGGCCAGCACGTCGAAATATGCGCCCGCCCCGGCCTCGTACATCTGCTCCAGGTAGCGAATGTCGTTCAGGGCGGCGTCGCTGGCTGCCGTTGTTGGGGCCAGCGCCCCGCCCATTACGACAATGTCCGGGTTGGCGTGGTGAGCCGCTGCGTAGGACAGCCGCAGCAGTTCGGTGTAGCCGTCCGGGTCGACCGGGCGGTTGCCCCACTCGCGGCTCAGGTTCGGTTCGTTCCAGATGATCACGGCCTCCACGCGCCCGGCATAGCGTGCGGCGAACGCGCCCACAAAGCGCGCGAACGCCTCGAACTCGTCATAGGGCAGGTAGGTCAGCGTGGTGACTTTTTCGTCGACCGGGGGGCGCGCCCAGCTCGGCACCAGCCCCAGCCGCGCGATAACCGTCAGCCCCTGGTGTTCGGCGTGCTCAATGATGCGGTCAGGGTGGGCCCAGTCGTACTCGCCGCGCGTCGACTCGACATAGGGCCAGGGGAAGAACTCGACAATTGTCGGCGCGCCCATCTCGCGCACCAGCGCCAGCGTGCGCTGGATTTTCCACTCCTCGACTTCGTCGGTCAGGCGGGTGTGGGTGCACACGACGGGGTGCTCGGTGTGGACGGTGTGCGGCGTCCCGAGCACCACATACACCGGGGCCGGGGCCAGCCAGCGCAGCACCGCCAGCACCAGCCCCACGCGCAGCGCCACGCCGGCCCAGCGCGCCAGCCGGCGGGCAAACAATAACGATGGGGGAACAGGCGTGATGATCATAACGGGAAGGGGGCGCACAGCGCCGCGATGCGGTCGCTACACAGCGGAACACCAGGGGGAAGGTGCGTTCCGTCTGTCCAGCCGCCATACACCCCCACAGGCCGGATTATTTTTTGTGGCCATTCGCTCCGATGTCGGTGATCTGCCGGATGATGGCCAGCAGCGCCACCGCCAGCTTCAGCGCGTCCATCGTCTTAATGCGTGTGGGACCGTTCCCGCTCTCTTCTGAGGCGCGCGTGAAGAAATAGGCCGCCAACAGCCCGATCAGCAGCCCGGCCAGGCCCCCGGCCAGGTAAATGCGTGCTTTCCAGTTTTCGCGGTCGTCGGCTTGAGTCAGTTGCTCGTCCGTCATAAAATCCCCCCAAACAGGGCGTCCTTAATCTTCTCCCAACGGCTTTTTGGCTTTTTACGGGCTTTGGTGTACAGATACGCGGCCAGGAACCCGGCCAGCAGCGCCAGTATTGCGCCCACCAGGTAAATCCAAAGCTGGGGGTTTTCTTCCCGGACCGTCTGCATGGTTTCACGCACCTGGTCTTCCAGGTCGTGATGGCCGTTCTCGTGGATACGCTTCCTAATCTCCTTCATCAACAGCTTCCTTTCCGGATGCGAGGGAGCGCAGCGTGTGCTCCCAGCGTGTCATGCGCGCGTTCAGCCCGATCAACGGACGGCCTAGCTTGGGGACGTGGCGCGCGGTCTGCTCGGCGAGTTGGCCGGTCATGCGGCGGACGAACTGTAACGGCATCATCGCACCGCTGTGCATCCAGCCTGCGCCGTAGGCCGTCACGACCAGCAAAAAGTAGGGGATCAGGCACAGCAGCGTCAGCGGAAACAGCACAAACAACGTGACCACCACGCCCATCACGGTCGTGACCTGCTTGCCGACCAGTGCATCGGTGGCGACCGCCAGCGCCAGCCCGATACACAACACCACGATTCCGGCCAGCGGCAGCGCCACCGGCGCGACAATGTGCAGCCAGACTTCTCGCCGGTGTTTTCGGGCTGGTTTGGTCGTGTCCATAACGTCTCCTAAGGCCATTCTATCACGGAAGCGGCAAACCACCAACGCCGCTTACGCGACCACCGTCACGCGGTAGTAGTAGGTGGCTTCGCGGTCGCCCCATGTCACGCGCAGGGTCAGGATGTAGTCGCCCGGTTCCGGCGTGATCGTAAACAGGATCGTGTTGTCACCGGGGCGGAATTCGGGCTGGCCGGTCGGTTCCCCGCGATCGCTGCGGTACTCGATGCGCACCATGCCTTCGGGCCGCGCCCCCTCCAGCCGGAGCTGGGCGTCGGTGTCGCGGAACAGGGTAATGCGCTCAGCGGGGGCGTCCTCAGCCGGCGAGCGCAGGCAGGCCAGGCTGCCGTCCGCCTGCCGTTCGCAGTAGTTGAAGCCCGACGGATTGTATTCCTTCCCGGCAAACGCCAGCCGCATGATCGGCACGTTTTCCATCGACGGGCCTTCGGTCGGTGTGGGCGAGGGGGTATACGTGGCCGTCGGCGTATAGGTGGCCGTAAAGGTAGGGGTGACGGTCGGTGTGTTGGTGGGCGTGGGTGTGTCGCTCGGCGTCAGTGTCGCGGACGGCGTCACGGATGGGCGCGGCGTCGCGGTGGGGGTCGCGGACGGGCGGCGCGTCGGGGTCGGCGTGTCGCTTGGCTGGCGCGTGGGCGTGAAGGATGCGGTGGCGCTCGGCGAGGGGGATGGCGTCTCGGTGTCCGTCGTGGCGGTGGGCGTCTCGGTCGCCAGCGGCGGCTTGGTGGGCACCATGTCCACCTCGGTAGCCTGCCCGGTGGCGGTCGGTTTTGGTGGCGGGGTGCGGGTGGGCGTCTCGCCGGTGTCGGCTGGCGCGGTGACGGTCGGCGTCCCCGCGTCGTCATCCGGCCCGGCAGCGATGCCAACGCCGCTTACCTCCACGCGGAAGATGGAGGCGATATCGCCCGGCACACCCTCGACCTCGTCGTATTGGGCCTCGACCAGCAGGTAATATTCGCCCTCCGGCTCGGCGAGCGTGACGTAATACAGCCCCTCGCCGCCGTCCTGCACAGTCAGGTCGTCGCTGGTGATCGCGGTATCCAGCACATTCTGCACGGTTTGTGTGGTGCCGGTGCCGGGCAGCAGCGTCACGCTGACCTGGTCTGGCGACCCGGCGTCCCCCGCGACCTGGAACCCGATCTGTGCCCCGGATGTTATGCTGGTGCTGATTTCAGGCTCGTCCCAGGCCCCGGCCAGTGGATCGCAGGCGAGGTTATCCTCCGCCTCTGGCCAGCAATAGCCGTACAGCACGCCAGTGTCGTAGCTCTCACCGTCGACGTGCAGCGTGATCGCGGGCCGCGCCGTGACCTCGGAACCCCCGCCGCACGCCGCCAGCGCCATGACCAGCATCAATAGCCCGATTGTGATTGAACGTGTTTTGAAAAACATCATTTTTCCCCCAGTTATTTTGGATACCAGGCTGGATTCTGAAATGGAGCCAGGGCCAGCCGGATAATCGCTTCGTAGGCGCTCTGCCGGGTTTCCAGATCGTTGGTCAGGATGCCAATCGCCCCGTTGCGCTGCCGCGTGTTGTGCTCGTCGACGAAGTTGTCCATCGCCGCGCCCAGTTCGACGCCGTGCCGCAGTTGATCCGCGACTGCCGGGGGCAGCAGCACGCTGGAGTTCCCTCCAACGCCGGTCTGGCCCTCGGCATCGACCAGCACACACCAGGCGCACGTCATCAGGCCGAATTCTGAATCCTGCACGCCGCCTTCCAGCCCCACGCCCAGATCGGCGTCGGTCTGGGCCTGGGCAGCTTGCGTCCGGTTCAAGGCCCCTTGCCGGGTGTCGGCGTTGCCCCAGGGCTGGCTGGCTACGCCCGACGGCACATCGATCATGACAAACTCCGCATTGGGATACAGCCGCCCCAAAACGGCGCGTGCTGCGTTACACTTAACCGGATTTTTTGATCCAATGGCGATACGCATTGTAGCATTGCCACATTAAAATGACTAATTGAGCGAAGGAACCCTCACCATGTATTTTGACGCTATTACCATTATGGCGCTAGTGGACGAATTAAACGCCACTGTCGCCGGGGGGCGCATCCAGGACTCGGTGGAAATCGACGCCAACACGATCAGCCTGGAAGTCTACGCCCACCGCCAGCGCCGCTATGTGCTGATCAGCGCGGACCAGCAGTACGCGCGCGTGCACCTCGCCAGCGAAAAACCTCGGCGCGGGGTGCAGAAGCCGTCACCGCTGGGGCTACTGCTGCGCCGCTATGCCGAAGGCGCGCACCTCGCCGGCGTCCGCCAGCCCGCCTGGGAGCGCGTGGTGATCCTGGACATCGAAGGGCCGGCAGGCGTCCACGAACTGATCATCGAGCCGATGGAGCGCCGCGCCAACATCCTGCTGGTGCGCGACGACGGCATCATCCTGGACTGCATCCGCCGCGTCGGGCCGGAGGAAAACCGCGTGCGCGTCAGCCTGCCCGGCCACCCCTACGACCCCCCGCCGCCGCAAAAGCTCAAGCGCGTGCCGGCCACGCTCACCCTCACGCTGCTGGGCGATATGCTCGACAACGACCCCGGCAACAAGACGCGCCAGACCCTCACCCGGAAGCTGCTGGGCATCAGCCCGCAGGTGGCCAAAGAGCTGGTCTACCGCGCCACCGGGGCGTTCAACACCAAAGCCGCCGACACCAGCCCCCGCGCGCTGCTGTCCGTGCTGGACGATTTCTTCGCGCGCATCAAAGCCCGCGACTGGGAGCCGGGCGTCGTGCTGGACGATGACGCGGTGCAGGTCTACGCCGTGTACCCCGTGACGTACCTGGACGGCTGGACGCCGCTGGACAGCGCCAGCCAGGCGGTCGAGCGCTACTACGGGCCGCTGGTCGGTGAGGGCGCGTACCACGCCGCCAAAAAGCCGATCCGCACCATCCTGCAAGACGCCAAGGCGCGCGTCGCCAAAAAGCTGGAATCGCTGCGCGAGTCGATCCAGGACGAGGCCGCGATCGAGCGCCTGCGCCAAAGCGGCGAACTGCTGCTGGCCTACCAGTACAGCCTGGCGTCGGGCGCGGCGGTGCTGCGCGCCCAGTACGACGTCGAGGGGCCGGAGCTTGAGATCAAGCTCGATCCGTCGTTAACGCCGCTGGAGAATGCGCAGCGCTACTTCGACAAGTACGAAAAAGCCAAGCGCGCCCGCCGGAACGTCCCACGCCTGATCAACGCCGCCAAACGCGAGGTGGCGTACCTGTCCCAACTGGAAACCGACCTGGAACTGGCGAGCAACTGGCCGGAGATCGGTGAGGTGCAGGACGCGCTCCAAGACAACGGCTACTGGCGTGGCAAGCCAACCAAACGCCCCGGCGGCGGCAAATCCGGCCCGCTGAAGGTCACCACCGACGACGGCTACGTGATCTGGGTCGGGCGCAACTCGCGCCAGAACGACATCGTCACCTTCGACCGGGGCAGCCCGGCGGACCTGTGGTTGCACGCGCGCGACGTGCCGGGCGCGCACGTCATCATCAAGAACGACGGGCGCGACATCCCCGACGACGTGATCGAGCGCGCCGCTGCCCTGGCCGCCTATTACAGCAAGCTGCGCGATGAAAAGCGGGTCCAGGTCGACATGACGCAGCGCAAACATGTACGCAAGATCAAGGGTGGCAAGCCCGGCATGGTTACCTATCGCAACGAGTCGTCGCTGATGGTCGTCCCGGCCCCGGAATAAGCCGGGGGCACGTGCGGCTAGTCCGGGATCACCACCTCGTCGAGGCCGGGTTCCGGCTCCGGATACTGTAGGTCGAGCTTTTCCAGCGTCTCGACGATGACGCTCGACACCACGAGGTTACGGTACCATTTCTTGTCGGCGGGCACGATGTGCCAGGGGGCCCACGAGGTATTGCAGCGGGTGATTGCGTCCTCGTAGGCCGCCATGTACTGGTCCCACTGCTGGCGCACGTCCAGGTCGCCGTGTGAAAATTTCCAGTGTTTGTCCGGGCGATCCAGCCGGTCCTGGAAGCGCTCTTTTTGCTCGTCTTTGGAAATGTGCAGGAAGAACTTGAGGATTGTCACGCCGCTGTCGGCCAGCAGGCGCTCGAAGGCGTTGATGTGGTCGTAACGTGCTTGCCACACGTCTTTCGGAACAAGCTCGTTCACGCGGACGACCAGCACATCCTCATAGTGCGACCGGTTGAAGATGCCGATCATCCCCCGGCGCGGCGTGCGCCGGTGAATCCGCCACAGGAAGTCGTGGTCCAGTTCTTCCGGCGTGGGCACCTTGAAGCTGCTGACGGTCACGCCCTGCGGGTTGATGCCCTCCATCACGTGGCGGATGGTGCTGTCTTTGCCGCCGGCGTCCATCGCCTGGAAGACGATCAGCAGCGCGTGCTTATGCTCGGCGTAGAGGATCTCCTGCAGTTCCCGCATCCGTTTGCGGTTGTCCTTGAGCTGCTTTTTGGCGGCTTTTTTGCGCTCGTAGTCCCCGGTAAAGTCCGGATCGTAGTCGGCGAGGTGGACCGGCTCCCCGGTCGGCGGGTGCAGCGGTTGGTGCTTGCTCATGAAGTCCCTTCCTCATCTGTGGCTTCGGTTTGAATATCATCATAGACCTGTAGCAAGCGCGGCACAATCGCCGGCCAGTCGTAATGCTCGGCGACGAACGCCGCGCCATTTTCGCCAAGTGCCTGGCGTCTTTCCGGGTCTTTGAGCAGCCGGATCACCGCTTTGGCGAACTCGTCGGCGGTGTCTGCCAGAGCCACCTGCGCCCCGTCTTCGACGGCGACGCCCTGCGCGCCGATCCGCGTGGCGACGACCGCCTGCCGCGTCGCCAGGGCTTGCAACAGCTTGAGCCGCGTCCCGCTGCCCATCCGCAGCGGCACGACATACACGGTCGCCGCGTGCAGGAACGGCTTGACGTCCGGCACCCAGCCCATAATTTGCACGTTGGACCGTTCGCGGAGCGGGTTCAGGCGCGGGTGTGGGTCGCTGCCCACGACGAAAAAGCGGGCCTCCGGCACCTGAACGCGCACCGTGTCCAGCACTTCCTCGGCGAACCACAAGGCGGCATCGACGTTCGGGCGGTAGGCCATCGATCCGGTGAACACCAGCGCCGCGTCGCCCAGGTCCAGGCTGTCGTCGCTGTCGGCATAGGACGCCACCTCGATCCCGTTGGGCACGACCGTCACCGGGCGACCGGGGGCCAGGCGACGGAATGCGCCGGCGTCCGCATCGGAAACCGCGATCACATGGTCGACCGTTTCGCACACGGTGCGCTCGAAGCGCCGCAGCCGCCGCCACTGTACGAACGAATACAACGCCCCGAGGGGCCGGCGGTTGCTGCGTTCTGCCTCGTAGATTGTATGCTGCAGGTCGTATTCGGCGTTGAACGAATCGTAAATGACCGGCGTGGCGGGGTGTGCCTGCTTGATGAGCGGCAGGTAGGCCGCCATTTCCAGGCTTTCGATCTGGATCAGGTCGAACGGCTGCCGGGCCAGGAGCTGCTCCAACTGCGCCGCGAACAGGGGCGAATCGTAGCGCCGCTGCATATCGGCCATGCGCGTCAACGCCAGGTCGCGCAGCCGGTGGGCCAGCTTACGCTGCGGGGGCGGCACGACGGTCACGCTGGCGCAGAACTCGTCCAGCGTCGCCCGGTGTTTGTCCACCTGCTCGCTGGTGCCAAAGCTCAGGACGTGCACTTCATGCCCGGCAGCCTGCACGCCGCGCATCAAGCCGTTGGTGCGCAGCGTGCCGCCAGCATGGGGCGGTTCGGGAAGTTGAGCAGTCAGGAAAAGGAGTTTCATGGGTATCATGATTCCGGTGTGTCACGAGAGCAATCAATCAGGGCCATAGATCACGGTAGACGCGCTGCGCGACTTCCGCCGTGTGTCGCCAGGTGAAGCACACGGCACGGGCCAGCCCGGCCTCGCGCAGCCGCGCATACAGCGCGCTGTCGTCCAGCAGCCGTCGCACCGCATCCGCGATGTGGGCCGGGTCGTCCGGGTCGACCAGCAGCCCGGCCTTGCCGACGACTTCCGGCAGCGAACTGCGGTTCGCCACCACAGGCGGCACGCCGCACGCCATCGCTTCCAACGCCGGCAGCCCAAAGCCTTCGTAATACGACGGCAGCACGAACACAGTCGCCCCGTTGTAGATGGCCGGTAAATCGTCCTGGGGCGCGTTTTCGAGCCAGATGATATGCTCCTGCAGCTTCAGCGCTTCGACCTCGGCGAAAATGTCCTCGTACAGCCAGCCGCGCCGTCCGACCATCACCAACGGCGGCGCATCGGGCCGCTGCTGGCGCAGGATACGGTAGGCTTTGAGCAGGTTGGGGATATTTTTACGCGGTTCGAACGTGCTGACAAATAGCAGATAGGTATCGGGCAGGCCCAGCCGGGCGCGGTGGTGGGCGATTTCGTCGTCTGGCAGGGGCCGGAAGGCTGCGTCGACGCCTTCGGTGTGCACCGTGATTTTCTCCGGCGGCGCGTCCAGCAGGTTGCACAGATCGTCCTTCGTGGCCTGCGACACCACCAGGATGTGATCGGCATGTCGCACGGCCCAGGCGATCTGGTCCCGGTAGTAGCGGCGGCTGTCGGCGGTCATGAACTGCGGATAGTGCAGGAAGTGCAGGTCGTGGATCGAGATGACGTGCCGCTTTGCGCCGCGCCAGGGCGGGATGAAGTCCGGGCTGTGCAGCACGTCGAGCCGGTGCCGGGCCAGCTCCACCGACAGGCTCCAGCGTTCCAGCCGGTGATGGCAGGGCGTGAACGTGTTGACCCGCCGGAAGTTGGGGCCGGGGGCCAGCGTGTTCGCATCCCGGATATGCTGAATGACCCGGTAATCGGTAGTGGGGTCGATGTCGGCCAGGTGCAAGATCAAATGCCGGGTGTATTCGGCAATACCACCGGGCCGGTAATACGGCAGTCGCGCGTCAATTCCGATAGACATGGCAGCAAGTATAGCCGAAGCTGCGCGCACGACCAACCCCGAATGTGTCGGACTGGGGCCGGTCTATGCTATAATCCTGTCCGATACATCGTTAGTTGGTAGGAGTGAGCGTCTTATGGACTTAGCACAAGCAGCCCGCATGATCGAATGGTTAGACGAGGAACGCCGCCGCGACCGGGCCACCATTGCGTTGTTGGAAGAACGCAACGCCCAACAGCAAGGGGTGATCGACCAGTTGACCCGCCGCCTGGATGGACTGGAAAGCGAACAGGCCACGATGCGCTCGTCGTTTGTGTCGCAGAACCAGGAATCCGAGCTAACCGAGCAACTGCGCGCTGAGTTCCAGCAGATGCTTGAAAGCGTCGAGAGCAAGCGCCTGACCGCCGAGCGCGAAGCCGAGCGCCGCGCCGAACTGGGCCGCGAAAGCGTGACGCGCATGGTCCGCGAGCTGGAGGAGCGCACCAACAAGCTGGATCGCGCCATCGAGGAACTGCCCGCCGCGCGCATCGAGCGCGATCGCGTGGCGTCGGCGCTGGCCGCCGTCCAGCAGCGCATGGAAGACATGACCAAGAAATTCGAGGAGCCGGAACGCCGCCTTACCTTCCTCGAAGAACAGCGCCGCCAGGACTCGCGCCGCATCTCCGACCTGCAATCCGAGCTTCCCGAGATGCAAAAGCAGATCGATGGGCTGCGCCCCAAGCAGGAAGCCATCGAAAGCATGGCGCTGCGCAACGAAAAGCGCATCATGGAACTGCAAACCGCCGAGCGCGACCGCCGCGAGGAAATCCAGCAGTTCATTGACCAGCAGATGCTCCTGCTCCAGCAGCGCGACCAGCAAGTCGCCGAACTGGCCAAGAACTTCGGCTCCTACGACGAGGACATGCGGCGCTATACTGAACGCTTCGAGACCTGGGCCGAGACGCACCGCCAGATGCGTAAAGTCGTGGAGGATTTCGAGCGCATCGCCGAGCGCCTGGGCCGCCGCATCAACGAGGTGGCCGAAATGCAGCGGCTCTCCGAGGAACGCTTCCGCCAGGAGTGGAACGACTGGATCGCCGACGACCAGAAGCGCTGGAAGCAGTTCACCCTCACCAACGACGAGGCGTGGCGCAACCACGACAAACAGATGGAGCAGTACCGGCACAGCCTCGACGAACTGAAGACGATCCTGGAACCAGTCAAAAGCAGCCTGGACCGGCTGTGGCAGCTAGAGCGCGCCCGCGCCGAGATGTACCGCGAACGCTACCAGGCGCTGCTGCTGGAATACGACCAGGTGGAGCACACCTCGTCCCCGGCGGCCAGCAACGGGCGCGAATAGCGCTGCGCTTTTGCAAAACAACAAAATTAACCAGCCGCCAACTTGCGCTGTCCCATAATGCACTATAATGGAGGCAAGCAAGTTCGGCGGTTTTTTATTTTTTGTCGGGCAGCCGCTGTGCTGGCCGCCCACACCAAAGAAAAGTTTATTGAGTTTCATGGAGTCTGAATCAAATATGGTTGATAAAGCAGTTAGCAAAGAAGAATTACTGGAGAAGGCCAAAAAGCCCGCAGCCGACGCCATGCGCCTGCACATGTTCTATCGTGGCAAGACGCAAACGGCGCTGCGCTGCCCGGTGCGAGGGATAGGTGATTTCGCCATCTGGTATACGCCGGGTGTGGCGGCACCGTGCCGGGCCATCGCCGAAAACAGTGACCTGGTCTACGAATACACCAGCAAGTGGAACACCGTCGCCATCATCTCCGACGGCACGCGCGTGTTGGGGCTGGGCGATATCGGGCCAAAGGCCGGGCTGCCGGTGATGGAGGGCAAGGCGCTGCTGTACAAGTACCTGGGTGGCGTCGATGCGGTGCCGATCACGCTCGACACCAAAGACCCGGACAAGATCATCGAGACGGTACTGATGTTGCAGCCGGCCTTCGGCGGTGTGAACCTGGAGGATATCTCGCAGCCGAAATGCTTCCGCATTCTCGACACGCTGCGCGAGCAGGCCAGCATCCCGATCTGGCACGATGACCAGCAGGGCACCGCCAGCGTCGTGCTCGCGGGGTTGATCAACGCCGCCAGGCTGGTCGGCAAGCGGATCGAGGACATGCGGATCGCGTTTGTAGGCGCGGGCGCGGCGAATATCGCCTGCTCGCGCTTAATTTTCGCCTATGGGGCCGACCCGTCGAACTGCATCCTGGTCGACGAGAACGGCATCCTGGGCAAACATCGCCGCGATTTTTACCTCCGCCGCGCGGAGTTTGTACAGCAGTGGTACCTGTGCCAGTTCACCAACCGCGACGAGATCGAGGGCGGCATCCCGGAGGCGCTGCGCGGGGCCGACGCGGTGATCAGCTTCTCCACGCCCGGGCCGGGCATCATTCAGCCGGAGTGGATCAAGACGATGGCCAAAGACCCGATCGTGTTCGCCGGGGCCAACCCGATTCCCGAGATCTGGCCCTGGGAGGCGACCGAAGCTGGGGCGGCGGTGGTAGCGACCGGGCGCTCGGACTTCCCCAACCAGGTCAACAACTCGCTGGGCTTCCCCGGCATCTTCCGGGGCACGCTGGATGTACGCGCCACCACCATCACCGACGACATGGCGATTGCTGCCTCGGAGACGCTGGCGCAGATGGCCGCCGACAAGGGGCTGTCCGATACGCATTTGCTGCCCACCATGGACGAGTGGGAGGTCTTCCCGCGTATCGCGGCCAATGTCGCCATGCAGGCCCAGGAGGAAGGTGTGGCCCAGATCATGACGACTTACGAGGAGGAATACCAGCGCGCGACTGAGTTGATCCGGCTGTCGCGCGAGATGACCGAGACCTTGATGCGCGAGGAATTGATCCCCTGCGCCCCCGAAGAAGAAGCTGAAGCAGACTAGGACGAGTCAGGAGCTAAACACTTATGATGCACGAACTTATTATTATCGGCGGCGGGCCAGCCGGGCTGGCTGCCGCAGCTTACGCGGTGCGCAAACGGATGGATGCGTTGTTCATCTCCAAAGGGCTGGGCGGGCGAACCAGGCGCCACCTGCAACTGCCCTGGGCCGAGGATTACCAGATCGCCGTCGGCACCGAAACCATCGAGCGCTTCCGCACCCAGCTAGACTACCTGAACTTCATGCGCATCCGTGCCCTGGTGACCAAAATCGAACCGATTGAGGACGGCTTCCGGGTGCACATCACGGACGGCAAAACGCACGACGCGCGCACGCTCATCCTGGCGATGGGCGCGGCGGGCGAAAAGCTGCATGTGCCCGGCGAAAGCGAATTCGAGATGAAGGGGCTATGCTACAGCGCGATGACCTACGCCCCGCTGATGGTCGACCGCAACGCGATCGTGATCGGCGATGAAGTGCTGGCGCTGCGTGCTGTGGCCGAACTGAGCCGGATCGCCACCCAGGTCACGCTGGTGGCCGAGGGCGAAGGCGATCTCGACACGCCGGTCGGGCAATACGTGCTGAGTCATGACAATGTGGTGCTCAAGCGCGGCGCGCGCGTGGTCGAGATCAAGGGGGATGACTACGCCCGCAGCATCGTGATCGAGGTCGAGGGCCGCAGGCAAGAACTACCCTCCGATGCCGTCTTCATCGAAAAGCAGCTCATCCCTAACTCCGACCTGGTGCGGGACCTGGTCGAAACCGATGCATGTGGCTTCATCAAAGTCGACGCGCGCAACTGCACCAGCTGCCCTGGTCTCTTTGCCGCCGGGGATGTGACCGACGCCAGCGCGTTCCAGGTCTTGATGGGCCTGGGCGACGGCGAAAAGGCCGCGCTCAGCGCCTTCGACTACCTGCTCGGGCTGGGTGATGTGCTGTTTGGCTGTGAGGATTAAGCACTAATCGAACGAGAATCGGTCATGCCGCAGGGTGGCGATCCGGTCGTCACCCTGTTTTTGTTTGCCCGTTGATCCGTTCGCGCCGGATGTGCGCCCCCAGGCCGCGCAGCTTCTCCTCGACGCGCTCGTAGCCGCGGTCGATCTGCCCAATGTTGCGGATCGTGGTGGTGCCGCGCGCGCACAGCGCCGCCAACAGCAGCGACATTCCCGCCCGGATATCCGGGCTGCTGATGTTCGGGACGGCGTGCAGCACGGTCGGACCGTGCACCACCGCCCGGTGCGGGTCGCATAGGAAGATGCGCGCGCCCATGTTCACCAGCTTGTCGGTGAAGAAGAAGCGGCTGTTGTACATCCACTCGTGGAACATCACCACGCCCGCCGATTGGGTGGCGACGGTCAGCGCGATGCTCATCAGGTCGGAGGGGAAGGCCGGCCAGGGCTGCGCCTTGATCTCGGGAATCTGGTTGCCCAGGTCGCGCTCCATGACCAGCGGCTGCCCGCGCGGCACGATGATGTCGTTGCCGTCGATTTCCCACACTACGCCCAGCTTGCGGAACACCAGCGCGGCCATGTTCAGGTACTGCGGGTCAGCCTCGCGGATGCGGACCTCGCCGCCGGTGATGGCTGCCGCCCCGACGAAGCTCACCACTTCCAGGTAATCCGCCTCGACGCGGAACTCGCCGCCGTGCAGCTTGTCGACGCCCTGCACCGTCAGGCAGTTGGTGCCGATGCCTTCGATCTGCGCGCCCATGCCGTTGAGCATGTGGCAGAGGTTCTGGACGTGCGGCTCGGAGGCGGCGTTGCGGATGACGGTGGTGCCTGTCGCCAGCGTGGCGGCCATCACCGTGTTCTCCGTCGCGGTGACGCTCGCCTCGTCCAACAGGATGTCCGCGCCGTGCAGCCCGTCGGCGTTCATCTGGAACGTGCCGTTAAACTGCACGTCCGCGCCGAGCTTGCGCAGCGCCAGTACGTGCGTGTCCAGCCGCCGCCGCCCGATCACGTCGCCGCCCGGTGGCGAGAGTTCCAGGCTGCCCACGCGCGCCAGCATCGGCCCGGCGAACACAATCGAGGCGCGGGTTTTCTGGCACAGGTCGCGGTCCAACACGTAGTTGGTGATGGTGGCGGCGTGGACGCGCACCCGGTGACCGTCGAGCTGCTCGACCGTCACGCCCAGGCTGCGCAGCAGGTCGAACGTGACCTGCACATCGACGATATCCGGCACGTTGTTCAGGATGACCGGCTCGTCGGTGAGCAGGCACGCCGGCAGCATTTTGAGCGCCGCGTTTTTGTTGCCGCTGACGGTGACCTCGCCCTGCAGTTTGTGATTGCCTTCGATGACGAACTGTTCCCACATTATGCTGTTTACTCCGTGCGTGTCTGCCAGTGCAGGGTGACCGGGTCGCCCAGCGTGAGGCCCAGTTCTGCCGCCGCGCTGCCCTGGTTCATGCCGATCTCAAGCTGCCCGGCGCTGCCGACCAGCGCGGTGAGTTCGCCGGGCGCGACGGCACCGTAAGTGCGCCGCAGCGGCGTGAAGCGGTGTGCACCGGTCGTGACGGCGCATGTCGCCGCCTCCAGGCGAATCTGCGCCGCCTGGTCCGGGCCGAAGCGGGGCCGCAGTTCGAGCGTGTCCCTCGCCAGCCAGGCAAGCTGGCCGATGCTGGTGATCACGTTGCCGAAGTGGTCGATGTGCAGCACTTCGCCGCGTACCTGCTGCCCGGCGCGCGCCAGTTCCGGCGCGGGCAGCTTGACCAGTTCGGGCAGGTCCGGCCCCAGCGCGGTCAGCGGCACGCCGTTGGCGACGTGCGCCCCGGCGGGGCTAAAGATGTCGCGTCCATGAAACGTCATGCTGACGCCGGACAGGTGATAGTCTGGGTTGTCCAGCACGACCGCGCGGCGGGGCACATTGTGCGCCAGCACGTAGCTGAGCACGCCGTTGTTGGGCGCGATGTAGTGCCCGTAGTCCGTCGCGACCGCGATCGGTTCGCGCGCCATCCCCACGCCCGGATCAACCACCACCACGAACACTGTCTCGGGCGGAAAGTAGCGGAACGCCGTCAGCAGCACGTAGGCCGCCTGCCGGACGTTTTGCGGCGCGATGTGATGCGTCACGTCCACGATCTGCGCCTGCGGGCAGATCGACAGGATGACGCCCTGCATGGTGCCGACATAGGCGTCGGACAGGCCGAAATCAGTCAGGAGGGCCAGGATCGGTTTCTCGTTCATAGGCCCCGATTGTACCAGCCGCGACCATCCCGGCAACCTTTGCCCTACCAGCCCACCTGAGGTATAATTCAGGCGTAAAACTGGCCGTTTTTGGGGAATGTACTATAATCATAAGTGGGCGAACAGACGTTCTTGATGCGCCTTCGTCCGTGTTTGTGCGGCCAGTTTGACCTCATAACTCTGTGATCAAACTGACTGACAGCGACCACCGATGGCAGTCAACCCGTGGGGGTTTGGCTTTCGTGGTTTTTGTGTGTAAACGGGTGGTGTGGTGAAGTTTTGCAGGAGGATGCCTCAGTGGCGGAGCAAATATCGCGGCAAACGGAAGAAAACATTCGAGTATTAGAAGGGTTGGAAGCAGTCCGGCTGCGTCCGGGGATGTATGTTGGCGGGACGGATGTCCGGGCGTTGCACCACCTCCTTTATGAAGTCGTCGACAATGCTGTCGACGAAGCCCTGGCCGGGCGCTGCAACCTGATCGAGATCGTGCTGCACGAAGACGGCTCGGCCTCGGTCACCGACAACGGCGGCGGCATCCCGGTCGGGCTGCACAAGCAAAAAAGCGTCTCGACGCTGGAGCTGGTGATGACCACGCTCCACGCCGGGGGCAAGTTCGACGCCTTGGCCTACAAGGTTTCGGGCGGCTTGCACGGCGTCGGCGTGTCGGCAGTCAACGCGCTGTCGGAGTGGATGACGGTCGAAGTGTGGCGCGACAACAAGATGTATCGCCAGACGTACGAAACCGGCAGGCCTACCTCCGAAGTCCAGATCGTGCGCGAGATGGAGCCGGACGAACCCAACGGCACCCGCATCGCGCTGATGCCCGACACCAGCATCATGGACACCATCGACTTCAACTACGACACGCTGGCCAAGCGCTTCCGCGAGATGGCGTTTGTGGCGCGGGGCGTGATGATCACGCTGCGCGACGAGCGTGTCAAGCCGTTCCCGGAGGAGATGACCTTCTACTTCGAGGGCGGCATCCATTCCTTCGTGCGCTACCTGAACCGCAACCGCACCCCGCTGCACGATCCGGTGTTTGTCTCTCGGGAAATGGAGATCGAATTCGAGGAGAACGGGCGCGAGTCCTTTTTGATCGAAGTCGAGGTCGCGTTCCAGTATACGAACTCATCCACGACGACGGAACTGTATTTCGCCAACACGATCCACACGCCGGACGGCGGCAGCCACCAGGCCGGGCTGCGCGCCGCCATCACGCGCACGATCAACTACTACGCGCGCAAGGCGGGCTTGCTCAAGGAAAAGGACTCGAACTTCTCCAGCAACGATACGCTGGAAGGCCTGACGGCGATTGTCAGCATTAAGCACCCGGACCCGCAGTTCGAGAGCCAGACTAAGGTCAAGCTCATGAACCCGGAGGTGCAGGGCGCAGTGTCGCAGGTGACCTCGGACGCCTTCCTGGAATTCCTGGAAGTCAACTCGCGCGATGCCAAGCGCATCGTCGAGCAGTGCATGACCTCGATGCGCGCCCGCGACGCCGCCAAGAAGGCGCGCGAGCTGGTGCGGCGCGGGGCCAACCTGCTGGAGAACACGACGCTGCCCGGCAAGCTGGCCGACTGCTCCGAACGCGACCCCAGCCGTTCCGAGCTGTACATCGTCGAGGGTGACAGCGCGGGCGGCAGCGCCAAGCAAGGGCGCGACCGTCACTTCCAGGCCATTCTGCCGCTGCGCGGGAAGATCCTCAATACCGAGCGCGCCCGGCTCAACAAAATCCTGGATAACAACGAAGTCAAGGCGCTGATCTCGGCGTTGGGGGTCGGCATTGGCGATGATTTCAACCTGGACAGCCTGCGCTATGGGCGCATCATCGTGATGACCGACGCCGATGTCGACGGGGCGCACATTCGGACGCTGCTGCTGACGTTCTTCTTCCGCTACATGACGCCGTTGATCATCAATGGGCATCTGTTCATCGCGCAGCCGCCGCTGTACCTGATCGCATCGGGCAAGGAGCGGCACTACGCCTATACCGAGCGCGAGCGCGAGAAAATCGTCAAGTCGCTGCCCAAGTCGCGCAAGATCGGCGTGCAGCGCTATAAGGGGCTGGGCGAGATGAACCCCGACCAGTTGTGGGAAACCACGATGGACCCCGACAACCGGACCTTGCTGCAAGTCACCATCGAGGACGCGGCGGAAGCCGACCGCGTGTTTGACATGCTGATGGGCAGCAGCGTGCCCCCGCGCCGCCGCTTCATCACCACCCACGCCAAGAAAGCGACGCTTGACGTGTAAGCGTCACCAGCCAGTAACAACCATCACGGGCCGCTCTATATGAGCAGGCCCGTTGTCTTTTCCAGCGCCCGAATATCTTGTGTGCCGCTAATCTAACTGCACCAGGCTGTTTTCCGCCAGCACGAAGCGATGGGTCTTCGGTTTGGTGGTGGCCCGCACCAGCCGCGCATTTTCCGCGATCAGGCTCGAATCGATCCGCCCTTCGATGTCGCAGATCTCGCAGCCGTGCATCACGATGCTGTGTTCGATCTCGCTGGATACGATCTGCACGTTGTCGCCCACCGAGGTGTACGGGCCGATGTAGGCGTTGCGGATCGTGACGTTGTCGCCGATGATCGCCGGGCCGCGGATCACGCTGTCGATCACCTGGCTGCCCTCGCCGAGCAGCACCCGGTGCGACACCAGCGAGTCGCCCTGGATGCGCGTGTCTTCGTTGTCGGTGGGGCTGAAGGGCAGTTCTTCCAGCACAAGCTGGTTGGCCAGCACAATCGCGTTGGGCTTGCCGGCGTCGATCCACCAGCCCTGCACCACGTAGGGGATCACCGTGTGGTCCTGGTCGAGCAGATACTGGATCGCGTCTGTGATTTCAAGCTCGTTGCGCCAGGAGGGTTTGATGTGCTCGATGGCCTCGAAGATGGCCGGCTGGAACACGTACACCCCGGCAATCGCCAGGTTGGAGGGCGGATCTTTCGGCTTTTCGACCAGTTGGACGATTGTGTCCCCGTTCAGCCGGGCGATGCCAAAGTCGCTGGGGTTGGGCACTTCCGTCAGCGCCAGCGCCGCGCTGGCCCCGGTCCGCTCGAATTCGGCATACAACGCCTTCATGCGGTCCTGGAAAATGTTGTCGCCCAGGTAGACGATGAACGGCTCGTCCCCGACGAACGGCTCGCACAGCTTGACGGCGTGCGCCAGACCGCGCGGGTTCTCCTGGGCGATGTAGGTCAGCGGCACGCCGACCGTGTCCATGCCGTCGCCCAACTGATCGCGGATCGGGGAGTCCAGACTGTTGACGACCAGGCCGATCTCGGTGGCCCCGATATCGGTGAGAGTCTCAATCGCGTACTTCAAGAGTGCCTTGTTGGCCACCGGGACCAGAGGCTTGGGCATGGTGAGTGTAACGGGAAACAGGCGCGTGCCTTTTCCGGCACATAGAATGACGGCTTTCATATATGTCCTACTTTCTGATCATTACGGGGCTTTTGTGTAGATGCTAGCGCACGGTGTGTACTGTCGCCAACTCGTTATGGTTTGAAGAGATTGAGCCAGCGCTTGACCACCCGCTGCCGCTTGTCGTCGTCGTCCAGCAGCGATTGGGCGACGGTCATGTCGTGCCGGGCTTCGCCGGCGTCGCCGTTCAGGTAGAGCGTCACCGCGCGGTAGTAGTAAATTTCCGGTCGCTCGGGCGCGAGCTGCTGGGCGCGCGAGAATTGATCGATGGCCTCCGCAAAATCGTTTTGGTCGAAGGCCGCGATCCCCTGCCCGTAGTAGACGATCCACTGGGTGACGTCCTGGGCCAGCGCCTCCTCGAAATCCTCCGCCGCCGCGTCGTACTGCTTATCCAGGGCCAGCATCAGGCCGCGCGCCGCCAGATACTCGGCGTTGTCCGGATCGTGGGCCAGGGCTTCGTCCAGGTCGGCAATCGCCTGGTCGTAGCGTCCTTTTTCGAAATGATACAGACTGCGTTCGTAATAGCGCGCGTCGAGTTCCAACCGCTTGCCGAATCGCCCGGCATATTGTGCTTCTGGCATCAGGCCAACCTCCTGCCTTCACTTGTCAGACCCGTTACCGTTTAGTATACCGCAGACTAAATTTGCCACAGCTATTGTCAGAACGTATGCTTCGGGTATACTGTGGATACTGTTGGCTAGGGGCAAGAGGTAAGACTCTCGTGGTTAAATGTACGCAATGTGGTTACGAAAATGCTGAGGGTGAGCGATTGTGTGTCAAGTGTGGGTTGCCATTAGACGCGCCAGGCAACACGCGCCACCTCGACCAGAAGACGGAACTCACCAACGTTCCGCGCTGGGGGACCAGCCGCCTGGGCACCGAGCGGAAATTGCTGCTGCACGTGCGCGGCTATGACAGACCGCTGGTGGTGGACCTTCACGACCAGTTGATTTTGGGCCGTTATGATGTCGACACCGGCGAGATGCCCGATGTGAATCTGGACCCGTACGGCGCGCAGGATATGGGGGTTTCCCGTCGTCATGCCGCTATTTTGTATGAAGATGAAGCACTCAAAATCATGGATATGCACAGCGCGAACGCCACTTATCTGAACGGTCAGAAGCTAATCGCAAATCAGGCGCGTATCCTGCGGGATGGAGACGAATTGCGGTTAGGCCAGCTCGTTATCCGCATCAATTTCGCCTGAGTTGGAAGACATAGATGTCCGATCATAAAGAAAACAGCCCTACCTGGTACAAAGACGCCGTGTTTTATGAACTCTATGTTCGGGCGTATAAAGATAGCAACGGCGACGGCAACGGCGACCTGCGGGGGTTGCTGGAAAAACTGGATTATCTCGAAGCATTGGGGGTGGACTGTGTGTGGCTGCTGCCCCTGTATCCGTCGCCGTTGGTCGATGACGGTTACGATGTTGCCGATTATCACAACATTCATGAGGATTTCGGATCGCTGGACGACTTCAAGGCTGTCGTCGATGGGCTGCACGCGCGCGGGATGCACCTGGTCATGGATATCGTGGTCAACCACACCTCCGACCGGCATCCCTGGTTTCTCGAATCGCGCTCGTCGAAGGACTCGCCCAAACGGGACTGGTACGTGTGGAGCGACACCAGCGAGAAATACCAGGACGCCCGTATCATCTTCCTGGATACCGAAGACTCCAACTGGACGTACGACGACCTCACCGGCGAGTACTACTGGCACCGCTTCTACAGCCAGCAGCCCGATCTCAACTACGATAACCCTGCCGTCCAGCAGGAAATGCTCGATATTATCGACTACTGGATGAGTCTGGGCGTTGACGGATTCCGGGTGGATGCGGTGCCCTACCTGTTCGAGCGTGAGAACACCAACTGCGAGAATCTGCCGGAAACCCACGAGTTCATCAAGCGTATGCGCGCGCATGTCGAAGGCAAATGGCCAGGCCGCATCCTGCTGGCCGAGGCCAACCAGTGGCCCGAGGATGTGTGCGCTTACTTCGGGGACGATGACGAATTCCACATGGCGTTTCATTTTCCCATCATGCCCCGGCTGTTCCTGGCGCTCAAGCAGCGCAACCGGTCCAGCATCGTGGAGATCATGCGCCGCACCCCGGCTATCCCACCCCGGACACAGTGGTGTATTTTCCTGCGTAATCACGACGAACTGACGCTGGAGATGGTCACCGAAGAAGAACGCCAGTATATGTGGGAGCAGTACGCGCCGGAACCCCGTATGCGGCTCAACCTGGGCATTCGCCGCCGGTTGGCGTCGCTGTTGGACAATGATCGCCGGTGTAACGAACTGTTGAACGCCATGCTGTTTACGCTGCCAGGGACGCCGATCATCTACTATGGCGACGAGATCGGGATGGGCGACGATGTCTGGCGCGACGACCGGAATGGGGTCCGCACCCCCATGCAGTGGGACGATACGCTCAACGCCGGGTTTTCAACCGTCGACACGCTGTACGAGCCGGTCATCAACGACCGCACCTTCGGGTACCAGATAGTGAATGTGGCGCGGCACAAAGGCGATCCCAAATCCCTGTGGCATACCATCCGGCACATGCTGGCCACACGCCGGCAGTACCAGGCCTTTGGGCGTGGTTCATTTACGTTTGAACTGCCGGAGAATGAAGCCGTGCTGGGGTACTGGCGGCAATATACGCGCGCGGACGGCACCGGCGAAACGTTCCTGATTCTGGTCAACCTGACCGACGCGCCACAGCAGATCACGCTCGATCTGGAAGCACAGCTTGGCCACAAGCCGCTGGACGTACTGTCCAATCGCGTATGGCCGGAAGTCGAGGCAGCCTCGTATGCTGTCGACCTGGGTCCCTATGCCTATCACTGGCTGAAATTCGGATGAACCGTCCCGGGTAAGTTAGCTGCATTCATCGACTTCGGTCTTCACCACCCGCACCTCCAGCGTGCTGGCAATCACGATGGCGGCGGCGTTGGCCCATTGTTCGGCAGCATCGTAGGCTTTCTGGTCGGCCTCGTGCTGCCGGAGGTATTTGATCCCGGCTTCGGTATCGACCCCAAATTTACTACTGTGCGCCGTCGCCCGCCGGCGGGCCAGCTCGCTGCTGGTCTGGTGCGTGGTTTGCGCCAGCAGCAGCGATTCGTCGGGCAGCGTCAGGTACACTTCCCAACTGTGCCGCGTGTAGGTGACCTCCAGCAGCATGCCCTGTTCATCTTTGCGCGGGACCGACCACTGCCGGATCGTGTGGCGCAGCTCGACATTGCGCACGCTGCTGGTCTTGAGCGCGCGCGCCTTCTGCCCGCTGAGAAACGTCCCTAGCAGGCCAGTCGGCGGCAGCAGCCGGATGCTGCCGTCCTCTGGATTGATCACGCACTGGTTGAAGGAGGGGGTTACCTCGCCTTTCTGGTCGGTCGTCGCTTCTTTGGCCAGCCGCAGCGTGACGCCGTTGCGCGCTCGCCCCAGCCACATGTGGGGGTACTGGATCGGCAGGTCAATCGACTGCGCCATGAGCCGCGCCTGCTGCGGGCCGATGTCCTCGCGCTTGTGGGGCACCAGCGGCCCGGTCACGCCATGCGCGACCGCCGGGTCAAGCGGTTGGGTGATCTTCTTGGCCCCGAAAATCTTAAGCGGACAGCCGATGTGCTCTGCCAGCCCACGCCCGGCCTGTTGGGTGGCCGCGCCGTACATCCGGTTGTCACCGGTCGGCCAGCGCACCAACTCGCGCCAGTGCGGGGTGCTGTCGCCTTGCTGGGCGATGTGCAGCCCCAAGCGCCAGCGCTGTTGTTTTTTGTCGTACCCCGCCACGACCGCCTGCACGTATTCAACGGAGAGCACGGTCCCCGGCAGCTTGTGGATTTCGCCAAAGCCGGGCGTATACTCCATCACGCCCCCCCCGCGTGATACGCTAAACTCCGGCTGCGTGCTCAGGGTGTCTTCACGGTCGGGGATGATCTGCCACCATCCATCCGCGATGCGAATCGCTACGTTCTCGGCTGGAATCGTTGTCATGCCACCAGCTCCTATCCCGATTTAGCTATTATATTAAGTTTAAAAAAAAATTCGAATCCCGTCCAGCTACCTTCAGTACCATTTTTGCGCGTTTGGCCTGGCGTGGAGTAGACTGCAACCATGAATTTATACGTTGTCTTATGGAGGTGAACCATGGCTCGGCGACAAAAAAAGCAGGCCCGTCGCCAACAAGCACCTCGCCATCCCCTCTTGGTGTATTACAACCTGGGACGGCGCTATCGCGGCCCGGGGATTTTGCTGCTGCTCATGGGGCTGCTGCTGTTCTTGCCCAGCTTTATCAGCGAGCTTGAAAACGACTATGCCAGCCCGAATGCGCTGGCGGGTGTCGGGGTGGTGGTGGTGTTGGTTGGGGTGGCGTTTTTGCTCTTTGCGCGGCTGGCGATACGGCGTTCGTATGTGGAGGTGAACCCCGACTTACTGGTGATCCGCACGCCCTTTTACCGGGTGCTGTTCAGCTACCGCCGGATCAAGTTGGTGCAATCAGTCCAGGTTTCGCGGCTCTATCCCAAAGACAGCCTGAAAGGGATGGGCAAGCCGTTGATGCGCCCGCTGCTGCCCAAGACGGGGCTGGAGGTCCAGGTCAAGTCGTGGCCCGCGCCCAAGAAACGGTTGCAGCGCTTTTTGAGCCAGTATCTCTTTTCGCCGCGCACCGAGGGCTGGCTGTTTGTAGTGCCCGACTATCGCACGCTGACGCGCCAGATCGACAGCGCCATTAACCGCAAGCTGGAGGCCGACCAGGGGAAGACCGGTACGTATGAGGACCCCATCGACCGCTTAAAGTATTTCGATACGTAGGCGGGAGCGGTACGGAAGCAAAACAGGCGACTCCAGTTTGAGTCGCCTGTTTACAGTCGCTGGTAGCGAAGTCCGTTACTTGACTTCGACCGTCGCGCCAGCTTCTTCCAGCTTGGACTTGGCGTCGTTGGCGGCGTCCTTGCTGACGGCTTCCATCACGTTGCTGGGCACGCCTTCGACCAGGTCCTTGGCTTCCTTCAGCCCCAGGCTGGTGAGGCTGCGCACGACCTTGATGACCTCGATCTTTTTCGGGCCAATGTCGCTGAGCACCACATCGAACTCGGTCTTTTCTTCTTCTGGCTCCACCGCAGCGGCTGCGCCGCCGGCCATCATCGGCATCGCGCCCATCGCCATCGGGGCCGAGGCTTCAACGCCCCAGGCTTCCTCAAGCTTGGTCTTGAGTTCTGCCGCTTCCATCACAGTCAACTCGCTAAGTTCTTCGACCAGTTTATCCAGGTCTGCCATTGTTGGTTTTTCCCTTTCGTTGCTGATTTTGTAAGTTATGCAAGGGCTGCCTTAGGCAGCGTCTTCTTTCTGGCTGTAGGCCGCCAACACATTTACCAGGCCATCGGTCGCGGCGTTGATCACGGCCACTATCTGACGTCCCGGTTCCTCTAGCAACCCGACAAGCTGGGTCATGGGCATGGTAACCATGCCGGCCAGTTGGCCGCGCAGTTCGTCGAGCGAGGGCAGTTTGGAGATCGCTTCGAGTTCGTCCTCCTGCACCACCGTGTCGCCCAGGATGCCGCCTTTGACGACGATGATTTCGGAGTCATCCCCGTAATCCAGCACCGTCTTGACCGTCGATGGCAGGTCTTCAAATGCCACTGCCAGCGCCACCGGCCCGCTGAGCAATTCCTCGGGCACAGCCATGCCAACTTCGTCCAGCGCGATTTTCAACAGCGTGTTTTTCGTGACCGTAAACCCGGCGTTGTTTTCGCGCAGCTTGCCGCGTAGTTCGTCGAGGTCCTTGACGGTCATACCGTTGTATTCGGTGATGACCACGCCTTTGGCCTGTTCGAGGATCTTAACGTATTCGGCGACCAGCTCCTTTTTACGCTCTCTGGTAATAGCCAAGCGCGCATTCCTCCTTTCGTAGGATGTGATTCCGCAGACGCCAACCAAAAACGGCCTTCGCCACTACGCGAAGACCGTCACATGTCCAGAGGTAACATATTACCCACCGGCGTCCGGTTGGGGGTCTTCACCTCGGCAGGTTGGCACTCTATCCATTAAGCCCTGCGCGGGCACCTGCTGTCTGCGGCAAAGCAGCTGGTTATTCGTTTGCGGCGCTGATGATACCAGCCCCCTCCACCGAAGTCAAGTGTGTTTCTGTGGGGGGGCCACGAACGAGTTGTCAGCAATAGACGACTATGGTCGCCGCCGCTGGCCCCGCACGCGCAGAGGGGGAAATCGGCACGCGATCAAAGTTCCTCTGTTTACGGGGAGGAATAAGCCATCGACACACAAGCCAGGATATCTAGAGTGTTGTCAAAGCGATTTTTTACAGCCGTGAGGGAGGAAGCAAAATCGTTATTCGGCGGCGTCTCGCGTCCAGGTCACGACGCCCACCGGGACCGTGTACCGGTAGCTGTATCGCGCGCCGTTCTGGCGAAACAGGGGCTCGGCCCGGGCTGCAAACCGTTCGATCTGCTCTGGTGTGGCGTGGGCCGGGACCAACTGCCGGGCGATGTCGCCGGGGGTCGCACCCTGAAAATCACGCTGCTCGTAGATCACGCGCACATCGGCCCGCACGCCAATTTGCCACAACATGCCCGCAAAGTACAGATAGTTGGGGATGCCCTTTCCGCGGCTTCCCCAGATGTCGTTCAGCAAGGCGGCGTGCGGTATTTCGTGCGGCGGTTTCATGCCGGAATCCCCGTCGGCGATCACCAACGTGCGGCGGGTGGCGTCCACCAGTTTGTGCAGGGCGGTGAGGATGTCGGGCTGCCGGTAGAGCGACCAGATCGCAATCACGACATCGTGTTGCGGTACGTTCGCGGCCTGCTGCCAGGTTGTCTCGACCGGTTGGATGTTGGTGATATGCTGCTGGATCATCTTGCGCCGCAGCACATCCAACATCGCGGGCGAGTGGTCCAGGGCCGTGACCTGGCGCGCAATCCGGGCCAGGGGCAGCGCCATCCGCCCGGTCCCTGCGCCAACATCCAGCACAGTATCTCCCGGGCGGACCAGCGACTCCAGCAGCGCCTGCAAGCCATCCGAAAAGTGGGTGCGCGCGTCGTATTGATCGGCAAACGAAGCCCACATCGTCCGGTCATCCTCGTCGGTACGTGCGGCGCGGTGCCGCTGGTTGGTGAAGGTCTGCCACGCGGCAGCAAAATCCAGCGGGACGAATTCAGGCATGATGTTATCACTCCCTGTTATCAATAGCTGTTCGGCGTATGGGCGGAGCGGCGGCGCAGCAGCATCAGCCCAAACAGAAACAATGACAGACATAAACCGGGCGGCAGCACCCACCACTGCCAGGCGTCGGTTAAGAAGGCGCTGCGGGCATGCGCATAGTACAGCATGGTTCCCCAGCTTTTCTGCGACGGGTCGCCTAGCCCCAGGAAGGACAGCCCGGCTTCGGTCAGCGCGGCGGAATTGACCGCCAGCAGAAACTGTGCCCCGGCCAGCGTGCGCACCCCCGGCCACAGATGTGCCCAGGCGATCCACAACGGGCCGGCCCCGATGCTGCGCGCGGCAGTGATATACTCGTGGCGCGCGATGGTCAACGTTTGGGCCTGGACCACTCGCGCGATGGTGGGCCACGAGACAAGCGCCAGGACCAGGATCAGGGACGTCAGCCCGCGCCCCACATACGCCGCCGCCACGATCACCAGCGGCAGCCGGGGGATAACGAGCACCATGTTCGTCACTGCCTGGACCAGCTCGGACAGCAGCGACGTGCTGTAGGCGGCCAGCAGGCCCATCATGGTCCCGATGGCTGTTGCCAGCAGCCCGACTGCAACACTGAGGAACAACGTCACCCGCGCGCCGACCAGCAGCTCGCTCAGGATGTCGTGACCGACATCGTTAGTGCCCAACCGGTGCGCCGCAGACGGTCGCTGAAACGGTTTGCCGACCCGTTCATAGGGATCGTAGGGGGCGATAACCGGCGCGAGCAAAGCCATCAGCACAAAGCCGGTGACGATCACCAGCCCTATCTGGCGTGCCGTCATGTTGACCGTCTCACGCGCGGGTCGAGCAGGCGGTACAACAAGTCGGCGGCGGCGTTGGCGACCAGCACGGCCAGCACGATCACCAGCAGCCCCCCTTGCAGCAGCGGAAAATCGCGCGCGATCACCGCGTCATAGAGCATCAAACCAATGCCGGGGTACGAAAAGACCTTCTCAACCAACGTTGAGCCGCCAAACATCAACCCGGCCATCAATCCGATCCGCGCCACAAGCGGCAGCATGGCATTGCGCAGCGCGTGGCGGGTCAGGACGGTGCGCTCGCGCAGTCCCTTGCTGTGCGCAGTGGTCAGATACGCTTCGGGCAGGACATCGCGCAGGGCGGCATTTGTGATCAAGGTGATGTCCCCTACCAGCGCCAGGGTTAACGTCGCCGCGGGCAGGATCAGATGCCGCCCTACATCCCGCAGCCAGTCCGATGAAAACGGTGTGAAGCTTGCCCAGGGGGTGTAGGCTCCATAACTGGGTAATCCGCCCGGATGGGATGCGAAGTTCGCCAGCAGCAGGATGCCGACCCAGAAGGCTGGCATGGCGTTGAGGCCAATAGCCAGCCCCAGCCCGGCTGTCTCAAACATCCGGCCCCGCCACGTACACCATGCCCCCAGGCTGACGCCGAGCACAGTCGCCAGGAGCAGGCTGGTGCCGCCGAGCAGCAGCGTCCAGGGCAGTTTGTCGGCGATGGCGTCCGCGACATCCTGCCGCCGCTGGAGCGAGTACCCCAGGTCACCGTGCAGCAGGTTGCGCCAGTAGGTGACATACTGCGTGGAAAGGGGCTGGCTCAGCCCGTACCGTTCGCGCAGCGCATCTACCACCGCTGGATCGGCGGTGTCGATGTCGCCGCCAAGCAGAAACAGCGCCGGGTCGCCGGGCATCAGCCGCGGGATCAGGAAGTTCAGCGACAGGATCGCCCACAGCGTCACCAGGAAGATGAGCGCGCGGATACCGATCAGCCGGATCACCTGTCTCACAACGGTTTCCTCATCACGATGGATGCCTCATTGCCCCCTCCACAGCGCGCGGCTAGCGCGGCAGGAACGACTGTTTGTCGAAGGCCCCCGTGCCGGGAATTGTGATCCAGCCGTCGTATGCGCCAGGCCGGTAGCCTTGCAGCACATCCGGGTAGTAGAGCGGGATATAGGGCGCGCTGGCCGCGATCTGCTCTTGAAGCTGGGCCGCCAGTTCCAGACGGCGCTCGGGGTCTAGTTCGGAGGTGAAAGCGTTTAGCAGTTCATCCATTTCGGGCTGGCTGAATTCCGTGAAGTTGAGCGCGCCCTCGGTGTGGAACAACTGCGCCATACGGTCTGGATTCTGCTGCACCGGCGCGGACCACCCCCCCAGGTACATCTCGTAATCACCCCGCTCGCGGACGGTTGTCATCCAGGTGGCGAATTCGCCCGGCGTGGGCTGGATGCGGATGCCGACCTGCGCCGCGTATTCGGCCACCAGTTCCCCGGCGCGCAGCCGGATCGGGCGGCCCGTTTGGGTGTGCATTTCCAGGTCGATCGGTTCGCCGTCGGGGGTTTCGCGCCAGCCGTCACCGTCCGTATCCCGGTAGCCCGCGTCGTCAAGCAGTTCAGCCGCGTAGGCGGGATCGAATTGCGACTCAATCGGGGTGGCCCAGGGGGCGCTGGGCGGCACATACCCCGGCGATCCGGGGACGGCATACTCGCCGTACAACGTGGTGGTGATGTCATGTACATCCACGGCATACGACAGCGCCAGCCGGAAGGTTGTGTCGTCCAGGGGGGCGCGGTCGGCGTGTATCCCGACATAATCCAACACATACCCCGGCGCGCGGGCGATGGTGACGCCGGCGCCGTTGCCCAGTGTGTCGACCAGTTCCGGCGGGACATAACCTGTCGCGAAGTCAATTTCTCCGCTGAGCAGTGCGGTCATCTGGGCGTTCGAGTCGGTGATGATGACAAACACCAGGCTATCGACCAGCGGCGCGCCGCCCCAGTAATCCGGGTTCGCTTCCATGCGATACATCACGTCGGTCCGGTGTTCGACCAGCTTGTATGGCCCGCTGCCAATCGGCGGCACGTCGACCGGTTCGCCCCAGGTCAGCGACGCATCCTGCCAGATGTGCTGGGGCAGAATCGGCACATCGGCGGCGATGAGCAGCGCGAAGCCGGGCGTCGGGGCAGTCAGGTGGAACACGACCGTCTGTGCATCCACGACCTCCACCGCCTCGATTTGTGTCGTAACGGGTCCGGTCCAGCGCAAATGCTTGTTGTTCTTGATGAAGTCCATCGTAAAGGCCACGTCATCCGCCGTGACCGGTTCACCATCGTGCCATACGGCGTCTGGCTGAAGCGTGAAGGTCCAGGTCAGGCCGTCATCAGAAACGCTGTAATCCGACGCCAGCCAGGGAGTGAGCGTCCCGTCCGGCCCAAACCACAGCAAGTTGTCGTAGAGCAGCGACATCATGATATAGCCTGGATAGCCGGTGTTGTAGTCATAGGGGGTCAGGCCCCACTGGTCGCTGGCGATGCTGATCTGGATTTCCGATGCAGGGTCCTGTGCGCGGGCCGGCGCTGCCAGCGATGGCAGCAGCGCCGCAGTTAACAAGAGGGCAAGGATCATCAGGCGGGTTTTCATACAAGTCTCCTTAATCTATGTTGGGATAGTATGGCGATGATAGCAGCGGCGTATGGGTTAGCGTACAAGGGCACTATACCCGCTCGTCTTATTTACAAGAAGTTACAAATGTAATTTCTTACAACATTGGATGTCATTTTAGAATAATCGCCATTGTTGGATAAGCAGCACCGCGGGGCCATGATGGCATCAGATTGTGGGGTTCTGCATGGCGTGGGATGGTTCGCGCGGCCCGGACCAGCGCAGTTCGGCGTGCGGCTCGGCGAGGGCACCTCGTATTATACGCCAGGTGGCGATGTACGCTTCGGCCCCCGATCGAGGCGCGGGGGCACTATCTATCACTGGCGATAGAAAACCTCGATACGCCCTGTGATGGATTTCACTTACCTTCGACAATAGCGCGGCTTATAGTTATTTCAAGAAATAAAGCAATCGGTTAAGTTATGAACCTTCCCTGGAAAACCGAATGGATGCCCATCTCCTTGAACGCGCGCGACAGCAGGCGGAATTCTGCAAGGTGTTTGGTAACGTCAACCGCATCCTGATCTTGTGGGTGCTGGGGGACCGGGAAATGTCTGTTGGAGACATTGCCGAGGCTATCGAATCGTCCTTGCAAAACACGTCGCAGCATCTCCGTCTGATGAAAGACCGGGGGATTCTGGTCTCGCACCGCGAACAACACATGATCTACTACGGTGTCGCCGACCACGAGTTGATGGAAGGCTGCCGGCTCTCACAGAGCGTGCAGGATGGGCCGTTTCGGAAAAGCGCAGACTCCAATCCCGGAGTGCGCAGGGAAAATAGCCATCAGGAGGATGTACCCATGACTGAGAACGATCTCGCTAATATCACAGCCGCAAAAGTCGTTGATGCACGGGGCAGCGCCTGCCCAGGGCCGTTGTTGGAGGCCAAAAAGGGCATTGGGGCCATTGCCGTCGGCGACGTACTCGAAATTTGGTCTGGCGATTCGAACACCAAGAACGACATTCCCAAGTGGTCGCAAAAAGTCGGTCACGATTATCTGGGAAGTCTGACGGCGGACGGATACGACCGCATCTTCATCAAACGCTCAAAGTGAGGCATCCCTCATGGTCACCACGTCAGAGGAAATGAAGATTCTCATGCTGGCGACGCTGTCCGGGGGCTATGCCGGGGCCGACGCAGTCGGGCAACTGCACGCTTCATACGCACCAAACACGTATATCCTGCCCGTCGTGTGCCCGGCGATGTTCCCGGAGGACTTCTACCTGCGTGCCTTCGCGCGCGGGATGGATGCCATCCTGGTGATGTACAGCGGCACAGATTGCCCCTACCAGGGCGGCGCAGAACGCACCGCGCAGCTCATCAACAAAGTGTACCCTTTGATGACCGAACGCGGCATCAACACCCGGCGGCTGCGCCTGGTGGCGATCTGCACCGTCTGCACCAGCGCCTTCATGCGCGAAGTCGCGCAGATGAACGAGACGCTGGCCGAGATCGGCCCGGTCAAAGATGAGTTGGCCGCCACCCCGGCCCAGGTCGAGCTGTCGTCATCCGGCGGAAAGGGATAAACCAGCTATGTCTATGCCAAATCTGAACGTTGACGTGCTGGTCGTTGGGGGGGGCATCGCCGGGATGCAGTCGGCGCTGGACCTGGCCGACCAGGGCTACCATGTGGCGCTGGTCGAGCGGGAAGCCAGCATCGGCGGCAAGATGATCATGCTGAGCAAGGTCTTCCCGACGCTGGACTGCTGTAGCTGCATTACCACGCCCAAGATGTCTGCGGTGGCGCACCACGACAACATCGACCTGCTGACCTACTGCGAGGTGCAATCCGTCGACGAGTCCCCTGGCGGTGGCTTCGCGGCCCAGGTGCTCCAAAAGCCGCGCTACGTCGATCTCGACGCCTGCACCGGCTGTCGCCAATGTGAATATGTCTGCCCCATCGATCTGCCCTCGTCGTTTGATAAGCACCTGGGGGCCGTGCGTCCCATTCGCGTGCCGTTCTCGACGGCAGTTCCCCAAAAAGCCATCCTCGATATCGACAACTGCCTGCTGTGCGGCAAGTGCGAAAAAGCCTGTCCGGTCGATGCCATCGACTTTTCCCAGCAGCCGGAAACCTTCGCCATCGAGGCCGGCGCGATCGTCCTGGCGACCGGGTTTGAACTGACGCCAACCGGTGCCAAAGCCGAGTATGGCGGCGGCACGCTGTTGAATGTCATTGATGCGCTGGTCATGGAGCGGTTGCTGGCTCCCACCGGCCCGTATGGGCATGTGCTGTGCCCCGCCGACGGCAAAGAGCCGGACTCGATCGCGTATGTGCAATGCGCCGGTTCGCGGGATACGACGCTGGGCGTCGAATACTGCTCGCGCGTGTGCTGCATGTACGCCATCAAGCAGGCGATGCTGCTTTCTGGGGCGCTGCCGCTGGCCGATATCACGATCTACTACATGGACATCCGCACCTTTGGCAAGGGCTACGAGCAGTTCTACCAGAACGCGAAAGCCATGGGGATCGAGTTCGTCAAGGGCAAGGTGGCGCGCATCACGGAGGATGAAGAACAGCGGCCTGTTGTGCGCGTGGAGCTGATCGAAGACGGCGCGCAAGTCGTTGAGCGCACGCACGATCTGGTCGTGCTTTCCGTCGGGATGCTGCCCGGCTACGATCCACAATCCCTGTATGACGTCCCCACGGCGGATGACGGGTTCGTGACCGTCCCCACGCCGAACATCCGGCCCAGCACCACACCCAGGCCGGGCGTGTTCGTCACGGGCGCGGCAGCCGGCCCGATGGACATCGTCGACAGCATCGTGATGGCCGGCGCAGCGGCGGCGGAAGCGGCGGCCTATCTGGAAGACAGCCGGCGTGCATCGTCGCAGGCCACAGCGACAAAGGAGGCGGTCCATGCCTGAGACACGTTCGAATGGAAATATCCGCATTGGCGTGTACGTGTGCTACTGCGGAGGCAATATCAGCGACGTGGTGGACTGCGAAAAAGTCGCCGACGCGCTGCGCGAACTGCCCGATGTCGTTGTGTCACGCACCGATATGTCGATGTGTTCCGATGCCGGGCAAGCCCTGATCGAAGAGGACATCGTTGAACGGGGGGTCAATCGGGTTGTGGTCGGCGCATGTGCGCCATCGCTGCACGAACGCACCTTCCGCAACACGATCGCGCGCGCCGGCCTGGATGCGGGCCTCAACCCGTACCTGTACCATCATGTCGGGCTGCGCGAGCAGGTATCGTGGGTGCACCAGAGCAATCCCCAACAGGCCACCACCAAAGCCATCCGCCTGATGATGGCTGGCATCGCCAAAGCGCGCTTGCTCGCACCGCTGGAGCCGAGCGTTCTGGATGCCGAACAGCACGCGCTGGTGATCGGCGGCGGGGTAGCCGGACTGCGCGCCGCCTGGGACATTGCGCGGCGCGGCCTGCGCGTGACGCTGATCGAGAAGTCGCCGTTTTTGGGCGGGCACATGGCCCAACTCGAAACGACGTTCCCGACCGGTGAGGATGCGCGCGCTGCCCTGCACGAACTGATCGACGGGGTGGTGAACCATCCGCTGGTCACAGTCCACACGCGCGCCGAACTGACGGCAGTCAGTGGCTACATCGGCAATTTCCAGGCACAGATCACCCAGCAGTCGCGCGGCGTTAGCGAGGACTTTACCCATTTCGAAGCTGCGGCGGCGGCCTGCCCGGTCGATGTGCCGGACGAGTTCAACTACGGCCTGACCACCCGCAAAGCGCTCTACCAGGCCTATCCGGGCGCGTATCCCAACCTGCCCGCGATCGACTGGGAACACTGCGATGGGTGTGGCGAATGCCTCAACGCCAATGGAACCGGGCTAAACCTGGAGAACAAGCCCACCACGTTCGACCTGAACGTCGGCGCGTTCGTGGTGGCGACCGGCTTCCGGCCCTACGAGCCGCGCCCGGGTGAATACGGCTACGGCGAGCATGACGAAGTAATCACGCTGCCGCAGATGATCCGGCTGCTGTCGCTGGCGGGGGAAGATGAACCCCTGAACTGGCATGGCCGGACGATCCAGAATGTCGCGTTGATCCACTGCGTGGGCAGCCGCGAGATCCCCGGCGTGCACGCGCCGCAGCCCGATGGGCAGGTGAACGACTACTGCTCGCGGGTGTGCTGTACCGCCGCGCTGCATCTGGCCAACGACCTGCGCGCGCGCTACCCGGACCTCAACCTCTTCGACATCCACGAGGACATCCGCACGTATGGCCGCGGCCACGAAGACTACTACACCGACGCGGCGGCGAACCAGGTGCGCTTCCTGCGCTTTCACGGCGCAGAGCGCCCGGAGGTGCTGCCCGCCCCAGCAGGCGACGACAGCCCGCTGCTGGTCCGCGTCAAGGACTACCTGACGTGGGGCGAGGAGCTGGATGTCCCCGCCGACCTGGTGGTGCTGGCGACGGGCATCATGCCCACCGTCGTCGATGACCTCGTCAAGCTGCTCAAGATCTCCGTCGGGACCGATCGCTTCTTGCTGGAGGTGCATCCCAAGCTCCAGCCGGTCGAGACGTCGGTGCCGGGTGTCGTGCTGGCCGGTACCGCGCAAGGGCCGATGAACATCCAGGAGGCCAGCGCGGCGGCCTCGGCGGCGGCGGCCAAAGTGGCCGTGCTGCTGGGCCAGGGGTCCGTCGAGTTGGATCCGTTCGTGGCCCACGTCGACCCCGAGAAATGTGATGGTTCCGGCCAGTGTGTCGCGGTCTGCGCTTACGAAGACGCCATCGGGCTGCAACCCGTGAGCGTCAACGGCCAGACGGTCGAGCAAGCCGTCGTGACGCCGGCTAACTGTGTGGGCTGTGGAGCCTGTGTGAGCGCCTGCCCCAACCGCGCGATCGATGTGCAGGGTTGGACGCTGGGCCAATACGAGGCCATGCTCGACGCGCTGACCGCGCCCCTGCCCGTTGTGGAGAGTGCAACATGACCCTGACACGCGAAGAAGCCCGCCAACGCGGCGCGCTGCTCAAGCAGCTGCGCGACCAGCACGCCGAATCGGTCGAGCGCACCCGCGCGCTGCTCAAGGAGCAGCAGACCATCCGGCGGCAGATCTGCCAACAACTGCGCAGTGCGCCCAAGACCGTACCCGAAATCGCAGCGGCGACCGGACTCCTGGCGCAGGACGTGCTGTGGCATGTCACCGCCATGAAAAAATATGACCGGATCGTTGAAGTGGGCCAATGCGGCGAGTACTACCAGTATGCAATGGCAAAGGAAGAAGACGCATGAGCACACGTGTCGATCTCTCTTTGGTAGACGAGATCAAGGAATATGGCGCTGTCAATCCCGAAACCTGCTTCAACTGTGGCAACTGCACCGCGATCTGCCCGCTGACCGAGGACGGGCACCCGTTCCCACGCAGCACGATCCGCCTGCTCCAGATGGGGCTGCGCGATCGCCTGCTGGAAAGCCCCGATCCCTGGCTGTGCTACTACTGCGGCGACTGCACGCGCACCTGCCCCAAAGCAGCCGAACCCGCCGAAACCATGATGGCAGCGCGGCGCTGGCTCACCGCGCAGTACGACCAGTCCGGGCTGGGCGCGAAGCTGTACACGTCCGAGCGGGCGGTGTTCCGGCTGATCACACGCTATGTGCTGCTGACGCTGCTGGTGTTTGTCGTGTTTCACGTGCTGACCGGCTTTGACCGGGTCGTCACCGACCGCGTCGAACTCAACACGTTCGCGCCGGTGATGATCGTGTGGGCGTTCGTGCTGGTGCATTTCGCCTTCCTGGGCTACCGGTTGGTCAACAACACGCTGAACATGGCGCGGCGCGTCATGCACGCAACCACACAGCAGATCAACATCCCGCTGATGACGTACGTCCGCGAGTTCAAGGAATTTTTGGTGCACTTTGTCACCCAAAAACGCTGGCGCGACTGTGACGAACAAGAGCACCGGCGCTGGCTGTTCCATCTGCTGCTGGTATCGGGCTACGTGACGATGCTGGTCCTGATTGTGCCGCTGCTGTGGTGGTTCCAGACGGATAACATCTACCCGCTGTATCACCCACAGCGCTGGGTGGGTTACTATGCCACGATCGTGCTGCTGTTCGGCTCGACGGAAATCCTGATCGGGCGCTATCGCCAACGTGAGGAAATCCATCGCTTTTCGCACCCGACCGACTGGCTGTTCCCGTCGTTCATCCTGGTCAGCACGGTGACCGGCATCCTGGTGCACATCTTCCGCTATGCCGGGTGGGCCTGGCCGACGTACATCATCTACGTCATTCACCTGATGGCCGTACTGGCGATGCTAGACACCGAGGTCGGCATCGGCAAGTGGACGCACATGATCTACCGCCCGCTGGCGATGTACCTGGACGCAGTGCAGAAGCGCGCCTACCAGGAGCAGCATGAACAGGAACTCGCGCCGGCAGGTACCGATTGACGCACGCTAAAACGCATATTCAACAGGCATTAAAAAGGAGAAACTTAATGAGTGAAAACGGAAATAGCCCGATGGTCGTCATCTGCAACAGCGATGGCCCGGGGGTGATGCCTACTTTCATCATGGGGGCGTCGGGCGTCGGCATTGGCGAGGATGTGCTGCTGTTCTTCTGCCCGGGGGGATCGAAGGTGCTGCTGAAGGGCGAACTGGAGAAGTTCCAGGGCAAAAAGGGGCTTCCCGATCCGGTCGACCTGTTCAACACGATCCTCGACGAGGGGGGACGCATCATCTTGTGCGAGTTGGCGCTGGAGAACAAGGGCATCAAGGAAGAAGACCTGCGCGACGAGCGGATCGAGATTATGAATGCACCTTCATTCCTGCTGCAAGCTCAAGGCGCGGGGGTTACCTTCACGTTTTAGGCCACGCAGCGGCGGGCAGTGTCATCCGGACGCTGCAGCGGCGGGCAGTGTCATCCGGACGCTGCCCGTTTTGCTTCCCCGCTATGCTTCGGCCAGACGCAGCAGGTCGGCGTTACAGGGCGCGTGCACAAAGCCCCAGAAGGCTTCGACCGCGCGGTGCGGCTCATGGACCTCAGAACGGATCAGGTACACCCTACGGTGTAGATCAAAATCGGCAACCGGCACTTCGACCACCGTGCCTTTGTTTAGCGCCCAGTCTGCGGCCAGGCGCGACACAAAGGCCACGCCGAAACCGACTTCAACGGCTTTCACAATCGCCTCAGAGTTACCCACTTCCAGACAGATATCCATATCGTCAAAGGTGATGCTGTGCTTGCCCATTTCGGCTAGCATGGCACGGTATGTGCCTGATGTCGGTTCGCGGATGATCATGGGGGTTTCCACCAGGTCGGACGGCTCGATCAGCTGCCGGGCTGCCCAGGGATGGCTGGCGGGCACAATCAGGATGATGTGATCGTTGAAAAACTGCTGGCATTCCATGCCGTCGCCGCACGCATCGTAGCTCACGACGCCCAGATCGGCTTCTTCCTTCAACAGTTGGGGCACCACCAGGGGCGAAGTACAGCGCAAGACAGCGATCTCCACCCCGGGATGCTGCTTGTGGAAGCGCGCGGCAAACTGCGGCAAGATGTACTTCCCCGTCGTGGTGCTGCACGCGATGCGCAGTTGGCCCACGATGCGATCTTCCAATGACTCCATCAACTGCTGGATGCCAAAGACCTCATGCAGCAGCTTACGCGCCCGAGGAAGCAAGAGAGTCCCTGCCTCCGTCAAGCGCAGCCCTCCGCTAGCGCGCTCAAACAACTCGACCCCCAGGTCGCGCTCCAGCATTTTGATGTGGTGACTGATCGTCGGCTGGGTGAGGTGTAGTTGTGTGGCTGCCTCGGAAAAGTTCATGCTTTGCGCGACATGCAGAAATGTTTGAAGCTTCGTCAGATCAAGCATTTGCTCTCATCCCGTGTCTAAATCCATTTTCATACTTCGACAATATCACATTTAACCCAAACGGGTTGGGTAGTTTTTCAGGCGTGATTTACGCAAGCGAGTACGGTTATCCAGATGTTTGACGACCAGGGCAGCGGCACCCAAAGACGACAATTGGGGCAAGGGCATGGCCGCACAGAGCATGGTGCGCACATTGGCCACCGACAAGGCAGGCAAAACGGAGACGTCGTACGCATCCAGCAGGGCGGGGTCCCGGTCATGGTCTGCCGCCCAATCGAGCTTGATTTCAGCAATAAACCAGAGGGCCAACATGGTCATGGCGAGGTGGTGTTCCCAGACCAACCATTTGGTCGCCTGAAATTCATCCCAGCCGATCTCGGATTTGGCATCTTGGATGCTGCGTTCGACGAAAAACCGCTGGGATTTACGGCGCGCCAGCACATCAATGGGCGTATGGCAGGGCGCATTGCTCAGCGTGTAGGTACATTTTTTTCCCGTCACGGCGGAACAGGAGCAGCTCTTCACGCACGCGCAAGTCATCACCGACCGTCCAAACCCGTTGTACGGCGAACTCATGGCGCACAACGCCGCGTTCGCTGGCCCGAACGTCGATGGTTTGCCAGTGGGTGGTGTCATGCTGACGCAGTTGGTCGACACGATAGGCTTTGGGCGACAACACACGGGCCTGCCTGGCTTTTTTGCCCCGCTTGTTTGGCGGGTACATCAGCGTAGTATTCAATATGCGCTAGTCGCCCGCTTTATCATCGGCACTCTCATCCAGGAGCAGCATCGCCCCTGCGCTCAACTCGCTGCGCAGCTTGATCTCCTCCTGG
>DAOTUD010000005.1:0-89250 GCA_034437275.1 Anaerolineae bacterium
CCACCAGCCGGCGCGGCGTGCCCATGATGTGAATACCCTCGTGCGCCAGCCGCAGCTCGTCGAACAGCGCAGGCGCGCGGTCCTCCAACTGCGCCAGGGCATCGGCCAGATCGCCTGCCGGCAGTTCCTCGGTGCCGATCTCCAGCAGCACATTGGCGGGCGCGGTCGGGGCCAGCAGCGGCAGATCGCGCGACAGCCGCAGCGTGTCTTCGTCGAGGTCGTCCAGCGGGCTGTCCAGCAGGGGATGGCCCATCGCTTCGCGCTGGGCGGCGTAGGCGCGGGCGACGCTGCGCGTCATATCGCGCATCCGGCGGAAGTAGGCCGCGCGCTCGGTGACGCCAATTGCGCCGCGTGTGTCCAGCACATTGAACAGGTGGCTGCACTTCAGCACGTAGTCGTAAGCCGGTATGATCAGCCCGGCTTCCAGCGCGCGCTCCGATTCGCGCTCGTAGACGTCGTAGGTCTGTTTGAGTCCGTCGACATCGGCCACCTCAAAATAATAGGTGCAGGCTTCGATCTCGCTTTGCAGGCGCAGATCGCCGTAGCTGACCATCTCGTTCCACTCAATATCCCACACCGCGTCCTTGCCTTGCAGCGCCAGCAGGATTCGCTCCAGGCCATAGGTGATCTCGACGCTGACCGGGTCGAGCGTCAGCCCGCCCGCCTGCTGGAAGTAGGTAAACTGGGTGATCTCTTGCCCGTCCAGCCACACTTCCCAGCCCAGCCCCCACGCGCCCAGCGCCGGGGATTCCCAGTTGTCTTCGACGAAGCGGATATCGTGTTTGCGCCGGTCGATGCCCAGCGCTTCCAGGCTGGCGAGAAACAACTCTTGCGGGTTGCCGGGGTCCGGCTTGAGGATGACCTGGTACTGGTAGAAAAGCTGCATGCGGTTCGGGTTTTCGCCGTAGCGCCCATCGTCCGGGCGGACGCTCGGCTCCAGGTAGCCGACGCGCCAGGGTTCCGGTCCCAACACCGCCAGCAGCGTCGCCGGGTTGCCGGTCCCCGCGCCCAATTGGATGTTATACGGATGCCAGATCACGCAGTCCTGGTCGCGCCAGAACTGGTGGAGCTTCATGAGCATGTCTTGAAAATAGTGCGAGTTGGTCATTGTTTTTTGTCCGCCTCGGGTGTGCCATATGGTTCGGTCATTACAGCGGGCGCATTATAACACATCATCGCCTATCGCCATTACCCCGATCCGGCGCGCTAGGGCAGCGCGCTGGACTGGCGGGGCAGCACGGCGGGCTGTTGCAGATATTTCTGGCGGGTGGCTTTGGTGGCGGCGTATTGTTCGTCCGGCATCGCACCCCAAAAGTCCACCGGGTCTGCGATCTGCCCGTGCATCAACTGCCCATAGCGGCGCAGCCACGCGAAAAACGCCGGGTCGCCCATATCCTGCCGCAGGGCTTCCATCATCAACGCGCCGCGCAGATAGATCGCGTTGATATAACCGCGCGGGGAGTAGAAATCGTAGATCGGCGTGTCCACATAGCCCGTCGGTTCGTACTTGTCGACCCGGAACTGCCACCACCATTCGATATCGTTGGGATAGTAGCGTTCCAGAAACAGCACCTCGCTGTAGATCGCCAGCGCTTCGTCCAGGTAGGGCGTCATGCCCTGGTCGTTGCCCACCTGCACGTACCACCACTGGTGCGCGATCTCGTGGGCGGTGATGACCGTCAACCAACTGCGCGTACGCTCCTTCCAGGTGGCGAACCAGTGATCGCTGACGAACACCAGCCCGCTGAACTCCATGCCATCCGGGAAGTCGCCCTGCACCACGACCAGCCGTTTGTACGGGTAGGGGCCGTACAGTTCCTCGTACAGCGCCAGCGCGTCAACGGCGACGTCCAGCGCATAGCGCGGGGCATCGGCAGCATCGACGGGCAGGTAATACAATTCCACCGCGACCCCGGATGGCGACGTGTTGCGCAGCACCTTGAACTGCTCGGAGAGCGAGATCGACAGTTCGCGCGCGCCGTCCAGCGCAAAGCGCCAGGTGTGCGCGTCGACCTTTTCGACCGTTCCCGGCCCGGCGACACGCACGCCTGCCGGGGCCTCGTCGATGTGCAGCTCGACCGTAAAGTCGGCGGCCCGCAGCCGGAAATGCTCGCCGACCCAGTGGAACGCCGGCGTGATCCAGGTGCCGTCGTAGGCGGCGACCAGCGGGAACCACAGCCCCAGATTGATCTGCCGTTCGCTGTAGCCCCAGTAGCCCAGGTGCCCCTCGCGGTACCCGTCGACGATCTGCGGGATCGCCAGCCGGTAGTCGAGCGTCACCGTTGTTTCATCGCCGGGCGGCAGCGCCTCCGGGAAAAACACCGTCAGCCGCGACCCATCCAGCGCGTAGTCCGTGATGCGCTGGTCGTCGGCATCCCGTACCTCCCGCAGTTGGAAGTCTTCCGGCTCGCGGTTGACCTCCACGGTGAAGATGATCTCGTCCAACGGAAACGCGGTGTCATTCCGAAAGTGCACCTGCTGCTCCACCTGCACGGTGTGCGCCGGCCAGTCGAGCACGGCCTGGATATCGTAGCGCACGTCCGTACCGGTGGGCGACGCTTTGTCCGGCAGCGACGTGGCGGCAGGCGTGGGCGACGGCGTGTCCCTGACGACGACCGAGGTCGGCTGTGGGGTGTGCGGGCGGGTAGTGGTGGGCAGCGCCGTGACCGAATCCAGCTCTAGCTGCGATTCGGACGAGCACGCCCCGATCATTGCGAGCATGGCCCCGACCCACAGCGCCAACAGCAGCATGATGTGTTTTGAACGCATGAGCACCTCGATTGCCGTCGATCCTAGCTCCAGGATAATACTTCAGGCGGGGTTGGAAAACCAACGATCGGCCCGCGATTACCCGTCTTAACCGCCATTGACGCCGACTTGCTCTGCCGCTATAATACCTCTGCTCTGGCATAGATCAGAGTTTCTCAGTCGATATCAACACCAATTTTCCCCATTGGGACGCCCGCCGGGCTGTTACTAGTGGTGGCAAAAGCGAAGATTGGAGCAAACCCAATATGTACGCAGTAGTACGGACTGGCGGACGCCAGTACCGCGTGGAACCTGGACAAGAGATCGATGTCGAGCGGTTGCCCCACGATGAAGGGGAAGCCATCGAACTATCGGACGTCTTATTGGTGAAACCCGATGATGGTGAGACAGTCATCGGCCAACCCGTCATTGATGGGGCGGTAGTCAAGGCCACCGTCGTCAAGCAGGCGCGTGGTCGCAAGATTTTCGTCTGGAAGTACATCCCGAAGCAACGCTATCGTCGCCGCCGGGGACACCGCCAGTATTTCACACGGCTGCGCATTGACAGCATTACAGGGGCGTAAGTAGAGGAGTACACATACATGGCACACAAAAAAGGTGGCGGTTCCAGCCGCAACGGTCGCGACAGTCAAAGCAAACGCCTCGGCGTCAAGCGGTTTGGCGGCGAGTACGTGATCTCGGGCAACATCATCGTCCGGCAGCGTGGCACCAAATTCCACCCCGGCGAGAATGTGGGGATGGGGCGTGACCACACGATTTTTGCCAAACAAGAGGGCTTCGTTGTATTCGAGAAGTTCGCACGCGGACGGAAGCGGATCAGCGTATACTCTGAACTTCCGGAAAAAGTACAATAACAGCAAGACAGCCGCTACGCATCCCCCTCAGCACGAGGGAAACGTGGCAGGAAAGGTTGATAAATCTAATGCGTGAAGGTATTCATCCTGAATGGCATCCCGAAGCGCGCGTGATCTGCGCGTGCGGGAACACCTGGACCGTCGGCTCGACCGTGCCGGAAATCCGCACGGACATATGCTCGGCCTGCCACCCCTTCTACACGGGTGAGCAGCGTATTGTCGACACCGAGGGGCAGGTCGACCGCTTCATGAAGCGTCTGCGGGTGCGCGACGAGCGCCTGGTCGAAATGGAAACCCGCGAACAAGAGCGCACCTCCCCTGACGTCCCGATTTCTGATCTGGACCTCGGCACCCGCTACACCAATATCTTTATTGATAATGGGATTGAGGTGATCGGCGATCTGCTGGCGCGCTGGGAAGAAGGCGGCGATCAGGCGATCCTGGACATCTCCGGCATCGGGCGCAAGATTCTGGCCGACACAAAGAAATTGCTGCGCGCGCGTGGCTATGAAATCCCCGAATACCAGGAAGAAGAGTAAGCCCACTTTTACGGGGTAGGCTCTACAGGGCAGGCGTGATCCACAGCGACCTGCCCTTTTGCTGTGGGGTTGGTATGGACGGGACGCATAAGGAGTAGACGGCATGAGACATCATACCGGGCGGGTTGAGGTGATCTGCGGCAGTATGTTCAGCGGCAAAACCGAGGAACTGATCCGCCGCATCCGGCGGGCCGTGATTGCCAAACAGAATGTCCAGGTCTTCAAGCCGCAAATTGACGACCGTTATGGCGTGGAGCACGTCAAGTCGCACAACGGCATGGCGTTCGAGGCGATCCCGGTGGCTGATTCGGCGGAACTCCTGGAGCGTGTCGCGCCGGAGACGACCGTCGTCGCGCTAGACGAAGCCCAGTTCTTCGACGAGAACGTGACGCACATCGTCGAGCAACTTGCCGATCAGGGGATGCGCGTCATCGTGGCCGGCCTCGACATGGATTTTCGCGGCGAGCCGTTCGGCCCGATCCCGGCGCTGCTGGCCCATGCTGATGAAGTCCAGAAACTGCACGCGATCTGCATGGTGTGCGGGGAAGATGCCAGCCGGACCCAACGCCTCGTCAATGGCGAACCCGCCGATTATGACGATCCGATCATCATGGTCGGTGCGTCAGAAGCCTACGAGGCGCGCTGCCGGGAGCATCACATCGTCCCCCGGCGCAACGGCGAAAAGCAGGAGCACGCCGGTTAGGACCAGCTGCGCGCGTAAAACGCCAGATATTCCGGCATCCGCGGCTCCCAGTAGGTTTTGTCGTGTCCGCCGGGGACGATGGCGTATTCGTGCGTGATGCCGCCGGCGGCCAACGCGCGGTGCAAGTACCGGACCTGTTCCAGCATCGAATCCTCGTCGCCACAGTCCAGGTAAATCCTGGGCTGATTTTTTGGCGACAGACTGCGGGCCACGTCGGCAGGGTTGCGCCGCGCAAAGCTGGCACGGTCCAGCCCGAAAATCCAGGGTGGGCCGTTGTTGTCCGGTGGTCCGCCGAACAGGGCCGGGCTGTGGATGCCCACCGCGCAAAACGCCCCCGGATCGCGAAAGCCGTGCACCGCTGCCGCCGCGCCGCCCATCGAAATGCCGCCAATCGCGCGCCCGGCCCGGTCGGTGCGCACATGGCAGCGCGCCTCGATGTACGGGATCACCTCGCGCTGCAGATAATCTCCATACTGCCCGTACTGCTCCAGTGCGTTCTGGAAGAACTGCTCGTTCGAGGCGACAACCGGCGACCAGTCATGGCCAGGCGGATCGGCGGCGTTGACGTAAAAGCTGCGGTAGCCGGTCGGCAGCGCGATCACCAGCGGCGGCAGCGTCCCGGCCTTGACGCCGTGCGCCAGGTGGGCGTGGATGTTCAGCTTTTTGGTGATATAGCGCGGATCAAGTCCCCAGGGGTGCAGAAAATACAGCACCGGGTAGGGAGCTGAGCGTGCCATGTTGTAGTCCGGCGGCAGCACCATCCGCACGCACATGCGGCGGTCCAGCGCCTGGCTGTCGATATGGACATCCTGAACGGTCATAGTATCAAATTCAGCAGCGCTTCTTCGGAATACAGAATCGACAGCGCCAGCGGGATGAAATTGTACAAAAAGTGCGTCAGGATAGCGACGGTGGTGTTGTAACGCTGGCGGATCCACCCGAACGCGACCGCGACTACCAGAATGATCGCCGAGGCGGGCGTCAGGGTGTACTGCAAATGCGTCAGGGCGAACAGCACCGCCGTCGGCCAGAAGCCGAACACCGGTTGCAGCGCGCCGCGAAACGCGATCTCCTCGCCGACCGCTGCCGACGTCGCCAGCAGCAGCGCCATGCCGAGGGTGTCGATGTTGGCCGTCAGGGCGTCAGAGGCTTCGGTTTGTTCCTCGAAGATATCTTCGGGGACCACCGCCTGCCAGATGCCCACCACCAGCCCGACAAACATCAGCAAGGCGAACGTGATGGCGATGGCGACCCCCACGCCTTCCAGGCTGGGACGCTCCAGACCCAGGCGCTTGAGCGTCTGCGACCAGCTGCGCCGCAGCCCGATCCCCACGCCGAGCAGTGGAATGATCACCTGTGGCAGGCCGTTGGCGATCAGGTCCAGCGCCGACAGCCCGCCGGCGAAGTCTTCGGCGACGCCTTCCAGCCCGCCGCCGAGCACAAACGAGACTAACTGCATCCCGAGCAAGTACAGGCAAAAGATCAGCGCGACCATGTGCACCGTCGACCGGGTGTTGAACCCGCGCACCTGGTACCCCTCGCCCGACTCCGTGCTGCGCGTGGGCGGCGGGGTCGGTTCCTCGGCAGAGGGGCGCGGGACCGCCATCGCTTCGGTGGTATAATAGTTCAGCATTTGGGGGAACAGCGGCGTATCTTCCGGTTTGGGCTGGAGTTCGGGCGACACCGCCCCGCCGCCATTGGTTTCCCGATTAATGTCCGGCTGCTGATGTGGCGTGGTATCGCCCTGGTAATCGGGGAAGAGCACGGTCGTCGTCTCGCGCACGCGGCGAGAAAACAAAGCGGTGGTGACGCCGGCCAACAGCACAGACGCGATGAAGGCGACAATCGCGGAGGCTTTTCCTGGTGCATCCACGCCAGAGGCTAACTCTGGCTCATAGGCGGCGGCCAGGGTCACCACGCTGTTTAGTACAATCAGCGCATTGAGCAGCCCTAACGCGATGAATACCGCCGTCCGCATCGGGGCATGGCGTTCCTGGTCCGCATAGTTGGCAGCCATCACGATGATCGCCAGGATGACGTATACAACGAGGGTAAAAAACAGCTCCTCAACAGACAAAGTGCGCTCCAAATTCAGTTAATGTTCGGCACAGCCATTCAGATTATAGAAAGCCAGCATCGTTTAGGCCAGCTTACCATCCAGCGCATCGGTGCGTCGCCATCCTGTATACCATTACCATGTTATCCGGCTGGATTTTGGGGCGTTTGTGGAACTGGTTGACGCGGTGGGCGGGGTGGAGATCGACGTCCTGGCGGCCATCACAGACACGCGCTATCCCACCCAGGACCGCGGGACGATGGCGCTTTACTTTGCACCGGGGAAACAACACATGGACGGTGAGCACGCCCTGCACCGCTATACAGACACCGGCTTAACGCAGCGGGACATGCTCAGGCTCGGCCCGGCGGCGTTATGGGGCCGGTCTGCCCGCAAACACCGGGCCTTGCAGGGCGCAGATGTGATCGAAGTGCGGGGCGGCTATTGGATCCCAGATTATGACCGCACCATCCCCTGCATCGAGGCGCACTTTGGCGCGCGCTAGCTCTCGAACTCCTCGACCAGCCGCGCATGGGCACCGCGCCACATGATCGGCTTGCGCGTGAATTTGGTGACTTTGATGTCGGAAAAATGCTCGAACAGCCCGGCCATCGTGACGGGTAAGGTGTTCCAGGACTCGGAGCGAATCAGCTTCTCGAGCTTGTTCGCCGCATCCTGTGACCACGACCAGCGCTGGCGCAGTTGCTCGGCTTTGACCCAATAGTCTCGCTTTTCCCACGACTCGGCAGAGGATTCGATGCCTTCATAAATCTCCCGCAGGCAGAACACCAACAGCGCGGCCATGTCTTTGGCTTCGTCATCCAGTTCACTTTTCTGGCTGAGATGCCGCAGCAGTTCCGCCGATGTGCGGCGGAGCTGGTTCCGAATCTTGCCGGGGCTGTTGGGATCGACAACACGACTCATACACACCACTCCACTTCAAGCTAGCGACCAAGACAGCCGTAACCTTACTGATAGACCCGGTTTGTGTCAAGCATCAGCCATCCAGAGGCGTCAGGATGTGTCGGGTGGGGCCAACGCCAGCGCCAGGTCGATCTGATACAGGTTATCCTCTTGCGCGCGCAGCGTCAAATCGCCCTGCTGCCGTTCGGCCAGCAGATGTGCGACGTAAAGCTGCATTCGGTGCAATTGGGGCCGTCCGGCTTCACTCAGATCGCGGGGATTCATCAGGCGGAACAGCGTGGCGATCTCGGTCGCGTGCAGGTTGGGGGCCTGGTGCTGCAGCAGGATGTGGGCCTGGGAGTTGTCCTGGTTCAGCCGAATGGTGACCGGGATATCGGCGGGGCTTTCGGTGAGGGAAAACTCGGCCAGGATAAACAAAATTTTGTGCAGCGCAGCCGGGGCAATCTGTACGAGTGACAGATCGGCAGGGGCATCATTCTGCAAGACAAGTTGTTGGGCTGGGAAACGATGACAGGCATCGCTGAGCCAATGCTTCACGAAGCGAGGCAACAGTACGGGGTGCAGTTCGAAATCTTGCAGATTAGCTTCCAGATACATGATGTCCAGCGCGATCTGTGTGTACCGGCTGAGTTGGTTGGCGTTTTTGATGATGTGGCCCAAAAATTCGGTTTGTTCGGCGTCGGATAAACTGGCGCGGTTGTTGGACAACAACTCAGCGAAGCCCAGAATCGTGCTGAGGGGGGTTCGCAAATCGTGGGAGATCATGCTCAAAAACGCCTGCTTGTCCAGTTCCGGCTGGCCGACCAGGGCTGTTGTGTCGCGAAAGATGGTGAACAGGCCCTGCACCTGGTCCTGTTCCCGCATGATTTCCTGTTGCCAGTTGAGCCGTCCTGCCGAGCGTCCCTGCATGCGCAGGCTGCCCCAGCGGGTCTGTGCGCTGTGGTCGTCGAACGTCAGCAGCGCGGGGAGCTCAGGCACCAGGAAGCGGGTTTGTCGCAGCAGATCATCGACACTTCGGGGGATGCCCGATAACTTGAACAGTTCCTGAAAACGGGAATTTGCCAGGCGCACCTGCCCGTCGACATCGACGACCAGAAGGCCCTCATGTGAGACGTCATGCCAGCGTTGAAGCGCCTTCAATTGTAATGGATCCATGATGCACAACCGTCCACGATGCCCCATTAAATTTCCATAACAGTAGTCCACTCTGCCAGAGTTTGCAATAAAAAAAGAATATAATCATGCTGCGCCGGAGTAGGGCAGGACTACGGAGCGGCACATGCAGCCCTCATCCCTCAGGGAGAGGGATTTAGGGTGAGGGCCAGAAAGCCCAGGATCACGCTATTCTGCAGAGCTACTCAGAGTAGGATGCACCAGGGCTTTATGCTATTATCTGCATTGATATCGGGAAAAGGGTAATCTATGACAGAATTTTTGTTGATACGACACGCAGTCAATGACTGGGTCAACACCGGCAGATTGGCCGGGTGGACCCCCCATGTCAGGCTGAACGAACACGGGCGCAACCAGGCGGCAGCCACCGGCGAGCGCCTGGCTAAAGTGAAGCTGGCGGCGATTTTCGCCAGCCCGCTGGAGCGCACGATGGAGACCGCCGAAGCGATTGCCGCCCATCACGCCGCGCTGAACGTGACCGTGCTCGACGGTGTCGGTGAAGTGCGGTATGGTGAATGGCAGGGAGCCAGGCTGAGCGCGCTGCACCGGCACAAGTTGTGGTCCACCGTGCAGAACTATCCCAGCCGGGTCCAGTTCCCGGACGGGGAGACGATTCGCCAGGCCCAAATGCGCGCTGTGAATGCGCTCGAAGAGCTGATCCCGCGTTATCCCAAGCAGCAGGTGGTGGTGGTCGCCCACAGCGACATCATCAAGCTCATTCTGGCGCATTACCTGGGGATGCATCTGGACTTATACCAACGGCTGGATATTTCGCCAGCCTCGTTGTCGATCATTTACCTGGGGATGGACCGGCCCTATATTCGCTGCATCAACGACACCAGCCATTTACCTCCCCCCCCACCGTCCCCTCCCCAACCGGATGGATGGTGGCAGTGGCTCAAATCTACGTTTAACCGGGGCGATTAAGCCTGCTCGTCTGGAAAGGTAAGCTAGCATTATGCCAGATTCTGAAATCATCCTTGATCCTGTTGATTTTGTGACAATAGGAACTGTCGGGCCAAAGGGACGTCGTTTGTTCCACCTGCAGGCCGCACAGGGTGAGCGTCTGATCAGCCTGATTCTCGAAAAAGAACAGGCCCGTGCCCTGGCCGAAGCGCTCCAGGAACTGCTTGACGACCTGAACGAAAAACATCCGGCGCAGCCGGAGCAGGACGTCAACAGTGCGCACTGGGATATGTCGCTGCGCGATCCCATCGAGCCGTTGTTCCGCGTTTCGCAGATGGGCCTCGGTTATGACGAGGAGCGCGATAAGGTGATGCTGGTTGCCCAAGAACTGGTGAACATTGAAGCAGACGAGGTGGATACCGATCTGGATGCTCCCGCCCCGCAACTTGTCCGCATGTGGGGGTCCCGCGAGCAAATGCGCGCGCTCAGCGAGCATACCCGTACCATTGTCAAGCAAGGACGACCAGACGCCAAAAGCAACGGTCATATCATCTACTACTGGACCTGATGACCTCACAGCCCAACGATCACCATTCTGCTGATAACGAACATCCGAATGATGTTGGCCGTGCCATGCGCTTGCTGGCCAAAGGGGCCATCAATGAATTGCACGGGGTGATGCGTTGGGGATCAAACTATGCGGCGTTGGTGACGGTGACCGATCTCGACAGCGATCCCCCACTGACGGCGACGGCGGTCTATAAGCCCCGCCGGGGCGAGCGCCCGCTCTGGGATTTTCCGGACGGCACCTTGTGCCAGCGCGAGGTGGCCGCCTACCACGTATCGCAGGCGTTGGAGTGGCAGTTTGTGCCGCCGACCGTGCTGCGTGACGGGCCGCACGGCATCGGGTCTTTGCAGTTGTTCATTGAGCATGACCCGCAGATCAATTACTTCAATCTGGAGGATCGCTTCGTCATCCGCTTGCGGCAGGTGGCAGCTTTCGACTATGTGATCAATAATGCCGACCGCAAGGGCGGCCATCTGCTGCGCGATGCGCAGGACAGGCTGTGGAGTATCGATCACGGGTTATCCTTCCACCCGGTGCCCAAGCTGCGCACCGTGATCTGGGAATTCGCCGGGGAGCAAGTCGCGCCGGCGCTGTTGGCCCCGGTCCGCACGCTTTGCCACCAGCTCGAAACGGCGGGCAGCGATCTGCGCCAGCAGCTTGCCGCGCTGCTGACCCCAACCGAAATCGACGCCTTGCTGCGCCGTATCGCGAACTTGCTGGAAACCCGCCAGTATCCCAAACCCGGTCCCGGGCCAAATCATCCCTGGCCGCCCGTATAATACTATGGGCGATGGGGTGAACCGGTAGCCCGGCGGATTGGGTATACCCTGGAACCTACGCCGCAAACAGCGGTTGTGAAATGAGGACTTGCATGATTGCAGATGTTTCTGCCCGTGTACGCGACAATATCAAGCGTGTTATTGTCGGCAAAGATGACGTGATCGACCTGATGATGATCGCCGTGCTGAGCGAAGGCCATGTGCTGCTGGAAGATGTGCCCGGCACCGGCAAGACCACCCTGGCCAAGACGGTAGCCGCGTCGCTGGGCTGTACGTTCCGCCGCATCCAGTTTACGCCGGACCTGCTGCCCAGCGATGTGACCGGCGTCAATTTCTTCAACCAGAAAACGCAGGAGTTTGAATTTCGCTCTGGCCCGATCTTGAGCCAGGTGGTGCTGGCCGACGAGATCAACCGCGCCACGCCCCGCACACAAAGCGCACTGCTCGAGGGGATGCAGGAACGCCAGATGACCATCGACGGGGTCACGCGGCGGCTGCCCCGGCCTTTCCTGGTGATGGCGACACAGAATCCCATCGAACTCGAAGGGACGTTCCCGCTGCCGGAGGCCCAGCTTGACCGGTTCTTGATGCGTGCCGCAATTGGCTATCCCACCGAGGAAGAGGAACACCGGATTCTGCTGCGCTTCCGTACCCAGGACCCACTGGACACCCTGGAAGCGGTGACCGACCCGGAGGCGATCACGGACTTGATCGCGCAGGTGCGCGAGATCCACGTCGCCGAGGCCGTGCAGGACTACATCGTGACCATCATTCGGGAGACACGCAACCACCACGAGATCGACCTGGGGGCCAGCCCGCGCGCGACCCTGGCGCTGTATCGCACCGCCCAGGCCCGCGCCGCGATTCATAGCCGTGATTTCGTGCTGCCGGATGATGTGAAATATCTCGCGCCGTTTATCCTGACGCACCGCATCCACATCGACCCGCAAACCCGGCTGCGTGGTCGTCGTCCAGAGGACGTCGTGAGCGATCTGGTGGACACGATTCCGGTGCCGGTGGAGGAAACATGAGCTTTTTCGATTTCGACGATCCGGAAAGCAAGGAGCTTGGCCACCAGCCCATTGAGGAGCGCGGCGATACCTTGCGGGCCTTGATCGACCATCGCTGGCTGAACCTGGCGGTGATCGTGCTGCTGATCGCCATCTACGCGCAAATCCCGGAGTTGATGGCACTCGTGGCGTTCCAGGTCGTCGTGCTGTTGGCCGCCTGGCTGTGGAGCCGCAGTTCGCTGCGCGGCATTGTGTACCGGCGCGAATTTCCGTACCGGCGGCTGTTCCCCGACGAAAACCTGGACGTTCAGATCGCGGTCGAAAATCGAAAACTGCTGCCCCTGTCCTGGCTTCAGGTGGAGGACGAATGGCCCAAGCCGGTCAGCCCGACGGATGACTCGGCGCTGACCACCGCCGAGCACGACCCGGAGATCGGCTTTCTGATCAACACTTACTCGCTGCGCTGGTACGAGCGTGTGCGCCGCCGCATGACGATTATGGCGCGGGCGCGTGGGATCTACGAGATCGGCCCGGCGTTTTTTGTGGCGGGCGATCCCTTCAGCCTGTTCGACCGTAAGCTCAAGCTGGAAGACCGCCACGAGGTGCTGGTGGTCTATCCGCGCATCCGCACACTGCCAGAGCTGGGGCTGCCATTGAAGGACCCGTTCGGCGACAAGCGTGTGCAGCGCCGCCTGTTCGAGGACCCGAACCGGACGATGGGCATCCGCGATTATCGCCCGCAGGACAGCTTCCGTCACATCCACTGGAAGGCCACCGCGCGCACCGGGGCGCTGCAAACCCGCGTCTACGAGCCGACCCGCAGCCAGCGCACCATCTTCTGCCTGAACGTGGCCACGTTCGAGCAGCACTGGCGCGGCACCTGGCCCGCCATGTTGGAGTACGAGATGGAGGTGGCGGCTTCGCTGGCGAAATGGGGGCTGGACGAAGGGCACTCGGTGGGCGTGGCGGCGAATGGCACGCTGGCGCACGCCGATCAGCCGTTCCGCATCCCGCCCAGCCAAAGCCGCGAGCAGCTAGGGCAAATTCTGGAGGCGCTGGCCGCCGTCAGCTATTTTGTGTCCAGCCCCTTTGACCGCTTTCTGATCGAGGAAAGCCCCCGGCTGGCCTGGGGCGCGACGCTGGTGGCGATTACCCCGTTCATGAATGACGCCATCGCGGCGAGCATCATGCGGCTGCGCGACAGTGGCCGCCGGATGGCGCTCATTGTGCTGGGCAAGGACGAGCCGCGCTACCTGCCCGGCGTGATCACTTATCACTTGCCGATCCAGGAGGTCCCGCCGCCGCCATCGCGTGAGGCAGGAGCTACCGAAGAGGATGTCGACGACTACTACGCCAGTTTAACCTCGCGCCAGCGCTACTTGCTGCGCCGTTCCCAAGAAAAAGAGGGCCAACATGCTGAGAAACCTGATCGTCCCGGCTGAAGACTCGACCACCACAAAGCCGCGTCGTGTCAACCGCCGCCAGGAATATCTCCATCTCGCCGTCATTGGGATGTCCGCGCTGTGGTTGGCCCCCTGGGCGGCCATCACGCTCAAGCTGGTGTTGGACATCACCCTGACCGCTGCCCTGGGGCTGTGTGTCGTGCACCTGCTGCCCAGCATGGTCGTGACGCGCTGGATGCATCACCGGCGCATGAATGCCAACCGGCAAATGGCGCTGAGCCTGGTGTTGATGGGCATGGCCGCCGGCATTACTGTCGCCGCCACCCCGGCGTTGGCCGCCGTCCACAATGGCGAAGGAGAGCTGACGCTGGCTGTGTTGTTCGATTTTGAGGGGGGAACGCGCTTTCCGGCGGGGCCGGTAGTGCTGCTGTGGGTCTTCTGGCTGTGGTGGCGCGGGTCCTACCTGGGCCAGAGCTACATCACCCTGGTCCGCGCCAGTTTCGGCCTGCGGTTGGGCATCCTGGGCTTCATCCTGGCCCTGCTGTTTGGGCAGCACATGCTGCGCACCAACATCCTGACGCTGGTGCCGTTTTTCTTTTTCTTCGGCCTGATCGCAACCAGCCTGGCGCGTGCCAACAGCCTGTACCTGGACCGGCCCCACCAGCGGACCGTCTTTGGGCGGGGCTGGCTGGTGTCGCTGATCAGCATTGCGCTGCTCTTGACGCTGTTCGGGCACCTGCTGGCAACGTCGCTGGTTGGCGTGGAAACGGACGCGATCCGCGCGGTCACGCGCGAGGTCGGCGAAGGCGCGGCGATGGCGGCAGGGCTGATCGCCGCCCCGATCCTCCTGGCGTCACAGAAAGCCTTTGAGGTCGCCGACAAAGCGATGCCCGACGAGATGCCCGAAACACGCATCACCATCGGGGAATCGAGCGACCGGGAACCGCAGCCGGATGACAGCACCGGCGACGAGTCCTCGCTCATCCAGGATATCATGGCGGTCGTGCGCAACGTGCTGATCGGCATCATCATGGTGATCATGGGGCTGATCGTGCTGGCCTTCTTCTGGTTCCTGTTCCTGATGCGCCGCGCCAACGAAAGCCTGGAGGGGGAAGAGCGCGAAAACATCGGCACCAGCGAAGTCGTCGGCAACCTGCGGCAGCAGTTGCGTGATGGCTGGCGCCGCCTGACCGATGCACTGGGCCTGTTCCGCCAGTTCGGGCTGGGGCGCGAACTGTTCGCTGCAATGACTATTCGCCGCCTGTACGCGCGCATGGAACGATTGGCCGGCAAGCGGGGCTATCCGCGGGTGTCGTCGGAGACGCCGTACGAATATCGCCACGATCTGCGGCGCGCGTTCCCTGACTGCGATGCCGATATCCAGCGCATTACCGAAGCCTATATTGCCGTCCGCTATGGCGACGTGCCGGAAGACCCGCGCGTGCTCGAAGGGGTGCGTGCCGCCTGGGAGCACATCCAGGAAAGCCCCAATCCGGCGTAACAGTGCAAGCCGCATACCGCTAAAATAGCAGCCGGGCGACATCTGCTGGATATCGCCCGGCTGTTTTGTTTAGCCACGCTGGCTTATGGCAGCGGCGGCGCGGATGGCGAGGTGGTCCCGGCCAGGGTCGGGGTCACGCTCGGCGTTGCCCCGGTGGTAGGCGTGACGGCTGCCGGCGTCTCCACGGTCGGCGTCACGGTCGATGGCGTTACGACGGAGAGCGTCGCTGCCGGAGTGGCGGCGGTCCCGGTGCGCTGGGGCGTGCGCGTGACGTCCGGCGGCGGGGTTTCTGGCTCTGGGGTGGCCGGTGTCGCGGTGCGTTCCGGGATGGCGGTGGCGGTTGGCGTGGGCGTGACCAGGGCTTCCGGTTTCAACGTTTCCAGACGCTGGTAGACATAGTTGGCGAAGGGGTACGCATAGAACGTATCCCAATACACCAACCACTCGTAATCGACCGCTGCCCGCGCAAAGTAGGTTTCCCCACCGTCACCAACCGGCAGCGGGGCATCATCTGCATCGCCCACCGGTGTGGCTGCCGGCGCGTCCCCGGCAAGGGGGCCGTCCAAGGCCTGCGCCTGGGCCAACTGCCCCAGTTGATCGAGAATCAACCCGCGATAGTAGTGATCCAGCGCGGTATCACGCATTGATAGGGCCTGGTTCATATCCGCCAATGCCTGCGAATAGGCCGTTTGCAAGATGGCATAGTCCGGTTCGTCCCCGGCTGTGCGCAGATCGCGCAGGGTGTCCCAGTAGCGGGCTTGTGCGCGATACGAGTACGCCTCCGCCAGCCGATCCCCGCTCAGGTCGGTGAGGAACGTGTTATCGCGCAAGATAGCCAGCAGCGCGTCATACTCCTCACACGCGAACTGTGTCGCCCCGGGATCGCACGTTTCGGCGGCGATGTGGGCCTGGGCGCGCGCCTTCCAAAGCCGGTACGTTTTGTTGCTTGGTTCGATATCAAGCAGCCGGTCGGCGGCGCTGAGCGCGTCGTAGTGGTTGGCCAGGGTCAGCGTGATCTGGGTCAGCTTCTCCCAGGTGGCCCGGTCCCCGGTATGCTGCAAGCCGTACGCGCTCAGGTCGGTGTAGGCTTGCTGCAAACGTCCGTGCTCGTAGTGTAGTTCCCCGCGCAGCAAGTACGCCTGCCCGATGGCTTGCTGGACCTCTGGCTCGTCGCCTGGCAGGCTGTCCTCGGCGGCCAGCAAGCGGTTGAGGGTTTGCAGCGCCAGATCGTCGTTGCCTTCACCGCGCCGCGCCCGGGCCAGATACCAGTGTCCCAGCGGGTCGCCGGGATAGTACAGCAGCAGGGTTTGCGCGCTGCGCACCGCCAGCCCGTAGTATTGGAGCTGCTGCGGCCTGGACCCAGGCAGCCGGGCCAGCGCCAGATAAATTTCGGCCTGATAGCGCAGGGCAGGCTGCAAGGTCGGGTTGACGTACAACGCCTGGCCGATGTACCGCAGCGCGCTCTGGTAGCGGGCGATGGTCGGCTGGGCTTCCGCCTGGGCAAGCTCGATCTCAGCGCGTATCAGCAGCAAGCGCACATCTGCCGGATGGCGCTGCAACGCCCGGTCTGCCGTGTCGATGGCGGCGTCGATCTGGCCGCGTTCAAACTGCGCCTGGGCCAGCGTCAACCACGCCAGCACGACATCCGGGTCGCCTTCGACCGCCGCATCGGGATTCTGGTTTTTCACCTGTTCCGAATCCCCTTCAAGCGCTTTTTCGCTGAACGCGATAGCCTGGTCGAAGTCATCACGCAGATAGCTTAGATACCCGGAGACAGCCCATACCAGTTCTTTGTTGTGGCACGATGAGGCCGGATAGGGGACCTGGGTGGTGCGCGCCTTGTTTAGTAGATTGTTCGCCTGGCTGTAGTTCCCTTGCTCGATCAGGATCATCGCCTGGTAGAACGTCACGGATGGGAAACAGTCTTTGCTCTGGTCGTCGATCGCCTCCAGGAGGGCCAGCGCGTCGTCGTAGTCCCCGATAGAATACAGATCGATCGCTGTATCCAGGTCCGCTCTGCCGCTGATGTCCCCCACGATAGGTCTTGGATAGATCTCAGTGGGCGTCGGGTATTGATTGCCTTGGGGGAGTGCCGCTGGCGCGGTCGGGGTGGCCTGCACAATTAAATTCTCGAAGGGAGTGGGCGTCGGGCCGCCGGCGGTGGCCGTCATCGTGGCCGTGGGCGGGAATGTGGCGGTCTGAACGCCGGCGACTTCGGTGCCTTCGTCGCCCTGTGTAATGCCGGAGACCACCACGTAGGCGAGCACTGCCACTACAATGACTGCCAGGGCAGCCCCGGCGTAGGCCATCTGGCGCAGACGGGTGGCCCCTTTCTCGCCGTAGCGGCGGCGGCGTTTGGAGGTCCATTCAATGCCCAGATGATCGACGGGCTGCGGGTTGTAGCGGCGCATAAATGCTTCCGCTGTCTGTTGAACCCGCGCGTATTTTTCGTCATCAAGCTGCGGCACGGTGGTGCTGGGGCCGGTGGGCTTCGCTTCCTCGCCCGCCTGTACACCGAGCGCCTGTAAGCCTTTGATGGCGTGCTCATTTTTGGGATTGATCGATAGCAGTTGCTTCAGACAAAAAAGCCGTTCTTTGTCATCTGCTGCCACGCTGCTCAACCATAGCCAGGCCGTCTCGTTTTGGGGATCCATGCGGATCGCCTGCCGGAGCAGATCGCGCGCTTGATCGTGCTGCTGCGCCCGAGCGGCGGCTATTCCTTGCTGGAGGAGTTGTTTGGCTTGTTCTTGCGCCATCAGATCTCCTAACCCTGCGCTGCACAGACTAAGTGATGGAATCATTGTACAACAAGATGCTGTGGCCTCACAATTGTGGCCCGGTAGGCGACCCGGTATACTCGACGAGTGAATGCCCGTTGTAATGGTTGTCGCAAAGGAAATACCATCGTGTCTGATATATGGCGTTTGTTTATTGCCGTCGAACTGCCCGCCGCGCTGCTGACCGAACTGCATAACATCCAGGAGTCCCTGAAGCAAGATGTCCCGCCGCGCACCGTGCGCTGGGTCCGTCCAGAAGGCATCCATCTCACGCTCAAATTCCTGGGGGATGTGCCCGCGCTGCGCCGGGAGACGCTGCAAAAGGCCCTGCAAGAGGCGGTCCAGGGACATGCGGCGTTCGAATTGACTGCCGGGGGGCTGGGCTGTTTCCCGAGCGCCAAACGCCCGCGCGTGCTGTGGATTGGCCTCCAGGATGAGGCCGAACGGCTGTTGAAGCTGCGCGACGCGGTCGAGGTGCACATCGCGCCGCTAGGCTATCCTACCGAGGACCGCCCCTTCCATCCGCACCTGACATTGGGCCGTGTCAAGCGGGGGGCCAAGCGTAACGTCGTAAAACAAGTGGGCGCGTTGGTTACCAGTGCTGCAACGCCGGATCGCTATACGCTGCCGGTCGATGGTGTCAGCCTGATCCGCAGCGAACTGAAGCCGACCGGCGCGGAATATACGCAGCTCTTCCATGCCCCGCTGCGTGCATAACCCCGGCAGGCATGTTAAAATGGCAGCATGATGGTAAAACACATGGAGATGACACAACTGGAACCAATAGAACTGGCCCGAACGATTGTGGACCTGGCGTCGGACAAAAAAGGCGAAAGCGTGGTGCTGATGGATATGCGGCAAGTCTCGCCGGTGACGGATTTCTTTGTGATCGTTACCGGGGGGAGCGACCGCCAGCTTAAGGCGATCATCAACCACGTTGAGGAAGAGATGAAGCACAATTACGACATCCGTCCCTGGCGGGTGGAGGGTACCGCCTCCGGGGGATGGGTCCTGATGGATTACGGTGATGTCGTGCTGCACGCCTTTTTGCCAGCCAAGCGTACATACTACGATCTCGAAGGGTTGTGGCGCGAAGCCCCGGTGATGGTTCGCATTCAGTAGCCATCCACGAATACAATCCGAAAAAACAAACGCGAGATGTCACAACGACATCTCGCGCTATCTCAGCACCCCGGTAGTCAGTCCTCAAAAATCCACCGGTCGGTGTCGCGTGTCCAGTCGATGAGTTCGTCCGGGTCGAAAAACAACGCGACTTCTTTTTCGCCGCTTTCCACCCCATCCGACCCGTGGACCAGATTCCGCCCAACTTCCACGCCGAAATCGCCCCGGATGGTGCCCCCAGACGATTCGATCGGTTTGGTCGCGCCGATGGTCTTCCGCGCGATCTTAACGGTCTCTTTGCCTTCGAGTACCATCACCACGACCGGGGCCGATGTGATGTAATCGATCAATGACGGGTAAAACCCTTTACCTTTGTGTTCGCCATAGTGTTCGGCGGCCAGTTCGGGGCTGATCTGCATAAACTTCATGCCCGCGATCCGCAGTCCGCGATTTTCGAAGCGGCGGATAATTTCGCCGATCAGGCCGCGTTGTACGGCATCTGGCTTGATGATGATCAGTGTGCGTTCCACAAGTCCTCCTAGATGTTCCGACGATACACAATAAGGGGGCCGGGTGTGCAAACCCAGCCCACTTGTTAACCTAACGCACCATTATAGGCGACTCGCCGCCGCGCTGCTACAGATGATCCAGCGCGCTGCGATACGAGTCGAGTGCCTCTTGCAGCTTCCCCTGTCGCATGTAAATGTCGCCCAGCAGCCGGCGCATCCGGGGGCGCTCGGGATGTTCGTCGGCTAGGTCGGCCAGATCGCTGGACACGTCTTCCAGGAACTGAGAGGCGTCAATCAACACCTCGTAGTGATCCAGGCTGGTGTCAAGCTGCTGGTTGGCGCGCAGCGCCCGGGCCAGCGCCAGCCGGTTGGCGTGATCGCCGGGGTCCGCTTCGAGCCGCTGGCGATACTGCGCGAACAGTTCACCCTCCGGCAGCGATGCCTGGGCGGCTGGCTCGACCACCTCCGGCTCCGGTTCCGGCTGCGGCGGGGGCGGTGCGGCGGCCTCAAACTCGGGGGCCGGTTCTTCTGCGACGGGTTCCTCCGCCGCCAGCCAGTCTGGTGTGTCCGTGGCGCTGGGGACTTCTTCTTCCTCGATGCGCGCGGTCAACCAGTCGGGGACCTCGCTGGCCGCTTCTTCGGGCGGCGGCGCTTCGACATCCTGCAACCAGTCCGGCATGGCCACCGGGGTCGCCTCAGCACCGGCGGGTGCCGGAGCTTCCGGTTCCTCGGGGGCTTCTTCCGGCTCGGCAGGGGTTTCGACTGCGCCGCTGGCGATTGCCTCCGTGTACCATTCCGGTTCGGTGACGTCGCCTGTCAGTTTGCGGTCGTATTCGGCATCCAGGGCTTCGGCCAGTTGGTCCTCTTCGCCGGGGACGAGATCGGATTCAAGGAACTTGGCCAACTCGGATTCGTCGACTGTCTCGGCCTCCATCGAGATTTCCGGCTCTTCTTCGGCGGCCCACAGCGATTCGACATCCGAATCAAGCGACAATTCGGCCATGTCGAACTCGGCTTCCGGCTCTTCTTCGGAGAGCCAATCGGCCACCTGCTCTTCATCGGGCGACCAGGTGCTGTCGTCTAACTGCGCTTCGGCATCTACTTCGACCGGTTGCTCGGCCCCGGCCTCCGAGCGCATGTGTTGCAGCCACCCCGGAAGTTCCTCGGGTTCCACCGGCTCGGCGGGTTCGACCTCGCCCTGGGCAGCGGCTTCGCTGGCCCGGGCTTCCGTTAGCTGGGCGGCCTGACGCTTGAGCCAGGCCAGCTCCTGCTCGCCGGTCAGTTCACCGCGCGCCTGCGCAGCGGCGATTTCTTCGTCCGTCATCCCGGCCAGCAGATCTTCGCCGATTTCGGAGGGGGCTGGGGGTTCAACAGGTTCGGCGGCTTCCGCCTCGAATGCTTCTTCTTCACCGAGCATCAACAGGTCGGCCATGTCTTCGTCCGACTCGCTCGCCAGGTCCTCTAACCAGGCTAACGACTCGTCCTCGAAGCCCATGTCAGCTTCCGCTTCAGCCTCGACTTCCCCCGGGAACTCCATGGCCGGTTCCGGCTCCGCTTCAGCGGCGGGGGCTTCGGGTTTTTCTGGCGGTTCGGCCGCGGCTTCGATTTCCGCTTCGTCCTCCATCTCGCCTTCGGGATGGCTCTCGAAGGGCGAGTAAGCGACATAACCGGGTTCATCGACCTGCGTGTCTTCCGGCAGTTCCGGAATTTCCAGGTCTGCCATGGTAGTAAATTCCTGGGCATCCGCCCCCTGACGTTTGGCTAATGTTTCCAGCCACGTCATCGGGTCGGCCCCGTCAAGCATGGCCAGTTCTTCCTCAGACAGTGCGAGGTCCATCAGCCCGGCGACCGGTTCTTCAGCTTGTGGCGCGGGGGCTGCGGGTTCAGAGGCTTCCGGTTCGGCAGGTTCTGGTTCTGATTCGCCGACGCTTTCTACCTCGGAGGCTTTGGGGCCGCCGGAGACAATATCGAACGGCTCATAGCCCGGTTCGTCGATCACTGCATCTTCCGGCATATCACCCACATCAATATCCGCCGAGGTCGTCAGTTGGTCCTCGCCGACGCCTTGCCGCTTGGCCAGAGTCTCCAGCCACGCCATCGGATCCGCGCCCTCGAGCAGGTCTTCATCCTCCTCGGCGACCAGCTCGGTGGGCGGTTCTTCCGACACTACCTCCGCCGCCTCAGGGATTTCGCCCTCATCGGCAGGGGCCGCCCCTTCTGGTTCTTCGGGGGGCAGTTCCAACTCGGATTCGAAGACAAATTCTAATTCGGGGGACTCGTCTTCCTGCGCGCTGAGCAAAAGCTCTTCCAGGTCTTCCGTATCCCCGGCTTCCTCGGTGAATTGATCCTCATCGAGGAAATCGAGTTCATCCAGTTCGTCGCCCGCATGCGCCGCTAAGCTGTCCAGCCAGTGCATCGGGTCCGATTCGTCCGCGGCTTCCTCCATCATTGGCTCGGCAGCAGGCTCTGGCGGGGTTGGTTCTGGTTCCGGCTCTGGCTCTGCGACGGGTTCTTCAAGCTCAGGCGTTTCTGCTTGCTCGACCTTCGGTTTGCCGCTGATCGAGTAGGGCACATACCCCGGCTCATCCACCACCGCGTTTTCCGGCACAGGAACATCGATATCTGCTGATGTGGTTAGCTCATCATCGTCAACACCCTGACGTTTAGCCAGGCTTTCCAGCCAGGCCATTTGCTCCTCAGGGGACATACTCTCAAAATCGGGGAACTCGTCGCCCGTGTTGTCCGGGGGCGGCACCATACTATATCCTCCTCAGGTACCACGACAATGCACCCTCAGGCATTCAGTCGCTGGGTTCATCATCCTCAAATACGTTACGCAGCCACTCGGGCGTGTCAGACGTTTCGTCAGTGCCAGCAGAAGCGGATGCTCCTGATTCCTCGTTTTCCGTAGGCTGGCGCAACCATGCTGGCGCAACATCATCGAATGAGAAATCATCCGCGTCTATTTCGTCCAGGTCGTCCTCAGCCCAATCGATGACATCCGACTCTTCCATCGGCGCGCTTGTTGTTTCACTAGTATGAGCCAGATCGTCTGCTTGTGCAACCGCCGCTTCCATCTCCATCGTCGAGTCGGCCAGCCGCTCGATTTCCTCCCGCTCGGCCTCGAATTCGTCGAACAGTTCGATGTCTTCCACTTCTTTGGCGGGCTGCTCCTCAGGCGCGGCGAAGAAGTCATCGGGCGGCGCGGCGGCGGCCTGTTCTAGCTCAGCCAGTAGATCGTCTGCCGCGTCGATGGCGGCTTCTTCAGGGGCCAATATATCCTGCTCCAGGTCAACATCCTCAGGTTCCGGCGGTTGTTCGTCCGCTGCCGCTTGCAGATCGGCGAAAAGGTCGTCGGCTTCGGGCATATCGTCCTCAAGCCCCGTTAGGTCGAATTCTGCCAGAAATTCGTCATCTTCGGTGGTTGCTTCGGGGAACATGTCCATTTCTTCCGCGGCGGCTGGTGGTTCCCCGACTTCTGTCAACCAGTCGGGGGACGTTCCGGGCTGCAGCACGCCGGTTTCTTCGGCGGATGGGCTGTAGGCTTCCAGATCGGACAGGAAGTCCTCCTCGAGTTTATCCGACTCGGAACTGGTGATCGCCACCAACCACTCCGGCATGCCCTCTTCGTCTTCTGCTTCGTCCTCGTCCTCAGCGCCAACCGGTTCCATGTCTTGAGGCTCCAGCAACTCCTCTTCATCTTCCCAGTCGCGCAGGTCCAGGTCCTCAAAGCTGTCGGTAATGGAGGGTGGTTCGTCAGCTACCGGCTCCGGTTCTTCGTGGGGGAATTCGTCCCAGCCGGTGTCGAATTCCGCTGCGGCGAACGCTTCCTCTTCCACCTCTTCTTCAGGTGGCATTTCTTCGCCGGTGAAAGCGGTCATCCAGGCCGGTTGTTCATCGGGCTGCAGGATGCCGGTTTCTTTGGCCGTGGCATACTCGGGAACCTGCTCCGCGGAGCCGCTCTCAAATGGATCGTAAGGCTGGTCGATGAACTCGTCTTCTGTCTGGGGCGTTTCTTCCGCTGCGACTGGTTCCATATCCGCCAACCACTCCGGGCTTTGGCTCTCCTCGACCTCGGCAGACTGCATCCGTTTTAACAGATTGGTCCCGGAAGCCTGCTCGTCCTCGTCTTCGGTCTCTTCTTCGACCGGTTGGGGCGGTTCGGCTGTCGCTTGTTCGGATGGTGCGGCGGCAAAGAAATCGTCGTCCTCAAGCGCTTCGAAGCCTTCAGCGATTTCTTCCGGCGACGCTTCTTCCTCGACCGCCTCGAGTTCGAAGTCCGGCATCTCGGCCAACCACTCATCTTCCGACGGTGCTGGCGCGGCCTCCTCCACTGGCGGAGGTGGAGCGGCCTCAAACGATTCTTCAGCCTCCGGTGACGGCTTGGCAAACGATGCCAGCCAATCGCCGCCTTCGGCTTCTTCGGGGGCATTCACCCAGTCCAACGCATCGCCGGCGTCTTCGGACACGTCATCGGCGGCAGGTGCATCCTCGGCTGCGCCTAACCAGTCCAACGCTGCTTCGGCTTCTTCGGCCTGTTCTTGCTCGCCGAGCCAGCCCAACGCTTTGGGCGGCTCAGCCATATCGGCCTGCTCGGCAAAGAGTTCGTCTGGTGCAGCCTCCGGCTCGACTGCCGGTTCTGCCGGTTCGGCTGCCGCTGCATCCTCTGGTTGTTCACGCTCTTCGTCGAGGGGGTGTGTGGCGAACGGGGTTTGTCCCAGTTCCAGCTCTTCATCTTCATCCGCCGGCGGCGCGAAGAAATCATACTCCGGCTCGGTCATCCAGTCTGGAGCCTGTTCGCGTTCGTCGGGAGTGGTTGGCTCTGGCTGGACGGGTTCTGGTTCCTCCTCGCCCTGCGCGGCAGCGAAAAATGCATCCAGGTCCATATCAGGCGGCGGCATGGAGGCCTGCCGCAGTGTTTCGAGGTCTTCGTCAGATACGGCGTCCTCCTCCGGCTGCTCCTCGGCATCCTCCACCGCTGGTTCGGCGGGCAGGGCCGGTTCAGCTTCCTCGGCAGATGATAACCAGTCTGGCTGCTCCGGCTCTACGCTGTCCAGCTTAGCTTCAAATTCGGATTGAGCTTCTGCCTGATCGATGCCGTGCAGCAAATCGGTAAACCCGCTGGACAATTCGTCCGACTCGGCGGGTTCTTCGTCCTGGAAATCCGGCGGGAAGTCTGGGATTTCCCCGGCCTGTTCGCCCATCAGCGAGTCAATATCAGCCTGGTCGATGTCACCTTCCAGCCAATCCGGCCCTTCGGCGGCGATCTCTGGTTCCTCGCGGGGTGGTTCCAGTTCTTCCGGAGCTTCCTCCGATACGTCCGCCAGCCAGTCCGGGGCCTGGGCGGGTTCGGCCTCTGCCGGGGTGTCGTCCTCCGGTTCCGACCACTCCATCGCGTCAAAGGCAGCTTCCGGTTCCTCCGGGAGTTCGGCGGCGTCCGCCAGCCAGTCGGGCGTTTCAGCAGGGACATCAGCGATGTCTTGCTCCCAATCAAGCGACTCGGCGGGCACCTGCTCGACCGCTTGCTCACTTTCATCTTTGGCAGCCAGCCAGTCGGCATCCACCGGGGCAGCCTCGTCTTCGACGGCTTCTGGTTCCGTGCTCACGACCTCCGAAAACCAATCCGGGATTTGGCCCTCCTCCGGCGGTTCTTCCTCGCTCTCAGGCGCGGGTTCGTCGCTGAGCCAATCGGCGGTGACGGCTTCTGGCTCGCCGGTGGGAACTTCGCCGCCTGCCTGCCAATCGAGTGCGCCTTGTTCTTCGGCTGAAGCGTCAAGATCGCTCATCCAGTCGGGCGTACCGTCGCCGAAGATGGCCTCGGTATCGATCCGATCCGGCGGAGTCGAAGGGGTGGGGGGGCTGGCCGCCGGTTCTTCCGCCGGCGGGGCGCTAAAAACATCCCCGGACCCCAGATCGCCTAAGTCCTGGACCCAGTCCGGCGTCTCCTGGAGGGCGGCGGCGGCTTCGGTGCTGTAATCCAGGCGCTCGACCAGCGCGACCTGCGCGTCTTCAGCCGCAGGTTGTGCGACATGCAGCGCCAGATAGGGGTCCAACGCCTCCAGTTGTTCCAGGAAGGGCCTGGCGTCCGCCGGGCGATCATGCTCCAGCCATAACTGCGCCAGAATCCGGTGCGCGGGCAAACAGTACGGGAGTTCCTTCAGAATCTGGAACGCAATCTCGCCGGCTTCGATGTGATGCTGGCTGTCCCATAACGTTTCGCTCAACAGGACCTGCAAGTCCATGCGTTCGGGGGTTTGCTCCACCGCTTTACGCAGTTCGATCAACGCCTGATCGTACAGTTGGCCTTTGATGTACTGGCGGGCCAACGCGCCCCGCGTCAGTTGGATTTTCTGCGGCGCGTTGTCTTCCCCGTCACGCTTGATGTACAACTGGCGCAGCGCATCTTGCAGGGCGGCATTGCCTGGCATCTGTTCGTAGGCGCGTTCCATGTGCCAGATCGCCTGGCGGATCGCACCTTCTTGTTCACGGATTTCGCTTAGGCCGAGGTGGGCGATATAGTCCCCCGGCTGGACGCTGAGCACGCGCTGGAACATCGCCGCCGCTTCGCTGTAGTGTTCGGGCAGGGCCTCGTGTTCGGCTTTCTGCAAAAAGGCTTTGCCCAACAGCCGGTAAGTTTCCAGGTTCTGAGGGTGATGCTGCAGAATATAGCGGCAATGGCTAACAACCTCGGTTGGCGAGTCGTTCTCCAGCATGGTGTCGAGTTCGTCCAGGTAGGCTCTAAGCGTGATTGTTCCAGCCATTGTTATCTCGTCTCTCAGTACTCAAAAATCTGTTCTGACCCAACCTCATTATGCTATGCTTGAAATAAAAGCGCAAGGTATTTGAAATTAGTATTAAGATAATTTATGAAGCTGTTCCAGGCGTTCCACAATCGCCATAATTGACGGCTCGTTAGCTCGCCCGGGGCCAAGTGGATCGACCGCCTCATCCTCGCCCAACAGCGCGCGTACGGCATTGGCCCAGCCGATGCGCAGCACTTGCAGGTTGTAGCCGCCTTCCAGCACGATCACCGCCCGCCCCCCGCACACGTCTTCAGCGGTTGCCAGCAGGTCGCGCGCCAGCCGGTCGTAGCCGTGCAGCGATAACTGCATCTGGGCCAGCGGATCGTCCCAGTGGGCGTCGAAGCCGACCGAGATCAGCACCAGGTCCGGCGCAAAGCGGCGCACTGCCAGCAGCACGATCGTGGTGAAGGCTTCGCGATACCCTGCATCGCCCACGCCGGGCGGCAGCGGAATGTTGATCGTCGCGCCCGCGCCCGGCCCGCTGCCGGTGTCAGTGATGGCCCCGGTGCCCGGATAGAGCGGCGATTGGTGGGTCGAGATGTACAGCACGGACGGATCCGCGTAGAAGATATCCTGGGTGCCGTTGCCATGATGCACGTCGTAATCGACAATGGCGACGCGCTCAATCTCGTACACGTGCTGGGCGTAACGGGCCGCAATGGCGACATTGTTCAGCAGGCAAAATCCCATCGCCATCCCTGGCGTGGCGTGGTGTCCGGGGGGGCGAATTGCAGCCAGACCGTTGTCAGCCGCCCCCTGCATGACGGCATCGACCACGCGCAGCACGCCGCCCGCGGCCAGTTGGGCAATGTCGTAAGACTGCGGCGCGGCGTAGGTGTCCGGCCCAAACATCACGGTGCGCCCGGCAGCCTGCGCCAGGCGATCCAGGTGGGCCTGGTCATGCACCGCCAGCAAATTGTCGCGCGTCGCCGGTGCGGTTTCCAGTAGGGTGAGCTTGTCGAGCAGTCCGTCATTTTTGAGCTGCGCCTGGATGGCGACCAGTCGCTCTGCGTTTTCCGGGTGGCTCGGCATGGTGTGCTGTGCAAAGCGCGGATCGGTAAGATATGCAGTCCTCATGATATTGTCCTCAAACCATCACCTGTAAGACACAAGGCGACCTCCCCAACATACTGGCAGGTCGCCTTGTAAGCCTTATGTGCGAAGCGGCGGCATCATTCGCCAGATATCATCTCGGCGGAGATGCGATCCGTCTCGGCGTCTTCAACCATCTCGACCCGGCGGTCGCTGCGGCGCACCGCCATCAGGATGATGACGACCGATGCGACCGCACCGATGATGACCCCGGGGCTGTAGCCGCCGTATTCTACCACAATCGGGGCTATAATCAGGGCGACCAGGTTCATGACCTTGATCATGGGGTTCAGGGCTGGGCCAGCCGTGTCCTTCAGCGGATCACCGACTGTGTCGCCGGTCACGCTGGCCTTGTGGTTTTCGCTGCCCTTGCCGCCATAGTTGCCGTCTTCGACGTACTTCTTGGCGTTATCCCAGGCACCGCCTGCGTTCGACATGAAGACCGCCAGCAATTGCCCGGTCAGGATGACCCCGGCCAGGAAACCGCCCAGCGCTTCTTCCTTGAGCACCAACCCCACCGCGATCGGGGCCAGGACTGCGATCAGCCCCAGCGGGACCAATTCGATCTGGGCCGATTGCGTGGAAATGGTGACGGCTTTGGCATAATCGGGCGTCTTCTTGCGCTCGATGATGTCTTTGTCGCGCAGTTGGCGACGAACCTCAGCCATGATCATGCCGGCGGCACGGTTCACGGCTTTGATCAGCAGCCCGCTGAACAACAGCGGCAGCGATCCACCGATGAGCAGACCGACGAACACGACCGGATCGGCCAGGTTGATGATCTCCTCGAAGTCCGGCTCTACGCGCTGGATATCGGCGAAGAAACTCCCGAACAGCGACACCGCTGCAATCACCGCCGAGCCAATTGCGACGCCTTTGGTGATGGCCTTGGTGGTGTTGCCCGCCGCGTCCAGGTCGGCCATGATCTGACGCGCTTCGTCGGACATGCCGGAAAGCTCGCCAATCCCCGCCGCGTTATCCGCAATGGGGCCGAAGGTGTCCATACTGACGTTGTTGCCGGTGTGCGAGAGCATCCCGACACCGATCAGCGTGACGCCAAACAGGATGTAGCTGTAGCGATGCACATCCGGCACTTCCTGCATGCTCACGAAGAACAGCGCCGCGACCATGATCCACAGCGCGGAGAAGAAGCCTTCGACCAGGTGATTGCGCATCTGCCCGCGCACGATCTGGATCACCGACAGGACGATGCCCACGATGACGACCGGCAGCTTGAGATCGTCCGGGAAGTTGTAGCTGTACACCAGGATGGACGCCGCCAGGCTGGCGACGATCACGAACAAGGCCCATACACTGGAGAGATAGCCCAGCGACAGCCCTTCCAGGATGACCGAAGCGTGCCCAAAGCGTGTCGAGGCGGCAATCGTCTGCACGCGCGAGCTTTTCGCGCTGGTCGCATACGACGTCAGCGGGTTGAAGCTCACCGCCAGCCCTACCCCGACGGCCACCAGGGTCGCCAGTGACAACTGCCCGGCATAGAGCCACGCCAGCAGGAACGTCGAGATGATGGTGATACCGCTGGAAACCTCGTAACTCTTGTACATGGCTTCCTCGGCGTCATCCACCCGCCACATGGACACAGCATAGGTCCCCACAATCGAGCTGATCACACCGACCCCACGGACCAACAGCGGCAGCACAATCCAGTACAGTTCGCCGTTGATCGCCGTCAAGGCCAGCCCCAGGATCAGGCTGGAGACGATCGTCACTTCGTAGGACTCGAAAATATCAGCCGCCATACCAGCGCAGTCACCGACATTGTCACCTACCAGGTCGGCGATGACCGCCGCATTACGCGGATCGTCTTCGTCCATGCCAGCTTCGACTTTGCCGACCAGGTCAGCACCGACGTCTGCCGCTTTGGTGTAGATGCCGCCGCCGACGCGCATAAACAGCGCCAGCAAGGTGCCACCGAAGCCGAAGCCCAGCAGCACATCGGGCGATGCTTTGCCGAAGATGATAAAGATCAGGGTGCCGCCGAGCAGGCCGAGGCCATCGGTCAGCATCCCGGTGATGGTGCCCGACCGATAGGCGATCTTCATCGCCTGCTGATAGCCGCCCCTCTCCGCTGCCGCTGCGACACGCACGTTCCCCTGCACCGCCATGTTCATGCCGAAGAACCCGACCATCGCCGAGAACGACGACCCCATGACGAATGCCAGTGCACGCGCAACAGCAATGACTATCTTGGCTCTGTCTTTATCGCCATCGAAGTATTCGTTCGCCTCCGGGGTCGGATTGACGACGAATACACTCAAAAACATGGCGATGGTCAGCAAGATGATCATAATCGCTACGGTGCGAAGCTGGGCACGAAGATATGCATTCGCGCCATCGCGGATGAAGCCCCAGATCTCTTGCATCTTCTCTGTGCCTTTATCTGCGGACATAATGTAATTCCGCAGCCATAAAGCATAGGCCAAGGCTATGCCTGCCGTGGCCAGCACAATGAAGATCATGACTTCTTCAAAAGCCTTCACATTTTCCATTTCGAACATATACGAATTACCCCTCCTAGTTGGGGTATCCCCCCAACATCAACGCAAGGTGGCCAGTAAACAACAGGGGGCATTTTACCGCGAAGCTATACGAAGGGTCAAAACTTTTTTCAGGATCACGAAAATAACTTGGTGATCTCGTCAGATGAGGGGCGCGGCAGTGCATTGTGCTGCCGATCAACGACCGCTGTGGTCCCGTCGCGCACGTGTCCGAGTCGAAACAGTGGAATCCCGGCGTGCTGGCAAGCCTGCGCAAGGGCGGCGACATGATCGGGGTGTGCCGTCAACAGCAGCGCGCCGGACGCGATCGCGCCTGCCGGGTTCAGATCGAAGACCCGGCACAGGGCGTCGGCTTCCGGCAGCCAGGGCGCATGGTCGCCGGATAGGTCCACTTCCAGGCGGCGTTGGCTGGCGTCGGCCAGTTCCCACAGCCCGGTCAGGACGCCGCCCTCGGTCGGGTCGTGCATACTTGTCACGCCGCCGGCCTCCAGCACGACCTGGGCATCCCGCACCACGCTGATTCCCGGATCGTGCAGGAAGTGCGCGCAGCGGTCCAGCATGTCGGCAGCGAACTGAGCGCGCAGGTCGTCCCGCTTCTCGCGGGCGATAATCGCGGTCGCTTCGATGGGCGCGCCTTTGGTCAGCAGCACCACGTCGCCGGGGCTGGCGCCGCCCGTGCGAACCAGCCGGTCTTTGGGGACTTCGCCCAGCATCATGCCCATCACGATGGGGCGGTCCAGCGTGTGAGTGATCTCGGTGTGGCCGCCGATCACCGCGATGTCCAGCGCGCGGCAGGCCTGCTCGATCTGCGCGAAGATATCGCGCGCCATCGCGGGGGTGGCGCGGTTCGCCGGCAGCAGGATCGACGCCATGAACCACAGCGGGGTGGCTCCGGTGACGGCGATGTCGTTGGCGTTGATCTGCACCGCATACCAGCCGATCTGGTCGGTGGCGAAGGTAATCGGGTCGGTTTTGGCGACGAGATAGCGCGCGCCCATATCGAGCACGGCGGCATCTTCACCGACCTGTGGCCCCAGGACAACGCGCGGCCCGGTCGGCAGGGTGGCGAGAAGGTCGGCTAGAAGATCAGGGGGTAATTTACCGGTTGGCAGCATGTGGCTATCGCTCCCGAAAAAGACAGGTCCCCGAAACACATTCGGGGACCCCGGTGTTGGGCGCTGCGACACCTACTTCATACGAAGGAGGGGTGTCACAGCGCCACTTGTGATACTACAATCGTGCATTGACACCACCTCCTTCATTTTGAGATGGCAAATTTAGAAGGTGTGTTGGTGTATGTGACCAACGTAGTCAGATTATGGCATAGTCAGGATATCTTGTCAATCGTGGTTGCAGGATCATACCCCGATTGCTAAACTCACTTTTCCGCTAGACGCATGAGAAGGAAAAAAACGACATGGTACGACGGCTGGGCTTGCTTTTTCTACTGGGCATGGTGATATTCCCGGCCTCAACTGCTGCTCAAGACTCGGACGACACCGTCGTTAACATTACCGCCCCGGTCGAAACACAAGAGCTGTTTGGTGAGGTCACGATCATGGGCAGCGCCGCCAGCCCTGGCAATTTCGCCAGCTATGCGCTGGAATACGACAATATTCAAGACACGGTGCTGGACTGGAACGCGGTCCAACCGCGCGTGCAGCAGCAGGTGCGGGACGGGGTATTGGGTCGCTGGGATACCAACCAGGTGCCCGATGGCGAATACCAACTGCGGCTGCGCGTCTTCTTGACCAACGGGGAGGACCGGGAATTTATCGTCTCTAACCTGCGCGTGCGGAACAGCGCGCCGCCGCCGACCCCAACCAGCCCGGCGTTGGACAGCGCCCCGGCACTGACGCCAACGCCCGGCCCCTCACCGACCTCGCTGATCGAACAGCCGCCGAGCAGCAATCCCATTGCCGGGGCCGACGTCTCGCCGGAACCGCCGGCAGCCAACGAAAATACCGGCCAACCCGGCACGGAAGACGATACATCGATCAACACCGGGCGGATCCGGCAGGCGTTTTGCACCGGGGTGTATCTCACCTTTGGGCTGTTTGGGATCATGCTGGTGTACGCGCTGTTTCGGGGGCGTTTGCGCGGCTATGTGCAGCGCGTGCTGTGGGAAGCCGAGGATGACCTGGATCAGCATTATGAGTGAGCGCTATTTGATCGCCGGCCTGGGCAACCCGGGGCGTAAATATGAACACACGCGGCACAATGTGGGCTTCCGCTGCGTGGATGCGCTGGCCACAGCACACGGCCTGTCGTTCGAGCGCAAGAAGCGGTCGAAGGCCAAAGTCGCCGGCGGCTCCATCGCCGGGCAGCGGGTGCTGCTCGCCAAACCACAGGATTACATGAACCGCAGCGGCGGTTCGGTGCAGGGGCTGGCGGCGTTCTTCAAGATTCCGCCGGAGCGCATCCTCGTGATCTTTGACGATCTCGACCTACCGCCGGGCACGCTCCGCATTCGTCCGAAGGGTGGTTCGGGCGGCCACCGGGGGATGCGCGATATCATTCAGAAATTGGGGACGCAGGATTTTCCGCGCATCCGGTTTGGCATTGGCCGTCCCCCGGGCCACCTCGACCCGGTGGACTATGTGCTGCAGCCCTTCGGCGCGGACGAAAAACCGCACGTCGCCAGGTCCATCGAGCAGGCGGTGCAGGCGGTCGAAACCTGGCTGGCTGACGGCATCGACATCGCCATGAATCGCTACAATGGCCCGGTCGAGAGTCCACCACCCGATCCCGACACGACTTCCCCGGAACAAGAGTAAAAAGAAAACACGATGAAACTAACAGGCTTGCTGGACGCCCTGCGCCAGTCAACACCTTACCAATACATGCAGCGTGCGCTGCAGGACGGGCAGCCCGTGCCCGACCAGCACATCCTGCGGGCGGCCCGTCCGTTTGTAGTGGCCGCGCTGGCCGCCGACCTGGAGCGCCCGGTCATCTGGCTCATCGGGCGCGGCAACCGGGCATACAACGTTACCGAGCAACTGCCGGTCTGGCTCCCGCGCCAGCACATCCAGCGCTTTGCCGAGCCGACCGCTATGTTCTACGAGCGCGCACCCTGGAGCAATACCACTATCCAGAACCGGCTGAAAACATTGGCCAGCCTGATTAAACCGGTCGGCGTCAAGCCGGACCCCGACCGTGCGCAGGCCCCGATCATCGTGACTTCGATGTTTGCCCTGATGCAGAAGACCCTGCCGCTGCGCGAGTTCCAGGCCAACACGCGCGTACTCAAAGCAGGTACGATCATTGAGCCGGAGTCGCTGCTGCGGACCTGGCTGCAGGTCGGCTATTCCCCGGCCTCGATTGTGGTCGAACCCGGTACCTTCAGCCGGCGAGGGGGGATTCTCGACGTCTTCCCGATGACGGCGCGCGCCCCGGTGCGGATCGAATTCTTCGGGGACGAGATCGAGAGCCTGCGCACCTTCAGCCCGGCGACCCAACGCTCCGCCGAGAATATCGACCGCGTGCTGGTTCCCCCGGCCCGCGAAGCGCTGCCGCGCCATGCCCCGGCAGTGGCCGAACGCCTGCACGATTGGTTTGGCGACCAGCCCATCCCGGAAAAGGATGTCACGTCTGCGCTGCCGGACGAGGAAGCCCTAACTAACGGGGCAGCCTTTCCCTTCCTGGAGTTCTACCTGCCCTATCTGTACACGCATCCTGCCAGCCTGCTGAGCTATGCGCCCGATGACGCACTGGTCATTGTCGACGATTGGGGCGGCCTACAGGATACGATGGCCGACCTGGAAGAACAGGCGCTCAGCACCCGGCACGATCCGCGCATTCCGCCCGATATGCCGCTGCCCTACCTGACCTGGGCCGAATTGCAGGACGAACTTTCCACGCGGCAGGTGCTGCATCTGGGCGCGAACCCGGATTACCCGGTTGTCGATGACGTCGTGATCGGCGACCTGTTCGCCCCGGGGCCGCGTTATGGGGGCCAGCTCCGCATGGTGCTGGATGAATTATTCAAGCGTGTGGATCGCTACCAGCAGACCGTTGTCGTCACCCAGCAAGCCCAGCGGCTCGCCGAATTGTGGAGCGAGCAGGCCGACTACCAGCCACCGGTCACCCAGATCACCGATCTGGCGCAGGCCGATGTGCTGACGTTTGTCGAAGGCGCGCTGACCGAAGGCTGGGTGTTGAACCAGGATGGCCGCGAACTGCACCTGCTGACCGATGCCGAGATTTTCGGCTGGAAACGCCCCGAACCGCGCCGCCGGCAGCAGCCCCGTCACCGCCCGCCCGAAGCCAGTTTCGCCGATCTGTCGGTGGGCGACTACGTGGTGCATGTGGAGTACGGCATCGGGCGCTTTGCCGGGCTGCAAAAGCGGGTGCTGGACAACAGCGAACGCGAGTACCTAATCATCGAATACGACGGCAGCGACGTGCTGTACGTCCCGATTCACCAGGCCGACCGGCTCTCGCGCTATATTGGTGCGGACGACAACCCGCCCCGGCTCAACCGGCTGGGCACCCAGGAATGGACACGCACACGCGCCAACACGCAGCGGGCTGTCGAGGAGGTCGCCCGCGAACTGCTGGAACTGTACGCCGCGCGCGCGAAAGTCACCGGCTATGCCTTCGGCCCCGACAGCCCCTGGCAGCGCGAACTCGAAGCGTCGTTCCCGTATGTGGAGACGGAAGACCAACTGCGCGCGCTGCGTGAGGTCAAGAACGACATGCAGCGTCCCCAGCCGATGGACCGCCTGATCTGCGGGGATGTGGGCTACGGTAAGACCGAGGTCGCGCTGCGGGCCGCCTTCAAGGCCGTGCTGGAGGGCAAGCAGGTCGCGATCCTGGTGCCGACGACCGTCCTGGCCCAGCAGCACTTCAGCACCTTCTTGCAGCGGCTGCTGCCGTTCCCGGTGCATGTCGAGATGCTCTCGCGCTTCCGGACGCCCGCCGAACAACGGCGCATCCTGTACGAACTGGCCGAAGGACAGATCGACATCATCATCGGCACGCATCGCCTGCTGCAGCCCGATGTGCAACTCAAAGACCTGGGGCTGTTGATCATTGACGAGGAGCAGCGCTTTGGCGTCACGCACAAGGAGCAGTTCAAGGAGATGCGGACCGAAGTCGACGTGCTGACGCTGACCGCCACGCCGATTCCGCGCACGCTGCACATGAGCCTGACCGGCATCCGCGACATCAGCATGATCCAGACGCCGCCGGAAGAACGCCTGCCGGTGATCACGCATGTGGGCGTTTCCAACGACAGGCTTGTGCGCCAGGCGATGCTGCGCGAACTGGATCGCGGTGGGCAGGTGTACTTTGTGCATAACCGGGTGCAGACGATCAACACGGTAGCGGCCCAGCTCCGCCGGTTGGTGCCCGAGGCGCAGATCATGGTTGGGCATGGCCAGATGGACGAGCACAAGCTGGAATCCGTGATGACGGACTTCGCCCAGGGCGAGTTCGACGTGCTGGTGTCGACCTCGATCATCGAAAGCGGGCTGGATATTCCCAACACCAACACGCTGATCATCGACCGGGCGGACTGGTTCGGGCTGGCGCAGCTTTACCAACTGCGCGGACGGGTCGGGCGCGGCGCAAATCAAGCGTATGCTTACATCTTCCACCCGCGCCACCGGCGGCTCACGCCAGAGGCGCGCGCCCGCCTGGAAACCATCGGCGAGGAAACCGAACTGGGGGCCGGGCTGTCGATTGCCATGCGCGATCTGGAGATCCGGGGGGCGGGTGACTTGCTGGGCACGCGCCAGAGTGGGCACATCGCTGCCGTCGGTTTTTACCTGTACACCCAGTTGTTGGCGCAGGCGGTGCGTCACCTGAAGGGCGAAGGTGACGCGCCGCGGCTTCCCATCGCGACCTCGGTGGTCACCATCGACCTGCCGCTGCCGGCGTACATCCCGCCCGGCTTCATCTCCGAAACCTCGCTGCGCATCCAGCTTTACCGCCGGCTGGCGGAACTGGAAGACCTGGGCGCCGTCGCGGATATGCGCGCGGAACTCGTCGACCGCTTTGGGGACCTGCCGCGCGCCGTCGAGGGGCTGTTGTTCCAGTTGCGGGTGAAACTGGTAGCCCAGGCTGCGAACGCGACCGCGGTGGCGCATGAGAACGGCCAGATCAGCATCCGCCTGCCGTACCTGGCGACCACCGACCGCGAACATCTCCGCCAGCAGCTTGCGCATGATGTGCGCGTCAGCCGCACCGCCGTGTGGCTGCCCTATGCGGATATTGACCCAGTGGAGTGGCAGCAAAACCTGTTGGATGTGTTGGAAAAACTGCAACTGCGTCACGTACAATCCCACTAAAAACCCACACCATGTGGGATAGTGTGGGATTATTGTGGGATAGTGGGTTATGTGGGATAACCCACATTATCCCGCGGCATATTCTGCGATAATGCCAATCGCCTCTGGCCCGGTATGCACGCCCATGACGGGAGTCGCATAGGACAGGTATTGCTCCGCCGGGCTGAAGCGCTCAATCGCTTCGTCCAGCAGGGTTTGTGCTTCGTCTTCGACGTCGCCGTGAACCACGGCCAGCCGCGCTACATCGCGGCCTGCGGCATGATCGGCGATATCCTGTAACAGGTGGGCCAGCGCGCGCTTGCGGGTGCGCACATTTTCCACCAAGTCGACAATACCCTTGTTCAGCGCCAGCACGGGCTTGATGCGCAGCGCCGACCCCAGCAGCAGCCGCGCGTTGCCGATGCGGCCTCCACGATGCAGATGTTCCAGGTTTTCGATGGTAAACAGCGGGTGCTGGCGTTGGATGGCGTCCTGGATGGCCTGCACAATCGTCTGGGGGCCGCCGCCGGCATCACGCGCATCGGCGGCACTCAACATCGGGAAGCCCAGCGCCCACGATACCTGCAGGCTGTCGATCACATGCACGGGGAAATCCACCATCTCGCTGGCCTGGATGGCCGATGCATGGGTGCCGCTGAGTTCGCTGGAAATGACAGCACACACCACCTCGTCGGCTTTCTCCAACTGGCGCGCCATCTGAAACAACTCGACGAAATCCTGGACCGATACCTGCGAGGTTTTGGGCAGTTCCTCGGTGTCACGCAGCCGCCGGTAGAATTCCGCTTCGGTCAGGTCGACGCCGTCTTGGAACATTTCTTCCCCCCACATGACGTACAGCGGCGCGATGTAAATCTTCCGGTCCGCTGCCAGCGTGTGGGGCAGATTGCTCGTGCTATCTGTGACTAGAGCCGTGTTTGCCATCAACTTTTTCCTTACTCCGCTTCCGTTGGGCCTACCCAGCCTAACAACCGGATTTCCCCGCGCAGGTCGCCGGTGAGGTTGCGTCCGCCATAGCCGTTGGGCTGGGCGATAAATAAATCCAGCCGCCCATCGTTCACTCCGGTGCGTAACTGGATTCCGGCATAGGCCAGCCACTTGCCGTCCGGGGAATAGCTGGGGGCGCAGGCGCGCGGCGACTCCGGAGGATAGTAGAATAGCTCAAGCGTATTGCGCGTCACAATCAACCCGTAAGGGCACAATCCGCTGCTGCCTGCGAAGGCAATCCATTCTCCGTCCTGGGACCAGTCTGCTGCAAATCCATAACGGGCGAACGCATATTCGTCGGTCGCGTTGATCACGTTCCCCTCCAGATCGCGCAGCACCACGCTGGCCGGGTCGGAGGCACGATGATAGATCACCTGCTTACCGTCCGGTGCCCAGCTTGCGCCCAGGTACAGCGACCCGTCGGCGGGGGTCACGGGGCGCATCGTACCGGCCCACACGTTAGCGATCCACAACTGCGATTCGCCGGCGAACAAGTCCGACAGCCCGCGCGTGATCACCACCTGTGCATCGTTCAGCCAGGTCGGCGGGCCATCGACCCACGTCTCGGAGACCTGCCGCACTGCGCCGGTGGACACGTTCAACACATGCAGCGTGCCGCGGGTGGGTGGTTCGGCGTTCAGTGTCGAGCACGACCCCGGCTCGCCCGGTACCCAGGAAGGGCACGTCTGCCGGTCCGACACATACGCCAGGTGCTGCCCGCCCGGTGACCAGGCCGGCCACAGGTTGTAGGAGTGGTCGTCTGCTGTGACGTTCTCGACTTTGGAGCCATTGGCCGGCACCACAAAAATATCGACATCGTATGCGGTGGGCAGCGCGATGGCAAACTGCGAGCTGTCCGGCGACCACACCGGCTTGTGGCGCGCAATGCCGCGCGGACTCAGGGACGGGATGTCGAACACGCGCAGGCTAAACCCGGATTCCAGATTGACCAGATACAGCCCCCCGCCCAGGGTGCCATCCGGGCGCTGCTGCGGTTCCATGAAGTACACCAGCTTGGTGCCGTCCGGTGCCCAATACACGCGGTCTTCGGTGCTGGCCGGCAAGTCGAGGATCGGCACGCGCTGGCCGTTGGACGGGTTGACCAGGTAGAGCGTTTCAATCTCGGAGGCCGGTTCTGGCGTGCGTAAGTCGGTCGTGTCGGTGCGTTCGTTGACACTGAGGATCGCAAACCACGAGGCCGGCAGGCCGCCTTCGATCACGGACGGGACTTCAATTTCGGTGAGTTGGTCGCTCATGAAGCTGACCGTCGGCCCGGGGGTCGCGGTCGGGGCCGGTGTGGGGCTGGGCGGGGGCGTCTCCGACGGGATCGGTGTCTGCGTCGGGATCACGGTCTGCGTTGGGATGGGCGTCACCGACGGGGTCAGCGTTGCGGTGGGCGGCAGTGTCGCCGTGGCGGTCGCTGTCGCAGTGGCCGTAGGCAAGGGGGTGATCGTCGGTGTTGGCGGCTCTTTGGACTTCACCGCAAAATTGCACCCGGCCAACACAAACCCGAACAGGAATATACTCACAATACCAATACGTCTAAGCACCATCATTCACCATCACGATTGTTTTTTTAGCACGTAGTACGAGCCGCGTTTTTCCCCCATTTTGATCAAAATTCCCCGGCTTACCAGATCGGCGAAATCGCGCCGGATCGTTTCTGAATGTACCCCAGGGCACAATTCTTGCAAATCTTTGTTGGTGATGCGCGAGTTTTTGCGGTTGATCAGGAAGTCGAGCGCATACTCCTGCCGCCGGTTGATCGCCTGGTTTTGGAACACGCCGCCGAACAGTTCCGGTTCTTCGGCTTCGTCGTCCACGACGGGCTTGTTGAACAGCGTCACCCGAAACCCGCCCGCCGTCTCGATGAACTCGGGTTCCGGCAGATTGTCTTCCTTCACCAGGGCCAGCACGCGGTCCACACCGTAGCCCAGGCGCTCGATGAACCCCATATCCGACAGCACCTGCACAATCGCCGAATTGCGCGAGAAGCGCTCGTCGACGATATTGTCCAGCGTCACCGGCCCCGGCAGCCCCCCCGGACTGGTGATCTCCAGCCGGTTGCTGAACAGGTACAGCCGGATGCCGTCGCCCTGGATGCTGTAATCGCGGTGGGCCACCGCGTTCACGACCAGTTCGCGCACGGCTTGCAGCGGATACTCCAGGCGCTCCTGGCGGGCCATCTTGTCGCCAAGCTGCACCCCCTTACGCAGATTGTCGATCAGGAACGTTTCGGCCCGGCGGATCTGCTGCGGCAGCGTGCCGGCGATGTCCTGCCGGGTGAAGATGTCGCTCATCTCCTTGCCCGCGAAGCGCGCCGCCGTGATATCAGATCCCCGGATGAACTGCTGGGGGTCCTTGCCGAACAGCAAGATTCCGGCGTTGGTCGGTTGTAGTTCGCCCTCGACCGGCACCAGACAGCCGCGCTTGATTAACACCTGCTCGGGCGAGAGTTCGCGCATCCCGTGCAGGTTTTCCACATACGCTTCGACCTGCTCCCAGTCGAGCGCATCGTTGTTCGCATAGCGGGTTGGTTCGGACTCAAACGTGACGTCGCCGCGTTCCAGCAGCAGCCGCCGGAGTTGGGACGGGGTCAGCGGGACGTCGGTGCTGACTTGGCGCGCCAGATAGCGCCCGTCCAGCCCGTAGACGTGCGGCATCCCGCGCGGGACCTGCACTACCACCATCGTGGAACCCTTGACCTGCACACGCTGCGGCAGCGGGATGATCAACGGCGGCGCAATGGACAGCGAAGCTTCCAGCACGCGGTTGATCGCATCGTCGGGGTTATCCACCCCGACCGGAGCATCGGAGCGCGGCGCAACGCCGAGCAGCACCACGCCCCCATGTGTGTTGGCCATCGCCGCCAGCGTGGTCGCGATGTCTTCGACCGGTGCCCGCCCTGGCAGCCAGTTCAACACCTCATTTTGCCCGCCTTGCAACAGATTGAGAAGCTCTTTTTCCGTCGGTTTGTGCCGGCCAGTGTGGCCGTTCGCCGCTTGTGTGGTTTTAGCTGACATCATCCTCTTCCGCTAAAGCAATGCGTACTCAAGCCGTTGGGTGGGCTGCCAGGGGCAACCGGCAGACCCACGGTGGGCGCATGGCAGGCCCTGGTCGATCATCACGGCTATCCCTGGCATGCAGAGGTCGCTAGTTGAGCCTGGGTTGCTTCGTCGATGTGCCCGACCGGCAGCCCGCAAATCGAGCGCACTTCCCCGACGATGAACAGCGAGCCGGTGGTGCAGATCAGCCCTCGTGCGCCGACCAGTTCGGTCGCACGTTGTACGGCGTCCTGTGCCACCGGAATCTGCTCGATCTGCCCGGTGTAGCCCTGCTGCTGCGCGATGGCCGCGATCTCGGCGGGGGGCAAAGCACGCGGGTGCACAGCCTGCGCGATGATCAAATAATCGGCGATGGGCAGCAAGGCGTCGAACATGCCGGTAATGTCCTTGTCGGCAGACGCCCCGAAAAGCAGAGCGAGGGGACGCTGTGGGAACAGTTCATTCAGCGCGACCCGCAGCCGCCGCGCCGAGGCCCCATTGTGAGCCGCGTCGAGCACCAGCGTCGGCTTATGGCGCACCACTTCCAACCGTCCCGGCCAGTCGACCCCTTTTAGACCGGCGCGTATGGCAGCATCGTCCATCGGCACGCCGGCCCGGCGCACATGGTCCAGGGCAGCCAGCGCCACGGTCGCGTTAAGGGCCTGGTGCTCCCCGGCGAGATTGGTGCAGTACGGCTGTCTTGGCTGGCCGGCTGGCCCGGCGTCGAAGTGCTGGCCGTTCCAGTCGCCTTCGCGCGGCATGTAGAGCCAGTCGCGCCCTACGAGGGTTAACGTTGTTTCCCGTTCGGCGGCGATAGCTTCCAGCACGGCCAATGCTTCCGGTGGCTGCGGGGCACTGACAACCGGCACGCCCGGCTTGATGATGCCGCCTTTTTCCGCCGCGATATCGGCCAGCGAATCGCCGAGCAAATAGGTGTGATCATAGCTCAGGCTGGTGATCACCGAGACCAGCGGAGTGACGATGTTGGTGGCATCCAGGCGTCCGCCCAGACCCACTTCGATGACCGCCGCATCGACCTGCTGCTGGGCAAAGTAGAGGAACGCCAGCGCGGTTGTGACTTCAAACCATGTCACATCCGGCACCTGCTCGACGGCAGTCTGCATCTGGCGGACCAACGCTGTAAAATTGTCACGGCTGATTAACTGGCCGTTGACACGGAAACGCTCGCGAAAATCTTGCAGGTGTGGCGAAGAATAAAACCCGGTGCGCAGCCCGGCAGCCTGGCATGTCGACGCACACATGGCCCCGACCGAGCCTTTGCCTTTGGTCCCGGTCAGGTGAATGATCGGATAGTGGTCCTGGGGGTTATCGAGGGCTGCCAGCAGGGCACGAGGCCGGTCCAACGTCATCACTTCGGGAACGTACCGCACATGACGCTCGACCTCCCAGTTGATGAAGCTGTACAGGTAGTCTATTGCTTCCGAATATGTCTGAATCGAGGCCATCAAAACTCCGTGTCAACGCATAGAAATTGATAAACGAAAGGCGCTCACCGCGCCGGGCAGTCGGGCACACATTATCCCACAATTATCCCACATAGTACCGCTTAACCAGGCCGCCCACAAGGAAAAAGCCTGCGGATGCCAGACGAGTAGCTGACGCAGCCTGGTTCGGGCTGGTGAAATCCCATGTGCCATGTCATAATCGCCATGCTTGTGATGGGGAGAGAAACTATGTACGTGCCCAAACTACTCACAATTATATCAGCATTGACAGGTTTACTTATAATTGGCGTGGCCGGCTACTTTGTGCTCCGGCCTCCGGGCGCACTGCTGGCCGAAGCGCAGCTCACGTCTGCAGAAATTTCGCCGAACGCGGACGGCGTGCGCGATCTCACCACGATTGAGTATTCTCTTCGGCGGTCGGCCCAGGTGAGCATTTACCTCCAGCCGCAGGCGGGGGGCGAGCCGTTCTATTTTCGCCGCGACGAACCCCGCGACGCCGGGGATTATCGCGTGCTGTTTAGCGGCGTGGTCGATGGCTACCGGGGCGCGGACGACACCGATATCTCGGGTACCATCGAGCGGCGGCTGCTGCCCGCCGGGACGTATACGTGGGTGATCGAGGCTCTCAACGACGATGAAAACGAGCAGCAAAGCGGCACGCTGACCATTACCGACGTCGACAGTGCGCTGCCGGTCATTTCCACATTCACCATCTACCCCCAGCGGTTTACGCCCAACCAGGACGGCGTGAACGATCGGGTCAGCGTGAATATCTGCCTCGCCAAAGAGGCGGACCTCGATGTGTATCTGGAAGATGACGCGGGCGAGCGTTACTACCTGCCGGAGCGCCTCACCGACTACGATCCGTACGACAAAGGCGTATGCCACGAGTACGACTACGACGGGGGAGTCGATCAGAACATGGAACCGCCCCCCGACGGATATTACACCGTCTACGCTGTCGCCCAGGACGACGAAGGACAGCGCATTGTCCGCACCGGCGATCTGACGATCAACAACGGCGGGCTGCCACAGGTCGAAATGGTCCCGCAGGCGACGGGAGCCGAGGTGTACTTCGCGGAGGTTCCCTACGATGCGGATTACTACTCGTCATATAACAGCCCGGGGCAAAAGCTGGAAAAGCCGCCGGGCGTCAAATCGGACTTGAGCACGGTCACCATCACCCAGGATAACGTGCTGCTCTTCAAGCTCACCGTGTCGAACTACGGCTCGACGCCGGTCCGGACGGCGGGACCGTTCCCGGGCACGGTGTACGACTTTCACCAGATGGCCAGTACGCTGGGCGCGTACGAACAATCTGGAGCGTGGCGCATCGGCATCAAATGCGAGACCGCGCTGAGCGACTTTCCCTGGCGCTGGGCAATCGCGCCGGAGAAGGACCTCAAGCGCGAGTATGACAAACCGGCGGGCCAGATCACCCAGCGCCAGATCGCCGCGCCGCTGAACCGCCTGCTGAACACCGAGCTGAACGCGGAGGCAGTCAAGACGTACTATTACCTGCTGCCCGGCCAGCGCGCCGAAGTGTGGGGCGGGATTCGCATGACCGAACTGATCCGCGCCCGTAATCCCCAGTACTGTTGGGCGGGGTTGATTCATGAGGATGTCGGCATCCCGGCCAGCCAGTCGCGTTACGGGGCGCGCGAGATCGAGATCGTCCCTGCGCCGCCGGCGGTCGATTAGGCGGCGGCTGGCTTGCCGCACAACAGCAGGTACTGTACCATGAGAGAGACGAGACAAGCTGTCCGCAGGAGGTGTGTCATAAATCCCAAAGCCTCGACCCTACTTGTGCTTATCGTGGTGCTGGTGCTGGCTGGCTGTGGCAGCGAGGAGAGCACCGAGCCTGAGATGATCATCCCCGATACACCGCTCCCATCTACACCACGCTCGACCCCGCTGCCGGAGCCAACCGGCGAGCCGCCGGTGGGGGATGAACAGCGCCCCATCACGCTCCTGTTTGCGATCCCTGCTGGTGCCGGTGATGACGCGGCCCTGGACGAACTCCAGGACTATTTGGGCGTGGCCGGTCCTGTGGTGCAGGTGCAGGCGGCCAACAACACCGACGCGCTCAAAGCCTTGTGCAGCGGCCAACCCATCGCTGCCTGGATCAGCCCCTTTACGCTTGCCGTTGCACAGCAGCAGTGTAACGTGATGCCGGTGCTGGCCGTGATCCGCGACGATTCGGTCGGGCACACGCTGGAGCTTGTCGCGCGGGCCGATGCGGACATCACCGCTGTCAGCAACCTGAACGGTGCGGTATTCTGCCGCAGCGGCCAGGATAACCTGCTCGACTGGGTGTTCCCCAGCCTGATCATCGACAGCGCGGGCGTCTCCCCGTTCCCCAGTGGGCAGGGTGACAACTTGCTGCGCAGTCTGGCCGATGTGCAGGACGTGGCCGACAGCGAAGCGGTCGCTGTGGCGCTGCTAGACGGTGAGTGTGATGTGGCGGCGTTCGCGCCCGGTGAGTTGGAAGCTATCGTCGACGATCTGGCGGTGACGGGTGATGTGTCGCTGGACGACTTCACGATCCTGGTCGAGCCTGGGGAAACGGACGTCCCGGCGGACAGTGACGACTGGGACGGTTACGCGGAGTATGTTCTGCCGTATGATGTGCTGGTCTTCGCCGGCGCGGACACGATCCCCGATGATGTGCGGCAAACCATCACCGAAAGCCTGGTCGACTATTTCAACAACACCCAGAACGCCGACCAGCACGCCCGGGCGCTGTTGGCGGGTGACGGCGTGTTGAGCGTGCAGCGCGTGCATTTTGATGTCTTCCAGGCGTTAGTTCAAAATGCCAACTGGGATATGGCGATGTTCAACTAACCGGCTATGGCTGCCAAACTCGCCGTCGTTATCGTCTCGTGGAACACGCGCGATCTCACACTCGAAGCGCTGCGCACCCTGTACCAGGACCTGGAGGCGCATGGTCCGCTGGCTGAGGTGTGGGTGGTCGATAACGCCTCGACCGATAGGTCAGCCGAGGCAATCCAGCACTTTTTCCCCCAGACGACCCTGATCGCCAGCGAAACGAACCTGGGTTTTGCGGGCGGCAACAATCACGCGCTGCGGCTGATGGGTTTCGACGACCGGCCCGGCCAGTCTGCTGCCGATCTGCCGCACGCGGTCTACCTGCTGAACTCCGACACCCGCACGCAGCCCGGCGCAACCCGCGCGCTGTACGATGCGCTGTTTGCGCTGCCCAAGGCCGGCGTGGTGGGGGCGCGGCTGTCCTATGGCGATGGATCGTTCCAGCACAGCGCATTTCACTTTCCGGGCTTGCGCCAACTGCTCGTCGATCTGTTCCCGGTGCCGGGGCGGCTGCACGAATCGCGTTTCAATGGGCGTTACGCGCGGCAGCAATACGCCAGCGGCGTGCCGTTCCCGGTCGATCATACCTTAGGGGCGACGATGATGCTCCGCCGCGAGGTGATCCAGCAGACCGGCCTGTTTGACGAGGCGTACTTTATGTACTGCGAGGAGATCGACTGGAGCCTGCGTATCCGTCGGGCAGGTTGGGAAATCTACTGCGTGCCGGAGGCGCATGTGATCCATCTCGGCGGGCAGAGCACCGGGCAAGTGCGCTCGCAGAGCGTGGTGAACCTGTGGCGCAGCCGGTTCAAGCTGTTCGAAAAACACTATTCGCGCCCCAGGCGTATCCTGGCCCGCTGCTTCGTCCGGTGGGGGATGCACTGCCAGATCAGGCAGGCCCGGCGCGCCTATCGCAGCGGCGACCTGTCGCACGAGGACCGCGATGCTTTGATCGCGGCTTACCGGGAAGTGCAGCGCTTATGAGTGAGCCGTTAGCCGCTGTCATCCTCACACTCAATGAGGAAAAGCATATCACCGACTGCATCGCCAGCGTGGAATGGGCCGACCGTGTAGTCGTGTTCGATGCCTTCAGCGTGGATCGCACGGTGGAGCTGGCCGAAGCCGCCGGGGCAGATGTCATCCAGCACGCTTTCGAAAACTACGCGGCCCAGCGCAACGCGGCCTTAGCCGCCGTCGATGCAGAGTGGATTCTGTTCGTCGATGCCGACGAGCGCTCCAGCCCGGCCCAGGCCCACGAGATCCGCCGCCTGATCGCTGCCGGTGAGCACAACGGCTACTGGATTCCCCGCCATAACTACATTTTCGGCAAACTCACGCGGCATACCGGCTGGTATCCAGATTACCAGATGCGGCTGCTGCGGCGCAGCAAAGCCCGCTACGATCCCGAGCGCCAGGTCCATGAACTGGTTCTGCTTGACGGGGAGGCGGGCCATCTACAGACGCCGTTTGTGCACTACAATTACGACAACGTCGCGCAGTTCGTGCACAAGCAGCGCCGCTATGTGGCCTATGATGCGCGCATGCTTAAAGAGCAGGGAATTCGCCCGCGCCCGCATAAGTTCATCACGCAACCGCTGCGCCATTTCGTGTGGCGTTTCATCGCGCTGCGCGGCTACCGGGACGGGCTGCACGGGCTGCGGCTCAGCGTGCTGATGGCGTGGTACGAGTTGCAGAAATACATCCACCTCGCCCGGATGGACTAGGACTGCATTTTGCGGCGCAGCGTGATCACATCCGCCAGCGCATACAATCCACCGGACACCACGCCGTGCCCCCCCAACAGCACCGGGATGCGCGCGTTGGCGGCAGCCTCGGTGAAGGCGCGCAGCCATTCATCGTCGATATGCTCCACCTGGTATAGATCGGAGGCATAGCGATCGGCGTCGCCGGGGTAATGCCCGCTGGCGGCCATCAGCACCCGCGTGTCGATGATGGCGGCATCGGCCAACTGTGCCAGTTCATCGAAGAAGGCCTCCGGCCCCAGCACGGCCAGCATCCGCCCGATCAGGGAATGGACCTCGCCGCGTGCCAGCCGTTCGGCGGCAACCATGCCACGCTCCTCAGAATAGGCCCGAATCCAGCATTGTGTCGCCTTGCTGAGCGCCTGCCACGCCAACGGGGAGATGCGCCCGAACAGCGCCAACCGGCTGCCGTCCCGCGCAGCCACGTCGATGATCTGCTCGACCGGGATGTGGTCGAGCGCCGGATCGCGCAGCGCCTCGGCCAGATGCGGCGGGCATTCCGGGTGGTGGCGCACAATCGCCAGGTCGGACGGGGTGTCCAGGTCCATGCTCGATGCGGGGCGCACACCGGACAAGACACGCACGTCAAAATCCCAGTTTTGCTGGAGCATCCAGGCCAGGCTGTTGTCCCGATCCGCCTGGCGGATGATGGGCAGGGCGTCCTGGCTGTGGCTGATGCCGATCCAGTCGCTGGAGTGCAGGTTGTTGGTCAGCGCGATGTTATCGGGGATTTTGGAGTCGCGCGCATAGGCCGACTGGTAGAGCATGCCGTGCATCAGCCCCACCATTTCGGTGTTGAGCAGCGGGGCGCTGCCCGCCCCAAAGTAGATCACCGGGGAAACGTTGTGCGTCTCGATGATCCCGGCCAGCCGTTGGCCGAAATGGAAAGGCTCCTGGTCCTCGTCACAGATCAGGGGTTGCAGCATGTCCGGCAGCCACGCCAGGTCTGGCCCGGCCAGGATGACGGGCTGAATCCCCTGGGCGTTCAGCACGTCGAGCAGGTCCAGCACCGCCGCCTGCATGGCGCGCTCGACCAGTTGCTCCTGGGGCGTAGTGCCTTTCTTGCCGACCAGAATGGCCGCCCCAACAGTTTCTAATTGCATAAGTCTGTCCTTAATGAACAAAAAGGCCGGAGACAACCTCGCGTCCCCGGCCCCAAGCGACTCGTCATAACTTAGCTCAAATCTGGTTCCAGCACGCCATAATTGCCGTCTTCGCGGCGGTAAAGCACGCCCACCTGAGCCGTCTCGGCGTTGTAGAAGACAAAGAAGCTGTGCCCGAGCAGTTCCATCTGATCGATGGCTTCTTCTTCGCTCATCGGGATCAGCGGCACCCGTTTACGGCGCACAATTAAGGATTTGTCTTCTGCCTCGGTTTCCTCCTCTTCGAACGGCAGGGGGGCCATCGCAGCCAGTTCAGTTTCGGACGGGGCAAACCGGCCCTCGCGCCGCTTGCGTTTCCCTTTATAGCGCTGAATCTGGCGGTACATTTTGTCGAGCGCGACATCGAGCGCAGCATAAATATCGGGCTGCTGTTTTTCCTCGGCCCGCAGAATAACGCCCTGGGTATTGCGCAAGGTCAACTGTGCAACACCTTGATCCCCACCTTGACGACGTTTTTCAATGGAAAGGTCTACACGCACTTCCTGGATATTAGGCAAATACCGGTCCAGTTTGCTGACTTTCTTTTCCACATGCTCCTGTAGACGGTCGGTCACATCAATATTACGTGCGTGAATTTTCAGATCCATTTGAGCTTTCTCCTTGACTCCGAGCGCAGCAAAAAAGCTACTGTGCTGGTGCGGATTTGCATCCTCATGGCGCGCCGGTCGCCCCGGCCACCGCCATCCCATACACATGGGTGGCACCAGCCGAACGCAACGCCTGCGCACATGCGGCCAGGGTTGCGCCCGTCGTAATGACATCATCTACGAGCAGCACACGCTGTCCCCCCACAATCTCCGCATCGGCCCAAAAAGCGCCTGCAACGTTCGCCTGGCGCTCGTGGGCATTTAGATCAACCTGGCTGGGGGTGTGTCGGATGCGCGTGATGGCCGTAGGCGACAACTTCCACTCCTTTGCATAGGCTATATGATGACTTAACAACATAGCCTGATTATACCCGCGTTCGCGTAGACGGGTAACATGCAGGGGCACCGGCACAACCACATCGACCGGCCACTGCACATCTGCGATCATCTCCACCAGCAGCCTTCCCAGGGGGGCAGCCAGGCGTGTTTGTTTCTCATATTTCAGGGCGTGGATAGCCGCCCGGATGGCGCCGGCAAACTCCCCGCGCACCAGCGCCCCATCGAGGGCCGGGTAGGTGCGCTGTGGGTAAGGCGTGATATCAGACAGACAACGTGAACACAAAAAGCTCCCTACACGCCCGCAGTACACACAATGTGGCGGGAAGACTAAATCGAACGCCACAGTCAGCGTTTGATGTGCAAGGAGCTGGACACGGTTCCACCAGGACAAGCCCTCGTGCGCCTGGGGACCGTGCTGCATTAGTTTGGTTGTGCTCAAATTTTAGAAATTCCCAACGACGCCGGTTTCCTTCAAAATAACGATAGATGGCCCCAGCAGCACGATCCACAGCGACGGGAAGATCAGCAGCACCATCGGGATCATCATCTTGACCGGGGCCTGCTGCGCTTTTTCCTGGGCGCGCTGCCGCCGCTTGACACGCATCTGGTCCGACTGGATGCGTAGAATCTTGGCGACGCTCACACCCAACTGCTGCGCCTGGATCAGCGCGGCGACAAAGCTGGTGACGTCGGGCACATCCATGCGCTGCGACATATCGCGCAGGGCTTCCTCGCGCCGCTTGCCAAGCTGAATCTCTTGCAAGACGCGGCCAAAGGCAATCGACAGGTCGTCGTCCCACTTTTCGTACACTTTGCCCATCGCCTGCTCGAACCCCAGGCCAGCCTCGACACAAATCGTCAGCAGGTCGAGCGCGTTGGGCAGCGACTTCACGATGCTGTCCTGGCGACGGCTGATCTGCCCTTTGAGCTGCAGCATGGGCAGATAGTAGCCCAGCAGCACGCCGCCGATGGTGCCCAGCACCCCTTTGGTGACACCCCAATCGGTCACGAAGAAGAACAGGAAGAACGCCCCTACCCCCAGCGCCAGCGTCATGACGATCCGCTGGCCGAAAAAGGTCATCGGGTCCATCGTCTCGGACTTGCCGGCCAGTTCAAGCTGGTGCCGAACCTCGCCGATCTGGTTCTCTGGGGTGAATTTCAAGGCGAAGCCAGCCAACGCCTTGTACATGGGGATGATGACACGCTCGCGCGTGCCGATAGACAGCTCCAGTTCTTCCAATGATTCAGGCAGTTCGCGGTCACCATATTCTTGCAGGCGTTTTTCGAGCGGGTCTTCGTCAAAGTCCGCCCGCGCGCCGATGATGACCAGGCCACCGACCAGTACAACAACAATTCCAACCAGGATCAGGATGGGAAGCACGTATCACCCTCCTGTGCTAATAGTCGATCTTTACGATTTTTTGAATGACGGCAGCGCCGGTGCCGATCAGGGCCAACCCACATCCGAGCATCGGCCAGCCACACATGCGGTCCTGGACCATCATCCCCATGTAGTTGGGGCTGATGACATACAAGAATATGGTCAGGATAATCGGCAGCATGGAGATGATCCACCCGGTGATGCGTCCCTGTGACGTCAACACCCGAATTTCGCCGTCCAGCTTGACGCGATCGCGAATGGTGTGGCCAATCGCTTCGAGGATCTCGGCCAGATTGCCACCAACCTCGCGCTGAATGTTAACGGCGGTGTTGACCAGCTCCATATTCTCATCGGGCATACGCTCGATGAGGTGCTCGAGGGCGGTTTGCATTGGGATGCCCAACTGCACCTCTTGTACGACGCGCTGGAATTCGGTCCCGGTCGGCTCAGCCGCCTCCTTGGCGATGGCCTCCATCGCCTGCAGCACCGAATAGCCCGACCGCAGCGCATTCACCCACAGTGACAGCGTGTCTGGCAGTTGGTCGCCAAATGAATGCAGCCGCTTGGACTGTTTGCGCGCGACATAAAAACGCGGGAAAAACAGCCCGGCGACCCCGGCGACCACCCCCAGAATCGGGGTGCCAAAGATAAAGGTCCCCAGCACGGCAGAGCCAATGCCAGAGATTACGTGCAAGGCTAGATATTCAGATACGGTCAGCTTGAGGTCGGCGCGTGCCAACTGGATCCGCCACTTCTTGGCAAAGCCCCGGTCGGCCAGCATCGCATCCAACTGCCGCGCCACAACGCTCGGCTCGTCAATTGGTTCTGCGTCCTCCATGCTGTCGAAGTCAGTTAATAAGCTGCCCTGTTCATCGGAAGCATAGCGGCCTAACCGCGCCTCAATATCGGTATCTCGATCGCTACGGATGCTTGAGATCCCAATGAACAAAATGATGATAGCTAGCACGCCAGCGATACCAGCAATTATCAGTTCCATATCACACTGGCCTCCTCTCCCACACTTACATTCATTGTACCATTAAATTTGACGTGGAGTGCCCACGGGTTGCGCGGGCACTCCCTGACGCGGTCGTGTCCGCTAGCTGTAGCGTGATGTTCCAATACCAAATACCTGCGGTGGCAGGTGGATCCCCGACGCCTCGATCTTGTCGATGAACTTGGGGCGCAGCCCGGTGGGCCGGATACGACCGATCACCTTGCCGGCTTCGATGCCCGTCTGTTCGAACTCGAAGATATCCGACATCGTGATCACGTCGCCTTCCATGCCCTGGATTTCGGTGATCTTCACGATCTTACGTGTGCCGTCGCGCATACGGCTTTGGTGCACGATGAGATCGATGGCTGCTGCCACCTGCTCGCGGATAGCGCGCACCGGCAGGTCTAACCCGGCCATCAAGCACATCACCTCCAGACGGGACAGCGTATCGCGCGGGCTGTTGGAGTGGGCCGTGGTCAGCGAGCCTTCGTGCCCGGTGTTCATCGCCTGCAACATGTCCAGCGCCTCACCGGCACGGCACTCACCCACGACGATCCGGTCGGGACGCATACGCAGCGAGTTCACCACCAGGTCCTGGATGGAGATTGCGCCGCGCCCCTCGATGTTCGCCGGGCGGCTCTCCAGGGATACCACGTGCTCCTGCCGAAGCTGAAGCTCCGCTGCGTTCTCGATGGTGACAATGCGCTCGTCGTTCGGGATGAAGCTGGAAAGCACGTTGAGCAGCGTCGTCTTCCCCGAGCCGGTACCGCCGGAGACCACGATGTTGAGCTTGCCGATCACCGAGGCCCGTATGAACTCGGCGATCTCTGGGGTCAACGTCCCAAACCGGATCAGGTCTTCGATGGTGAACGGTTTGCGCGAGAACTTACGGATGGTGATCGTGGGGCCGCACAACGCAATGGGCCGGATTACGGCATTCACACGGGACCCGTCGTGCAGGCGGGCGTCCACAGTCGGCGAGCTTTCGTCGATACGGCGGCCCAGCGGCGCGACGATACGATCCAGGACGCGCAGCACGTGGTCCTCATCTTCGAACGTGACATTGGAGCGCGTCAGGTTACCGTCGCGCTCGATGTACACATTCTTGGGACCGTTGACCATGATCTCCGTGATCGAGTCGTCGGCCAACAGCGGTTCCAGCGGCCCGAGGCCCAGAATTTCGGCGACAATGGCCTCAAACAGGCGCTGCCGTTCGGCCCGGGCCAGCACGATGCTTTCTTCCGACAAGATGGTAGTAAAGAGTTCTTCAATCGTTGCCCGGACTTCTGGTGAGTGCGGGTCAACGCTGGTATCCAATTCGGCCAGTAGTTTGTTCTGCACACGGACTTTCAAATCGACGTAGCTGCTGCCGGATGATGCCCCCCCGCTTCCGGGAGCCGAAGAGGGGACTTGCGTGCGCCGGCTGCGCATTTGGGACAGTTTCGATTCGTCTGTTTCGTCGCCGCCGCCTTCGCCGCCACGCTCGATACGTCTTAACAATGACATTGCACAACCTCCTCAATGTGTTCGATTACGTCGTCTACCTTAGGTTCCACCAAAAATGCGGCTGATGGCGCTCTTGGAGCGCGTCTGGTCGTCTTCCGTTTCTTCAAAATTACTTTCCGGTTCAAGCGTACGACGAATATGGGTGGCCAGTTCGATTAACTCTTTCCCCGGCGACCGGGTTTTGTGTTTGGCGACCAGGGGAACGCCCTGGTTGACCGAGGTCAACACGGAGTGTTCGTCAAGGGGAATGGTGGCCACAATCGTCTGCTTCAGGTGCGTTTGTATCGAGTCGAGTGGGACCGTGCCGCCGCGCCCGCGATCCCGTTCCCCGGTGACCCGGTTGAGCACAAAGACCACTTTGTCGATCAGGTTGACCGGGCTTTTGGTGTTATCGAAGATGTCCAGCATCTTGCGGGTATTTCTCACCGAGGGGATGGTGGGATTGCTCAGCAGCACAATACGTTCAGCGACTTCAAACAGCCGCAGCGTCAGTTCATCATACTGGGTGGGGGTATCCACCACGATATAGTCAAACGAAGCCGACAACAGCGCGATCAGTTCTTTGACGTCACCGGGCGCAACGTCGTAGGCCTGTTCGGGGTGCGGCGGGGCGATCAGTGCTTTCACGCCGGTGCCATGCCGCACTAATACGTTATCCACAATTTCCTGGTCGAGGTCATCAATGGCATTTGTCAGGTCGGTAATGTTGAGCTGTGACTGCAAATTCAAAAAGGTGTCGACATCGCCGAACTGCAAATTGCAGTCGATCAACAGCACTTTGGTGTCCTGTTGGATCAAGGCCGTCGCCAGATTGGTGGCGACCGTTGTCGTCCCGGCCCCGCCCTGGGGACTGTAGACGACGATGATATGGCCTGCGCCAGCGATGGACGAGATCGCCTGTTTCTGGGATGTTTGATGCTCGGTTGAGGTCTCGAACGTTTCGATGCGTTTTTCCTCTTCGCGCACCGGTGCATTGCGCTCATAGACGCGCCGGATGGTCGCGTAGAGTTCTTCACCGGAGATCGGTTTGGTCAGAAAATCACGCGCACCAGCCAGCATAGCCTGCCGCAAATAGCCGGCCTCGCTTTGGACCGACATGATTACAACGGCAGCCGTGCGCACCGCTGTACTGATCGCTTTGGTCGCGGTGATGCCGTCCATGTCGGGCATGTTGATGTCCATCAGAACGACATCCGGTGCTACTTCTTCTGCGATTTCAACTGCTTCACGCCCGGTACCAGCCGCACCAACTACCTCGATATCCGCCTCAAATGCGAGCAATTTGCGCAGATTCTCGCGTGTTTCGGGGATATCATCGACAATTAAAACCCGTATCACTTCCTGTGGCGTTCCGCTACTCATCCGTTTCTGTCCTTATACACTGATGTATGGGAAAGAGCACAGCTTCGTTCTGCGTGAAGCGTGCCCTTTGCATACATACTCAATCAACCTACTATTACTCGTCGCCGTCGCCTGCACCAAAGATCTCGCCTAAGAAGCCGTACATGGTCCCGATATCAAACCGGCGCACACTGGTGATGGGCGGCTCCAACGCATAGCCCAACGGTTCGGGGGGCTGCTGGTTCGGGAACGCCCGCATCATGTACTCGAGCGTGACCGGTTCGGTGGGGTTCAACTCGGGCGGCGTATGATCGCCGACCTGGCGCAGGGCCAGCGTGATCGGAATCTGCGCGTCGACGGCCCAGGCCAACACCAATGCATCCTGGGGCGATACCCCCAGGGTGATAATCTGCGGCATATACGCTGTCGCGGTCGGTTCTGGAGTTATGTCTTCGTCGTCCTCGGCCAGTGCTGCCGGCGGCGGTTCGATCTCCATCGGGGTCGGGGTGGGGCCAATGAAACGGCCCCCTTCCGGGAAGTACCCCACATGCACCACAAACGCATCGGTGACGACCCGTTGGGTGACCAAACGCGGACGCTGCGAGGCTTCGCTAGGCCCTAAGACGACCCCATCCACGGATAAATCACTGACCGTTTCCAGGCGGCCCTGGCGCGGTGCGCCGATGCTCAACGCGCCTGTCTCCATGGTGGTGATGATCGAGAATGTGTTTGGCAGTCGGGTCTGGAAGGTGGGATCGACATCGACGAACAGGAACGAGAGCAGCACATCGACATAGTCTCCGTCCTGGATGCCGTATGCAATCTGTCCGACGCCCGATAGGTCGAGGGGCAGCGCAACGGCGACCCAACTGTCGGTGTTGACGTTCGGGATGTCGATATTGGCCATAATCGCTGCGGCGTCCGACCCGCGTTTGGCGATCTCACCCAGATCGTCGACGAGATGGTCGCGCAGGATGGGCTGCCCACGAAAGATATCGGTGCGGGCGATTTTCCCGATCACATCTTTTTCCAAATCCTCAGCCAGGATGTATTGTCCTTGTTCGGGCAATGCCTGCCGGGGCCAGGGCTGCACCATCACCCCTGGGTTGTCGCCTTCGATCAAACGACCGCGCGGCAGAAACTGGACGGCAACCACGATTTCCTCAAATAGAACCTCGTCGATTGGTTCAGCAGTTGGCGGCCCGTCGGTGGTGCCATCTGGGGCTTGTGTCGGCTGGCTCACTGCGTCACCATTATCTGCATCTTGAACTTGATCGGTGCCTGCATCGTCGCCTTCATCACCGTCCTGGAACAGGAACAATGCTGCTGCCACCAAACCCAGCAGGATGATCGCGCCTATTAAAACGTATACTCGGCCTCGCATGAACTTCCTCCCAAAAGGATTGTGCTTAGACTAGCACAGTAATGGCGATTGGGTACTTAGTGTTGTCTTTGTATATACCTAGTGTAGTCTGATGCTGAAAATGTGCAACAGACCGCTAGTCCTATCACGTTATTATCCCGTTATAAAAACAAAACCAGGGGGAGATAACATGAAGTGTTGCCCTTCTCCGTGTTTACTATGACAGTCCATGAACCGCTTACCCCGCGTGCGGTAAGGCGATCACGAACCGGTTGACCTCATCTTCGGCACTCACAACGTCGAAGGTGCCCTTGACCAATTCGACCCGTTCTTTCAAGGTGCGCAGCCCAAAGCCTTCTTCGTCGCTGTCGCTCATCAAGACCTGCTCCGGGTCAAAGCTCCGTCCGTCGTGCTCGATGGTCGCTTTCAACAGGTCCGGCCCCACATCCAGCACAATGTTGATATACTTCGCGTTTAAATTATCCCGCGCATTGCCCATGATCTGCTGGATGGAGCGGAACATCATCACCTCAATGTGACCGGGCAGCCGCCGCTCGTCCCCCAGGATGCTGAGTTGGGCGTCAATGTCGGTCTTTTCCTGGTAGGCTTCCACATAGCGGCGGATAGTCGGCACCAGGCCCAGATCGTCGAGCATCATCGGGCGCAGATCAAAGATGAAATCGCGCACCTTCTGGAAGGTGGAACTGGCCGCCGTTTTGAGGTTGTCCAGTTCTTCTTCGGCCCGGTCGGGATTCCGGTCAAACAGGCGCTGGCAAATTTCCGCTTGCAGGATAAAGTTCGTCAACGACTGCGCGGGACCGTCGTGCATCTGGCGCGCGAGGCGCTGCCGCTCGTCTTCCTGGGCTTCGACGATGCGTACAATGGCCTGCGTGGGCAGGATGGTCGATTCGCCTTCGACCTGGGCCGGCTGTGTGCCGCCCTGTTCCAGGTACGCGCCCGGCTCGACCCCCTCTACCAACTCCAGCAGCCGCACCAGCAATTGCTCGAAATTTTGCAACTCTTCTTGATTCCCCTTCAGTTTTTCAAGCTGGCCTTGCATGGTTAGCAGCCGGGTTTTGGCGTCGAGCGCACTGTCGTAGGCGGCCTTAATGTCCGAGCGCGGGATGGTATCGAAGTGGGCTTCGATGCGGCGCAACTGGGAACTGACGTCTACATTGCGTTCGCGCAGCCGATCGACTTCGAGTTGACTTTGCTCAATCAGTTGTTGCGTTTCGGCCAGCCGGGCATGGAGCTGCTCGTATTCTGACCGGAATTCTTCCAGTAAATCTTCTCGCGAACTTGCAGCACCTTGGGCCATCGTTAATCCTCTTCTTTTTCCCGTGTGATCACTTCAACTGATCATCGTCTGAGCGCACCCACCCACGCCGCAAAGCGTATACCGCTGCCTGGGTCCGATCACGGACATCGAGCTTCTTCAAAATAGATGTCATGTGATTTTTAACGGTCTGATGACTAATACCCAGCGCCTGCGCGATCTCTTTGTTGCTTTTGCCCTGCGTCACGTACTGCAGGATTTCCATCTCGCGCGGGCTGAGTGGCACAAAATGCTCACCAGGATCAATCATATACGGGCCGGTGGCGGCTTCTACGCCAGCATCCAGCCAGTTTTCCAGGCCGGCTTTATCGAACACTTGCTTACCGACAACATACAATCCCCGCGCGACCTTGTGCACCACGTCGACCAGGATTTCCGGTTCGACATCTTTCGGGCAGTAGGCTGCCCCGCCGGAGCGCATGGCGTGCAGGACCTGTTCCATATCGTCGTAAGCGGTCAACAGGACAATGGCTGTTGTGGCGTGATCTGCCTTGAGGCGGCTCGTCACCTGCAAGCCGTTAATCCCCGGCAGGTTAATATCAAGCAGCACCACATCGGGCTGGAGCGTCCGTACGAGCTTCAAGGCTTCTTCACCGTCCGAGCCTTCGGCCACTACGTCGATATCATCCTCTGTGGCGAAAATGTTCCGCAAACCTTGTCGAAAAACAGGGTGATCATCTACGATGAGCAAGCGTATTTTTTTCCGGGCATCTTGTGCCTGGTTGTCTTTCATTAGATAGCTCACCTCGATAACTCATTACGTTAGCTCACCCATGTGGCGAGTATACCATAGGACAAAATCCAGGAGCAAGCACATGGGCACAGTCAGGTGTCAATGCCCACTTAAGATAAATACAAGCCTGGCGTCAATTTTTAGCACAGTAGGCGGGCCAATCCAATTGTAGTTGATAGATGGTCATGTTCCCACTTCCGGCCTCAGGCGCGTACGGCTCCCCGGTGGTATACAGCACCGTGCCCAGGCGCGGATCATCGCGGGGGGCGGGCCGTTGGTCGGGCAGCACCATCAGGTAGCGCACACAGCGCTGCCGCATCAGTTCCATCAGCGCCTCGTGATCGCGGATGATGGGCACCACCTCCGGGCTGACCAGCCCGGCCAGGTCCAGGATCGGGCGCGGCGCATAGTAGCCAAGCGCGCCGATGTCATGCACCGCCAGCAGTTGCTTGGGCGGCATCTGGTCCGGGTGATCGCGCACCCATTGCGCGGTTTTGACCATCTCGGTGTTGATGATGCGCACATCACGCCCGTAGGCACGCGCGCCGATCACCCAGAACGGCAGCGCGATCAACAGGGCGGCGAGCGCCAGGCTGCGCGTCAACACACGGCGGGTGCAGGTGCGCCGCCCGGTGTGCACGAGCTGCAGCGTGCCGCCCACGCCATAGAGCAGCACATGCGGCAGGATCGGGATCACATAGCGCCCGTGCTGGTACGGGGCCGGCAGCCGCAGCGCATACGCCGAGACCACCGTCAACGCCCAGACCGCCGGCAGCCAGAACAACACCGCCGCACGCTCCCCGGCTCTGATGCGGCGGTAGAGCTGCACCAGTGCCGCGATCATGCCGGGCAGCAGCAAGAACTGCACGCCCGCCGACAGCGGCAGCAGCATCCGCCCGTAGCGTTTCCAGAGGGGCAGCTCGCGGGCCGGAGCGTTTTCGGCCTGCTTGGCGGCTGACGTATCCGGCAAGAAATCGTCGCTGAGGTGATAGTTAAGCGCCAGGTACGGCCCCACGCCGATGATCCAGCCCAGCGCCACCCCGGCAGCCCACGCCAGATAGACACGGCAACCGTCACGCCATGTACTGCCATACGGCCACGCCACCAGCACCAGCAGCCCGGCCAGCCCCACCAGCCCGACGCCTTCCGGGCGCGTCAGGGTTAGCGTGGCCCCGGCCAGCCCCAGCACACCGCCGCGTCCAAACGCATCGCGTGGGCGCAGTGATGGCTTACGGGACGGCAGTTCGCGCCAGGCCAGCCCCACTACCAGCAGACTCAGCGTGCAGAACAGCATCGTTTCCATGCCGGATGCGGCGGCCCACACCAGATGCCACGCCACGACCAGCGCCAGCCCGGTCCACAGCCCAACGCCGCGCCGGTCCGGGAACAGCACCGGCCCCAGCCGTGCGCCGATCCAGCCCGCCGCCGCTAACGTCAGCGCCCCCAGGGCAAACGTCCACCAGAAGAACGGGACGTGCAGCACATAGCCGATCGACAGCAGCACACTGTACAGCGGAGATGTGGACGCCGCGCTCGGTTCGCCGGGGATGAAGGCCCATTCGCCATGTTCGGCCAGATTGCGGGCATAGGTCTGGTGAATCCACGAGTCATCCAGCGGGAAGCCGACCGCGTGCATGGCCGCCGCCATGCTCACGTAGACCGCCACCCCGATCACGGCCACCAGCCCGATCAGCATATCGCGTCGCTGTGCAGATAATGTCATTCGTCTTGCTCCGACAGCACAATCTCAAACACGCGCTGGTCGTCGCTGCGCGTGGCCGTTGCTTGCCCATAGTGGGCATAGTAGCAGCCCGACGATTCCGGCCCGCACAAAAACGGGCGCGATTCCTTGCCCAAAAACAGCGGGGTGAACGGATTGGTGCGGTTGATGTCCAGCACCAGATGTGTCACGCTGTACCGCGCCGCGATCTCCGGGATCACGTCGGGATCGGCGTTCGGCACCACGACGCCCCAATGCCCGGTGTGATAATACAGCGCGGTCGGATCGTTGACCATCAGCACCGCGTCCGGCGGCAGGTTGCTGACTACCATGTTGTAAAATTCGTCGCTGTCGCGCCAGTTGTCGAGCTGCCGGGCGAACATTCCGGCGCTCAACACCACCGCCAGCACGATCAATGCCGTGCTGAACACGCGCCGCGCCTGCGGTTTGCGCCAGCGCCGTTTGCGCGCCGCCCATTCGACGGCAGCATCCAGGCCGAGCACGCTGGCGCTCGCCCAAAACGGCAGCAGCGCCGCCGACGAGTGGAACAATCCGCCGCGATAGCCAGGATAGGCGAACACGAACGTCATCGCCAGGTGCAGCCCCAGCGCGTAGAGCATGACGCCGAGCAGGAACGGCTCAGCGCGCCGCCGCCACAGCCCGGCCAGCACAAACGGCCCCAGGATGACCCATGTTTCGACCGCGATGAACGTGCCGAGGTTGGTACGCAGCGCGTCCCGGCGTGACTGTAGAATATTGTCCCAGCCCCAATCCAGGAACGCCGACGCACTCGCCCCGGGGGGATAATTGACCAGTTCGTTGTAGCCGCGCAGCCAGATCGTTTGCATCCCGCCCGAGGGCAGCGGCGCGTCGATCACGGCCATGTTGCGCACAAACCAGGGCAGCATCACTAGCAGGTACACCAGCACGCCGATCCCGGCAGCACGCAGCTGCGCGCCGGAAATGCGCCGGGACTGTTCGCCGCTGCGGCGGAACAGTCCACCGTGCGGCCACAGCGCGACCATCACCAGCACCATCACCAGCAGCAGTCCATCCGCGCGCGCCAGGTGCGCCAGCCCACTCAAGCCGCCGGCCAGCGCATACCAGCGCCCGCTGCCGGATGCGCGCCCCAGGCCCATCGCGGCCAGCGCGCCCGCGCCCACCAGCCCGTACAGCGCGAAGGTGTCGGTCGTGGTCCAGAAGGGGGTGAAGAAGCCGCCAAACATGACCAGCAGCGCCGCCAGCCACGCCCGGCGACGGCTCCCGCCCAGGTGCTCGCCGATCCAAAAGGCGAGCGTCACCAGCCCCGCGAAACACAGCACGGACGGAATCTGTGCCGCGCGAAACGTGGAGCCGAACGGGACCATCGCTGCCGCCGCCAGCAGCGATTGCAGTGGCATCCAATAGGTGTGGCTGGGCGCGGGCAGGTCGTCCGGTGCGTTGAGGTAGATCCACAGGTATGGGTCGGTCAGCCCTTCGCCATCTGCCAACCGCTGCCCGGCGTTGAAGTAGTAGTACGCATCGGTATAGCCCGGCTGGTCAAGCACCAGCGCGTACACGACGCCGGTCAGCAGCGCCAACACAAACACGACACGATATATCATATCAGCTTGGCCTGCCTTTCACGGAGTCGCCATTTGCCGCAATACCCAGCGTATTGTTCCACCACATGCGGCGCGTGAACCACAGCAGTGGCAGCAGGATGAACGGCACGGGCAGGTACAGCGTCGGGTGTTCGAATTCGCCCTCGACCGTCAGCAAGAAGTGCAGCCAGGGCAGCACCAGCAGCGCCAGCATGATGAGCACGATCCAGCGCCCGCTGTGTTGGGTGCGGCGATCCAGCGCGCGGAAGTAGAAGATCAGCGGGATGGTGAATACCACGTAGTGCGGCGTGGCGGTCCGCACGGCGGACATGTGCGTGATCAGCAACGTGAGCATCACCGCCCAGTCGAAGCGTGTCATCTGCCCGCGCACCAGCACCGCGTACCACGCCCACAGCAGCAGGCCATACAGCGCCAGGTTGACCACCCACTCGCCGATCACGCCCAGCCCCAGATAATACTGCATCACGACCCACACCGGCGCGCCGATCTCGGTGTAGGAGGGGTAGCGTTCCACCTGGTCGATCCAGTCAGCGAACCATCCCGGTCCAACGGCAAACGAGGCCAACATCAGCCCGCCCCACAGCGCCGTGAATCCACCCACGAACCGCCAGCGGCGCGCGCGCAGTCCCCACAACAGCAGGAACGGCACCAGCAAAAAGCCCATCTGCGGCTTGATCGTTGACAGGGTCAGCGCACTTCCCGCCAGCCGGTCCCGCCGTTTGGCCAGCGCCCACAGCGTAAGTGTCTGGAGGAAGTATACTAGCACGCCTGGCTGCCCCAGCAGCAGTCCGCGCGCGGCGAAGTACTCGAACAAGGTCCACAACAGCAGCAGCGCCACCAGCCAGGGGCGGGGCCGCCAGCGAAACAGGTCGAGCAGCAGGATCAGCGCGCCGATCAAACACGCTTCTAGCAGCACCATCCAGATCGCCGAGGCCCAGGCGTACGACACATACACCAGCGGCCACAGCAAAAACAGCGTGTAGAACGGGTAGGCGAAATAGCCGGGGTCTTCATCGTCGTTGGCAGCGCGTCCGTAGATTTGCTGTTGGATGTTCAGGCTGGCTTCGTCACCGTACGGGTTGAGGCCATCGCGCCAGAATGAGCGTGCTCCCTCCCAGCGCGACATGAAGTCGTTGTGGCCGGGGTGCGGTTCGGTCAGTACGTTGTGCGTGGCGACGACCATGCCGCCCAGCAAGGCAAGCAGCACCAGTGCGGCCAGGGATGCCAGCAGGGGATGATTGCGATTCATGGGGTACGTTCCGTGCACAGGTAGATATCCAGGTCGTTGAATGAACGGGCCAACTCGCAGCGCTGGTAATGCGCCCGCAGCCAACCCAGCGAGTCGTACTGCCGGTAGTCGGGGTCGTCGGCGATCAGGTCGTGCAGTTCGTCCTTAAGCTGCTCGAACGTCACGTACCACACGCGCGGCGCATCGCCGACGGCATCCGCCGCGTTTTCTGCCGCCACCAGCCCCAGCACCGCCTGCGTGGGGCGGCCCAGCGTGTCCGAGCCGGCGTCGGGAATGTCGCGCACGTAGCGCTGCGGCAGGTCGCGCGCATAATACACCATCGGCAGCGCGGTGATCTTGTTGCCATGCACGATCACCGCCGGGTCGTCGTCCTGGACGCGCCCGGCGAGATAGTCTGCTGCGTCATCGAACGGCGGGTTGGGGAACGTGCCCCACGTATAGAGCGTGACCAGCCCAAACACGATGATCACCGTCCACGCCACGCCCAGCACCCCGCTGATCGCGCGCGGCAGCCGGCTGTCGACCAGCAGCCAGGCCATCGCCACGTAGAACATCACGGCGGAGGGCAGCAGCGCACGCGGCAAAAACACCGGCTCGAAGATGATCGACACGCCCCACATGAACACCATCGGCATGAACGCCAGCCACAGCGCCCACCCCACGCTCCGGCGCTGATCGGCGTCCAGGCGCTGCCAGCGGCGGCGCGCCTGGTACCCCAGGAAGATCGCCAGCACCGCCGCCAGCAGAAACGTCGGCACCCACCATCCCGCCGCAAAGTCGAGGTTCACCGAGGTGAACGAGCGCAGCACCAACCAGAAGTGCAGCACAGTGGGCTGCTGCACCCAGTAGCGGCGCAGCTTGCCCAGTTGGCCAGGCAGCATCACCAGCCAGGGCAGGTAAATGACCAGCGCCAGCACCGCCGCGACCACCGTCCGCACGATGCGAGTCCGGTCGCGGACCAGGAACGGCAGCAGCCCCACCGCCAGCAGGTAAAAGGCGGCCAACTGCTGCACGTGCATACTGATCCCGGCCAGCACACCAAACCCGAGCCAGTAGCCCCAGTGACCACGCTGCCAGGCGCGCCCGTACAGCCACGTGGCCAGCATGAGCGCCAGTGTTAGCAGCGCGTACATGCGCGCCTCCTGGGAATACTGGACGTGAAACGGCACGACCGCCGTGATCAGCGCTGCCGCCAGCGCGGTTCGCTCGCTGAACCAGTCGCGCGCCAACAGAAACACGACGCCGACCGTCGCCACGCCCAGCACGACGCTGTACAGGCGCACTGCCCCCGGGGATTGGCCCCACACGTCCATCCAGTAGTGCAGCGTCTGGTAGTACAGCAGGGGGTGCTCCTCGGCAGCCCCGTCCTCGCCGGCGGTGAGGGTGCCGTCGAGCATGGCGTCCCACCCTTTTTCGGCAAACAGCACGCTGAAGGCTTCGTCATACCACAGGGTGCGCGCCCCCAGGTTGATGAGCCGTAGCCCGAACGCCAGCAGCAGGATGATCGCCAGCGCAAGTCCGGGGCGCTTAACCAGCCGGTCCATCATCCACCACCCCCTGCCGCAGCCGCCGGTATAACGCCACCGCCAGCCCGACCAGAATCAACGTGCGGATCGCAATCACAAACACGTAAGGCAGCACCAGCGGCCCGCTGATCTCGCCGCCGGTGTCGCCCGTGCGCATGAACAACACCGGGTACTCCACGAAGCTGAGCAGGCTGAGCGTCAGGCACGCCAGCACGCCGTCGCGCGTGGGGAAGTTGAGCAAAATCAGCGGCGTCAGCGTCAGAATCCACTGCGGACTCCAGCCGTGCGCCCACAGGAAGAAGATCACCAGCGTGATGGTGTAGAAGGCCAGCACGCCCTGGTCATCCTGGCGCAGCCGCCGCGTGAAAATGTACACTCCCACCGCCGCAAACGGGATCAGCCGCAGCCAGGACGGGATCACCGGTTCGTTGCCGTAGGGTTTGAAGGCGTTGTCGGCGTCGAAGCGGGTGGCCGGGCCGGTGAAGCTGCCGGTGCGCGTGTTGCCGTCGATCAGCGCCCAGACGCTCTGGTAGGACGCCTTGTTGAACTGCGCCAGCAGAGACGCCGTCGCCATGCGCCCGCCCCACGCGACCAATCCGCCCAGCACCAGCCCCGCGATTACCAGCGTGATCACCGTATATTGCAGCGCCTGTTTGCGGTCGAAGAAACGCCACACCGCCGGCAGGAGCAGCACCGGTGTATATTTGGTCAGCGTGCCGAGCGTGGTCACCAACGCTGACCGGTTGTTACGTCCCTCCAGCAGCCACGTCAGCGCCAGCAGCATGAAGAAGACCACCATCGTTTCGAACGTCCACCAGGGGAAGATCACCGGGGCAGCCAGCACGGCGTACACCCAGGGCAGCGCGACCGCCACCCGCCGGTCATGCAGCCGCTTGCCCAGCCGCCGCAGCAGCCACAGATTGCCGACATCGAACGCCAGCATGATCAGCCCGATGGCGGTCGCCCAACTGGTGAAATCGACCGGGCCGCGCGCCTGGATCGCGCCGTACACGCCGAGGAATAAGGTGATCCACACCGGCGGGAATTCGTGCCAGTAATCGCGGTACGGCAGCTTGTCCTCGTCGATCAGTTCGGCGAACTGGTAGTAGTAGCGCAGATCGCCGAAGTGGCTCAGGCCGCGCTCGATGGTGGTGGGGGTATAGGTCACGTCTGGCGGGTCGCCCTGCTGGTCGTATACATCAAACGTATAGGGCTGGTAGACCATCGCCAGCACCAGCCGGAACCCGACGAACAGATAGACCAGCAGCCGGAAGTCTGACAGCAGCGCCGGAATCGTCAGCGGTTCGTGTCGTTCACTCATCGCCGCCTCCCCGCCGCACAAAGACCGACGCCCGTTCGTCGCCGGGGTCACCGTCGAATCGGCGTTCGGCCCACTGCCGGGTGCGCAGCATCTTGGCTAACATGCTGTCGGATTCGATCACCACGAAATCGACACCGGTCTGGTCGAGCTTTTGTGCCCAATCGTCGCGCACAAACATAATATCGAGATACTCGCGCAGAAATTCGTCGTCGTACAGGTCGGTACGCCCGTCCACATACACTGGGACATCCGGCGCGGCAAACATCAGATAGCCGCCCCAGTTGTAGCTGTTGAACATGGCGCTGTCGGCGGCGGGCTTGCCCAGGAACGCGCTCAAGGCCGGCGTATCATTCAGAAACGCCGCCGTTTCGACCGGGAAGAACTGCTCCTGCGCCTCGCGGACGGCAGTTTCGTTCAGCGCGGACGCGATCTTCACCCCCGCGCCGAGGATCACCACGCCGAGCAGCACCCAGTTGAGGATCAGCTTGGCACCCCGCACGCGCCGCATTGGTCGCAGCCGCCAGCCATGATCGGCCAGCCATACCTCGACGTGCCGTGTCAGCACCGGGGTCGCGGCGACGGCGAACACCGCGATATTGCGCCCCGCTGTCAGCGCCATGAGCGCCGTACCGGCGACCAGCGCCAGGTCGGCCCAGTCGATGCGGCGGCTGCTCAGGCCCGCGAAGCCCAGCACGCCCAGCAGCAGCAGCGCAAACGGCCACACCTGCGGCTGGTGGAAGTCCGGCGCGCGCCATTCCTGGATGAAGTCACGCAGCACGCCGATGCCGACCGTGCGGAAGGGATACCACCACATCTGCACGCCGTTGGGGTTCAGCGGGACGACCAGCACCGCCAGCCCGGTCACGAGCAGCAGCTTACGCAAGCGTCGCCAGGAGATCACGCGCGCATCGTCCGGGTTGAACAGGTTGCCCGCCACTTCGCCGGCGATCACGCCGAACAGGAAGATAAACCCGATCGCGAAGCCGCCGTGCAGGTTCACCCACACAACCATCACCAGCGGGATCAGCCACAGCCGGTCGATGTCGCGCCGTTTGTACAGGTGCAGCACATACAGCACCAGCGCCCCCAGCGCGAAGGAGAACATCTGCGGGCGCGGGGACCAGAACACCGCCGCCGCTGCACCGCCCAGCACGACGGCAAACGCGCGCACGTAGGCGGTGCCGTCGCACATCAGGTACACGAACGCCATGCCCAGCGTCGCCAGCGCCGCCATGTACAGCGCCAGCCCAATGTTCCCGGCATCGCCCGGCGCGGTGCTGCCGCCGAACAATTCGTACGCACCGTGCATCACGATCTGCGATCCCCAACTGTGGTTGATCCAGTCTTCGCCTTGCTGCGTGTGGGAGAACGGGTCGGTTTTGGGGATGGACTTCTCCTGGAGGATGTATTCACCGCTGCGCAGGTGCCACCAAGTGTCGGTGTCGGTCGGGATGCGAACAGCCATTGTAAACAGGAGGATGAACAACACGACTGCCGTCAGTCGCTCGATAGTCAGTTTGCGAAAAAACGCCATACAATGCCCCCCACCGGGTCAATGCGAATTCTGCGACCTAATCATATAATAAACTATCAATTTTGTCTTCACTGTTTATTCAGGCTGTGTCAGCTATTCAGGGCGTGATCGAGCGCCAGTAGGTGATCTCCAGTGTGATGTCCCGGTCCAGTTCGCGCTCCAGGGCCTGCTCGGCTGCCTGGGCGTCAGCGCGCGTGATCACGGTGCGGCTGCGAATCGTGGCGTATACGTCGTCACCGTCCATCTGCACCTCGATGATATCGGCCTCGTCGAAGTGCTTTTCGAGCGCGTGGCGGGCGGAATTGGTTGTTTTCTGCGTGTGGGCGACGTCGATAAAGGCGCGGCCTAAGGGCAGGGCCAGCACCAGCAGCACTAACAGCGGGATGATCCACTGCCGCCGGGTGTGGGTTTCGCGACTGGGGCGAATGCCCAACCAGGCGAACACCGCCGCCCCGGCCAGGCTGATGCTCACGATGTTGGTCAGGAACAGCAGCCCCGATCCGGTCGCCAGCGACAGCTCGCCAAACGCCAGCGCCAGCCCCAACGTACACAGCGGCGGCACCAGCGCAGCCGCGATGGCGACCCCGGCCAGCGCTGCCGGGATGTCTTTGCGGGCCATCGCGTAGGCCCCGGCGGCTCCAGAGGCCAGCGCCACGCCCATATCCAGCAGCGACGGCTCCCCGCGCGCCGTCATCTCGGAGGTGGGCGTGTCCAGCGGAAAGCCCGCGCCAATCGCGACCGCCACGCCCAGCCCGATCAACACGCCGGTGAGGGTGGTCAGGGCTGCCGTGCGCATCACGCGCAGTTGGCCTTGCAGCAGACTGACGGAAAACGCCATCAGCGGCGACATCAACGGCGCGACCAGCATCGCCCCGATGATCACCGCTGCGCTGTTTTGCAGCAGCCCGAAACACGCCAGCAGCGACGACAGCAGCGTGAGCACCGTGTAGTTGATGCCGGGCAGGCTCAGCTCCGCAGCCTGGCGGATCACGTCGGTGCGCTCCGACGGGGTCAGCGTCGGGGAGAAGCGCGTCAGCAGTTGCCGCCCGACGCGCTGCGCCGGCGTCAGCCCTTCTTTCATCGCGCGCTTGGCCAGGATCACTGGTCCCGGCGCTTGTGCCAGCATCCGCTGCGTGATGTTGCCGAAGATCCAGCGGTCCAGCGAGCTTTGCTCGGAGAAACCCAGCACGATCATATCCTCCTGATCGCACCGGCTGAGCACACCGGTAACCGGATCGGAGGCGCGAATCACCTGGCGCTGTACCTGCCGCGTGTCGCCCAGTCCGGCCAGTGACGCCTCGATGCGCGCCAGGCCGAACCAACTGGGCAGATCGGGATCGGTCTGGACGTAGACGGCGGTCGGTTGGGCGTCATATGCTTCGGCCAGCACCAACCCCAGCCGGGCCGCGATGCGCGAGTTCTCGCTGCCGTCCAGCGGCAGCATGATGTGTTCGATATCGTCCAGCGCCACGTGGGAATGCAGCGGGTTCCGGAACACGACCAGATCGCAGGGGGTGGTGCGTGCCACCGACTCGACGATCGGGCCGAGCGCGATCTGGCCGCGCACCGGGGTCTGGAAGCCTAACACCATCAGGTTGGTGCTGTGTTCGCGCGCCGCATCCAGGATGCCACGCGCAATGCTCGGCGCAGTCCGCGTGATCAGTTCGACGGCAATGCCGCTGGCTTTGGCTTCCTCGACCATGTCGCTGATCGCCTGGAACCCCTCTTCGTTTGGTTCTGCCGAGGACAACGTGACGTACAGGGCCAGCACCCGTCCGCGCTCTGCGTGCGAGAATTTCCAGGCCATGCGCAGCAAGCCCATCGCCGTGGCCGGATTCGCGATCGGCACCAGGACCCGGCGAGCCTGGATGGCGGGAATTTCGTTGTCGGATTTTTGAGCGCCCATCGCGTTCTCCTGCTAAACTAATTGGTGATTGTCACATCAAATTACACTGAGGGCAACCCCATGAATTTCGTCACACGCTTTTTACGCTGGCTGTTCGCGCTGTTCACCGGGGCGGAAGGCACACCCCCTGCCGAGGTATCCGAAGAGGTCGCACACCTGCAAGCCACGCTCGGCGTCCAGGTGATCGAGCGCGACCAGGAAAACAACGCCCGTCCCTGGACGCAGGCCGAATTGGCCCTGGTGCAGGAAACGCTGCACCTGCTGGGGCCGGCTTTCTACAATCCCTTCTTGCGCCGGCCAATCCACGTGTGGATCGACCGCAGCCCCGGCGGCGGCTCGTATGGTAACGGCTGGCTGCGCATCGGCGATCCCGGCGACGATCTGTCCATTTTATACCGCATCTTGCTGCACGAGGGCACCCATGCTTCCAATGAATACCGGGGCTGGCCCTACGAGGAACAGTTCTGCACCAAGCCCGGCCTGGACTGGCGCAAGGTCGACGGGGAATGGCGGCACCCGCGCCAGCAGGGCCGCACGCCGGAGCCGGGAGAATGGGAGACGCTGCCGGTCGATACGCGCGATGTGAGTATTTCACCAGCGGAAGACCTGGCCGAAACGGTGCGCTACTTCGTGCATTCCGTGCGCGACGAACGCGAATGGCTCTGGCCACTCGACCAGTCCAGGCCGCCAGTCTACCTGTGGGATACGTCGCCGACTCGTTTCGTGTACGTGCGGGATTTCTTCCTGGCGCTGCCCGAAGACCATCCCCTGTACAAACGTCTGGACCCGGCAGCCGAACAACGTGCGGCTGGGAATTTGAGCGAATAACGCGCTATACTTGGCTGGTTATACATCCGGCCACAAAGGAGCGTATCAATTGACGGATACTGCCTCACCTGCGGTGGAACGATACGACGAATACGAGCTTGACGAGTATAAGCCCTCGCTGGCCAGTCAAGGGCTGACATCTGAGGAAGTGCAGCAGCGCAAAGCGCAGGGGCAGGTCAACGATGTGCCCCTGAAGTCCAGCCGTCCGCTGGCGGTCATTTTCAAGGAAAATTTCCTCTCGATCACGAATGTGATCCTGTTTGGGATCATGATCGTGCTGGTGCTGATCGGCGAGGTGGGCGATGCGCTGGTGACCGGCGGCGTGGTGATGCTCAACGTGACGCTGGGCGTATTCCAGGAGATCCGCGCCAAGCGCCAGCTTGACCAGATCGCGCTGCTGACGCGCCCCAAAGTCACCGTCATCCGCAACGGCGAACAGCACGAGATCGATCCGGGCCAGGTGGTGCGGGGCGATGCGCTGGTGATCAATCCCGGCGACCAGATCGTGGTCGATGGGCCGCTGATCAGCGAGAAGCGTGTGGATGTCGACGAGTCGCTGCTGACCGGCGAGTCCGATCACGTGCCGAAGGTGCGCGGCGACGAACTGCTGTCCGGCAGCTTTTGCGTATCGGGCAGCGGGGTCTATGTCGGCGAGAAAATCGGCAGCGAAAGCTTCGCCTACCAGTTGACCGCCGGGGCACGCGAATACCGCCGCGAGTTGACGCCGCTGCAGCAGCAGGTCAGCATCCTGGTGCGGCTGTTGGTCATCCTGGCGATCAGCCTGGCGATTTTGTTGTTTTTGTCCTTTGCGATCCAGGAGGAATCGTTCAGCGAAATCGTGCAGGATACCGCCGTTGTGATCTCGCTGGTGCCGCAGGGGCTGCTGCTGATGATCACCGTCGCCTATGCGCTGGGCGCGCTGCGCATCGCGCGCCAGGGGGCGCTGGTGCAGCAGATCAACGCCGTCGAATCGCTGAGCAACGTCGATGTGCTCTGCCTGGATAAAACCGGCACGCTGACCACCAACCGCATCGAACTGCGCAAGATCTATCCCGTCGGCGCGCAGGATGACGACACGATCCGGCAGCTGCTGGGCGATTTTGTGACCAGCACCGGGCGCGTCAATCGCACGGCGGAGGCCATCGCCGACGCCTGCCCCGGCACCGAACACGCCACAACGGTCGACATCCCGTTTTCGTCGGAATACAAATGGAGTGGGGCGTCCTTCGCGGAGGACGGACTCAGCGCCAGCTATGTGCTTGGTGCGCCGGAAATTGTGCTGGCCCATGTGCGGGGCGGCGACGAACTGGAGCGCCACAGCCAGACCTGGACCGACCTGGGGCTGCGCGTGCTGATCTTTGCCCACCACCCCGATCAACTGGCGGCACCACCGGAGGACGGGTCGCCGCAACTGCCGGATAATATGAGGCCGCTGGCGTGGCTGACGTTCTCTGACGAGGTGCGGCCCGACGCGCAGCAGGTGCTCGACCAGTTCCGGCAGGCCGGGGTCGAACTCAAGCTGATCTCCGGCGACAACCCGCAGACGGTCGCGGCGCTCGCGCAGTTGGCCGGCATCAGTAAGGATGTGAACGTGGTGTCGGGGTTGCAGCTTGACGAAATGTCCGACGCGCAATTCGCCGAAACGGTCGACCGCACGACCGTGTTTGGGCGCATCCGTCCCGAACAGAAACAGCGCATCGTGCAGGCGCTGCGTGCCAAACAGCACTACGTCGGTATGATGGGCGATGGGGTTAACGATGTGCTGTCGCTCAAACACGCGCAGATGGGCATTGCGATGGAAAGCGGCAGCGAAGCCACGCGCAGCGTCGCGGATATGGTCTTGCTCGACGACCAGTTCAGCGTGCTGCCCGAAGCCATCAAGGAAGGGCAGCGCATCCTCAACGGGATGCAGGACAATATGCGGCTGTTCCTGGCGCGCACGCTCTACGCGGCGCTGCTGATCATCATCGCCGGGTATATCGGCACCGAGTTTCCCTTCACGCCCAAGCACAATGCTATCCTGACCACCCTGCCGGTTGGCATCCCGGCGTTTTTTCTGACGATCTGGGCGCGTTCCGGGCAGCCGGAGAAGCGCCTGCTGCGCGCAGTGGGCGAATTCACCCTGCCCGCCGGCTTCAGCATCACGGTGGTGACGCTCGTCGTGTACCTGATGTATTACGACAATTCGCTGGCCTTGCAGCGCACTGTGCTCACGACGACGGCGCTGTTATGTGGGCTGACGCTGATCATCTTCGCGGAGCATTCCATCGAGGAGTGGGAAAGCGGCGAACCGCTGCACACCGACATGCGGCGTGTCTGGCTGGCGCTGGTCATGCTGGCGTTGTATGTGCTGATCTTCCCGCTGCCGAGCGTGCGCGAGTTCTTCGAACTGAGTACAATGGCCTGGAAGGACCTGTTTGTGGTCGTGATTGCGGTGGCGATCTGGGCGGTGACGGTCCGGTTGCTGTGGCGTTACGATGTATTCGAACAGATGCTGGTCCCCAAAGACGAATAGGAAGGTAAGCATGTGCGAGCCGGCTTATATTTCTATTGGCGATGACGGTCATCTCACCCTGTACTGGGGCGACGGGTCAGAAGATGAAAAAGTCCCCATCCGGCGCGGTCCACCGGCGAGCGAAGGGGCCACATTAGAGCGCTCGGTGGCGGAGTTGAAGGCCTGGGCCGAAGCGCATGGCTATACCGTGGTCGTGCCGATCTTTGACCTGGAACTGCCGGATGTCCCGATCGATGTGGATGAGGATGAGATAGACGACATCGACCTGGATGAGGTTGACGATCTGCTTGATGACCTGTATTTCGCGGGGGATTATGACGAGGATGAAGACGACTAGCCTCACAACACAGAAGCCCCGCGCGGTGGCGGGGCTTCTAGATGTATCCGAACTAATCTTACAGGTTGTTGATGATGTTCGAGAAGATGTTCCCGATGGCCGGCCCCAGCAGCGCCAGGATGATAATCACGACCACAGCGACCAACACGAGGATCAGAGCGTACTCAACAAGCCCCTGGCCTTCTTCACGCGGAAGATACAACATATTTTGCTTCTCCTTGAGATTGATAATATCCAGATATGTAATGATCGTATACTGCTTTTTGGCGAAGGGCAAGCCCACTAACAATACCATAACAGATTTTTAATTCTGTTTCTATATAGAAGTTAGCCGTCCTATGTCTACGAAATCTAATGTGCATTTCCTGCGCCCAAAACATTCGATTTTGGCAGGTGATAGCGTACAATGGTAGTAGAATTATGTGACGCTACAGGATAGTTACTCCATGCAACGATTTGGCTTGCGTAAGATGTGGCGCTCTCTGTTTTACCGGCAGGGAACGAATATTTTTACCGTACTGCGGGTCCATGACTTCCGCAATTTGTGGATCGGACAAAGCGTGTCGCTGATCGGCGATTCATTGGCGATCAATACGTTGACGCTGTCGATCATCCAGATGGCGAACGAAGAAGGCGTGAAGTATGGCGGGATGCTCGGCGCGCTGTATGTGTTCTCGGCGCTGGCTCCGCTGCTGTTGGGCATGGTCGCGGGGACGATTGTCGACCGTGCCAACCGCAAAACCACCATGATCATCTCGGACGTGGTGCGCGGGTTCCTGGCGCTGGGGTTCCTGGTGGTGCACAGTCTGGACTACGTGTGGGTGTACATCGTGGTGTCGGTTGCCGTTCGTGCGGTGAGTACGTTCTTTATGCCGGCGCGTATGGCGATGCTGCCGCACATTTTGCCGGACGAAGAGCAGCTCATCGCCGGGAATGCGCTGACCCAGCTTACCATGTCGCTCTCTTTCGTGGTGGGCGCGTCGGTGTCGGGCGTGTTGGTCGGCCTGGCGGATGCGACCGCCCCGGCGTTTATCTTCGACAGCCTGTCTTTCTTTGTGTCGGCGGCGTTCATCGCCCGTATCAGCACGTCCGGGACGGTCCGGGCCGGAGCTGTGCGGGAAGCAGCCGGCACCGTCCGGCGCACGCTCCGCGAAAAAACGGGCGAACTGGCGCAGACGGTGCGCGAGGTGCTGGGCGAACTGAAAGAGGGGCTGCACTACGTGATGACCGATCAGGTGATGCGCGGCGTGCTGATCAGTTTCCTGGCGTTGTTCCTGGGATTAGGGGCCGCCAATGTGACATTTGTGCCGCTGTTGATCGACGAGCTGAACATGCCGGAAGAAGGGCTGGGCCTGGTTCGCTTTTCGCAAACGGTCGGCATCATCATCGGCAGCGCGATTGTGGCGTCGATTGCCACCCGCTATAAGGCACGCGACTTGATCGGGCTGAGCATGGTCATCTTCGGCGTGATGACGCTGGTGGTGTCGGTTGTGGGCAGCTACGCGCTGATGGTGGCGGTGTTGTTCCTGGTGGGGCTGTCGCTGGCCCCGCCGCAGATCGTCGCCCCGACGTTGATGCAGAATCATGTGCCCGATGAAAAGCTCGGGCGGGCTGCCGGGGCACAGGGGACCATCGTCAACGTGGCGAACATCGCGTCGATGGCGGCGGCAGGCTACCTGATGGAGGGCATCGGCGCGCGTATGGTGTTTGCGATCTCCGGCGCGCTGATCTTCTCTGCCGGGTGGGTGTCGTGGTGGGTGCTGCGGGATGTCGCCGATAAGCCAGCGGCCAAAACCGAACCTGAACCGGCTGAAGCAGTGGAGGATGCCGTCGCTGCCGAAGCCCTGGCGACCGGCGATCCCGTCCCCGAAGCCTGAACGTGGGGCGACGTTGTCTAGAGTCGCCCCGTTGTCGTTGGCCCGTGATGGTAATCGCCTAGTCCGCAGCGTAACGCTGGCTGATGGTGGGGATCAGATAATCGTGGAAGGCCCGGTCGGCGTCATAGTGCGGTGCCCAGCCCCAATCGGTGCGCGCGGCCTGATCGTCGATGCCCTCGGGCCAGCTATCGACGATCCCCTGGCGGGCGTCCGAGGGTTCGAACGTGATCTGTGCGTGCGGGAATGACTGCTTGACCATCGCCGCGAACTGCTCCGCCGTGCGGCTGAAGCTGGTGACGTTGTACACATGGCGGGTTAGCTGCCCGCGCGGGGCACGCGCCAGGTCCAGCAGCGCTTTGATCGCATCCGGCATCACCATGAACGGGATCGCGGTATCTTCGCGGACAAAACAGGCGTACGGTTCGCCCTGGGCCGCCGCGTGCAGCATCTCCGGCGCGTAATCGCTGGTGCCGCCGGTGGGGACCGTTGTTGCGCTGATCAGGCCGGGGAAGCGCACACAGCGGAAATCGACGCCTATCGAGCGGGCTGCGGCAAGCTGCTGGTAGTGCTCGGCATAGTAGCGCCCCAGGTGCTCGCAGTACAGCTTGTTGCAGCCATACATCGTGATCGGGTTGAGGTAGTGTTCTTCGGGGACCCAACCCGCCGCGCGCTTGGTTTCCAGGTCGGGCAGGCCATATGCCGCAATCGAGCTGGCGTACAGGAACTTGACCGGCTGGCCGCGCGACGCGCTCTGGTCCACTGACAGCTTGAGCAGATTGACCGTGCCCTGCACGTTGACGCGGTGCGCGGTCTCCGGGTTGAACTCGGAACTGGTGGAGAGCAGCGCGGCCAGGTGATAGATCGTGTCGATCTCGTATTCGGTAGTCAGCGTTTCGAGCAGCTTGGTGTCGAGAATGTCCCCAATAACCAGCCGGTCAACCAGCGGGCGCAAGGGCCGGTCGATCTTCCTCAAGTCCAGGGCGACGATATACGGGCGCGGGTCCAGCGTGGCGATCTGCTCGATCAGGCCGTGCCCGACTTCCCCATTTGCGCCGGTGATGAGCACCACACGTTTTCGGATCAAGGTTTTTTTCCTTTCTCCCAAAAGATGTATTCAACAACATTAGTTCATGTAATCATTCTCATTCTACTGGGCCGTGCACCCCGCCACAAGTGACGCACCCCATCCACATCAACGCGGGCGGCCCCTTGGCTGGTGACCGCCCGCGCGATATGTCGATGCAGAGATGCTGTCCCCGGTTACTCTGCCGCCCAGGTGTTGAGCGGCAGCCCTTCCAGCGCCGGGATGACCGCGACCGTCGCCAGCACCGAGTCGGCGGGCATCACCAGGTTGAACGTGAACGCGCCGCTTTCCAATTGCAGTGTGGGCAGCCAGTCCTGCGGATTGTCCCACTCGGCGAGGTCTTCCCCGGCGGCGATCAGCGCCTGGGTGACCAGCGCGGTCGAGTTGGCGTCGCTGTCGGTGCCGTACTCGCTGGGGTTCTGGTAGGGCCAGCCGGCGTCCTCATTCTGGATCGCAGCCAGGTAATCCAGCGCCCCTGCGATGGCGTCCGTGTGTTCGGACAGGGCCAGCGCCTGGATGCAGAGCGCGGTGGTGTTGCTGTCCGAGGGGGTATCCGGCATGAATCCCCAGCCACCATCCTCCTGCTGGCTGTCGAGCAAGGCGTCCCAGGCGTTGGCCGGGATGTCCGCACCGGCATTTTGCAGCGCCACCAGCGACAGACAGTGATCGAACGCGCCGCCACCGAACACGCTGGAGTCGGCCTGCATGGCGAGCAGGTCGGCGGCCAGATCGTGCCCGGCGAAGTCCGCCGGGTCTTTCCCTGCCGCGACGACGGCGCTCAGCACTTTGGCGGTTTGCCCGGCCCCGGCCAGGTTGCCTTCCTGGACCTGTACGCCCAGATAGGTCAGGGGGTTCATCATCTCGCCGCTGAAGACGGCGTTCGGGTCCTGGCCGGCTGCCGCATACGCGACGACGGCGTCAGCAGTCGCGCCGGTGTCGCTTTCGGGGGCAAACCCGTTGGTGAAGCCTCCGTCCTCATTTTGCATTGTCTCCAAAAACGCCAGCCCATCCGCGACAGGGTCGCCGTCCTGTGCCCAGGCCGGCAGCGCCAGCATCAACAAGCTGGTGACCAGCATCAAAACGAATACACGCTGTTTCATGTTAGCTCCTCAAAATGGTATAAGCGGGCAAAAAAAAACGCCTTTCGTGGGAAAGGCGTAGCGGCAGATCAACTATGCGCGTTACGTCACCTCCAATCCACGAGAGATGGTTCGTCACTAGGTTCTGGGTGGGTAACCTGGCTTTGCTCACCTGAGCATCACAGTTGCGGGACAGCGCCGGACTTGCACCGGCTTCCCCCGTTACGACCACAGCATCTGGGCTTGCGGTCATCCCAGAACGGCTATCAGATTATTAAGCTGCGTGTCCAGTATAGCCCGGAAGTGCTCAGCGGGCAATCAGTCGCCGAGCGCCACCACGAAGGCAAGCGCATGATCGCGGGTGTGGCTCAGGCTGACCTCCCACTTCGTGAGGCCCAGGTCGGCGGCGATCTGCGCGGCCTGGTTGTGCAGCACCAGGTGCGGCATCCCCTGCGCATCGAGCTGCACCTCGATGTCGACCCAGCACACCGCGCCGATACCCGTCCCCAGCGCTTTGGCAGCGGCCTCCTTCGCGGCGAAACGGGCCGCCAGCCGGGCCGGGACGTCGTGACACTGCGCGCGTTCGGTGGCGGTGAAAAAGCGGGTGAAGAAACGCTCGCCGTGCCGGTCCAGCGCGCGCGCGATGCGCGCCACCTCGATCATGTCCACCCCGATGCGCAGCATGTTCGTCAGCCTTGCACCGGACCGGCGACCGCCAGCGCGTAGGTGTCCGGGTCCAGGTAGTGCCGGGCGGCGGCTAACACATCGTCCACCTGCACGGCCCGGATCGCGTCCGCGTACCGCCGCAGATAGTCCAGCCCCAGCCCGTAGCGTTCCATTGTCAGGATGGCCCCGGCCACGCCTTCGTTGCGCTCAAGCTGAAGCGGCAGACGTCCGATGAAGTTGGCTTTACTGTCCTCCAGTTCCTCCTCGCTGACCGGCTCGGTCACGATGCGCCGAATCTCGTCGCGGATGGCGTCGGACGCTTGCCCGGTGTTGGCCGGGTCGACGCCGGCGATAATCCGCCAGGGGGCAGGCCCCAGCCCCCCGCTGAGCTGGCTGTAGCTGTAGTACGCCAGCCCGCGTTTTTCGCGGACTTCCGCACCGATGCGCCCGTACATGCCGAACTGCCCCAGGATGCTGTTGGCCAGGTTGGCGGCCTGCCAATCCTCGGCAAAGCGGGAGGGGCCTGGCACGCCCAGCACAATATCGGCCTGGCTCTTGCCTGGCATCGTCACTGTCTGGGTGCGCGGCACGTCTAGCGCGGCGAGGTCCGGCAAGGACGGGGGGGGCGGCTGCTGCGGGTTAGACCAGTCGCCCAGCTTGTCTTGCACCAACTGGATCGCCTCGTCGGTGTCGATCGCCCCAATGATCACAAACAACATGCCCTGCGGGCCGGCATGTTCCTGGTGATAGGTCGCCAACTGCTCGCGCGTGATGTGCGTTACGGTGTCGATCTGGCCTTCCGCCGGGCGGCTGTAGGGGTGCCCCGCCGGATAGGCCAACTTGCGGAAGGCACGGCTGGCGATGTAGCCGGTGTCCTGTTCGTGCACCTTGATCGAGGTGACGATCTCGCCGCGCAGCCGTTCGATCTGCTGTGGTGGGAAGGCTGGGTTCCGCAGCGCATCGGCCAGCACATCCACCAGCAGCGGCAGGTCTTCGCCCAAGCTTTTGCCGCTGAAGCCGATGGTGTGCATCCCCCCGCTGATGCTCAGGCTGGCTCCGTTGCCTTCGAGCATTTCGTGCAGCGTGCTGAAGTCTCGCGTCTCGGTGCCACGCATCAGCGCCGACGCGGTGAAGGAGGCCATCCCGATCCTGTCCGGCGGATCGAAGATGCTCCCCGCGTGCAGCGCCCCGGCCACGACGACCGAGGGAGCCTGGTGATTTTCCCGCACCAGCACGACGATGCCATTCGACAGTTCCCGCCGGGTGATGTTCTCCGGCCCTGGTAAAGCTTCAACATGCATCATCATTACGCCTCCTGCGCGTTGGTGGGGACAAACCAGCCGGTGGTGCGCTGCGACCGGCGCAGATAACGCTGCGCGGCGTCGCGCATGTCGTCCAGCGTGACAGCATCAAGATGCTCAAGGTAATCAAGATACCAGCGGTAGCTCGAGAAATTCTCCGAGAACGCCAGCCAAAACGCCTGTCCGGTGACGCTTTCGGTGCCATACGCAAACAGCGCGGTGGCCTGTTTGCGGGCTTTGTCCAGTTCGGCCTGGGTGATATCGCCCTGCAGCAGGCGTTCGATTTCGGCGTCCAGGGCGGTTTGCACCTCCTCCGGGGTGCGCCCATCGCGCACCGTCGCCACGATGCTGTACAGGTACGGATCAACGGACGGGTACAGGCTGCCACCCACGTTGGCGGCCAGTTCCGTCTCGACCAGGGCTTTGTACAGGCGCGAGGTGCGGTTGCCAACGCTGTTACCGCCCGGCGCGCTGGCCCCGGCCAGCACGCTGTCGATCAGCTTCATCTTGAACCAGTCGGGGTCGGTCGCAGCGGGGGCGCGATACGCCAGATAGATATACGCGGCGTTGCCCTCGCGCTCCACGCGCACGGTGCGCTCGCCCTGCTGCGGCGGCTCGGTGCGCGTCACCGGGGGCACCATCGCCGGCCCAGACGGGATCGTCCCAAAGAGCGACTCGATCTTGTCCAGCATCGCCTCGGTGTCGAAATCGCCCACCGCCACGACAATCGCGTTGTTGGGCGCATAATACGTCCGGTAGTGAGTATACAGCTCGTCACGGGTCATGTGCTGCAGGTCGACCATATCGCCGATGATCTGGTGGTGGTAGGGATGCACCCGAAACGCTGCCGCGCGGACTTCCTCTTGCAGCCAAAAGGTCGGGGAATTCTCCGATCCCTGGCGCTCGGAGATGATCACGGTGCGCTCGGACTCCACTCCCTGCGGATCGAAGCTGGCGTTCGCCATCCGGTCGGCTTCGGCTTCCAGCGCCAGGTCGATCCGGTGGGCGGGCATGGTTTCGTAGTACGCGGTGTAATCAAACGAGGTCTGCGCGTTCCAGTAGCCCCCTTCCCGGTCGATGGCGCGGTCGAGCATGCCTGCCGGGAAGCGGTCGGTGCCCTTGAACATCATGTGTTCGACCCAGTGGGAAATGCCGGTCTGGCCGGTGCGCTCGTTGCGGCTGCCGACGCGATATAACACCCACCAACTGATGATCGGCGCGGTGTGTACTTCCTTCAGAAGCACGGTGAGTCCGTTGTTAAGAATCCGCCTGGTTACCATACCCTCTCCGCAATCTGCACAGTATGTCCTGTATTGTTACGCTGCTCATGCCTGTCCGGTTGTGCTGTAGAGTGTAGCAGGGATACCAGCGCGTGGCATCCCTGCATTGTAAGCCCGCGGTATCGAAGACGGCGTTAGAGCTTCGTGCCGTTATAGCCGCGCCCAATCCCGCGATACGTGAACCCTAGCGTGCGCACGTGTTCGGGATCGTACATATTGCGCCCGTCGATCATGATCGGGGTTTTCATCGCATCCCGGACGCGCTCCAGGTCCAGGTTTTTAAACTCGTTCCAGGGGGTCATCACGATCATGGCATCTGCATTCGTGACCAGATCATAGGGGTTATCGGCGATTTCCAGGTAGGGCATCACCCGTTGGGCGGCTTCCTTCGCCGCCGGATCGTAGCCGCGCACCGTAGCCCCGTGATCGTGCAGATACTCGGCGATGGTAATCGACGGGGCCTCGCGCATGTCGTCGGTGTTTTGCTTGAAGGCCAGCCCCAGCAGCGCAATCGTGCGCCCCTGCATGTCGTCGAGCAGTTCGTGCAGCTTGAGGATGACGTGGCGGCGCTGGTAGGCGTTGATCTCCATCACCGCGTGAAGCAACTGCGGGTGCTTGCCGTGCACCTGGGCCATATGCGCCAGGGCCTTGACATCCTTCGGGAAGCACGACCCGCCATAGCCTACCCCGGCCTCGAGGAAATGATGGCCGATGCGTTTGTCGTAGCCCATGCCGCGCGCGACCTCTTTTATATCCGCACCCAGGGCCTCACAGATGTTGGCGATCTCGTTGATGAAGCTGATGCGGGTCGCCAGAAACGCGTTGGAGGCATATTTGATCATCTCGGCGGTGCGCAGGTCGGTCACCATAATCGGGGCGCGCAGCGGCAGATGAAGCTGGGCGACGCGCTCTGCTGCGTCCATATCCTCCGAGCCGAGGATGGTGCGGTCGGGGGTCAGGAAGTCAGCAATCGCCGAACCCTCACGCAGAAACTCCGGGCAACTCACGACGCAAAAATCAATCGGTTTGGGTTGGCTTTCACGGACGATATCGGCTACCCAGTCCCCCGTCCCGACTGGCACCGTCGACTTGTTGACGATGTCCAACGGTTTGTCCATCGTTTGGGCGATGGTCTCGGCGGCCATGCGCACGTATTGCAGATCGGCTTCGCCATCGACGCCTTCCGGCGTGCCCACCGCGATGAACACGAATTCGGCATCTTGCAGGGCTTCGGCATAGGAGGTGGTGAACAACAGGCGTCCGGCCTGCACGTTGCGCTCTACGAGTTCGGACAGGCCCGGCTCGTAGATGGGCATGATGCCCTTTTTCAGATTTTCGATGCGTTCTTCATTGATATCCAATGCCACGACGCGGTTACCCAGGTCGGAAAAGCACGCCCCGGTTACCAACCCAACGTAACCGACGCCGATCACTGTGATATTCTTCATGTGTTGTCTTCCTCTTGCTAGTGAACGTATCAGAAAGTACAAAAGGGCAAACGGCGGATCTTCACCCCGTTTGCCTTACCGTCACCCGGTCAGGTCTTCGCGCACCATACCGGCCACGCGCCGCCCCATTTCAACGGCGTAGTTGGTGCCCCGGTCCCAGGGATAGACCTGGCTCATGCTGGCCAGATAGACGCCCTGCAGCGGCGTGCGTAAGTCGGGGAGGGCCTGCGAATGGTCTACAAAGGGAATCGGCTGGGCATAGGGTGCCCGGAAAACCCAGCGTTTGCGAATCCATTCAGGCGAAAAGTCGGGGTTGAAGGTCTGCAACGTGTCGATAAACCGCCCGGCCAGTTCATCCTCGCTCAGCGAAAAGTACTCATGATCAGCGGCCACATAGTCACCGCAGTACACCAGATGATCGCCCCCGTAATGCTGGCGATCCATGTAGTTGGTGTGCTCCACCAGCACCGTGAACGGGAAGGTGGTTTGCGTTTTGTCGGGGCTTTCGGCGGGCAGGCTCAGCCAGTAGGTGCCGTCGGTGAGCAGCTTGTGCTTCAGCGCCAGGATGACCACCACCGCCCCCAGGCTTTGCAGATTCGCCAGCTTGTCATGGTAGGCGGCGGGCAAATCGGGCACCAGGCGCTGCATGATGTGCGGCGACGATGTGCTGATCACGGCGTCATAGGGCTGCGCGGTGCCCTCCACCGTGACCGCCAGCCGGTCGTCGTCGCGCGGCTTGACGCCCTGCACCGGCGTGTTCAGGTGGATCGCCGCGCCCTGGGCCTGGACATGCTCGGCCAGCAGCTCCAGGAACGCCTGGAATCCGCCCTCGAAGGTGCCCAAACGCGGCGTGCGCTTATAGACGCGCGCCCAGAACCACGCCATATTGACCTGGTCGAAATACTTGCCGAACTTGGCGATCAACAGCGAGCGCCACAGCCGTTCGTAGGCTTCCTGGCCCATCGTGCGGCGCAGCCAGGCGTCGGCAGTGTGGCGTTCCATCGGTTTCCAGCGATCAAACAGCCGCAGATACAGCCCGGTCAGGCCGTAGCGGATTTTGGCCAGCCAGGAGATCGGCAGCCGCAGGTTGGCGACCACGATGTTAGGCCGGTCCATCTGGTAAATTTCTCCGTCCAGCCACAGCGACGTGATCGGCCTGGGCAGCAGGATTTTGTCCCCTTCGCCAAGCTCGCGGATCAGCCCCAGCACGGCGTCATCGTTGGCAAACCAATGGTGATAGAATTTCTCCAGCGTCCAGTCCCAGCGCTCGTCGCGGAAACCTGCCGCCAACCCGCCGACCTCGGCCCCGGCTTCGTACACATCGACGTGCCAGCCGGCTTGTGCCAGATCGTAGGCGGCAGCCAGTCCGGTTGCGCCTGCGCCAATGATCGCAGCCTGTTTGGATGTCGTCATGAAACTCCTGCCTTACTTTCTGCGGGTGATGACTCGTCCGGCGTGACTTGTTCGGAGACGACCTCGCGTGCCCGCCCAAAATCGCGCCAACCCAAGCCCTCACGATACAGGTAGAAAAAGCCCAATACGGTGATCGGCAGCCACAGCGCGGCATGCAGCACCAGCGTGTAGGACGCGGCCACCGTCTCCCGCACGCCATACGCCTTGAGCGTTTCAATGCCGGGGGTGTCGAACGTGCCCACATAGCCCGGCGACGAGGGCAGCGTCGTCGCCAGATTGACGACCGCCGTCATCACCATTAACACAAAGAAGCTGACCTCGAAGTCGAAAGCGTGCATCACGAACCAGTACTTAGTCGTTTCCGTCAGCCAGATGAAGATCGACGCGACCAGCGTCATGATCAGGTCTTTGGGGCGGCGAAGGTTTTCCAGCCCCAGCATGAAGTGATCCGCCAGCCCGATGAGCATCTCCGCCAGTTTGTCCGGCAGCACCCGGCTGAGGAGGCGGGTATATAACCGGCGCGCGCGTTCCGGGTTGAGCGCCACCAGCAGGAACACCATAAACGCGCCCCAGAACAGCAGCGTCGAGAAGAACACCACATCGCGCAGCCAAGCGGCTTTGAAATCGGCGAACGGCAGCGCCACAAACACGAAGATCAGCATCACCAGCCCGTCGAAAATGCGCTCGACGATGATGGTCGCCAGGCTGGACGATACGCTCACGTCTTCGTTGCGCTTCAACACGTAGGCCCGGATCACCTCGCCGGCACGGAAGGGGTACACGTTGTTACCCATGTAGCCGATCACGACGATGGGGAACAGACTGCGCAGCGACACACTTTTGATCGACCGCAGCAGGTAGTGCCAGCGCCAGGTTCGCCCCCAGACCGCCAGGAAGTAGATCGCGGCACCGGCGGCCACCCACGCCAGGTTTACCTCGCGCATTGAGCCCCACACCTCGTCCAGGTGCAGGCCTCTCAGCCCGATGGTGATAAAGATGGCGCTGACGAGGGTGCCCACGAGGGCCATGCCCCAGCGTCGTGCAAATTGTGAGAGCCGTTTGATGATCACGATGGTCCTTTCAGCCCCCTGGCCAGAGTGTCACCGGGGCGGCATTCTACCGCAAAGTATCCCGGAACGCATATAGACGTACACGGGCAGCGGCCCGATTCCCCAAAAAAAGAGCAACTTGATGACAAGTCGCTCTCAAAACAAACTATGTCTACAGCAGGAATTATCCGGCAGAATGTGCGCTCTCCTCGAGCATGTCCTCAAGGATTCGCTCTAAAGCCATCGTATGGCTGCATACGCCCCGCGATTGAAAGAAGCTGCAATCACATGTCCAGGTTCCATTTTCGAAAGTTACTGTATGCGGATTGTTCTCGCCGTCAAAAGTTACAGTAAACGATTCAAATGTAATGCGGTCGCGTTGTTCAGCATAACGCTTGGCTTTTTCGATCTTGCCGATCATTCCGTGATCCATGTGTTCTTTCCTCCGCTTGAGTGAACAGCTTAACGCAAAAAAAGCACACTGGTTCTAACCAGCGTGCTTGGCGGGACACTTCACTATGGTGCTGACGATGCTCATAGGTTAAATTTCCTTTGATATTTTAGTCAGTATAAGAGATGCCCTGCGCGATGTCAACCAGATTGGCTTAAGAAATTGCTTAGAAAAGCGGACGCGGCTGGGGCAGCGCGGGCAATGTGTCCACGTGGGAGACACACAGCACCCCTGTCACGGCAAACACCAGCGTGCCATCATTGCCGACCGCGATCACTTCGGGCGGCACATCGGGCAGCGGTAGCCCACCCAACAACTGCACCGGCTGCGCGCGTTCCAGCACCTCCAGGAGCGCCCCTTGCCGGACCAGCGTCAACTCGGCGGTGTAGACGTGCAGCGTGGTGTGATCGCTGATCACGATCTGGCTGCCATCCGGCGAACAAGTCGCCCGGCCAAAGGCCGCCGGCAGCGCCAGCTTACGCTGAAGGTCCCCGCCCGCACCGACCACCTGGAGCCAGTTGGCATCGGCCACCAGGACCAGCCCTGCTGCATCCGGCAGCATCACCGCTGGATGTCCGTGGGGCCTGGGGTCCAATGCGAAAGCCCCAACATATACGCTTTGCTGGTAGATGTGCAGCCGTCCCGCGTCATCCAGCACCGCCACCATCCCAAATTCGCGGTCCAACCCGGCAGCAACGACCGGCGCGTCACCGTTGCGCGGCAGGGTGGTGCGCTGCCCGTCCATATCCACCAGCAGGCTGCCGCCCCGTCGCCAGCATAGATGTAAGCGCCCGTCGTATGTGCTGTAGACCCGGTATTGTCCGGTGTCAGCCACCGGCAGGTATGCTCCATTCGGGGCGCGCAGCGTCTCCAAAAAACTCTGCCATGCGCTGTCCTCCGGCTGAAGCTGCGTGTCGGTGTGCAGCGTGCCATAGTGGGCCCCGGTCGCGGCAGCGTAAAACTGCATGGTATGCGGGTCTGCCGCTGCGCCGATTTGCACCGGGTTGCCGTCGAGCACCTGCACGGCAGCCAGTGGATCGTCCGAAAGGTCGAGTCGCCAGCCTGGCACCATCTCCCCCCTATTGGTTGTCGATGACCAGTGGTGCCCCGCTTTCGACCGAAACCGTCAGGCCAACCTGAAATTCGGTGGTGTTCTTCATCTTGACCTGGCCGCTGCGCAGCACGTCGTAGACACCGGAATCGTATTCGTAACGCGGTTCGCCGCTGCCTTCAGCCAACGTCACCGACAGCGGCACGTCCGCGGTGATGCGCACCGTGATGTCCCCGTTGTTGGTCTTCAGCAGCCCGGAGAGTGCGTCCTGTGGTCCGAAATAGTCCGGCAGGTTGAGCGTCAGATCGCCGCTGTTGACGCCGACCTCGATCCGGCCTGCGCTCAGGGTGTGCGGCGTTAACAGGCTGCTCAGTTGGGTGACGGTGCGCAGCGGGGCGAAGGGGTGCAGGTACACCCGCGGTTGGGCCGCAAATTCAAAATCAAGCGGCTGCCCTTGCATATCCAGCAGCACGTCGCCTTCGTCCCCGGTCAGCCGGAACTGGTCGATGTACACCGCCGGGGGCAGTGTGATGTCCAGCGTCGCACGGCCAATATCTTCCAGCTTGGGGATCGCGTTCTTGTAGCTTTCATCGACGGTCACAATCAGCGTCGTGTCGTCTTCAACCGATGGGGTGATCGTCACTTCGCTTTCTTTGCTCCCGGTGAACTCGATCTGTAGCTGGCGCGCTTGCGTGGCAGGGCGCACGGTAACGGTCGTGCGCTCCAGCGATGCGACCACCCGCACGCGCTCGATGTCACCGTCCAGCGTCCGGCTGTACGGCACAACCTGATCGGTCCGCAACTGGTCGGTTTGCTGTTCATAGGCCAACCAGATCAGGACCGCCAGCAACACGAGCAGGCCCAGCAGGGCGGCCCAGTTCAGGCGGATCGTCCAGCGCCGGAGCTGTACCCGCCGCTGTCCGACCAGCACATCCAGCCCGAACAGCACCAGCAGGGCCGGCCAGGCACGGATCAGCAGGTCGCGCACCGCTTCCGGCACAGCACCGGCCACCACCAGCAGCCAAATACAGCCGACGGCAATGACGAGCAGAGGCCACATCACGCTGCGGCGTGTCGCGGTCATGCTATCCTCCGGAACTGTTTGGCCAGCATCATCAACCCCAGGACGATGATCACCAGCGGCAAGAAGGCATCGCCCTGATCACCGCTCAGGATGCCCAGGCTGCGCGCGAGGACGACCAGCCCCATCAGGATCACAGCCCCGCCAACCAGCACGACCGTTTCTGGGTGGGCGATCACACGCGATGGTACGTCGTCGGGGATGCTGGCCAGCCGTTGGGGCGGCAGCACCCACCACAACACCAGATAAATGAGCACCCCGGTCCCTGCTGTGAACACACCAAGCACCACGAATGCACCGCGGACCCACCAGGCATCAACGCCGATGTACTGCCCTAAACCCCCGCACACGCCGCCTAACACCCGGTCTGTCAGGTTTCGCGTCAGACGCAGCGAACGCATTGCTATCCATTCCTCACCATACAATTGATCGGTAACTTAACCCACCGCCACTATACCCTTACGCTCCAGTCCGGGCAAATAGTATCTTGCGCGTGGCCGGACATAGTGCAAGAATTAGCGTCAGGGCTTAGCGTGGGGAAAGATGGGGGAGCACACCGTGATTTCGTATCAGCCGGTATCACACATCGAGTTTGAAACCTTTACCGCCGCCTTCAACCGGGCCTACAGCGATTATTACGTCCCGATCGCGATGACCGTGCCATCGTTCCGGTCGTTGATCGTGCGGGATGACCTGGACCTGGAAGCGTCGGTGGTCGCGCTGGACGGTGATGAACCGGTCGGGATGGGGCTGTTAGGCATCCGCGGGGACCAGGGCTGGATCGGCGGGATGGGGGTGGTGCCCAAACGCCGCCGGCAGGGGATCGGACGCCAGATGATGCACTACCTGCTGGATCGTGCCCGCGAGCGTCAGATCAGGCAAGTCAAGCTGGAAGTCATCGAGGCCAACACCGGGGCGCATAACCTGTACCTGCAGCTTGGGTTCGAGCATGTGCGTTATTTGCTGGTTCTGGAACGGTTACCGGCCCCTGTAGATGACTCTGCGCTGCCGTACCGCATTGAAGAGCGATCGGCGGTCGAAGGGCTGCGTCACTATGAGGGCTTTCATGATTTCCCGAACTGCTGGCAGCGCGATCTGCCGTCACTCTATGCGCTGGTGCCCTACTTCAAAGGGTGGGCGGCGCTGCAGGATGACGAGATCGCCGCGTATGCAGTGGGTTGGGCCGATCCGCATACCATCCGCCTGATCGATATTGCCAGCCGGCCCGCACCGCATCGCCATGCTGCCGGGCAGGCGATCCTGACGCACCTGCACCGGCAGCATCCCCAGGCCGACGGCAACAGCTATAATATCGCCGAGGACGACCCGGTCCGGCCTGCGTTTGAGGCTCTCGGCTACACGGTCGCCTTTCGCCAGATCGAACTGCGCCGGTTGCTAACGGATCACTTGTAGGGTGAACGCACGAAGCGAACCGTCATATGCACGCGGCCCAGTTCGAGCGTGTCGCCGTCCCGCAAGCGGTAGCGGCGGCGTGGTTCGAGGGCAAAGCTGTTGATTCGGGTGCCGTTGGTGCTGTTCAAGTCCTCGACATAGAGGGCTTTGTTTTCTTCGTTTTGGATGATGATCGCGTGCCGCCGCGAGACTCCACCATCCTGCCCGCCGTAGGGGGTCAGGTCGAGGTCTGGGTAGAAATCGGCGACCGGATCCCCGCGCCCCATAACGATGCGATCCTTGACTTCGATCCCCACCGTAGTTTGATTTTGTCCGCCAATCTGCAACAATAAACGCCAGGGGGCCGCCAACCTGGATGTCTGTGGACCGGGTTTGCGGTCACTGTCCGGCATTTTCGGATAATTGTTGGATTGACCCAACCAGGATGTCTGGCGTCGCACCGGTTCATTGGTTCCATCGTCTGCCATTCGCGGACCTTTCGTCTCTATTCCACAACCTATCAATTACGGAAGCCAGTCTATGCCGTCTCCAACTTACACGTTGTTTTGGCTCATGCTCATTGCCATATTATTCGCTTCCGCCGTTGGCATACACGTGACCGATCCCCCTGCCTCCGTACAGTATCAGTGGCCCGATGTGCAGGATCGCGGCCCGACCCCGGCGTTAGCGCATACCAGTTGGCTGCTCACCGCCACGCATCGCGCGCTGATCCGGCACGCTCCGAATGCTAGCTCACCGTTAACATACCGCAACCTTGATCAAACGTCCACTGCTATAGGACTGATTGACTACCCGGATGTGCAGCCCTATCGCTGGCGCGCGGCCCCTGCCGAAGGGGCGTCTTATCATCTCGTGTGGGTCGAAAAAGATGGCGGTTTGTTCAGCGCGCAGATCAGCGCCGCCGGCGAGACGCTGCGCGGGCCGATCACGCTGGCCGAGAACGCCGCGCCGCATTTCATCACGCTGCCCTATGGCGATGATCGGCTGTTGTTGCTCTGGTCTGATAATAGCACAGGTCGACTGATGTTCAACAGCCTGGACCCCACCGGGCTGCCGTTTCTGGAAAGCAAGCCCCTGGACAGCCGGGTCGGCACTTTCGCGGCGGCAGTGGACCGGCGCGACACGCTGCATCTGGCCTGGCTGCAATCCCGCACGCCCGGCGCGTGGACGGTCCAGTATCAGGCGGTGCCCATCAACGACGCGATTACCCTGGATGCCCCATCCGAATTGTACACCATTACGCTCGAGCCGGAGGCCACCCTGGCCTCCATTGCGCTGGGCCTGGACCAGACGCACGCGTATCTGGTGTGGGGCATCCGATATGCCAGCGCTCCGGACGATGAACAGGTCCACGTGCTGCACTTTCCGCTGGAGCGCCCGGATCTGAGCACCGTCCAGCCGCTCCGGCTGCCGCCGGCCTTCGACCCGCGCAACATGAGCGCATGGGGGCCGGTCGCCCCGGCAGCCGTGACGGGGACTGCACCGGCGGCACTGCGCTGGGTGGATGTTCCACCCGGCCAATACCCGGTGCTGCCGGTGGCGCTCGCCGTCCAGACGACGCGCGGCTGGCGGCCCGCGGTCGTGTATTTCCAGGGTGGCGATTCGCTCGGTTTTCAACGCATTGCCGATCTCCCTGCCGATGCCGGGCCGATCCAGGCCGCGATTGACGAGGTCGGCGCGTTGCATGTGGCCTGGACCGGGCTGGTGGACGACACCACGCCGCATCTCTATACCAGCAGGTACAACCGGGAGGGGCTGCTGGTCATGGCCGCCGAGCCGCCCGGCACGCGCCGCGCCCTGGTGAATGCGCTCGTGTGGCTGCCGGCGGCGCTGGTCTGGTTGATCGTGCCGACTTGCATTGTGCTGCTTACGCCACGCAATCATTTGACGCTCCCGCTGGCGGCGGCAGTGTATGGCGGCGTCAAACTGCTGTGGCCGGTGGACCTGTTCGCCACCTATCCGCCGCTGCTGGCGAGCCTGGGCGGGCATTCGTCAGCGCCCGGGATCGTGTGTGGACTGACCCTCCTGCTGATCGCCCTGGTGGGCAGCGGGGCAGCCAGCCTGGTCGCCCTCCGGAAACGCCCCGCGTGGCAGGTGTGGCTGGTCTACGGCCTGCTGGATGCCGTACTGACGTGGCTGGTCTTCGGGGCGAATATGAGCGGTTGATGAAAACCGGGCATGCGGTGGTTTACCCGGCGATTTTCGCGCTACAATAGCGCCGTTTTTGTGATCCGATGCTGCTCTATGCTCTATGCTACGCTCTATGTGAAATGAATTGACAAAAAACGACTGTTTTCCCAGGATAGTAAGCTGCGAAACGAACTACCAAAGGAAAACAGCCAATGACGAGTATAGACATTGAAACGATTTTGACCATTATCTATG
>DAOTUD010000006.1:0-22327 GCA_034437275.1 Anaerolineae bacterium
GGGGACGCGCCCCCGCCGGCGACCGCCGTGCCGGTCGTCGTCGATCCGCAATACAACGCGGACGGCGCGCAGGTGCACACCGTGCAGGCCGGGCAGACCCTATCGCAGATATCGCGCGCCTACGATGTGCCACTGGCAACGCTGCGCGCGCTCAATGGCATGGCTCCCGACGAATCGCTGATCCGTGTGGGCCAGCGCTTGATCGTGCGGGCCGCCCCGGCTACCTCGACCCCGATCCCGACCATGACGCCCATCCTGTCGCTGACCCCGCTGCCGACCGCCATCGCCGCAGCGCCGGGCAGCACCGCCGCGCCGCCGGGCAACTCGTCGCCGCAGGCGACCGCCGTCGCCATTGCCGGCGATCCGGGGGCAGGGGCGGCGGAAACGGGTGCGGACGATGACGACGCCACGCGCCAGATCGTGCAAGTCCTGGCGATCGTGGTGATGGGTGTGGCGGCAGTGGGCATCGGCGGGGTGCTGGCGCTGGGAGTCTATTTGGCCATGCGCCGCGCGTAGCGCCCGGCCTCTAATTCTTTAGTAGGGGGTTATGCTAGATATCCTGGCGCGTGTGTCGATGGTTTACCCCTCCCTAAATCCCTCCCCGTGAACGGAGAGGGACTTTGGGTCCCAGTTTGTTTCCCCCTCTCCGCGCGCGGGGAGGGGGCCAGGGGGAGGGGTAAAACTAGCATAACGCCCTAGTAACGCAGCGAGAGACAGCTCAGGCCGCCGTCCATCTTCTCGAATTCGGACATGTCCAGCGCGACGACGCGCGTGTAGTGCTGCTCGGCCAGCGCGCGCACTGCCGGGAAACCGTCCGCGATCAGCAGCGTGTCGTTGACCGGCACCAGGTTGGCGGCATACGTTTCGTCGGCGGGCAGCGTTACCGTCTCGGCGAAGCCGGTGTCGTAGTCGAGCTGCAGGGCCGGGGCCTGCACCAGCACGCCCGGCGCGAGTTCGTTCAGGCCGGACTTGAGATGCAGCATCCCGCTGAACGTCACGATATCCACGCGCAGCCCGGCCTGCACAGCGTGCAGCGCGGCGGCAAGCTGTTCGGCCCCGTCGCGGTTGGTGCGCGCCGACAGCCCGATCAGCACGCGGTCGGCGCAGAACAGCACGTCGCCGCCGTCCAGCACTGCCTCGGTGCCCCACAGCGCGACCCGGTGCAGGTCGATGGGCAGGTGTTTGGCCAGGGCGGCGGCTTCCCCGGCCCTGGATGGCGCGCCGGACCGGCACAGAAACGCCATGTCCCGGAAGATAACGGCGGCGTCCTCCACAAAATGCCCGTCCGGGAAGCGCTCGTCCGGCGGCAGCACGGTCACATTCAGCCCACAGTCGCGCAGCGCGGCGAGGTAGGCGTCGTGCTGCTGGCGCGTCCGCGCGACGTCCGGCGGGCCGAGGTGCGTTTGCGTGGTCAGCCCTCCGGCCAGCGTGGGCGCGGGGCGGCGGGCCAGGATGCGGGTGATGGGCGGCAGGATCATGCGCGCATCGTCTCCACCCAGGCCCGGACGAGCTTCAGCGTGCCCTGCAAGGCGCGGTCATCCGACACCAGGTCGTCGTTCCACAGGCTGAGCAGCAGCCCGACGACGTGCCCCTCGCGCGCCACCCGCGCGACGACCGCCGCCGTCTCCTCCAGCGACGGGCCGCCAGGGGCCGGGTAGCTCATGCCGGGCATCTCGTGCGGGTCGACCACGTCCACATCCAGGTGCACGTACAGCGGTGCGGACGGCAGCGGCGCGGCCAGCAGGTCGTTGATGTCCGGCAGGTGGATGACGGCACTGGCTTGGAGCGCGTCGGCCTCGCCGGGGTCCAGGTCGCGGGCGTCGGTCAGGATGATGGCCGCCTCGTCCAGCGGTGCCAGGTCCACGCCCGCCATCAAGTGCTGCTCGCCGCGCCCGACCAGCATCGCCAGCGGCATCCCGCCCAGGAATCCGCTGGGCGTGGTTTCCGGCGTGTTGAAGTCGCCGTGCGAGTCGAACCACACCACGCGCAGGCCATCGTCCCGCTGCAAGCCCTTGACCGCCCCCAGGGCGCTGGTGCAGTCCCCGGCGAAGATGAGCGGCACGCGCCCCGGATGCGCGGCGATGGCCTGCGCCAGCGCGCGGTTGACGGCGGTCACCGCGTCGGGGCTGGCGGCGTAGTCCGGGGTGATGTCGACCCAGGGCGCGCCGATGGCCTCGGCCAGCCCGCTGTCACGGATGGCGGCGACCTCGGTTCGCTCGGCGAGCTTCTCGCCGAGGAAGTAGGGAACGCCAATACACACGAAGTCTGTCATGTCTTGCTCCTTGTTGAAGGTGATTATTCACGTTGCTCCGGTCGATGGCTGGGGCGATCATGCTCATGATAACACGATGTGGCGCGCGTGATGAAAAAATGGGGGCTGCTGGATGCCGGCGACTTGCTGCGCGCCCGGCGCGAACTGACCATTGCTCCCCACCGGGCATTTTGCTAGACTCTTATGATGGTGGTCTGGTTTGACAGGATCAGGCACCGGCGGTACACTGTAGAACGCACGTTCATAAAACATTTGTTCGCATTCCGTCCCCCCTACGCGCGCCCTCACTCCGGCGCGTTCGATACTTTGGCGAGGTTTGGCATGGCACAAGACAAGATCGTCGTGCGTGGCGCACGCGAACACAATCTCAAGGATATTGACGTGGTGATCCCCCGCGACAAGCTGGTGGTGATCACCGGCTTAAGCGGGAGTGGCAAAAGCTCGCTGGCCTTCGACACGATCTTCGCCGAGGGGCAGCGGCGCTATGTCGAGTCGTTGTCGGCCTATGCACGCCAGTTCCTCGGCCAGATGGAAAAGCCGGACGTGGACCAGATCGAAGGGCTGTCCCCGTCGATCTCCATCGACCAGAAGAGCGTCAGCAACAACCCGCGCTCGACGGTCGGCACCGTGACCGAAATATACGACTACCTGCGCCTGCTGTACGCGCGCATCGGCGTGCCGCACTGCCCGGTGTGCGGCGTCGAGCTGGAGCAGCAGTCCGCGCAGCAGATCGTCGATGCGATCCTGGCCTGGCCGGACGGCACGCGCGTCCAGGTGCTGGCCCCGGTCATCAAGGATCGCAAGGGCCGCCACGAGCGCGCCCTGGAGGACATCCGCAAGAGTGGGTTTGTCCGCGCGCGGGTCAACGGCGACGTGGTCGACCTGGACGAGGACATCGAACTCGAACGCTACAAGAGCCATATCATCGAGGTCGTGGTCGACCGCCTGGTCGTCCGCGAGTACGACGATCCCGACGGCGAGGACGCCCAGGCCGCGCGCAGCCGCCTGACCGACTCGGTCGAGACGGCGATGGAGATGGGCCAGGGCGTGGTGATCATCAACGACGTCACCGACCGTGACGCCCCGGCGGATCACATCTTCAGCGAGCATCTGGCCTGCCCGTATGGGCACGGCAGCTTCCCAGAACTGGAGCCGCGCCTGTTTTCGTTCAACAGCCCGCACGGGGCCTGCTCGACCTGCCAGGGGTTGGGCGTCCGGCGCGAGTTCGACCCGGACCTGATCGTGCCCGATCCCGACCTGAGCGTGAAGAAAGGCGCGCTGCGGCCCTGGGCGACCGGCAAGCATGATAGCTGGACGCGCCGCATCCTGTACCAGACCTGCGAGCAGGAGGGCATCCCGCTGGATGTGCCCTGGCGCGACCTGACGCCCGCGCAGCAGGACATCCTGCTGTACGGTGCGGATCGCAAGGTGCGCGTCGAGCATCACCGCGACGACGGCTCCCATTTTTCGTTCAACACCGAATTCGAGGGCGTGCTGCACGCCACCGCGCGCCGCTACCGCGAGACCAGCTCGGACTACATGCGCCGCAAGTACGAAGCCTACATGAGCGAGCGCCCCTGCGAGACGTGCCACGGCAACCGGCTGCGTCCAGAAGCGCAGGCCGTGACCGTCGGCGACGTGCCGATCCACGCGGTGACCGATCTGCCGGTCAAGGACCTGCTGCGCTGGGTGCAGTCCTTGCGCGGGACGCGGGCGGATGTCAACGGCCACGCCCTGCTGGGCGAGCGCGATCTGCACATCGCCCGCCAGATTCTCAAGGAGATCGAGGCGCGCGCGCAGTTCATGGTTAACGTCGGGCTGGACTACCTGACGCTCAGCCGCACGGCAGGCACGCTCAGCGGCGGCGAGGCGCAGCGTATCCGCCTGGCGACGCAGATCGGCAGCCAACTGACCGGCGTGCTGTACGTGCTGGACGAACCCAGCATCGGGCTGCACCAGCGCGACAACGCCCGCCTGCTCAAGACGCTGGAAGGGATGCGCGACCTGGGGAACACGCTGCTGGTTGTCGAGCACGACCACGAGACGATGCTCACTGCCGACTGGATCATCGACCTGGGGCCGGGCGCGGGCGAACACGGCGGGCAGGTCGTGGCCGAGGGCATCCCCGGCGCGATCATGGACCACCCGGCCAGCGTGACCGGCGCGTACCTCTCCGGGCGCGAGTGTATCCCCGTCCCGCCCGAGCGGCGGACCGGCAGCGGCCAGCAGCTTGTCATTCGCGGCGCGCAGGAGCACAACCTGAAGCAGATCGACGTGCCGGTGCCGCTTGGCAAGCTGATTGTGCTGACCGGCGTCAGCGGGTCGGGCAAGTCCACGCTGATGATCGAGGTGCTCTACAAGCGGCTGGCGCAGATTATCAACGGCGCGCGTGACCGGGCCGGTGCGCACGCCGGGATCGACGGGATCGAGCACATCGACAAGGTGGTGCACATCGACCAGTCCCCGATCGGGCGCACGCCGCGCAGCAACCCCGGCACCTATACCAAAGTCTTCGACGGCATCCGCAGCCTGTTCGCCGACCTGCCGGAGAGCAAGATTCGCGGCTATGCGCCGGGGCGCTTCAGCTTCAACGTCAAGGGCGGGCGCTGCGAGCACTGCTCCGGCGACGGGCAGTTGCGCATCGAGATGCAGTTCCTGCCGGACATTTACGTGCCGTGCGAGGTATGTCATGGCCGCCGCTACAACACCGAGACGCTGCAGGTCAAGTACAAGGGCAAGAGCATCGCCGATGTGCTGGCCATGACCGTCAGCGAGGCGATGGACTTCTTCGCCAACATCCCGACCATCCACAATAAGCTGGAAACGCTGGCAGCGGTGGGCCTGGGCTACATCCGCATCGGGCAGCCCGCGCCGACGCTCTCCGGCGGCGAGGCGCAGCGCGTCAAGCTGAGCCGCGAGCTGTCCAAGCGCGCGACGGGCCAGACGCTCTACGTGCTGGACGAACCCTCGACCGGGCTGCACACCGCCGACGTCAAGAAGCTGATCGAGGTGCTGCAATCGCTGGTGGACAAGGGCAACACGGTGATTATCATCGAGCACAACCCGGACATCATCAAGGTGGCGGACCACATCATCGACCTGGGGCCGGAGGGCGGCGACGACGGCGGCTACCTGATCGCGCAGGGCACGCCGGAGGAGGTCGCGCGGGTCGCGGAGAGCCACACCGGGCGCTTCCTGGCGGACTACCTGGAATGGGCGAAGTGCGTCGGCGCGGGTTAGATCAGCGCGGCGGCTGGGGCCGGTAGCGCAGCACGCGCCCTTCCGCCGTCGAGAGGTACAGCCAGCCTTGCGGGCTGAGCGCCACGTCGACCGGGTGCTCCGGGAAGAAGCCGCGTCCTGACAGCGAATACGCCGCCAGCGACGACACCGGCGGCGTGCCGGCGCTGGTCGGCGCGATGCGCACGACACGCGCCAGCGGATCGCCCGCCGCGTCGAACGGCAGCGCCTCCAACGCATAGCCCGCCGGTTCGGGCAGGTGCGTCGAGCCGTGCAGTGCCACGATCAGGTTGATCGCCTGATCGGAGAACCCCGCCCCCTCGGCAAACACCACACCGGACGGCGTGCTCTGGTAGGGCAGCGTGCGCACCGGGGGCTGTGGGTTTTCGCCGGGCCGGATGCGGTGGAGTTCGGCGGGTGGGCCATCCAGCGCGTACAGGTCGAGCACGCGCCCCTGATCGACCAGCCACAACTCCCCGCTGGCCGGGTGCCAGTCGAAATCCGCCGGATAGGTGAAGCCGGTCGCCACGACCTGCACGTCGCTGCCGTCGGGGGCCGCGCTGAGCAGCGCCCCATCGTCGCACGTCGCGCACGACGCGCCCCGGCTGGCGTACAGCCGCCCGTCCGGGCCGATCCGCACGCTGCCGGGTTTGCTGGCGGCGTCGAAGGGGAGCAGCGTGGTGTGCGTCTCGAAGCGCCCGTCGCCGTCCACGTCGCTGAGGCGCAGCACACCGCGCGCCGTCGAGACCAGCAGCGTATCCCCGTCACTGTCCACAGCTAGCGCCACCGGCAGCCGCAGCCCTTCCGCTACACGTTCCGGCCTTTCCGGGAACTGATCGCCGTCGCGGTCTGGCATGGCCCAGATCTCGCCGGCAGCCGTGAACGCCAGATACAGCGTGCCGTCGGTGTCGAAGGCCAGCCCCGCCAGCGCAGGCGCGGCCTCGGTGAGCCGGACGGCGGGCGGCGTGACGGGGGGCGCGCCGATCACGTTCTGCGCGGCCTCGGCGGGCGTGAACGTGAACAGATCGACCATTACCTCGGTGCACAGTTCCCGAAAGTTGTAGTACGGCACGCGATAATCCACGCGGCAGGGCGGCCCGCTGCGTTCTGGGCGGAGCGTGGGGGTTGGCTGCGGCGTGGGCATGGCGGTCCCGCTGGCCCCGTCCACCGGCGATCCACAGCCCGCCAGCAGTCCGGCCAATGCGATCAGAATGCTCAGTCCCGCCATAATCTTATGTTGCACCGGGTATCTCCTGTGGTGTCCCGTCAATTCCAGCAGCCCGCGATCATAGCTTGCCGGGCGCGATTATGCCAGGATCGGATACAATGGAGATCGTGTAGAGGCTGTTATGCACGTTTTACCCCTATCCCCCCCGCACGCGGAGAAAGGGGAGGCGCAAGTCCCGCTTCGTTTACGGGGAGGGATTTAGGGATGGGTAAAACTTACGGTAACAATCCACTGTAAACAGCCTGCGTAAGTTCATAACACGCTCTAGAAAGGATATGTCGCTTCATGCCCCCTCTTGCCGGCCTGCTGCTCGTGCTGGGCGCAGCGTTGATCGTCACCCTCAGCACTCTGCTGTTCGCCGGGCATGCGCGGTTGTGGACGTTCATCAAGGGGCTGGTGACGCGCCAGGGGCCGGCTGTCGATGCCGTCGTGCGCGCGCATGTGCGCGACTGTCTGGCGGCGCACCCCAAGCATGACGCGCAGCACGTCACCATGCAGTTCGCGGCGTACGGGCTGGCCTTCGACCCCGAACGGCCCGCCCCGGCGGCCCTGGCGACGTTCGAGGGGATCGAGCAGGCTGCCGCGCAGTTCGGGCAGTTCGTGCTGCTCGGCGAGCCAGGGGGCGGCAAAACCACCGCGTTACGTCATCTGCTGCGCGAACGTGCCAAAGCACGATTGGCGGGCCAAACGCACACCGTGCCGCTGTGGGTTGATCTCGGCTGTGCGCTGAACCCGGTCGATGCCGGGGAACTGCTGCACGACTGGCAGGCCCGCTATGGACTCGACGTGGGCGAGGTGGCCCATCTGCCGCTGGAGGACTTCACGCTGCTGCTCGATGGGCTGGACGCGCTGCCGCCGCATGACCGGGGGCTGCGGGCGGCGTCACTGCGCGCGCTGCTGGCCGATCACCCGGACGTCCCGGCGGTGATCACGTGCAGCACGCACCACTACCGGGCGGCGCTGCGCCTGGGGCTGCCGGTGGTCGTGATCCAGCCGTTGGATGCCGGCCACGTCCGGGCGTTTCTCGAACGGTGCGGCAATCCGGGCCGGTGGGCGCAGCTGCGCGGCGCGGTCCCGCCTTACCTGGACCGTCCCTATCACCTGGCGATGGCGTGTGTGGCCGGACAGACGCCGCACAATCTGCGCGGTTTGTATGCGGCTTATGCACGCGCGCGTTATATGGCTGCGCCGGAGGTGACGTTGTCCTGGGAGGAGTTGGAGGCCCGGCTGCGGGGCCTGGCGTTCGCGATGATCACGGCGGGGCAGGGGGTGACGGTTCCGGCGGAGTGGGCGCGGCGGCAGATCGGCGCGGCGGCGCTGGCGGATGGGCTGCGGGCCGGGCTGCTGGTCGAGCGGGAGGAGGCGTGTGTTGCGTTCTGCCATCCGCTGCTGGGCAGCTACTGCGCGCTGCCGCTGCTGGTCGAGGCGCTGCGCCCACACTGGTACGACCGGATCAACCCGACGGCGGCGGGCGTGGTGTTGATGGTGCTGTTCCCCACGACGACGCTGGGCGTCGCGGCGCTGCTGGCGGCGCTCGCGCTCTACCGGCGGGTCACCGGGGCGGCGTGGGCGATCGATCACGCGGCGCTGCTGCGCCGGGCGCGGCTGCGGATTCCATTTGTGCGGCGGGCGTTCGGGCTGATCCAACGCCGGGTGTGGGCGCTGGAGCACCTCGCGGATTTGGGGCCGGTAGCGGTGTCCGCGATTCCGGCGCTGCGCAAGCTGGCGCGCGATCCGAACCCCGCGATCCGTGCGGCGGCGGGCATGGCGCTGCACCGCTGCACCTCCGGCGATTAGAGGCTGTTATGCACTTTTTACCCCTATCCCCCGACCCCTTTCCCTGCACGCGGAGAAAGGGGGGAGGCGCAAGTCCCTCTCCGTTTACGGGGAGGGATAAAACTTACGGGAACAATCCACTGTAAACAGCCTGCGTAAGTTCATAACACGCTCTAGCGTGGCGCGAAGGCGATCACGACCGGGCGGTGCGCGTTGATCGCGCTGGCCTGCGGCGTGGTATCGACCAGCGTGCCGACCGGCTCCAGGTTGGACAACCATAGGTAGTCGTAACGGGCGGGATCGCCGCTGTCGGGGTAGAACGTCATGCGCGCATCGTCGGGGCGGCCCAGCAGCGGATCGACGAGGCCGCTGTCGGCCAGGATGGTCTCGTACTGCGGCGTGTAGAGGTAGTTGAACATGCCGCCCATCACCAGCCGGTCACCGGCGGCCAGGTAACGCTCCAGCCAGGCCATTACGCGGTTGTGGAGCTGAGCCGGGTCGCGCGTGGTGCCGTCGTCGGTGACGTAGTGCTGTGCGATCACGTTGGCGACCAGCAGCCGCGACGCACTGCCCGCGGGGACGCCCGCCTCGGCCAGCGCCACCAGCATGATCCCGGTGCGGAAGCCGGGATCGTCGATGCCGGTCTGCACCGTGTCGCGGATCGGCAGGCGGCTGAGCACGGCCAGCCCTTGCTGCGGGTAGTAGGCCGCATCCATCGCCAGCCTCTCGGCCCACCACGCGACCGGGTCGGTCGTGTAGCGGTTGAGGTCGACCTCTTGCAGCAGCACGATATCTGCCCCGTCGAGCGCGATCACCTGCGCGACCAGCTCCAGGTCGGCGTCGGTCGTCCCGGCTACGTCGTAGGTGAGGGCGCGCAGTTCGGCGGGGTTCTCCGGGGGGCGCAGCGTGCCGGTGTAGCGGAAAACATCCGAGGTGGCGGTCGGCGGCGAGGCGGACTGCTCCGCGCCGCAGCCGGTCAGCGCCAGCCCCAGCACCGCCAGCAACATGACCAACACACGATATCGCTCGATCATGGTTTCCCCCGCTGTCAGTCCTGCTCGAACGCGGGCAGCCAGTCGTCGGCATCCGGCGCATCGAGCGCGATCATGCTCAGGAACAACCGGCTGTGGGCGGCATAGTACACCAGATAGGTCGCGCCGGGCTGCATCGGGATATCCGCCGGGGGGATGTAGGGCGCGAAGCTGTAGCCGTCCACGATGTACGAGAACGGCAGTTCGGGTCGTTCGCTTGCGGACATGTGGATTTCCAGCGGGCCGCGCGCGTAGCGCACCGGGCGGCGGCTCAGCGCATCCGCCAGGAAAAGCTGGGCGTTGGTGCCGATCAGCCCCAGGAAGATGATCACCACCAGCACGCCGAACACCAGGAACAGCACCCCACTCACCGACGCCACCGCGCGCAAGCCTTCGGCAAACATCAGCGCGCCGATCTGGAACAGCAGCGCCAGCGGGCACAGCAGCGCCACCAGCGCGATCAGGCCGACGAGCAGCAGCAGGCGGCGTTGACCAGCGGCCAGCCGCCCGGTCCGGTTGGCGCTCAACAGCCGGGCCATCTGGGCCGAGGCAGGCGAAAATGTGGTGTCGCGTTCGTCAGGCATACATTCCACCTCTGTTCGTCACAGCAAAAAACCTGGGCGAAGTATACCATCCTTGGCGCAGGCTGGCACCGGTTCGTCCAGGTTTTTGGGTTGGTGTTCAATGTGGCGCGGGCTTACGCCGCGCCGTGATCGGCCTGTTCTGCCGCCTGTTGTTGGTGGGTGTGGGACGGGATCGTGAAGTAGAACGTCGTTCCTTCGCCCAGGCGGCTTTTGAGGCCGACCTGCCCGCCGTGCGCCTCGACCAGCGACTTGACAATCGCCAGCCCCAGCCCCGTGCCCTCGATGCTGTCGGTTTCCGGCGTGCGCACGCGGAAGAAACGCGCGAAGACTTGCGCCTGGTTTTCCGGGCTGATGCCCAGGCCATCGTCTTCGACTGCGACCTGCACGAAGTTGTCGCGCTTTTCGGCGCGGATCGTGATGTGGCCCTCCGGTGGCGTGTATTTGAGCGCGTTGGTCACCAGGTTGTTGATGATCTGCGTCAGGCGGTTTTCGTCGGCGCGCACGCACAGCTCAGGCGGCACCTCGACCTTGACCGTCATTTCCTTCTCTTTGATCTGCAGCGCCAGCGCTTCGAGAATCTGGTTGAGCACCGGCTGGAGTTCCAACTGGCTCAGGCTGAGCGTGATGCCGCTTTCGATCTTGGCCATGTCCAGCAGGTCGTCGATCAACTGGCGCATCTGCGTGACAGCGCGCTGCACCCGCCGCACGTACTCCATGCCCTGCGGATTGAGCGCGTTGGTCATGGTCACCAGGTCGACGTAGCCCAGGATCGACCCCAGCGGATTCTTCAGGTCGTGGGACGTCGTCGCCAGCAGTTCGTTCTTGAGCCGGTCAGTCTCTTTGAACGGCGTCACATCGTGCATCACGATCGTCCAGCCGACCTGCGGCGCGGGGACGATGCTCACATGGAACGTGCGGTGATCACTGAGTGTGACTTCCTCGACCAGCCCTTCCTGGATGCTGCACGCGCGGTCGTAGGGGCGGCGCAGCGGCGACTGGCCAAACACCTCGGTGAAGGGCTGGCCCACATAAGTGTCCTTGGGCGACAGGCGCAGCGCCGACAGCGCGGCCTGGTTGATCAGGATCAGGTCGCCCTCCGGTCCGGCCACGATCACGGCGTCGGCGGTGCTGCTGAGGATCGTCTCCAGCTTTTGGCGTTCGCGCAGCGTTTCGTCGAACAGGCGCGCGTTGTCGATGGCGACCCCAGCCCGTGCCGCCAGCCGGTTAAGGAAGTCAATATTGGTCGCGTCGAAGGCGTCGGACTGCTGGCTTTCCAGCGAAATCACGGCCACCACGCGGTCCTCACGGATGACCGGGACCGACAACTGCGAGCGTGTGCCGGGCATAATCTCGATATAGTCCGCGTCCTGGCTGACGTCGGCGATGTTTTCGGGCTTGCCGCGCTGGGCGACGCGCCCCGAGATGCCGGCGCCCAACGGCCAGCGGGCGTGCTGGATTTGCTCCCACTGTTCCGGGGCATAGCCGTAGCCGGTGACGAAGCGGAGCCGGTTTTCCTCCGGCTCGACCAGCGCCACCGCGACGGTGTTGCTGGGCGTGAAGCGCAGCGCCCAGTCCAGCGTGAGGTTCAGCACGCGCTCGACGCTGAGCGCGTGGTTCAGTTCGCGGTCGATGCGGTTGAGGATGTGCAGTTCCTCGACTTTGGCGGTGAGCTGCTCGTCGGTGAGCTGGTACAGCCGGGCGTTTTCGAGCGTGATGGCGATGTTAGCCGCCAGTGCTTGCATCAGGCTTTGCTGCTCCTGGCTGTTCGGCTGGTTGGTGAATTTGTTGTCGACGATGATCACGCCGGTGGTGCGCGTGCCGATGCGCAGCGGCACGCTGTAGAATGTGCCCAGGTCCATCGTCGTCAGCAGCCAGTTCAGCCGCGACGACAGGTAGGGCGTCACGCTGGTGACCAGCACCGGCTGCCCTTCCAGCCAGGGCTGGAGCAGCGGATCGTCCTCGATTTCGTTCAGGTCGACCTGGAGCTGCTCCAGCATAAACTGGTTTTCCGGGTCTTCGGCGGGGTGGGTGGTTGCGCCGAACACCAGCGCGTTTTTGTCGCCGTCTACCAGCAGCACCAGCCCACGCTCCATGTGCAGCGTTTGCGTGATCGTGCCGGTGATCTCGTCCAGGATCGTCGCACGATCAAATGTTGCGCCCAACGTCAGCATCATGTCGCGGAGTTTGGTCAGGTCGTTCACCTGGCGGCGTAAGGTGTCGTTGGCTTGCTGAAGTTCGCTCGCCAGGCTGGCTTCCAGCCCGGCGTTCCGGCCCAGCCCGGCACATAACAGCCCGGCGGTGGCTGGCAGCAGCGCCAACCAGCGAATGACCGGGGTGCCGGGCAGTCCCGCTGCTGCCCAGGCGATGAACACAATGGATAGCATGATTCCGATAAGGATGGTCGTCATCCGCCTGGTATCGCTCCCCACGGCGGATTGGCCTTCAAGACTCACGATTGTTTCCCCTCAATCCTAGCCCAATTCTCATGTTTACTTTTAGCGTGTTTTCCCCACTGACTAGTTATGTCCGCTTACAGTTACAACATCTATTATACAGTACATTGTTAAAAGCGAAAGTACAAAGGCACGCTGCCGGGGCCGTCGCTCTGGAGGAGATTGGGGGAATTTATGGCAAATTCACATCGTTCGGGCGCTATATGCCCGGAAACGGCGTGGGGACGATGATCAGCAGGAACAGGATCGCGGTGATGACGCCGATCACGGTGCGGACCCGGCCCAGCGGGGTCAGGTCGTCGTGCGGGGGCGGGTGGCGTAATCCGGTCAGCAGGCCGAGCATGGCCCAGATCAACCACGCGAACCACGCGCCCAACAGCCCCAGCACGGCCAGCATCACGAATGTGAACGTCGCCAGCGGCCACGCCCGGCGGCCCAGCAGCGCATAGGCTATGTGCCCGCCGTCGAACTGGCCCAGCGGCAGCAGGTTGAGCGCCGTCAGCAGCACGCCGAACCACGCCGCCAGCGCCATCGGGTGCCCGTAGAACACGTAGCGGTCGAGGTTCTGCGTGTCGACCACCAGCGAGGCGAGGGCCTCCAGCAGCGGCGGGTTAGCCACGCGCCGGATGCCGGCCTCCAGCCAGGTGTTGGCCGGCGGGAAGAGCGTCGCCTCGGTGCGCAGCCCGATCATGTACAGCGGCAGCGCCGTCACCAGCCCCGCCAGCGGCCCGGCGATGCCCACATCGAACAGCGCGCGCCGGTTGATCAGCGGGCTTTTGATGAAGATCACCGCCCCCATCGTGCCCAGCGTGTTGGAAAACGGCAGCGGGATGAAAAACGGCAGCGTGACCTTGATGCCGTGCCGCCGCGCCGCGATGTAGTGCCCCATCTCGTGCACGCCCAGGATGGTGAGCAGCGTCAGCGAGAACGGCAGCGCATCGCGCAGCGCGTCGCGCAGCAGGATCGTGTTCCACTCGCGCAGGGCGGTGAAGAACTCGTCCGATGTGCGCCCGGTGAGTGACGCGCCCATGATCGTGGTGGTGGCGATGGTCAGCAGCAGCAGCCCCAGGTGCAGCCACCAGGGTGTGTTGAAGCGCCGCTGGGGGATGTCGCCCTCGATAGCCATCACCACGTCTTCATCCCGTTCGCGCTGGAGCATCGGGCTGTAACCCGCCGCTGCAAACCGTTCGCTGATGGTGTCGAACGCGCCTTCCGCCGGGATCAGCAGTGTGCCCCGGAAGATGTAGATTTTCCCGGCCTTGCGATGTTCGGCGTGCTGCTCGCCGGCGGCGTCAAATATGCCGTCGAGCGCCTCGCGCAGCTTGAGCAGGTCGGGGTCGAGCGGGGCGGCGTCGTCCGGCGGCAGTTCCTCCGGCTGCTGGTCGATAAAGCCCCTGAACGATTCCGGTAAACTCATAGATTAGACGCTACACTTTCGGCAGTACAATCGACTGCTGCCCCTGGTATTTGCCTTTCCGGTCGGCGTAGGAGGTTTCGCACGCGCTGTCGGCCTCGAAGAACAACACCTGGGCGATCCCTTCGTTGGCGTAGATTTTCGCAGGCAGCGGGGTGGTGTTGCTGATCTCCAGCGTGACGTAGCCCTCCCATTCCGGTTCGAACGGCGTGACGTTGATGATGATGCCGCAGCGCGCGTACGAACTCTTGCCCAGGCAGACGGTCAGCACGCTGCGCGGGATGCAGAAATATTCCACCGTGCGCGCCAACGCGAACGAGTTGGGCGGGATCACACATTCCGTGCCCTGGAAGTCGATCATCGACTTGGGGTCGAACTCTTTCGGATCCACGACGGCGCTGTAGACGTTGGTGAAGATTTTGAACTCGTCGGCCACGCGGATATCGTAGCCATAGGACGACAGCCCGTAGCTGATCACGCCGTTACGCACCTGTCCATCGACGAACGGCTCGATCATGCTGTGTTGCTGCGCCATCTTGCGAATCCAATGATCGGGTTTGAGTCCCACGTTGTGCTCCTTTGTTACATCACTTCCGGGGCGGACATGCCCAGCAGCGCCAGCAGGCGCTTGAAGACGACCTGCGCGGCATGGTACAGCCGCAGCCGGGCGCGCGCCACGTCCGGCGGCACTTCGCTGTGCAGCACGCGCACCTCGTCGTACATCGGGTGGAACAGCCGCGCCAGGTCCAGCGCGTAGAATGCGAGCTTGTGCGGGGCCAGTTCGTCGTAGGCTTGCAGCAGCACCTCGGGCATTTCCAGCATTTTACGGATGAAGGCCCGTTCGCGCTCGCCCAGCAGCGACAGGTCGGCGGGGGCGGCGGGGTCCAGGTCGCTCGCGGCCACCTGCCGGAAGATGCCGGCGCAGCGCACGTGCGCGTTCTGGATGTAATAGACCGGGTTTTCGTTGGCCTGCTGGCGGGCGAGGTCCAGGTCAAAGTCGAGATGGCTGTTGGGGCTGCGCGCCAGTACGAAGTAGCGCACCACGTCCGCGCCCACGTCGTCGACCAGCTCGTCGAGCGTGACGAACTCACCCCGGCGGGTGCTCATGCGGCGCTGTTCGCCGCCTTCGATCAGCGTGACGAACTGGTGCAGCAGCACGTGCAGCGGCTCCGGGTCGTAGCCCAGCGCCTCCAGCCCACGCCGTACGGTCTGCGCCTCGATGATGTGGTCCGTGCCCAGCACGTTGATCAGGTAGTCGAAGCCGCGCTCCAGCTTGTTGATGTGATAGGCGATATCCGGCAGCACGTAGGTCGGCTCGCCGGACGACTTGACGACGACGCGGTCTTCCTCGTCGCCGAACTGTGTGGCGCGGAACCAGACCGCCTCCTTCGCGTCGGGCGGCGTCTGGGCGATCTCGTCGGCGCTGGCCCCTGCGCGGTGCACGGCGCGGTAGATCGTGCCGCGCGCCTCCAGTTTGTCGAGCACCTCCCACACGCTGTTGTCTTCGTACAGGCTGTTCTCGTTGAAGAACACATCGAAGCGGATGTGAATCCGGTCCAGGCTGGCCCCGATCCAGGCGAAGATCGCTGTCTCGGCCAGGTTTTTGAAGGTTTCCCACGACTCGTCCTTGAGCGCGTCGCCGTGTTCGTCGACCAGTTCGCGCGCGACCTCGATCAGATAGTCGCCCTGGTAGCCCTCCGCCGGCAGCTCGAAGGCCAGGCCGAGCGCCTCCAGGTAGCGCGCTTGCAGGCTGCGGCCCAGCATTTGCATCTGGCGGCCCGCGTTGTTGAAGTAATATTCCAGCTCGACCGTGTAGCCCAGCGCGCGCAGGATGTTGGCCATCGTGTCGCCGATCACGCCGCCGCGCGTGCGCCCAACGGTGATCGGGCCGGTGGGGTTGGCGCTCACACACTCGACCTGTGCGCGTTGGCCGCGCCCCATGTCCAGCGCGAAGACGTCGTCCCCGGCGGCGATGATCGCCTCGACCTGGGCCAATACCCACTCGTCCGCCAGGCGGATGTTCAGGAACCCCGGCGGCGCGACCTCCACCGCGGCCACGTACTCCGGCGGGTCGAGGTGCGCGGCGATGGTGTTGGCGATGTCGAGCGGTTTCTGGCGGGCCAGCCGGGCAAGCTGCATGGCGACCGGGCTGGCGTAATCGCCCAGTTCCGGCTTGCTGCTGCGCTGGACGGGGATGATGGGCGGTAGTTCGAACGCGGGCAGGTCCCCGGTGCTCTGCGCCGCGACGAGTGCCGCGCGTATCCGGTCCGCAAGCTGGGTTGGTAGCACGTCTACAGTCTCTCCCTCACTTCAATGGCTGTCAGCAAAAACGATGTGCCATTGTAGCATATTTTATTTACCCGGGGTGAAAATAGTAAAAAATTGCGAAAGAATGGTGACAAAATGGAAAATTTATTGTAAAGTAGATTTAGCTTGATTCGCAGACAACACTTGAGGAGGTGTACGCGTGCCGAAGTATGAAGCCTTTGGTCCTGACGCGGAGGTGCTTGGCCAGAACGTCCTGGCTTTTGTCGAATGCACCAACAGCGACAATATCCGCCCGTTCCTGGAACGTCACGGCCTGGACGAGATTGATCCCGAACGCTGGTACCCGATGCAGGACTTTCTGGACGTGTTGAACGACATGGAAAACGAGGTCGGCGGGGCGGCGGCGTTGGACTTTGTGAGCATCGGTCTGCAGTTGATCGAAACGGCGGTCTTCCCGCCGGAGGTCGACGAGCTGTCGCTGGAAGAGATCATGCTGGGCTGGAACGAATCCTACCAGTTGAACAATCGCGGCGCGCATATTGGCGACTTCGATACCGAACTGGTCGCGGATAAGCATCTGAAGATTACGACGCGCATCCCGTACCCCGACGACTACAACTACGGCGTGTTCTACGGGGCGGCCAAGCGCTGGCTGCCAGAAAACACCCCCTTCACCGTGTATTACGACGAGGAAGCCCCGCGCCGCGATATCGACGGCAGCCAGTCCACCATCGTACACATCGAGTGGGAATAGTCGTGCACCAGCCGGCATAAGCCGCAAGCAGGGAGTGGCTACGCTCCCTGTTTTTTTGTATGGCGGTTGTGCAGCGGCGGTAAATATCAACAATAAGTAGCTGCCTTGTTAATATTAGCATTTATTAAGGTTGACAAAATACCTGAAGTAGCATTCAATAAATAATAACCGTTGGGCAATTTTTATCTGGAGGAGGTTCGTATGGGCACAACAATTGATGTGCTGCGGGATAAACCGGTTATGTTGGTTACGTTTACTGAACCGATCGATATTGATCGCGAAATAAAAGGGCTGCAAAAAAAGACAGACGAGGCTCAGCGGAAGATAGGAAAAAACCTTGTTTATCGCGTTTTCAATCTAGAGCGGGCAAGCCTCAACAAGCGTGATTTCATCACACTGCTCGAAGAAGATGCGCGCGACCGCAAGAAAACCCGGCGATACCAGCTTAGAACAATCATTGTAGTACATGATCGGGACGATGATTTCCTAAAGACTGTTGCCCAAGAAGCAGGCTATGCATCGGTGCCGATTTTTGACAGTCTCGACGATGCCTACTACCAGGTTGAGTTGGATATCGCCCGTTTGGAAGAAGATTCGAGGTAACTAGGGCGTTATGCTAGTTTTACCCCTCCCCGCGCGCGGAGAGGGGTAAACAAACCGGGACCCAAAGTCCCTCTCCGTTCACGGGGAGGGATATAGGGAGGGGTAAACCATCGACACACGCGCCAGGATATCTAGCATAACCCCCAACTAACGTTTCCTGGGTTGGCCTGTCGCCTCGATCACTCCGTCACGTCCTACAGCAACGAACGCCTCGCACGCCAGGCAGCGCCAGCCCCTTTCGACCGGCAGCATAGCGACCGCGCCGCACGCCGGGCAGTGCCAGATTTCTGCCAGCGGCAGCGGCCCGGTGGGCGGACTCAAGCCGGGCTTGCACGCCCACGCCAGCCGGTAATCGACCTGCCACAACTCGATCTCCACCCCCGCCAGCCTGATCTCGTCGCGCAAGATGCGCACCAGATCGTCGTGGGCGAAGGTGCGGCCCGGCATCAGCCGCGCGTCGAAGCCCTGGCGGTTGGTGAGCACGATCAGCCCGCCCGGGCGGGTCACCCGCGCGATCTCGTGCAGCACCTGCCGGGGAGCCATCATGAACTCCAGCGCCTCCAGGCAGGTCACCAGGTCGAAGATATCGTCGGGGAAGGGCAGCGTTTCGGCGGGGTGATGCAGCAGGCTGACGCGCGGCCCGTAGCCCGCCAGCTTGCGCGCCGCCACCGCCAGCATCTTACGGCTGAGGTCCAGCGCCACGATGCGCCCCTGGAAGGTGGGCTGCGCCAGCAGCGCCGCCGGCACGCGCCCGGTGCCGGTCGCTACGTCCAGCACCAGCGGGGCGCGCACATGCGGCAGCCGGTCCAGGATGGGCCGGGCCAGGTAGCGGTCCTCGTTAAGCGGCTGGAACTGCTTGATGCTGTCGTAGCGGCGCGCGTACAGGTCGTACAGCCACACGACCGTGCCCCGGCCCAGGTAGATGCCCTCGGTGGCGACCAGCAGCCACCACAACACCGCGACCAGCACCAGCCCGGCGATCCCGATTCCCAGCAGGGGCAGATTCATCGCGCCATCTTACTCGGTCGGGGTTTGCTCCGGCTCCAGCGTTGTGGCCTGGGGCGCGTGCAGGATTTTGTACAGTCTCTGGGCTGCCGCAGAGTGCTGCTGGGCCGTTTCGGAATCGCCCTGCGCCTCGGCAGCATCCCCCCGCGCGACCAACGCTTCGGCCTGCCCGCGCGTGTAGTGCATCTTGCGCGCGCGCTGGTAGCTTTCGTGGGCCATCTCGGCGGCTTCGCCGGCGCGCCCGGTCTGCGCATAGAGCCGGGCCAGCCGTGCCTGGCTGCGCACGTAGTTTTCCATGTCGCCGGTGTTGATGCTCGTCGTCAGCGCGGCATGGTACAGCTCTTCGGCCTCGTCCAGGCGGCCCAACGCGACCATCGTGTCGCCCTGGTCGGCCTGGAAGATGCCCTGCCAGCGTTCGGCACCGATGGCGGTCGCGGTGGTGATGGACGACTTGTGCAGCGTGCGGGCGGCCTCGTAGTCTTCCATCAGGTAGTAGGCGCGCGCCAGGTTGTTGGACTGCACGGCGATCATCAGCTTATCGTCCAGGTCGCGGCTGATGGCCAGCGCATACTCCAGCGTTTCGACGGCGGCCCGCAGCCGTCCAGTCAGCGCGTAGAACCAGCCCAGGTTGCCCAGGCGCAGCCCCTGCGCGCGTTTGTCGTCCAGGCTGCGCGCAATATCGATCGACTCTTCGTAGAAGGCCTGCGCGGTGTCCACATCGCCGACCTCGGTGTAGAGCGTGGCCGCGTTGGAGAGCACCAGCCCCCGGATGGCCGGCTGCTTGATCTGGTTGAGCAGTACCAGCGCCTTCTCGTACTCTACCAGGGCGGTCTTGAAGTCGCCCATCGCGCGGCGCGCCCCGGCGATGTCGCAGTGAATCTGCGCGGCCTGGGATGGGTTGGTCGCGCCCAGCATGTTGAGCGCCTGCCGCCAGTAGGTCAGGGCCTGGTCCTGGTCGCTCTGGGCCAGCGACAGGCTGCCCAGCAGGTGCAGGGCTTTGGCCTGCTGCGCGATGTCCTCGGCCTCGCGGGCCAGTTCCAGGGCTTGCTGCACCTGTTTGAGCGCCTGGTCTGGCTTTGCGCGGTGGATGGCGATATCACCCAGCGCCAGCAGCAGTTGCAGGTGTTCGTCCCGGTCGGTGAGCGTTCCGTCCTCGAAGTAGGTCAGCGCTTCGCCCAGCAGTTCTTCGGCCTGCTCGTAGTTAGCCATGGTGTGGGCCGCCATGCCCAGCCGCATCAGGGCTTCGGCTTCGTGCTTGGCGTCCCCGGTGCTGCGCGCCTGGGCCAGCGCGCGCGTGGCGTATTCCTCGGCCTGGGGGCTGTTGCCGCTGAGCTGGTAGGCGGTGCTGAGTTCGAGCGCGCTGTTCATGAAGAACTCCGCCGACTCGGTGCCCAGCCGCAGCGCCAGGTTTTCGGCGGTTTGTGCGTGTTCGATGGCCTGCTGGAAGTTGCGATTTTTGATCTCCAGCCCGGCCAACGCCTGCAGCCAGCGCATTTGCAGCGCAAGCTGCCCGGTTTGCTCGGCGAGTTGGGCGGCCTGCGTGTACAGCTTTTGCGCCGAGGCGTGGTCCCCGGCGCTGGCGGTCGCGTCGGCCAGCAGCCCGACCACGCGCGACGCCTGCGGAAGCTGCTGGTGGGCCTGGGCCAGCACCACGGCTTCCTTGAGCAAGTGCTGGGCATAGCCGGGGTTGTCCTGGTTGAGATAATCCTTCGCCAGATTTTCCAGCGCCAGCGCGATCATCTCGCCCGAATTGCTCTTGCGGGCGGCGTCCAACGCCTGCTGGTGGTAGGTCTGGGCAGTGCCCCATTTTTCCTGCTGGGCGTAATAGGACCCCATGTTGTTCAGGCAGCGGGCCATCGCGCGCGGGTCGTCCAGGCGGCGGGCCAGCTCCAGCGCCTCGTTGAGCACGGGCAGCGCGGTGTCGTAGTCTTCCTGGGCGACGTGCGCCGCCCCGATCCCACTCAGGAAGTGTTCTTCGCTGGCCGGGTCGTTGCGCGAGCGCGCCAGCTCCAGCCCGCGTTGGTACGTTTCCAGCGCGGTGTCGTGGTAGCCCTGTTCGAGCGCGGTGGCGGCGGTTTCCAGCAGCGAGTTTAGCTCCTGCTGGGCCGGGGACAGGTCGCGCTCCGGCTCAGCCGGTTGGTTTCCGAAGAGTTTGTTCAGCAAGTTTTGCATCGGTCGTCCTTTTTCACAATACACGTAGTAACAGCGGAACCAGCATCTCGCGGGCGCTCAGGCCGCCGTGACGGCTGACCGACGCGAAGCGGCGCAGCGGGCCATCGCCCAGGGCGCTGCCTTCGCGCGCGATCACGGTCAGGTCGCCCAGGCGGGCCGGTGTTTCCAGGTGTACGCCGTCGCTGCCGAACAGCCCGGCGTCCAGCGCCGCGCGCGGGTGCACGACGGCGAGTTGATCGGCCAGGTGGGCGCGGATGTAGTCGACCACCTGTGGGCGGAAGTCGTGGCGCAGGTACACATGCGCGAAGCGGCTTTCGCCGCCGGCCCGCCCGCGCAGCGCATCTATAATCGGCGGATGGTCGGCCAGGTTGATGTAGTTCGGGATGGGCGAATGGCCGTGATCGGCGGCCAGCACGAACAACGTGCGCCCATCGCCGTGCTGCGCATCGTGCAGCACATCTCGCAGCGCAGCCAACTGGCGGCGGATCTCGGCGATGACGTGTTCGGCGGTGGTGCCGTGCAGATGCGAGATGCCGTCCACCGCGCCCCAGTAGATCGTAACAAAACACCGCTGGCGGCGCGTAGCGTGCAGCAGGTCGCGCAGCGCGATCCACAGGTCGTTATAGCCGTAGTGGCGCACCAGGTGCTTGACGTTCCGGTGCATCAGCCGTGACAGCCCGGAGCCGTACAGGTCTTTTTGCAGCAGCAGGTGGGTGGGGATGCCGCGCGTGGCCAGCGCCTCGCCGAGCGTGGTCAGCGGCAGGAACGTCTCGAAGTCCAGGCCCCACTCTTCCAGCACTTCCGGGCGATGGCGGCCTGCCACCGGGCTGAAGTGCAGCAGGCTGACGAGCGTGTTGATCTCGCGCAGGAACAACTGCGTGCCGAGCATCCCGGTGGCAGCGGGGCCGGCCCCGGTCCAGATGCTGGGCAGCGCGGCGGCGGTGGTACTGGGCGCGATGGACGTGATCGGGACAAGCTGCCCGTCGCCGGTCAGGTCGGCGACCGTCTGCGCGATGTCGTCGTCTTCCGCGATCAGGTCTTGCAGCAGCCGCCAGCCCAGCCCATCGCTGATGAACAGCACCACGCGGCGCACGTCGCCCTGGTGATGCTGCCACAGCCGGGCATCGAGCGGGGTGTCACCCATGCGATCCCCGGACCGATCCGGGATGTCGAACAGGCGCAGCACGGTGTGCGCCAGGTTGCGGATCGACAGCCCGTCATAGTGCGGGAATACGATCTCGTCCGCCCAATTCACGTCGATATCCAGCGGGCGGTGGGCCAGGATGGTCTGCTCCAGCGTGGCGGCGAGCGCGTCAGTCATACATACTCCTTAGTGATGAGGCTGGCATATAGTCGGGGAATTATACCGCAGACGGCACGCCGCGCCTATCTCGCGCTGGGATGGGGTGCATGCAAAACCTGACAGGCAATCTAAGCCACACGGGCGCAGAAGGCATCCCATTGACCGCTGAGATAGGCGGCGCGAGCTTTGGCGACGAGCCGCGCACCGCGCTCACCCCATTGGGCGCC
>DAOTUD010000007.1:0-62944 GCA_034437275.1 Anaerolineae bacterium
CGTACAACTCACATTGTTCGTTCGGGCAAAATTGCCCCACTTGAGCCAGTTCGTTTGTCATGTCTCCCTCGAACATCATTCTCTTGTTGGCTCTATTTTACCAACAACACTCTTCAGGGAGACTACCCAAAACTGCATAACTTGAGTAATCAGAATTAAAAAACTTGAGCACGTTTTTACGAAGGTCGGAGAGGTTGTTTCGTCAATGGAGGATGTGCCAGCTTGTAAAAAGAATTGAGGTCGGATGGGATTCGAAACCCGACGCAAAACAAAGGTCCGCTCCTAGAACATATGATTGACTCTCCCCACGAAAACAGCTATAATTTACATGAATTGCTACAACAATCTAATTCTTGCAGAGGTATTTGCTGTGGACGTGCTAAATTCCCTAAATATCCACGAAAGCGCACGGATCGGAACAACTTCATCTTCCCCATACCTTGGTTCACCGACTTTCGACGCAGTTCCCTTTCATGTTGATGCGGGGCGCAGGCCAGTATTGGGAACTTACGCTGTTGTTGCAACCGATACGGAAGAAGTCGCTCTCTACGGACAGATCATCGAAGGTGTGGAAGAAAATCCGAGGGCTAACCCTGGTCGTCTTCAGCAGAATCTGGCATATCAAATCGGTCAAAAAGATCCCCGACCGGGAGATAATTCTCCGCACGTCACGCGCGTATTAACCGTCGAGGTGCTTGGAGAAATACGAGATGACGGAAACGGAGCTATTTACATCACAGAACCCGGTTTATTAGGGCAAACAGGGCGAGGTGTATACGAATTACCTGTTGATGCGATTCCTTGGCTACTCAATATCCCTGAATCCCCGGATCAAGGATTACACATCGGCCACATTGAATCTGGCGGACATGCAGTAGAGTTTAACTTACCTTTGGAGGCAATTGCCAGGCATCTAGCTGTAGTGGGAAAAACCGGTGTGGGCAAAAGCTATGCCGTAGGGGTAATGGTGGAAGAGCTAGTTCGCCATGGTATCCCGATCATCTCATTTGATGTGTTAGGCGACGTTGTGAATGCAGCAGAAGATTTGGGAGGGCAAAATCTTCGAGCCGGAGAAGATTTCCATGTTCCATATTCTGTCATTGGGGTATCCGAGTTTTTGAATTTTATTCCCAACCTAACCTCGCCTCAATCAGAACTAGTAGCAGTCGCCTATGACAAGGTTTTTGGAGACGCATATCGGGCGCTAAATGAACGTGGGGGAGTTGTTTTACCTCTAGACAATTTAACGCGGGAAATTGAACAGGTTGCGGCAAGATTTGGACAGGAAGCGGTCGGGGCGCGTGCGATCAGTCGCATAGAAGCTGCCGTTAGATTTAGTGGCATTCTCACCACTCATACCGAACAATGGCTAAACGATTTTACCCAAGCCCCGCTAACAAATGTTTTCATCGGGCACCTAGGACAAAATGCGAGAAATCTCGTAGTGGGCGCAACCGCCCGTATGCTCCAAATCCTGCGACGGTCAGGATTAGTACCACCTTTTGTATTCCTCCTAGATGAAGCTCATTTCTTTCTCCCATCGGGGGGATCAAGCACACCGTCGACACATGTGATTCGAGAATTGATCCGGACAGCGCGCCACGATGCCATCGGAGTCATTCTTGTCACTCAAAGCCCCAGTTCGATGGATCGTCAAGCTTTGATGACTTGCAACACCAGACTTGTGTTTAGCTTGGATAAAGACGATCTACACATAATGTCCGGTACAATGGGGGACCTTGCCGATCAAGTAGTGGCGCGAATTCCGAAGTTAGCCAGAGGGACCGCCATCGTGTCATCCGGTATGGATATTATGCGACATCCAGCTCAGGTACATATCCGGAAGCGTACGTCTCGAGAAGGAGCACCAACACCCAATCTGGCCCAGGAAGTGAGACTATGGCGTCACCAGAACAAGTAATCCAGAGTATCCAGGCAATACTCTTACCCGAATCGGATGGATTAGATGTATCTCAAATCATTGAACGCCTCTCGATGGAATATAATGATGACTTATCTCCACGAGGAATTCGCAATATCATAAACGAAATGGCCGATGACGGGCGGTTGGTTAAACGGCGGCGCACTGCAACCGGACCCGGAGCACCACCCTTCGCGTACTATCATCCCGATTCCGCTCCTCGACAATTGAGTTTGTTCGACATACTAGAGGGCGTGTCACAAGTCAGCATAACCTCAAAATCTCAAGTTGAACTAGAAGAACTTCTCCCTGAAGACCGTCAGAGGATGCGAGATTCGCGTTCTGTACTGGAGAATATCGCCTCCAGTCATGTAAATCAAGATCGCTTTGCTAGGGCGATCATTGGAGTTGCTCCTGCAATTGCCGAAGAAGATCCGATCAAATTGATAATCGGAATGACGAGTTGGGTAGTCCAGGGACTAAATGCGCTTGGGCACGAAATGCGCCGCCATTACCACAAAGGGAATATTCGAGAAGCCGATTCTTTAGCGAGAACCTTAGAGCACCGTCTCACCTGGTCTAAACAATATCTTCAACGACTTTGGCGATTTGATCGCCCCGTTGTGGATCAGATAGATGGTATCCTTGATCTGCCGAGTCGCCCGAAAGAGTTTGTAGAAGGTCAAGTATTCACGGCTACATTTAATATCGATGCAGCACGCGATCGTTTGAAAAAACGGGTCATTGGGGAAAAATTCCTAAAAACCATCAGGGTATCGCCAGGTTTACATAAGTCCGCCGCCGGCACGGATGCGTCTGTGGCCGATATATTCATGGAACATTCTCAGGGTAGTTTCATTCCACCTGACCCAATTTCTGTAATGACTGCTGCGGCCAGTCAAATCACTCGCCTAGAAGGTACGGCCTATGAATTCCAGGATTTTGATATTTTCCCTGATGAACTCCGGCAATACGAGGATTACACAGCCGCAGTAGAAGGGTTGGTTATTTCTCCGCTTCTCAGACAAATTTTACCTGAACGCGATTTTAAGCATACACGCTCTGCGGCGATGGAACTTCGCCAATATGCAGAAGACATCCGCGTGGTTTTGCGGCAAGCGCGCTGGCGACCAATAGGCCAATCCATTGCGCTTGGGATAATGCCCAAAACCACCTTGCTCATTCGAGATGGCCGTCTCTTTCCTTTAGTACACAGAGTCCAGGATTACGAATCCGATGGACTGTACGGAAGCATTGTACGCAGAGAAATCGAGTCGTTTTCATATGTGATACACAATACCCGATCTGGCCCTGGAGGACCGGTTGTTTACGCCGCTGCTGTGAAAAGCCCACAGATGTCCTGGTTAGCTCCTTTGGTGTTCTGGTATTTACATGACAGAGGCTACAGAATAGACGGAGAAATTGTGGTTTCCGAAGATGACGTATTCCGCGTGCCTTTCAACGATACAGCCGTTTCCCACTTGCTGTTTTTGGGTCTTGCTAACGGAATAAATGATTTCTCTTCGGGCTACTCTTTTGTGACATGTCAAATAATCCGGCGTTTTTCCGATATCGCGTTCACCGGAGAAGTTATCCCGACCGTCCGATTGGATAATGGACGGGTTCGGCCTGTCGATGAGGATTCGGAAACCGACTGGCGCCGGTTCTTCCAACAACGAGTCGAGGACAAACAACAACGGTATGAAGAAGTAATACTACAACCAAATGATTATCAAAACTTCATTTACCTCTGCGCCAACACCGGGGTAGCGATGTTCTATGCCGCTCCTGTTGTGGCATACGAACCATTGGTGATGGAAAAAGGTGAAGGGGCACATTTTCTTATACCTCGACTTGAAATAGCAGCAGATATCCACTGCCTTCAGGAAACGGTTCAACAGGGCACTGATGGTCTTCTGTCGTGGCTAACATATGGAGGGTGGGACTACGACCACGCACACACACAGTTGGAATTTGATACAGGCGATGGAAGCAACGGACTACCGATCCTAGTTCCAGATGTGTTGATTCCGGCACACGAGGCCGTCACATTTGCCCGAAGTCTGTTGGGCGAAGAAGTTGAAGACGAGATCAGAATGCTAGTAACCGAACTGAAGCGCCGGTTGCGCCGTTGAGTTGACGTCAATGTCACACGATCAAACAGATTCCAACTTCCAACCCCAAGATAGTTACATTATTCATGCTATTGATCAGCGAGCAAAATCAAGAGTTAAATGGGCTGCACGAATACTCTTTTCGGTGACAATACCCCTATTGGCAGATGTCGAATTGCCTTGGAGGCAAAATCGAACGCCCTATCGGATATTTTTGGCCGAGTTTCTATTGGTTAGAACGCGTGCGGATGTGGTGGCGAAACACTTTGAGGACATTTTTTCCGAATTTCCCAATATCCATGTTTTAGCCGAAGCGGAAGAAGAGGAAATTGCTAAGACCGTCGCTCCTCTGGGACTTCACAAGCGTTCGGTATATTTGAAACGCGCCGCAGTTCATATTGTGAATGAAAATGAAGGCGAGATTCCTGACAAGGTAGATGAACTCATGGATGTGCCGGGTCTGGGGGCTTATTCAGCACCTGCTATCATGGCATTCGCCTTTGACTCGCACCATGTACCTGCCGATGTCAACATCCTCAGATTTCTGTCCCGTTTGACAGCACTGCCGATGATCCATTCGACAAAAGGTTCTGAACAACTCCGGGACCTCTTGCCATATCTTTCGAGGGACAAGAATGGTCCACCGACCGAATACCTTCTTGATTTCACCCGACTGATATGCAAATCACGCAAACCCCGGTGTGAGCTTTGTCCGCTTCAGAAGCAGTGTGTTTATTTCATCTTGAAAACAACCGAAGGTGACGAGAAATGATCGATATAAGTGCCGTTCTAGAACAGAATCTGACCGATGAGCAACGTTTGGCGGCGATTGATCCGGCTGCAGAAGTACTTACACTGGCATGCGCCGGTTCCGGCAAATCGCGTACTTTAGCGTTTAGGATCGCATGGTTGATCGCCCAGGGAGCGGAACCGGCCAGCATCGTTGCTTTCACGTTTACCGAAAAAGCAGCCGAATCGATCAAAAGACGGGTTGCCGATGCACTCGTAGCAGTTGGTTTTGATCCAACAATCCTAGGCGCAATGTATATCGGCACAATCCATTCGTATTGCCAATATATTCTGGGCGAAATAGACGCTCGCTATCTACAGTTCGACGTTCTAGATGAAAACAAGCTGAAGTTGTTCTTGCTATCCCGTCGGAACCAGTTGGGATTGCAACAGGTACAGGATACCAGAAATGCGCGGTATTTCGAAACCATAAGGCAAGTAGCCGATGCCTGGAAAACACTCAATGATGAAATGATAACCATCCCGGAAGTCATGCAGTACGACCAGATTCTGGGATGGTGCCTCGACACCCTCAATACGCGCCTCGAACAAGATGAGTTCATCGACTTTTCGCTGATGATCCGCTTGGTAGTGGATGCCCTACAACAAAACGAGCCGAGAGCAGAGCAAGCAGTATCGATCCTCCGCCACTTGCTTGTTGATGAATATCAGGATGTCAACCCGGCTCAAGAGGCATTGATCACCGAGCTGCATCGACGGTCTGCTTCTTTGTTTGTGGTCGGAGATGACGATCAGGCCATATACGGGTGGCGTGGCGCGAATGTTGATAACATCTTGACGTTTCAAACAAGGTATCCGAATTCCTCATCCCACACTCTATCGCGGAATTATCGAAGTACAGCCGCTATTGTTCAAGCTGCCGATGATTTTGCGGCAGCCGAATTAGGCGCTGCAAGGGTCGTGAAGAACCCAACAGCCGACACTCCCGACGGACCTCGTGATTTCCGGGTAGTGTGGTTTGATACTCGACAAGCTGAGGGGGAATGGGTTGCGTCACGGATTGACGCACTGCTCGGCACGAAGTACATCGAACGTGATGGAACAGAAAGAGGACTGACTCCTGCTGACTTCGCAATCCTTATGCGTTCCACAAGAAGTCAAGAAGGAAATGGAGCGCCTCGACATGCTGCGTTTTCACAAGCCCTCACCGATAACGGCAGGAGTATACCGTTTTCTCTGGAGTCAGGGGGAAGTATTTTCGATAGACCTCAAGTGGCAGTGTTAAGAGACGCCTTTGAATTACTCCGGTCTGGATCCCCAGACCGAGATCAAGTTGCCATTTTTTTCAGCAATCAAGTTCAACCAATGTTTCCCAATGCTGAATTTGACCGACTGACCCGTGTATACGCAGAATGGGGACGTCTGATTCACGCACCTATAACCGGAACGCGACGACGTGTCTACCCTCAACAACTAGTTCACGATCTGTTGAATGCCTTTGGAATTGCTCAAACGGTCTTCGATGACGGCACGATGCAAGACATTGGCATGTTTAGCCGGGTTATGCAGGATGTCGAAGCCGTTTATGTCAGCATTGATACCGCTTACCGATTTGCCGAAATCCTTAACTTTCTTCAGAACATCGCCGATAGTGGATATGATACCGGCACAAATGATATTCTTCTGCGCCCGGATGCCGTAACCGTGTCAACCGTCCACAAGGTGAAAGGACTTGAATTCCCGGTTGTATTCCTTGTAGATGCCGAAAATGAACGCTTCCCAGGACGCCGCAGGTCCTACGGCGGATGGCTACCGGTTCAAGTAATGGGAAGTGCAATCCAAAGAGGCGCGTATCAAAGCTCACGCGAAGAGGAAATACGCCTGTTTTACACCGCTATAACACGAGCTGAACGATATCTCTACGTATCGGGCTGCGAGAATTTGCCTGGTGGTCGAAAAAGATGGCGACCATCACCTTTTGCACAACGTTTGTCCCATCTGGAACTCTCGAATGACCCGATCACTCTTCCATCCGGCTTGATCCCATTTCCGCCTGGACGTCGAATCGAAGAAGAGATATTTCCGACTTCTTTCACAGATATGAGATACTATCTATCATGTCCCAAGGATTATCAGTTTCGCAAAATGTACGGCTTTAGCCCGCCCGTCCCTGCTCTCTTTGGATACGGTCAAACAATACATACCGCCATCAGCAGATTGCATCAGCGATTCGACACTCAAACACCTACCCCGGCAGAAGCCAGGGAACTGGCAGAAACAACATTCCACTTAAAACACCTCTTTCCCAGTCAGGACCCGGAGAATAATCCGGGACCCTATGAAAGAGCTAAAGTCAAAGCAGGCGAAATCGTGGCCGCCTATGCTGCTGAATACGGAGACGACTTCACCCAACGCCGCCAAGTTGAGGTTCGATTTGAAATTCCTGCCAGAGATGCTGTGATATCCGGGTCAATCGATCTCTTGCTGAAGGAGGACGCCTCCGGTGAAATCCTTGACGCCCAGATAATCGACTTTAAGACCTTGGAGGGCGGTGAGGACGTAGCATCTAATCCCGACCTTGATTGGGCACAATTAGCCTTGCAGGTCCAGTTATACGCCAAAGCTGCACAAGAAGTGCTAGGGGAAAATGCCAAGACAGGGGCAGTACATTTGCTCAGAGACAACCAACGTGTGCAAGTACCAATAGTTAATTCGGCGATTGAATCTGCTCTAGGAAATATGCAATGGGCAGTGGATCAGATATTGGCCGGAGACTTCCCGATGCGGCCACACCCAAGAAAATGTGAAGGGTGCGATTTTGGCGCTTTGTGTTCTAAGTCGCCCGGTCAATTCAGAACATCGGACGCCCCACCTCCGGTTTGCGTGCCTGGTAGCCCAAACAGCACCAGAATGACCAAGGCTTTCGATGAATTTGAAGAATGACGCCTTGATGAGAAACCCACTGATGTAGAGAGAGAAATAGAATGGATGAACACGATTTGCAGGAAATCTATCGAGATATAATGGAAATTCTGGAACATTTCGGTCTGGATTGGTTGATAGCCGAAGTAAACCAACATGTCGCGATGGAAAAAATTATTGAGGAAAAGCACCCCGGTTACAAAGAAGTGCTCTCTGAAACCCAAGATAACGTGCGCACGATCAAAAGGGGACGCCTATCCTCTGTTACAATAGCGCAACCGTATAACGCAAGGGAACGATTAGAGTTGCTGCTTTCGGCTATCGAGCAAGCTCTCATTCAATCGGCTTCGGTCAGTCGAGCCGCGGCAGATTTTTTTGTGGAACAGTCACAAAAGAATCCAAATCTAAGCCCCACGGTAATATTTGATGCCAGTCAGCCAGGTGACATTGAGACTGACGACCGAGAGCGAATAATGCCTTCACGCGATAATGTCGAAGCGCACCAAATGGCAGCCGAAACATTACAAGGGATAATTGACAGAGTGCGACGGGAGATGAGAGATGTCCGCGCTTCTTGACGAACTTAAGGATGCTCTTGGTGCCACAATCACAGCTATGAGTTTGACAGATGCGTCTTCTCTCTCCGATCAGTATGAAGCGTACATTTTCGGTCTCATCGTCGGAGCAGCCGAGCGCCAAGGTGCAAGCGTGTGGTATGAGGATGTAAACGGCAACCGTGCAACATATTTTTGCTTCCGTACTAGCCCAGGATACATCTATTCCAGAAGATTACCCTATACACACGCCGTAATCGAGTTCGAGGGCAAGCCCACACTTGAGGTACACATGGGAGTTCGTTTCTTGGGAAAATCAAGAGTTGCTCATGAATGCGATCTCTCCGTCTTGCCCCGTAGTGTTGCACAGCAATGCCGTGATGTCTGTGCGATACCAAGACACGACGATCTGTTGATGGCGATCGAATGCAAATACTACGTCGAGAGCCGAATATCGCTGTTTCTCGCTCGTGCATTCCTTGGGCTTCAGACTGAGCTTAGGAAAAGGGAAACCTTTTTTGTATCAAATATCGAGACAGGGAATGCCGGAAAAGTGCTCGCGCGACATGCTTCAGACAGTCGCTATGAAGGTATCGTTCCAGATGACGAAAACCAAATGCTGCTAATGAGAGCTGCCTTTGAGCGAGTATTCGATAATTTCAAGGTTTCTTACCGAAACCTCGAAATCGAATCCTGACATTAACACCCACTGGAGACGTTGATTACCCCGGTTCATTTGTTGGATTGCTCACTCATTTTGTGTATCCAACCATTGATATATGCTTTTTGCGATTGCTTCGGCCAACAATGGAGGGACAGCATTCCCTATTTGTCGGGAAATATCGTCATTATTGCCTTCAAACACAAAGTCGTCTGGAAAGCTTTGCAGACGTGCAGCCTCTCGAAAAGATATGCCCCGATCTTGAGTCGGGTGGGCAAAACGTCCTTTTGAAACATTTGTACAACCAGAAGTCATCACTCCAGAAGGGGCCTCTAAAGGAAGCCTGCCGTACACGTCCAAGTGACCACACCCTTCTTTCTGATGACAAGGAAGCCAATATTCGGGAGGAACATCAGTACGGCTTCCACCAGGTTCTTGGATCATTTGAATAAATTTTTTGACCCTGGGTCCCATATTTCGAGTTCTGTGGTTGGGTATATCCGATGACTGCCCGGCTTCTAGATGAGGCAAATCAAAGAAGGCTTCTTGAACTGTCTTCCAGGGTTTCAATTGTCCCGCTTCAACAGAAGAAGTGCCCGGTTTTCCATGAGTTGGTTCTGGATATGGAACACAAACATTATCCCGGCCAGCTATTAACACTACTCGTTCCCGTAGTTGCGGCACACCATAGTCTGCCGCATTCAAAATGCGGTCGGGGTTTTTGCGATCAAAACCATAGTTGAGATCCGCCAGCCCTAGACATAAACTCTCAAATTTCTCTTGACCATGCCTCTTGTTTATACCCGGAACATTCTCAAAAACAATACATCTAGGTCGTAGAACATCTACAAACTCAAGATACCGCATTACTAAACTATTCCTTGGATCATCCGCCCCTTTATCACCTCGCATATTGGTAAAACCCTGGCAAGGTGGGCATCCTACCAACACCTCTAACTCGTAAGGACGCAAATTAAAGAGCGACAAAAGCTCTTCTGCCTCTAATGTGTCGAGATCCGACTCAGATGGTTTAACACCAAGATTACGTTCATAGGTCTTAACAGCTTGAGGATCATTGTCTATTGCGCCAATGATTTCAAATCCTGCTTGGCGAAATCCCCACGCAGTTCCCCCTGCACCGGAAAATAGATCCAACACACGGGGTGCGCCTTTACCATTTCGAGAGAATGTAGCTTTAGTCATAAGTAGAACTCACCCAGACTCATTGCCAAGGAATTTTTCTAAATCTTCGGTACAAATGACCCATGTCTTGCCACACTTTCTCCCTCGCAACCTGCTGTCAAAACATGCCCGCCGCAAGGTAGCAGCCTTTATACCATAAAGATCTTCAGCCTGAGATAAGGTCAGTTCGTGGGGTATCACTTTTCCTAACAATTCCTGTACCTGTTGCTGAAAGCTTCGTATTAACCCATCTTCTTCCGCACAACTAAGGATTACAAACAACGCCTCTAACTCAACGGATTTCCCCCCCACGTGTTCAAGCTTATCGAGAAAACGCTCGAATGCAGTACCGAGACTTATCCGTTCCCCGGACGTGAAAGCCATTTTCATACTTTTATTGAGTTGTTTCACAGGTATTCATGTCCTAAAGGAAACCGCATCGTCGAGTCTGGTTGTTAGTATAGAAAATAGTATAGAGCAACTTATTTCATGTTTAGCCGCGCAAATTGCATTCCGAGTCCATTTTCCTATGGTTATTATTTCACGATATCGTGAAATAAGCAACTGCTCGGTCGGAAATTCATAATCTTGTGAGGAGATTTGACTATTTTTAATTCGCTGACGCCTCCGTTTTTCTCTCCGCCTACAACAGTTAGTACAATACAAACGAGCCTACCCTCACTCTCAGAAAATTGGTGTAATAGCCGATTTCTTCCCGTAAACAACATTGCAGCAGTAGTCGTGAATGGTACCGCGCTGGTCACAATACCTATCGGAACAATGCTGCGAGCCGATGTCGATATTTGATAGATGACCAGGAATCAACCCTGGCATCTAACCAGGGCTGATCACAGTTCGCTGGTCACGTTCACGTTTGGCACGCTGTCGGCAACGGTTGGAACAATAGATGCGTCGCCGCCCGCCCAGTGGGGATGGTTTTGGCAGCACCTCTCCACAGACCATGCAGCGCCTCACCCGGCGGCGACCACTTTTGGGGAGTTGCCATTACGATGGGCAAGCAGCATACTCATATCCGAAGATGACGCTTCGATCAGTGGCTCATCTTGTTCCGGTTGTTCGTACCATCGTTCAGACTGCATCTCTCGAGTCACAGCTACGCGCCAATCGTCCTGAGTCATCTGGCCGAGTGTCTCCTGACGGCGATTGTTGGCTTTCCGCAAAGCATCTCGCAAAGCATTTGCATAGAATTGCACCCACAGTGGGTGCAATTCTGGACTGGCCGTATCGGTCTGCCATTCGGCTAGTGCTTCTCGAAAAGCGCGCTCATCTGCATGTCGTTGTTCAATGCTCTCAAGCGCTTGCTCTTTGAGAACATAAGCAGTCGATAACACAATTAGTGGAGGTGCCACAGCCTCCAGCCACGCAAAGGGGCTTTGAGTATGACCTGGGAGCGAGATCTGAATGTTCCCCGTCAGGGCGAGAATCGTGGAAATCGCCATCGATGTGTAGAGCAGCCTTCGAGAAGACCGAGACGTGCCAAGTGTCGCTAAAGCCAGCGAGAACACAACCTGACCAACTTCGGCAGATAGCACCGTCGCCAGCCCAACTGCGGTCATGGCAACCCTGCTGGATACAGCTTGGCCAAATGTCTGTGAGCCAATCACATAGAGACGAATAGCTGAAGGCGTGAACGCAGCCAATAACAGAACAAGACACAAGCCCGAAATCAGGCGCGTGATCGCTGGCGGGTATTTTGAAATCGTAGTATATGAGACTTGTTCCCGCGTTGGTTTTGCACCAACAGCACGAATAACTGCATCGTGCGCAGCTTGGCGAGCAGTTTGACGTTGTTCTTGAGTTAGGGGACGAATGTTGTTGATCATTTGCCAGTCTCCTTATATCACTTAGGCCGACTGGCGAAGTGGTAAGCTGACTACGCGGCCATGCGTCGGGGTGAATTGCGGAGAAATAGTCTGAATCTTCCCGTAGCAATCACGCAGCCAACGAGCGGTCGATGCCCGTCGCTCCCGTCGCTCCCGCGACACAAAATCCGTGTCGCGGGGCTTGTTTTTTCCCTCAAACCAAAAACTGAATCAATGGCACAGCCAAGGCGGGTTCGAACATCTTAACCACACCTTGGCTGTTTTTTCTTCCGATCAATCAGAGTAATCACCTGTCAGTCAATTTTCCTGAGGCCTAACAACTCAGTGTAAGCTGCCAAATCAGGAACTATTTTGACCTGTGGTTTGATCGATCATTAGATCATGATCGTGCGATCGAAAACATAGAAACGTGATCCCCCATTGACATCAATCTGTGCGAAATCTCCCTGAAATTTGAAATATCTTGACATCTCATACGAAATCGCGTATGCTTACTGTAGCGCATTAGTAATGCGCATTAGGAAGCTACTCTATCTATCTTGCTGATTACCTTTTGGGCCGGGACAATTCATATCATGGCTAGGAAAAAACGCCCCACACAAGCTGATGTCGCCCGATTAGCCGGAGTCTCCCAGACAACGGTATCCATGATCATCAACGACAATCACCAGGGAACGATCCCTGAGGCTACGATACAAAAAGTCCAGCAGGCAATGTTTGAACTTGGATATTCACCTGATGCGGTCGCACAAATGCTCGCGCGCGGATCGAAACGTATCATCGGGGTCTTCACTTACGAGCACGTTTTCCCCTATGCTGAGACAGATTTTTTCTTTCCTTATTTGCAAGGTATCAATAGCCAGGCGGGACAGAAAGGGTATAACGTTTTGCTGTTTACCAGCCAACAGCAAAGTGGCACTAATCGAATTTATGCAAACACCATGAATTCACTGAGTCTGGCCGATGGGGCAATTCTGTTTGGCGCTGAGCCAAATCGGGAGGAATTATGCCGCTTGAGCAGTGAAGGCTACCCGTTTGTATACATAGGGCGGCGCGAAGTTCCCGGCTGTGAGATCGATTGGGTTACACATGATTATCGCACCGGGAGTTATGACGCGATACAGTACCTTGTGGAGCTCGGACACCGCAAAATAGGGGTTATCGGCAGTCTGGATGCTAGCGTGGAGTCAGAAACTGACAAGCTAGCCGGTTGCCAACAGGCGGCGGCTGATTTCGGAAACATCAACCTAGTTATCCTACCGAAGGATATCGTTAATGAACCTGATGAGTTGTTGCATATTCGATCCGTAGAAAATCTCTCAGCCCTGGTCTGCAACGAAATGTGGAATTTCAGCAGAGTGCTCGAAATACTCGAACAAGCGGACCTCAGGGTACCCGATGACGTTTCGCTCCTATCATTGAGTTCGGCGAATGTCCCCCGCTTCACCGCATCTGTCCCAACCTGTGTTCAGTTAGACCAGATAGCAGTTGGACAAATCGCAACGCGGACGCTGATGAACCGTATCCAAAACTCGCAGGCTGAACTCCAACAAATTACCCAGCCTACCCAGCTTGTGATTGGTCAAACTACAGGACCAATATCTGAATAGTCATCATCTCATGTCAGATAAGAAAGGAGTTGTATACGAACAAGAATTATACACTACTATCCAACAAACCGTATCCAGCATGATTGTTATATCGAAAGGAATGAGATACAAATGTTTCACAATAAGAAGATGGCTCTAACATTGCTGATCGTCATGGTGTTCGCTGCCCTACCGGTGGTACCCAGCGCGGCTCAAGATGACGTTACAGTGGAATTCTGGGTATTCAGCGATTTTGCAGCGGGAGACACCGGGGAACTACTGGAGCAATTTGCCAACGAGTTCGAGGCTGCCAATCCCGGGATTACCATCGAGATCATCGGGAAGAACCCTGGCGACATCGTCACTGGGCTTGTTATAGGAGCAGGTTCGGGCGAACTACCCGATGTCGTCTCCACGCAGTTTGGGGAAGGTCACAATCTGCTGCCTGCTGATGTTTTGCTTGATGTTGCTCCCTACTGGGCGGAAATGCCAGCCGAATGGCAAGCTCAGTTCAGCCCTGCGGCAGTCGAGATTTTGACCCAGGGTGACGCGATGTGGGGCATTCCGTTAACTGGTTTTGCTACACTGCTGTTCCGCAATCTGAATGTGCTCGAAAGCGCCGGAATCGATCCTGCTGAACCAATCCGCGACTGGAATCACTGGTTGGAACAAATGCAGATGATCGCCGACTCCGGCGCCTTCGCCTCCGGGAAGATTTTGGGATCTTCCGCGCTCGGCATCAAATCATACTACGGCGGCATCCCTGGCACAAGCGTTAGACTCAGCGATGACGGTTCCGAAACGCTAGTTGACGCTGAAGCTTACGCTCAGATGCTTGAATTCTTGCTGGCTGCTGAAGAATACAATGCCGAGGTTCCGTTCCATGATCAGGCATCTACAGACTTGTTCATCACAAACGAGATGGCCTTCATCGCTTATGGTCCCTGGCGTGATGGCGCGTTTGCGGCTGCTGCGGCAGAAGGCGACCTGCGCTACGATGTCGTGCTCATTCCTGGTCAGGTTGAAGGCGAATATTCCGGCGCGCGCGGCGGTGAATTCCTGGCCGTCATCGATGGCCCGAATGCCGAAGCCGCCTGGAAGTGGGCCGCGTTCCTGTCCGACGCACCGCAAATGACCCGTTTTGCTGCGTTGACGGGACGCTTTGTGCTAAACGATGTCGCGCTCCAGGACCCGTCAGTGGCAAGCAATACGTTGGTACAGATCACTGCCGAAGCATTTCCACATTCTATTGACGAAGCCGCCTTCTTCCAGCAAGTGCCGGATGACTACTACTCGACCTTTGTTGATTACACGGTGCTGGCTGACCAGGGTGTTCTGTCAGCCGAAGAAGCGGGCGCGCAGGTAGTCGAACTGCTAAACGAGCAAATCGCCGAGATGGACTAACCCATCACACAGCAAAACGTCAGGGCCGGCGAACCCGGCCCTGATCCATCATTGGGACACAACACAATGTTTTTTCGAAAAGAACACCTCAAACACTACTTGATGCTTATGCCATTCTTCGTCATTTTCCTGACGTTTCAGTTTGGTCCGATAGTCTATGGTTTTGGCATGAGCTTCACCGAATGGGATGGAATTCATACACCGAACTACGTCGGCACTGAGAACTACAAAGAAGTTGTTGAATCCCCCCGGTTTGAGCAGGCGTTCGATAACTTGTTCAAGTACATCCTGGTGACTGTTCCGCTTGGGGTAAGTCTATCTTTCGCACTCGCTCTGCTCATCAACAGCTTTTCCGGTCGGCTCGGCAATGTCTTTCGTAACGTCTACTTCTTTCCGTTTATCATTCCGCTATTCATCGCCGCTGCCGTCTGGCGCTGGATGCTGACACCAGACTACGGCATTGTCAACCGGACCATTGAGTTGTTCGGCTTTGAATCCATAAACTGGTTGTACCATCCAGATTACATGGTGTATTCGGTCGCCATGGTCGATATCTGGCGCGCGGCTGGCTTCAACATGATTATCTTTTTGGCCGGTCTAAAGGGCATTCCAGACATTTACTACGAAGCGGCCAAAGTCGACGGGGCAAATACGGCCCAACAAATCCGACACATCACCGTTCCACTGCTGGGTCCGGTGCTGTTCCTGGTAATCGTCAATGCTTTCATCTCAACCTTCCAAATCTTTGACGTTCCCTGGCTGTTAAGTGGTTCGAGTTTCCAACAATATGGCGGCACACTACGCGGAATGCTGTTTCCGGTCATGGACATTATGGGGCGTGGCTTTGGCCATTTGCGCTTTGGCGAAGCGTCAGCCTATGCCTTCATTCTGATGGGCATGATCCTGGGCATTACCGTGATCCAGTTTGGGCTGCGGCGCTACTGGAATTATCGTTAGGAGCAACAACTGATGAACACAGCTATCCAATCAAACGCCAAAAGCCAACGCCGAGAAATGTCACGTATGTTTTCCTCAAACAGGCTCGTACATCGCTATATCAACCCCAGGTTCCTGACTCGGTTAGCGCTCGCCCTGCTCTGGTTTGTTGTTGCCCTCTTTCCGATCTGGTGGATGATCAGCATCGTGTTTTCCAAGCCCGGCATACCCATCGCGATTGATCCACGCCTGTATCCATCATCATTGTCTTCCGGAATGGATAACCTGCAAGCAGTCTATGAACAGGCGTCATTTGTGCGATCATTTTTGATCTCATGCCTGTATGCCTCAACTCTAGTCGCGGGCATGCTGGTGATCTGCTCGATGGCCGCGTTTGAGTTTGCCCTGTTTGACTTTCCTGGCAAAAATACGCTGTTTTTGTTGGCGCTCACCGCGCTCATGATTCCACAAGCAGTCACACTCATTCCCACCTACCGTATTGTGGTCAAGTTGGGGTGGCTCAATTCGCTACAAGGATTGGCGGTGCCGGGTATGGCGAGCGCTTTCAGCCTGTTCGTGTTGAAGCAGTTCATGGAAGACCTGCCAGCCGAACTATTGGAAGCGGCTCACCTGGACGGGGCAACACACTTCGGTACGTACTGGCGCATCGCGCTGCCACTGTCGAAAAATGCGCTGCTGACGGTAGGTGTCTTGAGCTTTGTCCATGCCTGGGGCAACTATATGTGGCCGCTGGTGGTTGCCACTAAACCAGACTGGTACCCCATGAGTCTGACGGTCGCCAGTTTCTTCGGAGCACAATCGTATCACACAGTCAACGAAGTGATGGCCGCGGCGCTTATTTCCGCAGTGCCGCCGATTTTGCTCTACGTCTTCCTTCAGCGTTACATCGTGGAAGGGATCGCACTGTCCGGTCTGAAGGGATAATCCCGCTCTAAACCTAATCGCATATCTAGCCTACTGCTCCAAAAAATCGGTGAGTCTGGGACCGGTATGCGTTCTCAACAAAAATGAGGTTGTCATGTTTGAACAACATACTGACGTTTTAATCATTGGCGGCGGGTTAGGTGGTGTTGCTGCTGCTTTGGCTGCTGCACGGCTCGGTAAGCGCGTCATCCTGACCGAAGAAAACGACTGGTTAGGGGGGCAAATCACTGCGCAAGCAGTGCCTCCGGATGAACATCCCTGGATTGAAAGCACAGGTTGTACTACCACCTATCGTCGTTTGCGCGAAGGTATTCGCCAGTACTACCGCCAACACTATGATTTGCGCGCATGTATTCGGCATGAAGTGCAACTGAATCCAGGCAATGGATATGTCAGCCGTTTATGCCATGAGCCACGCGTGGCCCTGGCCGTGATCGAAGCGATGCTAGCTCCGTATCGTTCTGCGCGGCAGCTCAATGTCATGACCGGTTACCGGCCCATCGCCGCTGAAACCGATGGCGATCAGATCACTTCTGTAACCGTACAGCATATTGGCAACGCTGAAACAATAGTGCTGCACGCGCCGTATATCCTTGACGCAACCGAACTGGGCGATTTGCTGGCATTAGCGGATGTTGAACATGTCACCGGCGCAGAAAGCCAATCCCAAACTAGCGAACTCCACGCCTTACCGGGCGATCCGAATCCGCTCGACCAGCAAGCAATAAGCTGGTGCTTTGCCATGGACTATCTGCCGGGCGAGGATCACACCATCTCTAAGCCCGACGACTACGACTTCTGGCGCTCATACCAGGCAGACTTCTGGCCGGGACCGCAGCTTGGCTGGCGCGATGTGTACCCCCACACGCTGCAACCGCGTTTTCACGCGCTGTTTCAGTCCGAACAATCGCCAGATGGGCGCGACGATCATGACCTGTGGCATTTTCGGCGCATTGTGTACAAGGACTATTTCCAGCCCGGCCAGTATGCCAGTGATATCACTCTGGTCAATTGGCCGCAGATCGACTATTGGCTGGGACCGGTAGTTGGTGTATCGGAAGAAGAAAAAGAAAACCACCTGCGTGGTGCAATGCAGCTCAGCTTATCGCTGCTTCATTGGATGCAAACCGAAGCTCCGCGCCATGATAGCGGTTATGGCTATCCTGGGCTGCGGCTGCGAGGGGATATCACCGGCACGACGCATGGGCTAGCCAAACAAGTCTACATCCGTGAGGCCCGCCGCATTCAGGCCGAGTTCACCGTGCTGGAGCAGCATGTGGGCGTCGAAGCACGCGGCAATCTCAGCGGAGCGGAACAGTTTGATGACAGTGTGGGCACTGGAGCCTATCGCATTGACTTGCACCCAAGCACGGCGCTGCGCAGCTACATCGACGTCAGCAGCTATCCCGTCCAGATTCCATTGGGAGCGTTAATCCCGATTCGGGTTGAGAATTTGCTGCCAGCATGCAAAAACCTGGGCGTCACGCACATCACGAATGGCTGCTACCGCCTGCACCCCGTTGAATGGACAATTGGGGAAGCGGCGGGAGCACTTGCAGCATTTTGTCTTGAACGTGACCTGACACCGCGCCAGGTACGCAACACAGAAACACATTTGAGGGACTTCCAACAACTGCTCACCAGCAAACTTGGGTTTGTCCTGGAATGGCCTGACTATGCCCGCGTTACCGCACTCTAGCGAGACGTTTCGTAATCCGATTCTGCCCGGTTTCTATCCCGATCCATCCATTTGCCGGGCAGAAGACGATTATTATCTCGTAACGTCAAGCTTCGAGTATTTCCCAGGCATTCCGCTGTTTCACAGCCGGGACCTCGTACACTGGCGGCAGACCGGACATGTACTGTCGCGTCCGTCCCAGCTTGACCTAGACGGAGTCCCGGCTTCCTATGGCATCTACGCGCCGACAATCCGTTTTCACGGCGGCAAGTTTTATGTCATCACAACGCTGCGAAAACAAGATAGGATGCACTGTTTCTTCGTGACTACCGAGCATCCGGCTGGCCCCTGGTCCGATCCTGTGTGGCTGGAGGATGCGCCGGGTATCGATCCATCGTTGTTTTTCGACACCGACGGTCGTGTGTGGTGTACTGGCAACGATATCCCCCCAGATGGTGAACAATACCCTGGACAACGTGCCATCTGGTTACAGGAAATAGACCTGATAGCCGGTAAACTCGTCGGTTCGCGTCGCTGGATATGGCATGGCGCGGAACCTGCCGTGCAATATGTCGAAGCACCACATATATATCGTGTGGACGATACGTACTATTTGCTCACGGCGGAAGGGGGTACCGATAGCCACCATGCGGTGTGTGTCGCGCGCAGTGCCTCGGTCGTCGGTCCATACGAGAACAATCCCCACAACCCGATACTCACGCATCACGATTTGGCAGCAGATCACGCCATTACCAGCACTGGTCATGCGGATTTAGTTCAGACGCAGAAAGGGGAATGGTGGGCAGTGCTGCTCGCTTGTCGTCCTTATGGTGGCCCCTATAGCAACCTGGGCCGCGAAACGTTCCTTGCCCCGATCCGCTGGGAAGACGGCTGGCCGGTGACTGGTACGGGCAACGGTCAGCTTGATTTCGAATACTCTGCGCCGCAACTGCCCGAACACCGGTGGCCTGCCATCCCTGAGCGTGACGGTTTTCAGGCCGATGTTCTCGCCCCTCAATGGAACTTCTTACGCACGCCGCGCCACCAGTTCTGGACGCTGGAAAAGGCAGAGCTGAGCCTGCAACTGCGTCCGGAAACACTCACTGAGCCAGTTAATCCCAGTTTTATTGGGCGGCGTCAGCAGCACATCAATTTCACCGCACAGGCAATGATGTCCTTTGTTCCTGGTCATGAAGAAAGTGCCGGATTAGTGTTGCTGCAAAATGATCGCTTTCACTTCCGTTTCGTTGTGACACGCCTTGCCAATCAGGATGTTGTGGTGCGTTTGATACAGCGATTTGAAGGAGAAGATGGCGTACTTGCCGAACGTTCAGTCACCTCATCAGATTGCTTTTTAAGAATCCAGGCACGCGGGCAAAACCACAGCTTTCTCTTTGCTACACAGCCGGAAACCTGGAATTCACTTTACGACCATACTGAAGGGCACTTTCTTAGTTCCCAAGTCGCAGGCGGTTTCACGGGCACATACATTGGCTTGTATGCCAGTAGCAACGGCCAGTCGAGTACTAATGTCGCTGTTTTTCGTTGGTTTGACTATATGCCGGAGAACTGAACCATGAAGGAATGGTCACTTACTGAAACCGATTTCCGCATCGAATACGCTCAAGCCTACGAAACCCTGTTTACGCAGGGGAGCGGCTATCTCCATATTCGCGGATCGCTCGAGGAACACCTGCTTGATGCGCCACAAAATCTCACGTTCATGCGTATGCCCACTAATGTCACGGCTGAGGCATTTCCTGACACAAAGGTCACGTGGGGCACCTATGTTCCCGGCATTTACGGACAACATCCTCTGTTGAGTAGACAGATGATCAACCTCCCCTATTTTCTGGGACTCATCCTATCAGTTGAGGGTGAAAAGCTCGATATGGAAACGTGCCAGATCACCAACTACTGCCGCGAAATGGATTTACATTCAGCAGTGCTAAGGCGAAGTCTACGCTGGACCACTCAGGCCGGAGTCGCGATAGATGTGATTTTCGAGCGCTATATTAGCGCCGCTCGACCGGCGTTGGTGATTCAACGGATGATGGTGACTTCAGACCGTGACATAGCGATCCGTATAGAAAGTGCTATTGATGCTGACGTGCGCACCAGTGGTTACGATCACTTTGCCCAAATCATGTTGGATACGGCAAAAAGGTGCCTCTATTGCGAGCTGACGACTGATGTAGGCGACACGGTAGACATCGCATCTTGCCTGTTGAGCACTAACTCCATCGTATGGGATCCCGACACAATTGAACGTCGTGCCTCGCTTGTCGCCGAAATTCCACTACGGGCAGGGCAAACGTTCACATTTGAAAAACGGTCTGCGGTCGCCACGAGTCGAGATTTCGTCAAACGGGCGGCAGCAGATATCTTGCAGGAAGCAGTAATGCATTCGTGGGAGGCTCTGCTTGAAGAACATACCGCTATCTGGCATCAGCGTTGGCAGAGTGCAGATGTAGAAATCGAAGGTGATCCCGCATCGCAATTAGCGATTCGAGTTTCACTGTATCATCTGCTGCGTGTTCATGTGCCTGACAACAGAGTTGCTATCGATGCCAAAGGGTATTCAGGCGATGCATACTTTGGTCGGTTCTTCTGGGATACGGAGATGTACCTGCTGCCGTTTTATCTCTACACCGATCCAGAGCGAGCACGGGCTTTGGTAGAGTACCGTGTGCAAAGCCTCGATGGTGCGCGACGCAATGCCGTTCGTTATGGATATCCCGGCGCACGCTACGCGTGGGAAGCTGATGACAAAGGTGACGAAAGCCAAAGTTGCGGCACCTGGCAGTATCGCGACCACGAAATCCACATTACCGCCGATGTAGTCTACGGCATTATGCACTATGTTCAGGCAACCGGCGATTGGGCATTTCTGCATGATCAGGCGGCAACCGTACTAGTTGAAACAGCGCGTTACTGGATGGAACGTATCGACTGGCGACCAGGAGAAGATCACCCTAGTTTGCTGGGCGTTATGGGACCGGATGAATACAGCCCAATCACCCATAACAACAGCTTTACCAACCGACTGGTACGGTTTGCGCTTGAAGCAGCCAGTCGATGGGGAGAATCCGGTGGGGCGAGTCCCGATGAACGCCAGCAGTTCGCGGCTATTGCTGCAACTCTGCCGTTGTCCACAGCCGAAAATGGCCTGCTGATCTTGCAAAGTGAAGATTTTCCCGCTCTGACCGAACCTGACTTTGACATATCGTGGCCAGACCGGCATAAACCGTTTGCTGCACAGGTTTCGCAAGAAAAGCTCTATCGAACCAAATGCCTCAAACAAGCTGATGTTCTGCTCTTGATGATGTTATTTCCTGGCGAGTTTTCAATCGAACAAGTGCAGCGGGCCTGGGATTATTATCTGCCGTTGACCACACATGATTCCTCTTTGTCGCTAGGCGTTCATGCTGTAATGGCTGCGCGTCTTGGTTTAACCCAACACACCTGGGATTTTTGGCAGGAAACAGCCATGCTCGATTTGCATGTCGAACGTGGACACGCTGATCAAGGCATTCACATTGCGAACTGTGGTGCTAACTGGCAGGTGATTGTTTCAGGATTTGCCGGTATTCAGTTCGGGCCGCAATTTGAAACGTTAGTTGTCAAACCTGCCTTACCGCAGCACTGGCAGCGGCTGGCATTTTCTTTAGTATGGCATGGTTGTCCAGTTCAAATTGAGATCACTCAAGATCAGGTTTTAGTTACGAATCGAGGACAACACAAACTAAACGCAGTCATCGATACAAATGCCTACAACATTTCTCCAAAAACAACCGCAACTCATGCCCTTTGATTTAGCCTGGAGTGACGAATGGCTATCCATGCCGTGATTTTTGACCTCGACGGTGTCTTGGTTTCGACAGACGAGTATCATTTTCAAGCCTGGCAGCAGTTGGCCTTCAAAGAAGGTATTTACTTCGATTGGGAAATCAACCAACGTCTGCGAGGTGTAAGCAGGATGGCGAGCCTGGAAATTGTACTTGGACGCGCAGAGCGCACGTACTCCATTGAAGAAAAAGCGAGAATGGCAGACTTCAAGAATGCCATTTACCAGAATCTGCTCGATGAATTGACTCCGGATGCAGTACTTCCAGGTGTGATTGATTTACTGGATGCTTTACGAGAACGCCATATCAAAACGGCGGTTTGTTCTTCCAGCAAGAACGCTTCGCAGATTTTGGAACGTACCAGACTCAAACAACATTTTGACGCCTGGGTGACGGGAAATGATATCCAACGCAGTAAACCTCATCCGGAAGGATTCTTGCTTGCGGCTCAGCAGTTGAATATTGTTCCATCCCATTGTCTTGTTGTTGAAGATGCCGTTGCTGGACTAGTACAGGTTAGCGCAAAAACGCCAATGGTTTAAGCTTGCAGCGGTCGGCCTGAATAGGTCCATTTAAACGGTTTAGCCAGGGTGCGATTGAAATAGTCGATGAAAGCCAGAATCCGAGCCTGCAAATCATCAGTTGACGTGAAACTGGCGCGCTTGAGCAAGCGCCGCATGAGAATACTGAACCAAATTTCGATCTGATTGAGCCAGGAACTATGTTTGGGCGTGTAGACAAACCGGATACGATGGGTCGGGTCACTCAAAAAAGCGGCGCGTGACGCCATCGATTTGAGAATACCCCGCTTCTCTTTCACGCCCAAATCAGCGTCAATCCCACAGCGCTCAGCCACCAACCGGACCAGACTTTCGGATTGATGCGTGTTCAGTTGGTCAACGACAAACGTCCATTTCGCCGCCGGATCAGTGGCGATGGTTTGGGCAATATGGGCCGCAAAATCAAGCTCGGTGCGGGTGGGTCCCAGCGATGGCACAGGGATTTGACCGGTCGCCACATCGAAATTGGCAATCAGGGTCAGGGTGCCATGCCGGATGTATTCGAACTCCCGCTTTTCAACCTCACCCGGACGCATCGGTTTGGTCGGATGTTTGCGCTCGAGCGCTTGAATGCCGGTCATCTCATCACAACTCATGGTATGGTCGCCCTGCGCGTGCCGCAGGGGCGCATCCTGGTAGGTTTCGCACACGTTTTTCACTTGTTGTTCGAACACCACTGGGTCCGTTTCCGTCGTATTCAGCCAATACCGACTGCGATGCGGTTGCAACTCGGCCTCATTTTAAAAAACGCCCCACCTGACGCGGCGAAATACTTACCACAATCCCGCGGTTGATGGCTTCGGCAGCCACTTCTTTGGGCGTCCAGTGGCTAACTGGATAGCCACTCGCTTGCGGGTCTTCACACGCCAGTGCGATGATTTGCGCCAACTGTTCGGCGCTGAATTTGCCCGGTGAACCGCTGCGCGGCAAATCCGCTAGCCGCTCCTCGATACTGATCTCTTCTAGCGGAATGGCCGCATACGCCTGCCAGCGGTTACGCCACAGATAGACCATGTCGATTGATACGCCCACCTCACCCGCAATTTGCACCTTATTCTTTCCCTCACTCGCCCCAAGAATAATCCGCGCGCGCTGGGCCAACTGCTGCGGCGTGCTGGGGCGTCGAGCCAGTTTTTCCAACCCTGCTTTTTCCTCGATACTCAATTCGATGATGATTGGCTTTGGTCCGCGACTCATATGGCCTCCCTCTTGCTTGTCGAGCCGCTCATTATACCATTGTTTCACTTCCGCCAACCTGTACTAGCATAACCCCCTAGTGACATACGCACAGGGCCGGACGCCGGGTGGTGTCCGGCCTGTGTTTTTGGCGGTTTCCGGCTACAATGAGCGACAGGGAGGATAGTATATGGCCATTCAACGACGCATGATCGTGTGTGCCAACCCGCTCAACGGCGACATCTGGCAGGCAGTGGAAGGAGCGCGCCGTGAATAACTCCGTCATGCTGCGCCCGGTGACCATCATCGCGCTGGTGGCGCTGCTGGCCGGGCTGATCGTGCTGCTGATGCTCAGCGGCGGATCGTCGGCCTCGCGCATCGTCGAGTCGCTGCTGCCGATGGCGCTGCTGCTGGTGGTGGTGCTGTTCCTGGCGCTGCAACTGCGCGACGACAAGCTGGACGTGATGCGCGCGCTGCTGCGGCTGGAAGAAGGCGAGGCCGGCACGGTGCTGGCCAAAGCTCAAGATCGCCGCGCGGCGGGGGATACCTCGCCGGAAAACACGTTGATCCTGGCCGGGGCGCATCATTATCTGGGACACGGCGCAGACGCCGAACGCCTCGCGCTGGAGGTGTTGGCCGTGCTCCAGCAGGACACCCCGCAGGCCGCCCCCCCCGGCGAACACACCCGTACCCTGACCGGCATGGCGCACATCACGCTGTTCGAGGCGCGGCTGGCCCAGGGACGGTTCGCTGCGGCTGCCGCCGGGCTGCGCCCGCACATCCCCACCATCCAACAGCCCAATCTCGCGGCGGCGCTGGTGGTGTGGGGCTATTTCCTGGCCGGGCAGCACACCGAGGCGCGCACCCTGCTCGACCGGTTGGAACAGGGCACGCTGCTCGACGCGCCCCCCGCCCGCGACACGATTCAGACCATCACGCCGCGCTATGCCTTCATGCTGGCCTACCTGCAGCATGTGCTGCACGGCACCCCCTTCGAAGTGAACTTCCAGATGTACCACATCGAACTGGACAACTGGCAGGACGAAGCGCGCCGCCATGCCGGCAATCCGTACGGCGGGCGGCTGCAAACCATCGTGGACGATATCCGCGCGGAGGTGGAGGGCGATGAGTGACAACCCGCTGATCAGACACGGCGTGCCGATTGCGCTGGGCGTGATCATCGCTGCGGACCTGCCGCTGGTGGAGTTGCTGCGCGACCAACTGGCGGAGTGGGAAGACGAACAGGCGCGCAACGCACACAATCCCTACGGGCAGCGCCTGCGTGAGATTCTCGACGATATCCGCCTGATTCTGGACACCGCGCGCACAGAAAGGCCCCTGCCCCATGAACACCCCGCCAATGCAGCATATCTCGCTGACGTGCCTGTTCGGGCTGTTGCTGGTGGCGGCGGTCTTCGTGCTGTACGACGTGGCAGGCCTGTCGTTTAACGCGGCGGTGTTGATCACGGTTAGCGTCGTACTGTTGGCGTGGCTGGGCTATGCGCTGCTGGCCCAGTGGCGGCTGGGCTGGTGGCGGCGCATCAGCCGGGTGATGGCGCGCCTGGAAGAAGGCGAAGTCGATACGCTGCTGGTCGAATTGCAATCGCAGTACACCGCCGACCCCACCTTCCAGCACGCGCTGGCGCTGAGCCTGGCCTACAACTACCAGGGCCAGGGACAGGCGGCGGAACCGCTGGCCCAAGAGGCGCTCGGACTGCTCGACGACGAATGCCGCGCCGGGGGCAACTTCGCCCGCCTGAAGTGCGACGTCGCCACCGGGCTGCTGTGCGACGCCTGGATCGCGCAGGGACGCTATACGCAGGCCGCCGAACGCCTGTTGCAGCGCGCCCCCCACTCCGGCCAGCCCCAGCACATGACCTATATCGCGGTGTGGTGTTACTTCCTGGCCGGGCAGCAGGCGCAGGCACGTAAAACGCTCAAGACGCTCAACATCCGCTATGGCCTCGCCGGGGAGTTGGAACCGCAGCACCGGCTGATGCTGGCCTACTTGCGGCACCGGCTGCAAGGGGCCACCTTCCACCCCGACAACCTGCGCGACCAGATCGCCGCGTGGGAAGACGAAGCGCGCCGCAATGCGGGGAATCCCTTCGGCGCACGGCTGCGCGCCATCCTGGATGATGTTCACACGGCGATAGAATCAGACAATGAAGATTGATATAATTTACGTAGTAGCCTGATACAGGAAAAAACTCGAAGGACAACGCTATGACCGACACAATCCGCATGTACGGCGCGAACTGGTGCCCGGACTGCCGCCGCGCCAAGACGTTCTTCGGCGAGCAGCGGGTCCACTACGAATACATCAACGTCGACGACAACCCCGCCGCCATGCAAGAAGTCGAGCGCATCAACCAGGGCATGCGCAGCATCCCGACCATCATCTTCCCGGACGGATCAGTGCTCGTCGAGCCAAGCAACCAGGAACTCGCCACACAGCTTGGGCTGCAGCTCGAAGCCAGCCGCGACTTCTACGACGTGATCATCGTCGGGGGCGGTCCGGCGGGCCTGACGGCGGGCATCTACACCAGCCGCGAGGGCCTCAGCACGCTGCTGATCGAGAAAAGCGGCATCGGCGGGCAGGTCGGCATGACGCGCCACATGGAAAACTTCCCCGGCTTCGACCAGGGCATCAGCGGGGCCGACCTCGCCGACCGGCTGCGTCGCCAGGCCGAGCGCTTCGGCGTGGAGATTTTGCAAGCGCAGCGCGTGGCCGAACTGGGCGAGGACAGCCGCTACCGGCTGGTGCGCACCGCCGGCGGGGACGAATACTGCGGCGGCGTGGTGCTGCTGGCGACGGGCAGCACCTACCGGCGGCTGGGCGTGCCCGGCGAATCGAAGCTGATCGGCATCAACATCCATTTCTGCGCAACGTGTGACGCGCCGTTTTACAAGGGGAAGGACGTGGTGGTGCTGGGCGGGGGCAACAGTGGCTTCCAGGAATCGCTGCACCTCTGCCAGTTCGCCGACCGGGTGACGATCCTGGAATACGCCCCGGAGCCGCGCGCCAGCCTCGTGCTCCAGCAGAAGATCGACGAGTGCGCCACTATCGACGTGCTGACCAACCAGGACGTGCAGGAGTTCCTCGTCAGCGAGGACCGCCAGCTCGCCGGGCTGCGCGTCGTGGACCGCGCGACAGGTGCCGAACGGGTGGACCAGCCCGACGGCGTGTTCATCCTGATTGGCATGGAGCCGAACAGCGCGCCGTTTGCACAGTGGGTAGACCGCGACGAACGCGGGTTCATCCTCACGCAGGACACGCTGGAGACGAGCATGCCGGGCGTGTTCGCGGCGGGGGATGTGCGCGCGCGCAGCACCAAGCAGGCCGCGGCGGCAGCCGGCGAGGGTGCCACCGCCGCGTTGATGATGCGCCAGTATCTCGAACGGCTGGCCGCGGTGTGAGCAGGCGTCAGGTCGTGAGCATGTCCTGCGGCAGGTGCGGGACGTAATTCACGCCGCGCAGATCCCACAGCCCATCCTGCCACGTCAAATAGTGCATCGCGCCGTTGTTCATCCAGATGTAAAAATGGTGAGCCTGCATCAACATGCGCAGCATGGTGCTGGCCGTGCCACCGTGACAGATCACCACCAGGGTACGCATCGAGGACGGGTTCGCGATCAGCCGGTTGAGCACGCGGCGGGTCTGCTCGGTGAAGCGCTGGTAATAGTTGTCGTGCGGCAGTACATAGTAGTGCGGCCCGGTGTCCGCCGGATGCACCAGGCGCGGCAGTTCCATGAGCAGGTCGCGGTCGGTTTCGCGCAGGTCGTCATCCACGCGGATCGGCGCGTCGACGTACCGGCTCAAGATCGAGGTAGTTTCGCGCGCCCGGCGCAGCGGGCTGCAGATCAACGCGTCGATGCCGGGTTCGTTGTCTTGCAACCACTGGCCCAGCAGCTCGACCTGCCGCTTGCCGAGTTCGGTCAGGTACAGGTTGTCGCCTTCCTCACCCATGCGGTATTCCGCCTGTCCATGGCGCACCAGAATCAAACGCATAGCTTTCTTATCCTTGCCATACTGCGGGGTCCATGCCCGCGATTATACGGGGCAGACCAGATTTGGTCAACGCGGGGTCAACGCTGCGCCCCGTCGATCCACTGCTGCATCAACTCGGCCTGGTCGGCAGCGCCCATCTGCTGGAAGTAACGCTGCGCTGCGACCCAACACTCGACGGCAGCCTCGACATCGCCAATGTCCTCGTAGGCCAACCCCAGGTTGGCGCGGGTCTTGGCGTATTCGATCGGGGAGTCGTCCGGCGTATAATGCTGGAGCGCCTCGGCGTAGGCCTGCATCGCCCGTTTGAGGTTATCGACCCGGTCTTCGACCTTCGCTAGCGAGTGATAGGCCATCCCCAGGTTGTTCTGGGCCGCCGCATAGGACAGCGGCGCGGAGTCCGGGGTGTGGAACCTGAGCGCTTCGTGATAAGCCTGGATCGCCAGCGCCAGGTTTTCGCGGCGGTCTTGCAGCTCGGACAGCGCGCGGTAGGCCGTGCCCAGGTTGTTCTGCGTGGTGGCATACGCCTGGGGGAAAGCGTCGGGCGTGCGGAAGCGCAGCGCCGCCTGGTAGGCGTCGATGGCCTGCTGCAAATACGCCAGTTCTTTGCGGGGCTTGACGCCGGCCAGGTCGCGGTACACGTTGCCCAGGTTGTTCTGGGTGGCGGCGTGGTCCAGCGGGGCAGATTCGGGCGTGTAATATTTGAGTGCAGCCCAGTACGCGACCAGGGCACGCTCCAGGTTTTCGACCCGGTTCTCGATGCCGGCCAGTTCGCGGCTGGCGTTGCCCAGGTTGTGCTGGGTGGCGGCATAGGCCAGGGGATCGTCTTCTGGCGTGCGGAAGGCCAGCGAGGCATGGTAGGCATCCACCGCGCGGCGCAGGTTTTCTGCCCGTTCCTCCAGGTGGGCCAGGTCGGCGTAGGCCGATCCCAGGTTGCTCTGCGCGACGGCGAAGGCCTGCGGGGTGTTCTCGAAGTTGTGGAAGGCCAGCGCTTCCTGGTAGGCCTGAATCGCGCGGCGCAGGTTGGCCCGGCGATCCCCGCCGGGTATGTTCTGGTAGGCCACGCCCAGGCTGTTCTGGACCGCGCCCCACAGATAATCGCCCGCTTCGGGCGTAAGCACTTCGCCCGCCCGCCGCAGCCATTCGATGTTCAGATCGTGGCGGCCCTGCACGATCAAAAAATCGCTGGCCGCATTGTACAGCCAGTACGCCATCTCGCCATCGCTGGCCACCAGTGCCCCCTCGAAGGCAGCGGCCAGGTTGTCGAACTCCGGTTGCAACGCGGCGTAGTCTTGCTGGTCACGGCACCGGCGGGCCAGGCGTTCGTAGTAGGTGTAATGTGCCTGGCGTGCGGAGTCATCGGGGTCCAGCGCGGCGCGCACCTGTGGGGCGAGCCGATAGCGTGCGTCCGCGCGCTCGATCATCCCCCATTCTTGCAGCACCGTCAGGATCGCTTCCAGTTTCTGCACGTCGTCAAGTTCCAGGATCGCGCGGGCCGCCTCGCCCGTGAACCCACCCCGGCACAAGGCGAGCCTGCGCAGCGCTGCCGCTGGAGCCGGTCCGTGCTGCTGCGTCATGTCGTCCAGCCGTTCGTGAATAGTCATAATGCCTCCGTTTAGAATCCAGACACCCCTTCATCATACTGCAAAATGCCGAAAAATGTGGATCGGCCCGGTTTCCATCTTTTAAGTGGACAAAACGCCCTGCCGGGGGTCTGCCGGCAGGGCGGATTGTATCACAAACGGCCCGGTACGTGGGGGTCAGGGTGTGGCTTCGACGACGATTGTCTCCAGGCCGGTGGGGTCGGTATAGACCCCCGCGACCACAATGGTATACACGACACCACTCTCGACTTCCAGCCCCTGCACGGACGCCACCGCGCCGAGGTCGGTCACGAAGTTGAACGAGTAGGTCCCGGCGTCCAAGTTGGCATTGCTGCTGGCCCCGCCGTTCGGGATGTTGTCGACGACCTGCGTGTTACCGGTCGGGTTGTAGACCGCCACACCGGGCAGGTCAATCCCCGCGTTGATGAAGCGCACCCGGCTCTTGCCCGGCGACAGCATCTCCAGGTTGTCCGGCGCGATGCCGATGCGCGCCCCGTCGGGCGGCCCGTAGATAAAGAACGTGCGCGGGAAGTTATCGCCGGTCAGCTCGGCCTGGACCGAGTCGAGGGGTTCGGTGGTGTCGTCCGCCGGGGCGGCCCCCACCGGGTACACCTCGATCGTGTAGACATCCGGCGCGTAGAGCATATACTCGGTGCTCATCTTATACACCAGGCTGGACATCACCTTTTCGCCGTTCATGTATACGTCCACCGGCGGCCCCCAGATGTTGAAGTGCGCCCAGCGGATCGCGGCGTAAGTCGGCACGTTCTCGGTCGACACGGCGACGGTGTTCATCAGCGGGTCGTTGGGATCGTCGTCGAACGCGATCAGCATGGTGACGGTCCCGGCGGGCATCTGGATGCCGCCCTTTTCCATCACGTTGTCACCAGACGCGGCGTCGACGAAGCGGATGTTGTAGCTCCCGGCAGGCACCACGCGCCCGGCCTGATCGTACACGTCGACGGAGTCGAACAGCGTGCCGCCTTCCATGCGTTCGACCTTGATCGGCGGGTTGCCGGTCGCCAGGTTAATCACCGTCAGCCGCGAGGACTGCGGCGGCAGCGGGCTGAAGTCGCCCGTATACGCGGCCACCTCGACCGCATCGCCGCTGCCCTGCGCCACGAACAACACGTTCTGGTTGGCGTCGATCTCCGTCGTCAGCGTGGCCAGCGGGGTGCTGTTGTCCGGGCCGGTACCGGATTGGTAGAGGTCGACCTGATATGGGCCAGGGCCGGCCACATAGTAGTGCTGGACATTGCCAAACGGCACGCCGGAATACAGCGGGGCCGGTTCCTGGTTGATGTGGACGTTCAGTGGCCCGGCGTCCGGGGCCATGTTCGCAAAGCGGAACTGGCTGGTCGGCTCGGGCTTGAGCACCGTGCTCTCGGCGACCACCAGCCGGAACGCCCCCGAGGCCGCCGTCCCCACCACAAACGCGGTATAGGCGCGGTCTTCGGTAAACTGGCGTCCGCTGTCGGTCACGACCGGGGTGCCGTCGGCGGTGGTCACAGCGATATCATAGCTGCCGGCGAACACATAGCCCGGCGCGCTCACCCCTTGATACGCCAGGTCGCTGGCGATGGCCGTCGCGTTCACCGACACATTCACCGGCGGGGCGTCCGGGCTGGCGTGCACGACCGTCAGCCGCGCAGCGTTGCGCGGCGGGGCACTCACATCGTCGACAATCGCCATGGCTTCGAGTTCGGCCAGGGTGCCGACTGCCGCGATGGTCACGCGCTGGTTGGCCTCGAGCGTGACCGTCACGCTGGCCAGGTCTTCGGCTCCGCCTGCCGTGCGGAAGCTGAAGGTATGCTCGCCCACGGGCACATCACGATAGCCGGCCATACCCCGCACACCGCTTTCGGCGACCGCGCCATCCAGGTAGATGTCCAGGCTCGGCGCGTCAAACGAAGCGTGCACAAACCGGACGCGCGCGATGGCGTCCTGCGCCGCCGGAGAAGCCCCGGTCGCAGCGGTCGGTACCAGCGCCGCCAGCAGCGCCACAACGAACAACATGGAACGAAAACGTAACATGAAGATACTCCTTAATGATTTATGTCCCACCATATGCTTTATTGTAGCGGAATTACCGCAGTCAGCGAGTGGACCTCTTTCCTACTCGCATTTCACGATTCGCCGCATTCCCGGTACAATAGCGGGCATAGATGGTAAGCTGTAGTCACTTCATGGAGACGTTGAGATGTCCGAATTTCTGAACGAAATCTACAAAACCGGCGACACCGCCCCCGAAAGCGGCGTCTACCAGTTGGCGGGCGAAGACCCGGACGGCAATGAACGCCGCAACCTGGGGCGCGTGATCCGCGCGGAACAAGGCGAGGAACTGCCCGGCCACCCCGACACCGACGCCGAAGCCGAATGGCGCTTGATCCGCATCGCGGCAGACGAACAGCAGCTCGAAGCGCTCTACTAGCGGCGGGCAAACGCACACACCGCCCGGATCGCGCCATGTGCGCCGTGATCGGGGCGGTGTGGTGGTTCAACCTTCCGCATTCGCGTGCAGCGCATAGCCCTGCAAGTTGGGGTTATTTGTGCCGAAATGCCCCCTGCACCATCTCCGGGCTGAAGAACGTCCCGGCTTCGCCTTCAGTCGCGTAGCGGTACAGCGCGGCGGTGTAGATGCCTTGCAGCGTGCTGCTCAGCAAGCTGACGGCCACGATCAACAGCACCACCAACGCAACTCCTAGCACGATCAGCGCCGCCGATCCGGTCGCCGAAGCCAGCAGGATGATCGGCAGGCCGACCACCAACCCCACGCCCAGCCCGATCAGCATGAAGATCAGGCCGATGCTGAAATTGCCCACGATCTGCTCGCCCCAGGTGCGCTTGAGCAGGCTGCCGCTGCGCTTGATGGCGTCGATGGGGCCGATATCCTCGACGACCAGCACCGGCACCACCAGGTAGGTGATCAGGTTCCACGCCATTTCGCCGATCCACGCGACAATCGCCCCGACCAGTTCGCCGCGCTCGCGGATCGCGCGCAGGATCATGCCGACGGTGGCCGCGATCACCGCGTAACCCAAAATCTGCCCGACGTGCTTCGACGCGATGCGGAATCCGTCGCGCACGGTGGGATCGCCGCCGTTGAGCCGGATCATGGCCGCCCCAACCAGCGCCGCGTTGGAGAAGATGATCACGAAGTACATCACCACGTAGAACAAAAACCCGACGATCAACGTGGGGATGCCTGCATCCCCCTGGGCGGCGCTTTCAAACATCCCTGCCGCGAACATCGGCAGCGCAAAGGCGGCCATCACGATCAGCACGCCGATGCCGGACACGATGGGGAAGACGATCAGTTCTTTGTCCTGCTTGAGGACGCCAAAGCTGGCTTTGACCAGTTCCCAGCTATTGGAAATACGATCAAACATAAGGTTCCATGCCTCCTGATTTGGTTGGCTTGTCTCTGTGCCTAGTATACCGTCTCGGCGTTGTCAACACATCCCGGCCAGCTGATATCAAGCTGACGAAGCTGCACGCCTGCCGGATTCCACCTATACTAGAGCGTGTTATGAACTTACGCAGGCTGTTTACAGAGGATTGTTCCCGTAAGTTTTACCCCTTCCTAAATCCCTCCCCGTAAACGGAGAGGGACTTGCGCCTCCCCCCTTTCTCCGCGTGCGGGGAAAGGGGTCGGGGGATAGGGGTAAAAAGTGCATAACAGCCTCTAATCCTTGCGAAGTCTACGAGAGGAGCGCAAACAATGCACAATGTAGGACGCTATATCGCGTTGGGGCTGCTGGTGATCGCACTGCTGGCCGGCGGCGTGATCACGGGCCAGGCGCAAGACACTGCCCAGACGGTGATGGTCCCCATGCCGGACGGGGTCAAGCTGGCGACGTCGCTGTACCTGCCGGATGGGGACGGTCCCTGGCCGGTCCTGCTGGTGCGCACGCCGTACAACCGCGCCAGCCTGGACATGGGGCCGGACCTGGCGGCGGCGGGTATCGTGGCAGTGGCGCAGGACGTGCGCGGGCAGTACGATTCCGAGGGCGAACCGGCGGGGTTCTTCTCCGCCCGCGAAGATGGGCAGACCACGCTGGACTGGATCGCGGCCCAACCCTGGAGCAATGGCCGCGTGGCGACGTTCGGCGGCTCGGCGCTGGGCATCGCGCAGTACATGCTGGCTCCCGGTGCGCCGGACAACCTGCGCTGCCAGTGGATCGAGGTCGCCACGCCGGATGTCTACCACGACGCCGCGTTCCAGGGCGGCGTGTGGCGCTCCGAACTGGTCGAGCGCTGGCTGCAGGGCAACAACAGCGATCACCTCGTCGCGCCGTTCAAGGCACACCCGCTGAACACGGCCTACTGGGACCCGGTGCAGATCACGGGCCAGTTCGACGCGGTGCACATCCCGGCGGTGCATGTGGCCGGATGGTACGACATTTTCGCACGGGGGACCATCGACGGCTTCCTGGGCTACCAGAACGAGGGCGGCGCGGGCGCAGCGGGCCAGCAGCATCTGATCATGGGGCCCTGGACACACAGCATCAACAACGACCAGATCGGCGCGTTCACGATCCCCGCAGCAGTGACGGAAGACTACAACCGATGGGTACTGCACTGGCTGCAACAGTGTTTGCTGGCGGAAAATGACGGGCCGCCAGACCTGGGCGAGATTCCGACCGTGACCTACTTCACGCTGGGCGCGGTGAGCGAAGACGACGCGCCCGGCAACGTGTGGCGCACCGCCGAGTCCTGGCCCCCAACGACCAATGCCGTGCCGGTCTACTTGCAGCCGAACGGTTACCTGAGCGTCGAGCCGCCGGGCGCAGACGGCGGCGGGGACACGTTCGCCTACGACCCCACCGACCCCGCGCCGACGATTGGCGGGGCCAACCTCACGCTGGCTGCCGGGCCGTTCGACCAGCGCCCTATCGAGCGCCGCGAGGATGTGGTGGTGTACAGCACGCCGCCGCTTGAAGACCCGGTCGAAGTGACGGGTGATCTGCGCGCGGAGGTCTGGATCAGCACCGACGTGCCGGACACCGACATCCTGGTGCGGGTGACGGACGTCTACCCGGACGGGCGCTCGATGCTGGTGGCAGAGGGCATCCTGCGAGCGCGCTATCACAACCACCCGGACTTCACGGATTTTCAACTGCTCGAACCGGACACGCCGGTCCGGCTGGATATCGACCTGGGGCCGACCAGCATCGTCTTCAACCAGGGGCACCGCGTGCGCGTCAGCATCACGTCGTCGAGCGTGCCGCGTTTCGCGCCGAACCCCAACACGGGCGACATGTTCCTGGCGGAGGGCGACAGCGGGCAGATCGCGCACACCACGATCCTACACAGCGCCGACTATCCCTCGGCGGTGATCCTGCCCGTGCCGTGAGGCGGGCGGGGACGGCTAGCCCCGTTCGTAGGTGGCGCGCAGGTAGGTGTCGATCAGGTAGGCCGGGTAGCCGACGCGCTCCAGGTTGGTCCGGCACGTCTCCAGCGTGGCCCCGTTGTCGCGCCAGAACGGCACGCGCTTGATCAGCGTTTCCACGCGCTCGCGGGGGGTGATGATCCAGGTGTCTTTGGGCACATAGCCATAGTGGATCACCTCCATCTCCTCCATGATCTCGCGCGTCTTGAGGTACGGCGCGATCAGGATTACCTTACGCGCGCCCTGCTCTTCGATCAGGTAATGCTGCACGAAGCGCGCCGTGCCGCCCAGGTCGACCAGGTCCTCGACGACCCCGACCACCGCGCCGGCCACCGCAATCGACAAGGGCTGGATGATCTGGGGATGGTCGAGTGGTTCGTCCGGCCCGGCGTAATACTTGACGCCCAGCGTGCCGAAGCCAATCGGCGGGATGTTCTTGTTCAGCGTCCAGGCCAGATGATCGTGGAGCAGCACGCCCGGCAGCAGCCCGCCCATCGTCACCATGACGGCGTGGGTGATCTGCTGCCTGGTGCGGATGTTGTCGATCTGGTAGCGGTAGACTTTGTGCGCGACGCGCGCCGCGATGAAGCTCGACACGTGGTCCGGAATGTACAAAAAGCGCAGTTCGTCGTACTCGACATCGATGCCGATCGGGTTCTCCCAAAACGCGGCATCGATACGCGCGTCGGGTTGTCGCGTCTGGTCGGAATAAACTGGCATGGTTTCCCTCTGCACGGTGTGGACAGTCGCCGTGCCCAGTGTACCCGATTCGGGCCGGCGGCGTCTATACGATGTTCGGCTCACAGCAAAAAGGCGGCCCACCCCCGACAGGCCGCCCGTGTATGGTCATGGTTCCTGCGCTGGCCTTACGGGCCGGCCAGCAGTTCTTCCGGCATCCACCCGATCTGCCCCATGCAGTCGACCTGGTAGTAGTTGTCCCCGTTCAGCGCGCCGGACGCCAGGATCGTGACCTGCGTGTTGGCGAAACACTGCCCGGTGTAGGGCGCGTTCAGGCCGGGTGATTCGTACACCGCCGGCAGCGCGGGCATCGGCGGCAGTGTCACCGTGTCGCCCACATCATACGGCGGGCTGTCGATGGGCTGCAGCGCGGCGGCGGGGTCGATGTCGGCCAGTTCCAGCGGCTCCAGGCCGATGTAGGTCCGCCACTGGTTTTCGATCTCCAGGAACGGCTGGCCCGTCACCTCTTCGATGGCGGTGTAGAAGGGGATGCCCTGCTTCATGCGCTCGACGGTGGCGGCGTGCGTTTCGACCCCGTAGGTGGTGATCAGCCAGTTCACAAACGAGGCCCCCATGTCGTACACCAGATAGGGCCGCCCGTCAGCCTGCACCAGGTTACGGGTGACTTCCTTCGACAGCGTGGGGAAGTCTTGCATCTTGGCGAGGTTCATCAGCCGTTCGTCGTATGCGCCGGGGCTGAAGCCGAACCACTCGGCCTGCCCTTCCGTCCACCAGTTGGGGCCGGTCGCGCCGCCCACCACGTCGTACTGGTAGAGGTGGACCAGCTCGTGCGTCAGGACGTGCGACAGCCAGTCGATCTGGTGCTGCGTGCTGCCGCTGGGCACGTACTGCACGCTCATGCCTAGTTCGTTGCTGGTGTAGCCGCCGGCGGTCGTATCGCTGACGCCGCTGCTCGTCATCTCGTTGAGCGCGGCCCGCGAGCCGTAGATCACGCCGGTGGGCTTGTAGCTCAGCGACTCGCCGAAGCCGTCGAGGCGGCGCGGATGCGTCGTGGCGATGCTGTAGGCGGCCTGCTCGGCGAAGCGCTGCGGCTTGTCATCGCTCATGCCGAACCAGTACACGATGTAATACGGCGTCTCAAACCGGTACCATTCGCGGGTGGGATCGCTGTAGTCCATCGGGACCGGCGCGGTGTCGACCGCTGCACCGGTGTCGTCACGCACGCGCCAGTAGAAATCGAAGTGCGTCCAGGCGGGCTGGCCCTCGCCGGTCGCCCAGGGATGGGCCACCCAGGCGTTCCGGTCGGGGTCCCATTCCGCTGTGACGCGCGTGCCAGAGCCGTGCGCGTAGCGCATGAACAGGATCACATCCTGGATCGCGCCGTTGGCTGACTGCGGGTCGATGGTGAACACCATCCCGCGCGGATACTGCGACGTGACCGTCGTCGCACCCAACACAAACCCGTCCTGGTCCGGATAGCTGAAGGTGAACGTTTCGCTTTCGCCGCCGACGACGGTCAGCTCGTAATCGACCGCCTCGATCGGGTACGGCGTGGGCGTGGGCAGTATTGCGCCCTGCCCCGGCACACTCGCCAGGACCAGCGCCGCCGCTGCGATGCTCACCACGAGCAGCAGCACCACAATACCGGTAACTTGAAGTTGTTTTTTGATCAAAATACTCCCTCCTAGAGGCTGTTATGTACTTTTACCCCTATCCCCGCACGCGGGGAGGCGCAAGTCCCTCTCCGTTTACGGGGAGGGGTAAAACTTATGGGAAAAATCCACTGTAAACAGCCTGCGTAAGTTCACAACACGCTCTAGATTTGCTTCCCACCACGATTATACGGCAAAAAATGATGGGGGCGCACCCAGGTACGCCCCCTTTAACGAACTTTTTAGGTTTGGCGCGCTATTCGCCGGTCAACTGGTCCGCCGTCATCCAGCCGATCTGCCCCATGCAGTCGACCTCGTAGTAGTCGACGCCGTCCAGGCTGCCGACGCGCAGAATCGTGACCTGCATGTTGGCGAAACACTGCCCGCCGACCAGGGACTTCGGCCCCGGCTTTTCGTACACCGGCGAGAGGGCCGGCGCCGCGGGCAGGGTGACGGTGTCGCCTTCCTGCGCGACCGGGTCGACCGGTTCCTCCAGCGCGGAGGCCGGGTCGATATCGGCCAGCGACAGCGGCGGGAAGCCCAGATAGGTCCGCCATTCGTTTTCGACCTCCAGGAACGGCTTGCCGGTCACCGTCTCGATAGCCTCGAAGACGCCCTGGTTCTGGTTGCGGATCAGGTCGGCAATCTCACCGTGCGTCTCGACGCCGCCGTAGTTGGACAGCAAGTAGTTGATGAACGACGGCCCCATCAGGTACGACAGCGCGTAGCAGCCGTCCGCCTGCGGTAGATCGGAGCCGATCGGTGTGAGCAGCGTGGGCACGTCTTGCAGCGTGGCCAGGTTGCGCAGCCGCTTGTCGTACTGGCGCGAGGTGTTGGAGAACCACTCCGCCTGCCCCTCGAACCACCATTCGTAGCCCATCATGCCGCCCATCAGTGCGTACTGGTGCAGGTGGGTGAATTCGTGGCCGGTGGTGCCGTAGATGGTGCTGATGCGCCGTTCCATCGTCCAGTAAGCGACCGGGTCTTCCGGTGCCCAGATGCACTCGCTGAGCACGCCGGGCGTCCCGGCGGCCCGCAAGACCTGCACGCTCATGCCCAGGTCGCTGCTGGTGAAGCCCGCCGCGCGCGGGTTGGCGACGCCGTCTTCGCCGTACATGCGGTTCATGGCGTCGCGGTCCGGGTAAATCACGGCGATGGGCGTATAGCTGAGCGTCGCGCCAAAGCCCTCGATCCAGCGCGGGGTCAGCGCCGCCATGCGGTTGGCCATCTTCTGGGCGATCGCGTCGGGGTTATCCTCGCCAAAGCCGTACCAGTAGATGATCATGTGGTCGCTCTCGGCGCGGAACCATTCGTAGTCCGGGTCCCAGTAATCGACCGCGTGCGGCTCGGTATCGATGGATGCGTCGGTGTCGTCACGCACCCGCCAGTAGAACTCGAACGCCGACCAGGCCGGACGCCCGCCGGTGCTCCAGGGATGGGCGACGTACGCCCCGACATCGTCGTCCCACTCGGCTTTGACGCGCGTGCCGGAGCCGTGCACGAACTGAATGAACAGGATCACGTCCTGAATGTCGCCGTTCTCCGACTCGGGACGCATGGTGAACGTCATGCCGTTCGGATAGAACGAACGCACCGTCGTTTCGCTGAGCGTGAAGCCGTCCATCTCGACGGCAGGGAAGGTCAGCGTTTCGTCCGCGCCGCCCACCACCTCAAGCGTGTACGGCTCGTCCTCGACCGGGTACAGGGTCGGGGTCGGCAGGATATCGCCATCCTGGCCGCCAGGGGCCGCACCTGCCGGCAGCGCCAGCAGCGCCACAGTGATCGCCGCCAGCGCAACTCCCAGCAGCCCTACAGTAATCTGCGTGCCTCGTTTCATGCTAAATCCTCCACATTTTGCGTAATCAAAAGTGCTTCTATGCGTCCGGCTGCCCGGCTGTAACGTCTGCAACCTCCACCCGGCAGCCCGCCCGATCCGACTGCCGCGCGGCATCCAGCACGCGCTGCACGGCCAGCCCATCGGCAAATGTCGGCGGCGAGATCAGCTTGTCGCCCTGGATCATGTCGACCATCAGGCCCACCAGCTTGACGAACGGCCCCAGCAGTTTGTTTTCGTCCGGCAGCCAGGGACCGGGTTCGTATTCGGACGGGACCGGGATCAGCGCCAACGGTTCGCCCTGCCGGCGACCGTACAGCCGCATGTCGTCGCGCACAATCAGCGCGCCCTCGGTGCCGTGAATGGCGAGGTGCTGGTGGGAGCCGCCGGCCACCGCGCTCATGGTGAGCATCCCGCGCAGCCCGCCGTCCATCTCGAGCGACAGCAGCACGCTGTCGTCGCTGGTCACGGCGCGTTGTTCGTCGCTGTTGGGCAGCGGGCGCGTGCTGTACTGCGGCGTGGTGTGCAGCGCCGCCGTCACGGCCTGCACCTCGCGCCCGCTCAGCCAGCGGAAGGCGTCGATAAAGTGCGAGCCGAGCGCGAACAGCATCCCGCCGCCCTGCGCGGCGTCCATCCACCACGACCAGGGCGCGTCCAGCCCCCAGCGCATGACCGACATCAACGACGCCTCAAGCAGCACCGGCTCGCCGATGTAGCCCTGATCGACCAGCACTTTCTGGTAATAGCGCGCCGGCAAATAGCGGAACTCAAAATTGACGGCGTGGATCAGCTTGCGCTGTTCGGCTTCGGCCAGCATTTCCTCGGCTTCGGCGGCGTTGAGCGCCAGCGGCTTTTCGCACAATACATGCGCGCCCACCTGCAGCGCCGCGATGGTCATGGCGTTATGCACGCGGGGCGGGGTCGACACCGCGACGATATCGGGCTTGACATCCACCAGCATCTGCTCGTAGTCGGTATACACCGCCCGCACGCCGTATTGGGCCGCCACCTCTTTCGTCTTCTGCTCGGTTGCGCCACATAATGCCACGACGGTGGTATCGGCCCGGCTGATGAACCCCGGCAAATGTACACGCCCCCCAAACTGCGTGCCAATCACGGCGACACGCAGCGAACCGGCCTGCGTTTGCATAAACCCTTCCTCTCCTGTCATAACCCACGATTACTCCTCCCAAGTTGTATGCCAGGATCGGCAGATTGTCAACACGAGTTGCGGCCAGGGCGCATCTGCACCGCTACTGATCGGCGGCGCGCGTCACGTTCTCGTCGCGCAGCAGCAGCGAGACATCCTGCGGCAGCGGGTCCTGCGGGATGTGGTCGAACCAGTTGTCCAGGTCTTGCACGTAGTCAGCGTCATCCATCTGCGCCTCGATCCAGTCCAGGAAATAGCGCTTCCGCAGTTCCTCGACCTCTTTGGGCGAGAGCACCTCGAAGACCTCATTGCCCACCCGCGCCACATACCAGCCCTGCGCTGTCTCGACCGGGCCGACGATGTCGCCGCTGTCGGCGGCCATCACTCGCGCAACGACCTCGGGCGGCAGGGATGTGCCGTTCTGGTCGAAGATGTGCAGCCCCCCGGTGATCAGCGCCAGGTCCAGGTCGGCGGCGATATCGGCCAGCCTTTCGCCCGCCTCCATTCGCGCCACGATTTCATCCGCCTGGGGACCGGAGCCGGCGAACACGTCGCGCACCTGCACGCCGACCTGCGTCCCGGTGCCTGCCGGGATCGCGTCCGGGTCCTGGCTGAAGGCGTGTTCGAGCTGCTTGTAGAGCGTGGCCGCCTCGACAATGCGCAGGAAGTCGTCTTCGCTCAGGCCGGTATAGCGCGTCATCTGCGCCACAAACGCGGCGTACTCGTCGTCAAAGCCGGGCGGGAACTGCCCCCCGGCCCCCAACGTCAGGCCAAGATACTGGGCCAGCCTGGAGTCGAACAGCACGGGGTCGAGTTCCAACTCGCGCTGCGCGGTTTCCTGGCGCACGATGGCGTTGATGACCATCACGCGCTGCACCTGCACCCCGAAGGTGTTGGAGTCGGCCAGAGTGGCGAACAAGGCCGCGACTTGCTCATTCTCCGCGCGGGTCAAATCGAGCACCTCGTCGGGGCCATGCTTCTCCACCTGCCGGGCCAACTGGTACAGCCGGAACCAGCGCTCGAAGCGCACCCGCTGCTGGAATTCGTCCAGCGTGATCGTCGTGTCGCCCACGCGGGTGATGACCCGGTCGCCATCCACATCCGGCGCGTGGGTCGGGATCGCGTAAGGGGTCGGGGTACCATCCGTTTGTGCATAGCCGGCCTGCGCTCCCCACGCCGCTCCCACGATTATCACCACCAGCAGCACCGCCATCACCAGGCTGTTCTTCCGCATCTTGGCCTCTCCTTCGTTGTTTGTTGTGTCTTATTTTCGATATGTGAGCATTCTGCATAGTGGTACGTAGGCCGGGCCGCTTTTTTTCATTCCAGGGACAGCAGCACGCCTGTAAAGCAAAAAGTAAACTGCCCCCATCATCGCGACAGGGGCAGCATGATCAGCAACATCGCAGCCGGGCGCTGGCTACGGCGTGGGCGGCTCCTCCGGCACGTCGAACAGGTCGAACTGGTCGCTGCCGTCGGGCAGAATGATGTTCTCGCTGCGCAGCAGTGGCGAGACATCCTGTGGCAGCGGGGCCTGGGGCACATATGCTTCGTAGGCGTCGAACTCGACGACATTCACCACGTAGTCTGCATCGTCCATGCGCGCCTCGACCCAGTCCAGGAAATACTGCTCGCGCAGGGCCTGGATATCCGCCGGTGAGAGCACGTCGAAGACTTCGTCGCCAACTCTGGCCACGTAGAAGCCCTGGCCGGTCGCGATCGGGCCGATCACGTCCCCCGCCTCGGCGCGAAAGACCGCCTCCAACACGTCGACGTCCACGTTCTGGTCGCTCCAGCGCAGCAGCCGCGACGTTTCGTCCGCCGCAGCGTTAAAGCCAAAGTCGGGCGCGATATCGCTCATCGCTTCCCCGCTGCTGAGACGCTCGACGACCTCCATCGCCTCCGGGTACGTGTCCAGCAGGATGTCCTGCACTTCCGTCCCGATGCGCGCTTCGGTGTCCCCGTCGATCTCGGCTTCCTGGCCGACCAGCCCCTTGAGCACGGAGTAATACGCGCGGGAGAGCGCGATACGGCGCAGGTCTTCTTCGTCCAGCCCGGAGTATCGCTTCATCTCCTGCAAAAATTCGTCGTAATCCTCCGGCAGCGAGCCGTCATCGGCCAGGGTCGCGCCCATGAACTGCGCCACCTGCGAGTCGACCATCTGCGGGCCGGGTTCCAGGCCGCGATCCGCGCCTTCGTCCAGCGCGATCTCGTCGATGATCATCACGCGCAAGACCTGCTTGCCAAAGCTCTTATCGTCGGCCAGCGTGGCAAACACCGACGATACCCAGGCATTGCCGGCTAAGGTCAGGTCGAGCACCTGTTGTTGGCGGGACGCGACGCGCTTGATCTGGTACAGCCGGTACCAGCGCTCGAAGCGCACGCGCGCCCGGAACTCGTCCAGCGTGATCTCGCGCGTCCCCACGCGGGCCAGCACCATGTCGCCATCCATATCGGGCGGCGGGGTCGGCGATGCGTAAGGGGTTGGCGGGGGCAGTGGCGTGGGTGACGGGCCGGGGGTCGCGGACGGGTACTTGCGGGCGTCGGCGGTCTGCGTTTCCTCCACGCCCGCCTCCTGCAGCGTCACGCCGCTGTCATCATCACACGCGGCCAGCGCCAGCGCCACGATCAGCAGCATCCCCCAGAGCATAACGTTACTTCGGCGTTTCATGTGTTCTCCTCGACTTCTTTCTTTCCGTTCCTAACAACTCAAGGCACCTAGTGTAACCCCACTGGCCGGCTGGGGCCAGTGGTTTACTCCGGTTATCCGTTCGGTATTCGTTTCGGCTGGGGACCCTGCCAATTTTGGGATAAGGTGGGGGGTGAGGTGTGAGTTATCTGGGTAGAGTTCGGCGTACTCGTCCCCGAGGCACACAGTCTTCTCCTCCTGGACAACTCACACCTGCACCCTTACTGGTTATACGCGCGCACCCGCTGCACAATGCCAACCTGCCACTCCGCGTCCGGCCCCAGATGCAGCGGCCAGACGTGCAAATACACCGTGCCCTGGTAGCCGCGTTCGTAGCCGGCTTCGCTCTGCGTGACCGTCTCCAGCGGGAAGGTCCACAGTTCGCACGGCTGGCTGAGTTCCGTCGTGTAGGCCAGCCCGCGAATCGTCGTCAGGCTGGTGTGCTCGTGGATGGTGTCGTACTGCGCGATATCGGCCAGCCCCTGCTTCTCCTTCCAGTCGTTGAGCATCAGGTAGCAGTTGTCGAGCGACTGACCGCCGTCGAAACCAGACGCCGTCTCGACCGCGAAACGCACGTCTACCGGCGCGTCGCTGAGGTTGCGCACGGTGTAATCGCAGCGGAACGAGTCCGCGCCCTGCTCGAACACGAAGGTTTTGGTCACGCGCACCGGGCGATGATGATCGCCGACCCATACATGCCCATCGCGCCCTAGCACCACCGTGACCCGGTCGCCTTCCTGCTGCACCTCGACTTCGTACGGCTGGTTGGTGAAGTCGCCCTGCTCGCCGTAAAACGCGCGGTGCACCGCGAAGACGTCCACATCCGCGCGCAGGAAGTGATCCAGGAACGCGCCGCGCCGGTGCCAGTCGTAGATCAGGTATTTCTCGATGCCCGCCTCTTTGACGCGCACCGCGTCGCGGTCCTCGAAGCGCACACCGTCGCGCTCCATCTCCGGCGTGACCAGCATCCCGTTGTGTGCCGCCGCGCGGATCTCGTCGTGATAGCCTTCTTCCTGGCGCGTCATGACGTTCAGCAGGTTGTAGCGCAGCGGGCGATAGTCCAGCTCCAGCAGCATCCCGCCCAGGTCCGGCTTCCAGATCGCGTTGAAGTTGGCCCCAGTCAGCGCGACCTCGGACCGGCTGTCCTTGTTGAAATCGAACTGGCGCACGCTCAGCGGGGCGTCGTCGCCTTCGGCCAGCGCCTCGGCCTCGATCAGGTTGGCATAGTTCGCCACGCGGAAGTTGAACAGGTAAACGCCGCCAAACAACCCGTGCCAGTAAGCGTCGTTGGCCTGGGCGCGCCACAGCAGGTCGAGCGCGCGGTCTTTGCGGTCGCCATCCGGCATGGCGTGCACCTTCTCGGCGACCAGCAGCATCCGCTTGTTCATGTGGTTGACTTCCTGGTATTTGATCATGAAGTTGCGCCACACGCTGCCGCGCAGGTAGCGCAGCACGTCGTTACGGTCCTGGTCTTCGAACTCGCGCTTGAGGCGCTTGAGTTCGCGGAAGCGGTCCGCCGGCAGCGCCCACTGCCCCATCTCGAAATAGCTGGCGGTCGGCAGGTACACGCGGCCCAACGCCGGGTACTCGTCGATGTAATCGCACGGGCGGACCGTGTGCAGCCAGTCCTGCTCATCATCCAGCGCGGAGAAGAACTGCTCCATGTAGTTGCCCTCGCCCCAGCAGTGTTCATACGTGGTGGGCCACACGCCGAACTTCTCGCCATCGTCGCCCATGAAGGCCAGCTTGGGCTGCAAGTTCGGCAGTCTCTGCCGGGACTGCTCGCGCATCCAGCCGATCACGTCCGGCACGGTGTGCCAGGGAATCGCGTAGCGCAGGGTGCTGAGCGTGGGAAAGACGCGCACGGTGTAGCCCTGCTCCTCGCTGACAAAGTAGCCGAACAACTCGTGCTCTTTGTTGTAGCCGACCGCCTCGAAGTGGGTGTCGTCGATGATCACGTAGTCGATGCCCGCCTCGGCGATGGGGCGCACCAGGTGCGGCTCCCACACCCGTTCGGCCAGCCACATCCCGCGCGGTCGCATCCCGAACGTGTCTTCGACCGCCGCGCTGAGCTTGTGAATCTGCCCGATCTTGTCGGCGTCCGGCAGCGTGGTGAGGATCGGCTCGTAATAGCCGCCGGAAAGCACCTCAAGCTGCCCGCGTTCGACCAGCGCGCGCAGCCGGTCCAGCAGCGGGCGCTGGTGTTCCAGCAGATAGTCCAGCAGGCTGCCGGTGAAATGGATCGCGGCCTTGACGCCGGGATGGCGTTCCATCAACGCGACGAACGGCTCGTAGCCGACCGCGACGACGTGCTCGTTCACGAAGTCGAACTGGCCGACTGGCTGGTGATTATGAAAAACCAGGGAAAGGAAAATAGGTGAAGACATAGGCGCTCCTGTCGTGGCTAATCACGGCTAAGAATGCGCCAAATTGTAGCACAAATCCAGGCAGTACGCGGCAGCCAGGATCAGTCAGGCTGCGGCTGCGGGGCGTGCGAGGTTGGGGTGGGCTGCGGCGCGGGGGAACGGTCCGGCGCTGGGGTGGGGACCTGCTCGCGCCGGAAACGCAGCAGCCGCCCGACGATCATACCAACGGGAATTGATATCAGGAACCACCCACTTAAAAAATACAGGATTGTTTTCATGATCACCCTCTAGCCTTTATTAAGACTATAGGCCCGGTGGATGGTTCCGTCAATGGTACCCCGCTCACAGGTGCCGGACTCCCAGCGGGCGGACTTACCCCTCCTGCGGCGGGAGCTGCTCCTCAATTTGCACGCGCCACAGCCGGGCGGTGCCGTCCGCGCTGCCGGACGCCAGCCGTGCCCCGTCCGGCGTCCAGGCCAGCGTCGTCACGTCGTGCAAGTGCCCGACCAGTGTCGCCAGCAGCGTATCGCGCAGCGCGTTCCACAAGCGCAGCGTGCCATCGCGCCCCGCCGAGGCCAACACCTGCCCGTCCGGGTGGAAGGCGACCGCCGTCACCGGCCCCTGGTGCCCGCGCAGCGTGCCGATGCGCGCACCGGATTCCAGGCCCCACAACCGCAGCGCCCCGTCCAGGTAGGCCGCCGCGACCACCGAGCCGTCCGGGCTGAAGGCCACGCCCAGCACCACGCCCGACCGCGCGTCGAAGTCGTACAGCCGTTCGCCGTCGCTGATGTCCGACACACGCACCACGCCATCCTCCCCGCCGGACGCCACCAGCAGCCCCTCCGGGTTGAACGCGACACACGTCACGCGGCCCAGGTGCCCGCCGATGGCGCGCTGCTGCTGCCCAGTTTCCAGGACCCACACGCGGATCAGACGGTCCGCGCTGGCCGAAGCCAGCAGGTAGCCGCCGGGGTCGAACGCCAGGGCGGTCACGGCTTCGGTATGCCCCTCCAGCGTGAGGATCGTGCCGCCCGACGCGCCGTTGACCAGCATCACCGGGCCGGCCAGCGTCCCGACCGCCAGCAGAGTCCCCTCCGGGCCGTGCGCCACGCTGCTCGCCCAGCCGCCCGCGCCGGGGATGGTGCGCAGCAGCGCCCCGTCGTTCACGTCCCACAGGCGGACCATGCGATCATCGCTGCTGGTGACGAGGATGCCGCCTTCGGGACTCCACGCGAGGCCGGTTACCGCATCCATAAAGCCGCCCAACACCGCGCCCGGTGCGGCAGCGTCATCATCAGCGGCCTCATCATCGCCCGCCACATCCCACACGCGCAGCACGCCGTCCCAACTGCCGACGACCAGCCGCGCATCGTTCGGGCTGATGGCCAGGCACGACACGCCGCCGGTGTGCCCCTCCAGCGCGTGGAGAAAATCGCCGTTTTGCGCGTCCCACAGCAGCACGTCGCCATCGCTGCCCGCCGACACCAGGAACGCCCCATCCGAGCTGTAGCGGACCTGCTCGACCACACCGTCATGCCCTTCCAGGAAGTACAGCGGCTCGTCCGGCGCGGCGGTCTCCCACACCTCGACCGTGCCATCCACGCCGCCCGCCGCCAGGTGCAGACCATCCGGGCGCAGCGCGATGTGCGTGCTCCAGGCCCCTTCGCTGCCCGCCAGCACGCCCATCTGCTCGCCCGCCGCCACATCCCACACGCGCAGCGTGCCGTCGTCGCTGCACGAGGTCAACGTCGCGCCGTCCGGCCCCCAGGCCAGCGCCAGGATCGGCCCTTCATGCCCGACGAACAACCGCCGCTGTGGCTCGTCATCGTCGGGGAAGGACCACACGCGCAGCGCGCCGTCGTCGCTGCCCGCCGCCAGCAGGTCCCCCCTGGGACTGTAGGCCACGCAGCCGACCACGTCGTAGGCGTCGCGCAGCGTGTGCCGCAGCTCGCCAGATGCCATGTCCCAGATGCGCACGGTGTTGTCCCCCACCCCGGCAGCGAGGTGCACGCCGTCCGGGCTGAAGGCGAGGCTGGTCAGCAGCGGGGCGCGCTCGATCAACAGGCGCGGCGGGGCGTCGAGATCGTCGGCGTCGTACAGCCACACGCCGACCGAACTCGCCACGAGGATCCGGTCCCCGTTCGGGGACCACACCACATCGACCAAACGCCCACGCCCCAATACCGCAATATGTTCAGACATGCCAACCCTTCCGTTCGCAGACCAGCCAGCCTGTGTTACAATTAGGCCGGATATGGGTCTTTTTGCATCACAAGGAACGCTCATGCTCTATAACGTGCTGATTGTAGAAGATGACCGGCAGATGGCGCAAAGCCTGGCAGGACAGCTCAGCGTGCTGGGGCACACGGTGTCAATCGCCTACGGCCCCCGCCAGGCCATCAAGCAGCTCAACGAGGTGATCCCGGACGTGATTTTCCTGGACATCAATATGCCCGGCGTCGACGGCTTAGAGGTGATCCGCTTTTTGCGACGGGACCCCAAAACAGCGAACGTTCCAGTGATCATTGTCTCGGCAGAAGAAGCGGACAGCACCCAAAAGGCTGCCTATGAGGCCGGGGCCAATCACTACATTGTCAAGCCGCCCCTGCTGGCCGACATTGAAGACGGGATAAAGCATGTGATGAGCAAAGTGCCGCCGCCGCCCAGCCTGTCGGACAACAACAAAGGCGCCGCCAGCGAACCAGACGGGCCGTCCTCTGGGGACGAATCCACGTCCTGACGTCTACTCCTGCACCACACGCCACTGCCCAAAGCCGGTCCCGGCCACGCTGTCATCCGGCAGCGTCAGGTAGAACAGGAAGTCCGGCACCGGGATGCGCGAGGTAGCGACCTGCTGGATGGTCATGGTGTAGCTTTCTTCGGGCGCTAAAGCCCAGCCCAGTTTATCACGCACGCCGGGCGCATTGGCCCACACTTTGCCGAACCCGGCACTGGGAGCCACCCGGTCCAGCGGCGGCATCTCGTCGACCTCGGCTTCCGGCAGATCAGCGTAGGACGACTCCAGGTAGTACGCTGCCGTGTTGTCGTCGTAGTGGACGTAAATCTCGTTGGTGTCGCCCCGCCACAGCATGTAGCCACCCTCAAATTCCTGGTACGCGGCGCGCGTCTCTACTGCCGGGCCAGTCGGACAGCTATCACCCGACCCGAAAAAAAAAGTGTATGGACAGTTCACGCGGACCATCGCCTCGGCGCTGGCATCGCGCGCGGCGGTGTGCAGCGTGTAGGTCACGCTGTAAGCGGCGAAGTCCGGCAGGTAAACCGTCGTCGCGCCCTGGGGCGACTGCGCGTTGACGACGACCGTCTGCGTGGTGGTGTTGGGGATCGACTGCTCGATCACCACCCCGCCCGTGCCGGCCACTTCCCACGCCAGCCGCACCGCCGCGCCGGGGTTCACCACGTCCGGCTCAGCATTAAACGCGACGATCTTGGGGCTGGTGGCGGGTTGCCCCGCCACCGGCTCCTGCGAATCATCGGGGTCTGCGCCCGCATCAGGCGGCACATCAGTGCTGCCGACCACATCGAGCGTGATCTCCTGCTCGTCGTAAACGCGGTCGGTCACCACGTCCACCAACTGCGCGCGCAGCGTGATCGTGTCGCCATCCTCAGCAGGCAGCACCGGTGCGACCGGGCCTTGCCCGCTGGACGGAATCCACGAATTCGGGCGCGGCAGTTCGACCGACGCCGTTGTGTCGTCGCTGAACACCTGCTCGAACACCAGGTTGGTCGTCGGGGCGCGGTTGGCCACATCCCACGATACCGTCACCCGCGCGGAGCCATCAGCCAGCGCCACCGCGTCGATTTCCTCGACATCAACGGTGAAGGTGTTGATCGCCGGCTCGTTGGCGTCGGTGTCCACATCGTAGCGGATGACCAGCACGCGCTGGTCGATGATGCGCGACTGGTTATCGACAATCGACAGCAGATACGTCGGCGGGCCGAAGTTCAGCGGGTGCTCGATGGTCACCACCCGCGCGCCACGTGCCTCCAGCGGCACGCTGTCCGGGTCGAACACCGGCTCCCAGCGATTGACGCGATACGCGTGCAGCCGCAGCCGGTACTCGTCCGTCAGGCCGAGGGTATGCCAGGTCAGGGTGGTGGTCGTCGCCCCGGCCTCGGCTTCGTCGACCGTGATCTCCTTGACCGAACTGGCAAACGTCACAATCGAGGGCAGCGGTTGGGCCGCCACCATCGCCACGTGGACGCCACCCAACAGCAACGCCACGACCACAATTAGAGCTAACAGCTTGGTCTTCATCAGTATATCCTTATAATCTATTGGGCAATATACACCACGCAATGCTGTAACAAGCTTACAAGCAGACGAAAAACGGGGCAAGTTGTGGCGTCCCCGCAGAATCAAAAGACACAGCGCGATATCGCCCTGCGTCCGTAGCCCTTGACGGCTGGGCTGCACCCGGCGGAGAAACGCTAGCGCGTGTTATGAACTTACGCAGGCTGTTTACAGTGGATTTTTCCCGTAAGTTTTACCCCTCCCTAAATCCCTCCCCGTAAACGGAGAGGGACTTGCGCCTCCCCCCTTTCTCCGTGTGCGGGAAAAGGGGTCGGGGGGTAAAAAGTGCATAACAGCCTCTAGCGCGCCTGCAGGCCCAGCCGGTCGATCATCGCGGCGCGGCCCGACCACTCCGTTTGCAACATCCCGAACAGCACGCCGTCCTGCCAACGCCCGTCGACGTACCACTCATCGCGCAGGCGGGCTTCCTGCCTGAAGCCGACCTTCTCCATCTGGCGCAGCACGCGCGCATTGAGCGCCATCGTCCCCAGCCACAGCTTGTGATAATCCAGCCAGTCAAAGGCATAATCCAGCATCAGCAGCAGCGCGTCGGTCCCGTAGCCGCCGCCCCAGTAACCTGGCTCGCCGATGGCCGCGCCCAACATCCCAACGCGGTGATGGGGCAGCGACCAGTTGATCGCGATATCGCCCAGCGGGGTGCCGTCTTTGGCCTGGATGCCAAACCACACCGGCGGGGCCGGGCTGGTGGCGGCATGTTCGGCGCGGTGTTCGTGATGGCGATCAATCGCCGCCCGCGTTTCGATCACGCGGTCGCCCGCCGTCGCCCAGAACCACGCCTCGCTGTTGTGCCATGTGTGTTCCTGTGCCTCGAACCGTTTACCATACGGCACCAGGTCCACCAGCAAGCCCTCTAACATCGCTCAGTCCCTCGCTTTCAAGCCCAGCCGGTCGATCATCGCGGCGCGGCCCGGCCACTCGTCGCGCAGCAGGCCGTAGACCAGGATGTCGGTCCACGCGCCGTCGGCCCAGGTCGCCTCGCGCTGGCGGCCCTCCAGCGTGAAGCCGACCTTCTCCATCTGGCGCACCACGCGCGCGTTGAGGCCCATCGTCATCAACCAGATTTTGCGCAGGTCCAGCCAGTCGAAGGCGTAGTCCACCACCAGCAGCAGCGCATCGGTCCCGTAGCCGCCGCCCCAGTAGGCCGGATCGCCGATCTTCGCGCCGAGCATCGCCAGCCGGTGATACGGCACGATCCAGTTGATGCCGAAAAACCCAATCGGCGTGCCGTCTTTGGCCTGGATGCCGAAGCCGACCCGTCGCCGGGGTCCCTGGCGTTCGCGGCGCTCGGCACGGCGGGCCTCCAACATGGCGCGCGTGAAGAAAGGCCGGTCCCCGACGCGCGTCCAGAACGACGCTTCGCTGTTCTTCCAGCGATAGTCCGCTTCCTCAAAGCGCCGGTCCCCCGGCACCAGATCGACCAGCAGTCCTTCCAACATCCTTGTGTTTCTTCCCTTCACCACTCGCTATACACATGTAGGGGCGCAGCCACGCCCCTACGGACCACGCTCATGCGGAACCCGGCGCGCCGGCAGGCGGCTCCTACGCGCGCGCCTGCAAACCCAGCTTCTCGACCATCGCCTCGCGGCCCGGCCACTCGTCGCGCAGCAGGCCGTAGGCCATCCAGTCGAACCACTCGCCATCCGCATAGGCCGCGTGGCGCTGGCGGCCCTCCAAGCGGAAGCCGGTCTTCTCCATCTGGCGCATCACGCGCGCGTTCATGCTGGTCGTCATCAACCAGACTTTGCGCATGTCCAGCCAGTCGAAGGCGTAGTCCACGATCAGCAGCAGCGCGTCGGTCCCGTAGCCGCCGCCCCAATAGTCCGGCTCGCCGATCTTCGCGCCGAGCATCGCCAGCCGGCTGAAGGGCACGATCCAGTTGATGCCGAAATAGCCCAGCGGCGTGCCGTCTTTGGCCTGGATGCCAAACGGCACCCCGGTCGCCTGACCGCGTTCTTTCGCTTCGGCCCATTCGCGGTACTGCGCTTCGAGCATATTCTGCGTGACGATGGGGCGCTCGCCGCCGCTGGCCCAAAACGAGGCCTCGGCGTTGCGCCATTTGTGTTCCAGGTCGCGGAACGGTTTGTTCAGCGGCACCAGGTCAACCAGCAGTCCCTCAAGCATGATCATTCCTCCACACCGTAACGCTGCGCAGCCTTCACGGGCAGGTCCAGCTCCTCGACCAGCGCGGCGCGTCCGGGCCACTCGCGGCGCAGCAGGCCGTACAGCAGCCCATCGACCGGTTTGCCATGCACGAACGTCTCGCTGCGGTGCCGCGCTTCCAGCCGGAAACCGCACTTCTCGACGTTGCGCTGGGCGCGCGCGTTGAGGTCCATCGTGCCCAACACCAACCGCCGCAGGTCCAGCCATTGGAAAGCGTACTCGGTAATCAACAACAGCGCGTCGGAGCCGTGCCCGCCACTCCAGTATGCCGGGTCGCCGATCCACGCGCCGACCCACGCGAAGCGGTGCCACTCGTTGATCCAGTTCAGGCCAATCGAGCCGATCACGGTGCCGTCTTTGGCGCGCAGCATGAAGTGCACGCCGGTGTCGCCGCGCTCGCGACCCTGCGCCCACTCCTCGACCTGGCGCTTGATCTGGGCGCGCGTGGTCGGCGTGTCCTCGCCCATCGTGGCCCACAGCCGCGACTCGTTGTTCCAAAACTCGTGCATGCGCTCCTCGTAGAATTCGGACGTTATCGGCTCCAGGTCTACGAGCAGCCCGTATAAGACGGTCATCGCCGGGCCTCCCTACTTGCCGTTCTTCTTGTCGTCGTCCTGCTTATCGTCCTTCTTCTCCGGCTTGGGCTTCGGCTCGATGTCGCTCCCTTGCAGGTCCAGCGTCTCGACGATCTGCTCGTAGCCTGGCCACTCGTCTTCCAGCAGCCCGTACAGCTCGACATCCACGTAATCGCCGTCGAAGCGAATGTGCTGGCGCAGCGTGCCCTCGTGCACAAACCCGGCGCGCCTGTAGTAGTCCAGCCGCATCTCGTCGAAGGTGAGCGCCATCGCTTCGACGCGGTGCAGGTTGCGCGTCTCGAAGCAGTAGCGCAGCAGCATCAGCAAGCCGTCGAGCGCCTCGTCGGTGCCCTTGTAGCGCGGATCGCCCACGAAGAACAGCGCGTCGGCCTTGCGCACGCGGGACCACTCGTGGTCGTAGATCACGCCGCCGATGGGGTCGCCCGCTTTGGACTGGAACCCGATCATCGCGCCGCGCTCGTTCTTTTCCATCTTCTCGATGAACTTCTTGACGTCTTCTTCGGTGTGCGGCTCGCGCCGTTCCCACAGCCGCGCCCGGAACCAGGACTCCTCGTTCATCCACTGCTCCATGTGGATCGCGTAGTCGTCCTCAAACGGGACCAGATCGACCAGTTTACCCTCGATCATGATGTGTTCTTTCTCCTCGCCAACAGTATAACCGGGGAAATGCAGCGTAAGTGTGAACGACTGCGCGCGTTTTGTCAACAGTCGCCTTTGGTTCTACGCACGCACCCGCCCAAAGTGATCAGCCCGCCGTCGCGCGGAACAGGACCGGCTGCCATGCCAGCCGCCCGTCGGACGCGCACAACGCCGCCAGACGCGCGCGCACATCGGCGTAAAACGCGGCGCGCGTGGCCGGGGGCATGGCGTCGACTTCGGTCCGGCGGGTGGTCCAGGCCAGCTTGTAGCGCAGAAAAGCGTCGGGGGGCATGTGCAGCGTGAGGGGGGCGGCTTCGGCCACATGGCGCACCGTGAACCCGGCGTCGGCCAGCCACGCGCGGTAATCGTCGGTGTCTTGCAAGTGCGCGTCCCAGGGATCGCGGGCCATTGCAGCGCGCAGCACCGCCAGTTCCGCGCCGGGATCGTCGACGGCATGCGCGGCCAGCGCGTCGCTGATGGCCCGGTCGGCGGGGGCAGCCGGCCCCCACTCTTGCAGGACCAGCCGCCCGCGTGGAGCCAGCAGCCGCTGGACCGCGCGCAGGCTGCGCCCGGGATCGGTCACGTTGAGGCCGAACGACGCGACCGCCAGCGTAAACGCGGCGGGGCGGAACGGGGCCGCGCTGATGTCGCCCTGGATGTAGACGATCCGGGCCGGGGTCGGCAGGCGGCGGGCGGCGCGCAGAATCCCGGCGGAGAGGTCCAGCCCGGTCACGCGGCGCACATACGGGATCAACGCCCGCGCCACGACTCCGTTCCCGCAGCCGATATCCAGCACGCAGTCGTCCGGCTGCGGGGCGGCATACGCCACCAGATCGGCGGCCAACGCTCCATTCACCGGCGCAATATCGCGCGCGTAGTGCCCGGCTGCCGTGTCCATCATGCGGCGGACGGTGTCGGTCAGGGCTTGAGTTTCCATCCCTCTGCCGTTTCCGCGATCAGGTGATCGACCACCGCTTGCAACGCCTCGTGCTCGGACGCGCCATCGTCCAGCGCGCGATGATACACGCGCAGTTGGCGGTCGGCGCTGGTGCCTTCCTCCAGGATCGTCTCCAGATAGCTGACTTCCTCGCGCGAGCCAAGCTCGTCAACCACATCGTCGACCAGCGCCAGCAGTTCGCGCGCCAGGAAGCGCATCGGGACCTCGTCCTCGATGCCGAAATCGACCAGCTTGCCGTCGATCCCGTAGCGCACCGCGCGCCACTTGTTTTCGTCGATGAAGATGCCGCGATAGATGCGCCAGGACATGTTCTGGTTGCGCAGCTTGATCAGCTTGGCGACCACGGCCTGGATCAGCGCGGCAATCGTGACAGCCTCGTCGATGCGCGTGCAGATATCGCAGATGCGGATCTCCAGCGTGCCCAGCGGCGGATGCGGGCGCGCGTCCCACCAGATTTTGGTCGGATCGCCGGCCTTGCTGTCACCGGCAACCTCCCCCGGCTTGCCCTGCGCCAACGACCCCACCTGCCCCATCAGCGAGACATAGCGGTCGTATTCGGCGTAGCTGGAAAAATGCGGCGGGATGCCGGAGCGCGGCAAATTCTCAAACACCAGGCTGCGATAGCTCTTGAGGCCAGTGTCGCGCCCACTCCAAAATGGCGAGGACGTGGTCAGTGCCAGGATGTGCGGCAGAAAATAGCGCAGTTGGTTCAAGATATCGATCATCAACTCGAAGGCTTCGCGCGTCTGCCCAAAGCCCAAATGCACGTGCATCCCGAAGATCAACAAGCGGCGCACCGCGTCCTTCATCTCGTTGGCGAGATCGTCGTAGCGCTCGCCCTCGCTGAGCTGCTGGTCCTTCCAGCGCGAGAAGGGGTGCGTCGAGGCGGCGGCGATGACCGCGCCGTTTTGCGCCGCGACCTGGCTGATCGTGCGCCGCAGCCGGACGATCTCCTGGCGTGCTTCCTGGATGTTGCGGCAGATGTGGCTGCCGACCTCGATCTGGGACTGCATGAACTCCTGCTTGATCTGGTCGCCGAGCACCACACGCCCGTGATTCATCATCTGCTGCACGTAGGAGGTCAGCTCGCGCGTGTCGGGATCGATGATCTGGTATTCTTCTTCAATGCCGAGCGTGAGGGGGGCAGTAGGCATCGTCGTCTCTCCATAGCTATCCAACCTGTGTACGACTATACCCGGGCTGGCCGGATATGCAACCGCCCCATTTGGCTACTTCGCACGACGCTATGCCAGGTGAATTTAGGATCAGCCCGAAAACGTGCTATCCTAATGGCAAGCACACACTGCACACACGAGGAAAACACTACGCTATGGCTTTTAATCGAAGACGGGCCAGAGAACTGCTGAAGATCGTGATGGGCAGCCCGATCTGGTCATGCTGCCCGGCATCAACGGGTGGGACGTGCGCGACGCGATCCGGACCGATGCCCGGTTGCAGTTCATCCCGATCACCAGGCCGGATGGCCGACGGACCACACGCAGAATGGGGAGAACATGAACCAATGACAGACGAACGTACAATTACCGTCGATGCCGAACATTTTGGCGTGCGCTTCGTGGTGCCCGTGTTGACGCTGGGCCTCACCTTGCTGGCGCACATCCTGGGGATGCGCTTTTTGGGCGACGTCCTCGGCGAGGGGATCAACCCGGCCTGCATTGTGCTGCCGATGGACCTGGTGCTCTTCCTGGGCCTGGGCTACCTGATCGAGACTACCTTCAAGCGCGCCATGCCCAGCCAGCGACAGGCCCAACTCAGCGACGATGCCGTCGTGCTCACCGACCAGCGTCCCACGCCGCCCGCCTCGGTGCGCATCGACTGGGACGACACCTTCAACGTGCAGACGTGGCGCTTCGAAGTGCGGCGGCGCACGCGGATTCCCAAAGGCTGGTACTGCATGGCGGTGCACCTGCTGCAAGACGAAGAAGACGCCATCTTCTACAGCTTCATGTCGCCGGAAGACGCCGAAACCATGCCCGGCTACGACAATTTCGTCCAGTTGCGTCCGCGCAAAGAAACCGAATCCAACACCGACCTGAGCGCCGTCGCCCGGCAGAAACGCCTGCTCAAACTGGAAGATGCCCGCTGGGAAAACGGGGCCGAGATCAAGCAGGACGACTTCCACGCCCTGCTGGCCATGATCGCCCGCAAACAGCCCGGCTGGGCCTAGCAACGAGAGGAGCATACCATGCGCGGAATCATCGCCAGAGTGTTGTTCATCACCCTGACCATCGGGCTGCTGCCCCTGCCCGCCCAGGCCCACCAACCCGCCGGCGAACTGCGCTTCCTGGAACTGGTGGAGGCGACCCTGGAGGGCGGCAGCGCGCGCCACACATTCACCCTGGCGGAGGGCGGTGTGTTCTCGCTGTGGGCGGAGACGGACGCCGCGCCGCCCAACCTGAGCGTCCTCGCGCCCGACGGCAGCCCGCTGGCCACCGGCAGCGCCAGCGGCACGCGCACGGTCATCGAAGCGCTCACCGCCCCCGCCAGCGGGACCTACACCGTCACGCTCAGCGGGCAGGCCGGGGCGCGCTACCGGCTGCAACTGCTGCCCGGTTATGGCCGCCTGGACCGCTACGACACCTTCGACGCTGTCGGCGATCCGCTGGCGCTGCCCTGGCAGCCGGTCACCGATGCGTATGGGGATTTCCAGGTCGTGTCCGGCGAGATGCAAATGCAGGTCATGGCCGAGGACACGCTGGGCTTCATCGCCCCGGCCACCAACCAGCAGTGGTCCGATTTTTACGTCGAAGCCGATGTGCGCATTAACGGCACCCCGCCCTATTACGAATACGGCTTCCTGCTGCGCATGGACCTGAACACCCGTGCGCTGTACGCCATCACGTTCAACAGCCGCGGTGAGTGGGTCATCCTCACGTACGATGGCGGCTGGCAGGAACTCCAGCCCTGGACGACGTCGCCGGTGATCGACACCAACGACCTGATGCCGCACATCGGGGTGCTGGCGCAGGGCAACACGTTCCGGCTGTATTTCAACCGCCAGCTGGTGGGCGAAGTGGTCGATCCGCAGAACTGGCGCAGCAGCGGCACCATCGCGCTGACGACCGGCACCCGCCCGGGCCAGACCGACCCGCTGACCGTCTTCTTCGACAACCTGGTGATCACCACGCCCGCCGGTGTCCCCGCGGATGACGGCGCGATGACCGGTGAAGCAGCCACCCCGGCAGCCGGGCAGCCGTACCAGCCCACCGCGACCGCCCCATCCACCGCCGAACCATCGCCAACCGACGCCTTCGTGGTGCCCACCACGCCACCCATCGCCACGCGCGTCCCGCCCACCCCAACCGCCACACCGGACACCGGCCTGAGCAATTGGGACAGCCCGCCCGAGCAAATCGTGGCCGAACTGCGCGACAAGGGGCTGGTGCCGTCGGGCGGCGGGATCGGCCTGCAAGTACCAAACAGCTTCGGCGATACGACCGCCCCCGGCTTCAGCTTCTATCCGCTGGGGCGCGGCAGCACCTTCACCAATTTCGTGCTGGGCTTCGACGCCACGCTGACCGTGACCGGGCCGGAGTCCGGCTGTGGGATGCACTTCTGGAACAACGACACCTCGACCAGCTTCGCGATGGTGATGGAGCAAGGGGGTGTCTTCCTGGCCCAGGCCACCAACGATCAACTGCACCCCAACAGCATCTTCGTCGAGCACCCGGCAGTTATTCCCGGCACGGACGCGGTGAACCAAGTGGTTGTGGTGGTGATTGACGGGGACGTTACAATGTATGTGAACGGTGCGCTGGCAGCCCAACAGTCGTTTACGCCGCAAACGGGCACGCTGGCGCTGGAGGTGTTCGTCGCCGAAGACGACGCCAGCGGCACGCAGCGCACGTACTGCGAGTTGAACGACATCTGGCTGTGGGAGTTTTAGAACAGGATGACAGGCTCATGACGACGGGTAGGAAGCAATGGTATAGGATGGTGCTGGCGCTGCTGGTGGCGTTGAGCGTGGCGCTCGGCGCGGTGCTGGCCGGGCCACCGGCCCCGGTGCGCGCCCAGGACGACGACGGGCAAGCCCTGGAATTCTTCGCGCCGGTGTATGGCACGCTCGACAACGGCAACCTCAGCGACGAGTGGACGTTCGACGGCGACCGCGACCAGGTGATATCGGTCGTGGTGAAGACCGTCTCCGGCGACCTGGACCCGGTGGTGTCGGTCTTCGATCCGGACGGCGACCTGCTGGCCGAAAACGACGACATCGACTCGCTGCTGGTCAAAGATGCCGGGCTGGAGGCGCTCGAACTGCCGGCGGACGGGGCGTACACGGTCCGCGTGGGGCGCTACGGCGGCGAGCAGGGCGATTACCAGCTCGACGTCACGCCCGGGTTTGCCCAGCTCGTGCGGCGGGACTCCTTCGGGCCGGGTGACGTCTCGTGGGTCACGCCGGAGGGCGAGCTGCTGCCGCTGGCGCAGGAACGGCTGCGGATGCGCGCCACCCCGCCGGAGGAGAACACACGGCTGGCGATTCCGCCGGGCGACCCACAGTTGTTCCAGGACGTGTACATCCAGGCCGAGGCGCGCCTGTTCGGCACGCCGGACTACGCCGAGGCCGGGCTGCTGGTCCGGGGCAAGAACGCGCCGGGCGGCTTCCAGGCCTTCCAGTTCAAGGTCAACACCGACGGCGAATGGTCGGCGCGGCTGGTGGATGCTTCCGGCTCGTATGCGTTGCAAGCCTGGACCGCCGATCCGGCGCTGGAGGACGACACCTGGCGGCTGGCGGTGCTGGCGCGCGGGGACCGCTTCCAGTTTTACGCCAACGGCACGCTGCTGGGCACGGTCGTCGACGACCGGCTGTCCGGGCCGGGCCAGGTCGGGCTGCTGGTGATGACGCGCGACACCCAGGACGAGCCGGCGACCGTGCTGTTCGACGATGTGACGATCACGACGCGGCTGGGCACGACCTACAGCGGGCTGCCGCTGGCGCTCACCACCTGGGACTCGCTCGATTTCGCCGCGATTGCCGAGGAAATCGCCGCCAGCGAGGTCGTCACGCTGGCCCAGGAACGCGACCTGTACGTGCCCGATCCCGACCAGTCGCCGCTGGAAGCCACCACGCGCCGCTTCACGCAGGAACTGCTAGGCACCGAGCAAGCCCTGTACGGGGATTTCATCCTGGGCGCGTCGGTGCGCATCACCACCGCCGGCGACAGCGTCGGCTGTGGGCTGGTGCTGCGCTGGCAGGATGATCGCAATCTGGGGCTGGCCTATTTCGACACCGGCGGCGGCTACGGGCTGGTCCAGGCGCAGGATGCCGACCTGGTCACCAACACCTACGTGTGGGATGATGACAGCAGCATGGTCACGCCGGACGACTGGAACAAGATGCTGGTCGTCGCCGAGGGCGAGCAGGTCACGCTGTACATCAACGGCGCGCTGGTCACGCGGGCCACGCTGCTGCCCGAGGCCGGGCGGGCCGGCATCGCGCTGTTGAACTACGAGGCGGCAACGACAAGCTGCGGATTCGCGGATGTGTGGGTCTGGCCGCTGACCGACGAAGCCGCAGACGCCACCGATGACACCGGCGCTGACGCGGACGCTGACAGCCCGGATGATGGAGACATTGCTGATAACGGAGATGACACCCTCACCGATGACACCGACTAATCCCACGCTGCACCGTTACGCCAGCCGCACGCTGGGCGCGCTGCTGGCGCTGATCATGTTGCTCGCCACCGTCAACGGGGCGGGCCGTACGCCGCCCGCCCGCGCCACGTCGAGCCAGGGGGCCTGCGCCGCCCTGACCGCCGACCAGCCGCACAGCGACGCCTGCAACGCCGAGATCGCGGCGCACGCGCTGCCCCCGCTGGAGCATCCGGTCAGTTACGACCGCGTCCGCGATGGGGAAGCCAGGCCGCGCAGCATCCTGCTGCCCGACGACCCGTTCCCCTACCCCGTCGGGTGGCAGCGGCGGGCGTGGTATTTCAGCGATGTGCCGGGCGTGCTGCCCGCCGACGACGACTGGACCAACGCGCGCCGCATCGCGCGCGAGACGATGTACTACATCTACACCAGCGTCGAGGTAGACGGGACGGTCTGGCACCTGATCGGGCCGGACCAATGGATGGACGACGAGCACGTCTCGGTGCTGCGCATCCCGGAACGCCCGCTCAACGTCAGCGGGCGCTGGGCCGCCATCGACCTCAACCAGCAGACGTTGATCGCGCTGATCGACGACACGCCGCTGTTCGTCACGCTGATCAGCAGCGGCTACTGGCTGGAGACGACGCCCGGCCTGTTCCACATCGAGGCGCGCACCGAATCGATGATCATGCGCGGGCCGCCCGGGGCCGAGCCGCCGCTTTACGAGTTCTACACCAAGTGGGTGATGTTCTTCAACGGGCACCAGGGACTGCACGCCATGCCCTATCACAACAAGTTCGGCATCCGGCGCACGCACGGCTGCGTGAACGTCCCGCCCGGGGACGAAAAATGGCTGTGGGACTTCTTCGCGGAGACGGCAGACGAATGGCACCCCAACTATCCCGAAACCTTCCACGTCGATCACCCGGAGGCAGCCCCCTGGATATACGCCTACCACAGCCCGGCGCTGCCCGCGTGGCACGGCTGGTGAAAGTTTCGGAATGGGTGTAAGCTAACACTATTGAATGTTGGCATGTAGGCAGACATGAACGATCCATCGAATCCGTTAGGGTGGCCTGTGTGGCAGCACGGCGCGAAGCTGGGGCTGTTGTGGGCGCTGGTGTTTTTCGTCGTGACCGTCGCGATCTACCTGCTGTTGGGCATCACCGGCTGGGACGGGATCATCCGCGCGCTGTGCGCGATGGCCATCGGGCCGGTGCTGGCGACCGGAGGTATCCTCGTGTGGTTCATCGCCCGCCGCCCGGCGTTAGCAGCCGCGACAGATGACATGCACGATGGATCGGCAGGCGGGGAGGAGAGGAACACGCAGCAATGACGCACGACAACGAGATCGCCGCGCAAAACAGCGAACAGCTAGATAACGAACTTTATGCCGGGTTAGCCACGCGCTTCGACAAGGCCGCCAAACTTTACGACGCGGCCTATGGTCCCGCCACCGACAGCGGCAGCGGCAGCGCCTATATGGACTGGCTGCACACGCAGCACCTCGCCACACTGCGCGAGGTCTTCCCGGAAGGGGCTTCGCTGCTGGATATCGGCTGTGGCACGGGCGAGGAAGCGCTGGCGCTGGTCCAGGAAGGCTTCAGCGTGCTGGGCATCGACGTCAGCCCGGCCATGGTGCGGCAGGCGCAGACCAAAGCCGCCGTGTACGGCATCAAGCGCGGGGTGAGCTTCCGCACGCTGGCCGCCGGGCAGCTCAGCCAGCTCGACGAGCGCGGCCCGTTCCAGGGCGCATATTCCAGCCTGGGCGCGCTCAACACCGAGTTGAACCTGCCCACCGTCGCCGAGCAGCTCCACGATCTGCTGGAGCCGGACGCGGCGTTCGTGGCGACCGTGATGAGCCGCCGCTGCCTGTACGAGACGCTGCGTAACCTGCTGCGTGGCAAGCCGGGCCAGACGCGCAAGCGCCCGACCAACTGGGAGGAATCTCGCGCCGGGGCCGGAGGCGTGCGCGCGCCGGTGCGCCACTACGCGCCGGACGACTTCGCGGCCATCTTCGCGCCGCATTTCACCCCGGAGGCAACCTATGCCTTCCCGCTGTGGCTGCCGCCGCTGCACATGCAGGATACCTACAACACCCAGCCGGAGGACTTTGGCTGGCTGAAGACGTGGGACCGGCGGATGCGCGGCTGGCCAGGCTTCCGCGCGTGGGGCGATCACTTCACGATGGTCCTGCGGCACGAGGCGTGATGTATGATACGGTGGGGCATCTGGGCGCTTGCCGGTTTGCTATGGTCTGCATAATCACACCGGAGGACACCATCATTAACGACACCAACCTGTACAACCGCAAACGCCGCCCGCTCAACGGGGCCTTCAAAGGCCGGGGGCGGAACTACGTAACGCTGCTCACCTGCCCGGTGGACGGCGGCCCGCTGCGCAAGCACAACGGTGGGCTGCAATGCACCGCAGACAAAACGCACAGCTATCCCTTCGAGGACGGCATCCTGCGGCTGGTCCCGGCGGCAATGCGGCCCGCCATCGACGCGCAATCCGAAGCCTACGATTCGGCGCAGGCGGCGCACGGCTGGACCGCGCCGGACGAGAGCCAGTTCAAAAAGCTGCCCCAGACCGGGCTGCCCGGCTATGGTGAGGGCTATTGGGCCAAGCAGGCCAGCGCGACCGCGCTGCTGTGGCGCTTCCTGGAGGCGATCCGGCTGGACAGCGGGGCGCTGCCGATTGCGCCGCTGGGCGAAGCAGCGGTGATCGGGGCCGGGATGGGCTGGCTGGCTTACGGGCTGGACGTGGCGGGCTACACCACCGTCGCGCTGGACGCTCGCGCCGGGGAACAGTACGGGCTGGGCGTGTACCCCATCGCGCGTTACCTGCGCGTGCAGGCCAGCCGCATCGACCCCCCGCTGGCCCCGGCAGCCTTCGATTTCGTGATCTACCAGGAAGGGCTGGCGCGCTCCGGGGACGAAGCCGAGCAGGAACGCGCCTTCGATAACGCGCTGCGCGCGCTGCGACCCGGCGGCTGGATGATCGCGATGGATACGCTGGGGCGCTTCAGCGACGACGGCACGACGGTGCACACGCTGTTTGAGGATGCCGGGCTGGTGTTGATGGCCGCGCCCCGGCGGTTGGGCTGGCGCGGGCGGCTGCTCGAACTGCGGGACCGGCTGGCAGGCCGCGATCCCGGCTT
>DAOTUD010000008.1:0-38774 GCA_034437275.1 Anaerolineae bacterium
TGCGCAGCAGTTCCAACGCTTCCAGCTTGAATTCCTTGGTGTAACTTCGATTTTTCTTGCTCATTTCCTTCTCCTGATTTCTCTAGTCTACGACACTTTTTGTGTCCGAGAAATCGGGGGAAGATCACCCCTCCGCCCTGGCGGGCGGTGTCCCCTCTCCCATATAATGGGCGAGGGGAAAAGCGCGCGCTGTGACTCCCCCTCGCCCCACTGGGTGGGAGAGGGGGCCGGGGGGTGAGGGGGGGATAGGGGATGAGGGCCAACCGGTGGGCATATATTTCCGCCAACGTGTACTAGATGCTTGAAAAGGATGAGCAGAAGGGGAAAACGCGACGTGTCGGAAGAAGGCCAAACCCGGCTGCGACTGGGTGGGATGGAAGTGGACTTCGTCAAGTGGCTGCCCAAGGGCCTGATCTACACTCGCATCGGGTCGCAGGAGACCATCGCCAGCCTGAACCAGGCGACGGTGCGGCGGCTGGTGCGCGCGGGCACGCTCGAGATCGAGGGCTACTGCCCGGCGTGGGTCTGGGCGGACGATGACGAGGCCGGCAGGTAACTGGGGTTGGTGTGTTGGGCGCTGCTGCGCCCTCGCATTCCCCATCCCTGCTGAAGCGGGGAGTACCCTGCGGAGGTTTTTATGGACAAAGGCATTTTCTTCGACGAGTGGCGCGCGTGTCTGCACGCGCATTATATGTACGTGGTCCGCAGCGGCGACACGGTCACCGAGCCGACGCTGCGCCGCGTGTTGATCCATGCCGGGCTGGACGAGGCCGAACTCGACGCGATGCGCGAGGAAGCGCTGGCGCGGGGGCCGCTCGATCCCGACGTGCCGGACGAGGCCGCCGTCGCTGGCGACGCCCCGGTCCAGGACGACGTGCCCGACGCGGGCGAAGCGCCGGACGAACACGCCGGCGATCATGCTGAACCGGACGCGCCACCGGATGACGGGCAGTTGTCGCTGTTTTAAGCCAAGTCACTCTTCCCCTGTATGCGCTGTCATGCTATAATGCCCCGCACGATGGACGATATCACCTGGATGCGCCGGGCGCTGGACGAAGCACGGCTGGCGCTCGACCACGACGACGTGCCCATCGGGGCCGTTGCGGTGTGCGCTGGAGCCGTGATCGCGCGCGGGCACAACCGCCGCGAGATCGACAGCGACCCCACCGCCCACGCCGAACTGCTGGCGATCCGGGCGGCGGCGCAGGTGATCGGCCATTGGCGGCTGGAGGGCGTTACGTTATACTGTACGCTTGAGCCGTGTGCGATGTGCGCCGGGGCGATGGTGCTGGCCCGGCTGCCGCGCCTGGTCTATGCGGCGGACGATCCGAAGGCGGGCGCGGCGGGCAGTGTGCTGAACATCGCCGCCCACGCGCAGCTTAACCACCGCGTGGCGGTGACGCGCGGCGTGCTGGCCGACGAGGCCGCGCAGCTCATCCGGGACTTTTTCGCCCGGCTGCGCGCCGAAGGCCAGAAATAACAATTGAATACGGAGGGGTGCCAGAGTGGTTGATTGGGGCGGTCTCGAAAACCGTTGTAGCGCCTCGCGCTACCGTGGGTTCGAATCCCACCCCCTCCGCTTGCGGGGGCGTATGATCATGCTACGTCCCCTTGTGTTTGTGTAGCAAAGCGTGAGCGCGAGTGGGCAGCAGGCCGGTTTACCCCTCCCCGCGCGCGGAGAGGGGAACCAGACCAGGATCACAAGTCCCTCTCCATTTACGGGGAGGGATTTAGGGAGGGGTAAGCCCAAGTACCCTGCTGGAACTCGCCAGCACTGCCTGGTACCATACCGCGAGGACGGCATGAAATCGACGCTGCAAGTGCGCACCCTCCCCGGCCAGACGTTTGTGCTGGCCGTGTTGATCCTGATCGTGCTGCTCGGGGCGGGCGAAGCGGCGGTGCGCCTGCTGCCGGACGACACCGGCCCGGTGATCGCCGCCGGCAGCGAGAACCCCACCTTCGACGCCAAGATCGGCCTGCTGGACCGGCTGGCCGCCAAAGAAGGTGGCGTCGACTGCATCATCCTGGGCAGTTCAGTGGTGCGCAACGCCTTCATCCCCACCCTGATCGAACAGGACTACCACGCGCAGACCGGGCAAGCCATCACCTGCTACAACTTCGGGCTGCCCGCGCTAACGGCACGCTCGGCCCATCTGGTGGCCGACCTGCTGGTCGAGCGCTACACGCCGCGCCTGCTGGTCTACGGCTTTACGCTGCGCGCGCTGGCGACCGACGCCGCGCAGGCCGGCGACGTGTACGACGGCATCGCCGAGACGCCCTGGGTCGCTTATACGCGCGGCACGTTCAGCGTCGAAGGCTGGCTGGCGGCCCATTCCGAACTCTACCGGCACTACCTGGCCTTCCGCAACTGGCCGGACGCCGACTATTATCACTGGCGGCTGACCTTCACCGACGCCCCGTGCGACGGCTACCAGCCGTTTTTCGCCACGCGCCCCTTCGACCCAGCCACCATCGAGCCGCCGGAGTATTTCGTGGACTTCACCCTGGCGGCGGCGGAGTGGGCCGCGCTGGAGGGGATCGTCGCGCTGCGCAGCGACCGCACGCGGGTGCTGCTGGTCGAGATGCCGCTGCCGGCGTTCGTGCTGGCCATGTTCGAGGGCGGCACGCCGGCCTATTTCGCCCACTTCGACGCCATCGCCGCGCTGGCCGAGCCGCACGGCGTGCCGCTGTGGGTCACCAGTTCGCGCGACCTGATCCCGGATGACGGCTGGGCCGAGGACGGGCTGCACGTCAACGATCACGGCGCGCAGGTCTTCAGCCGCTGGTTTGCCGAGACTCTCGCGCCCTCGTCCCTGCTGCCCCGGTGACGCACGTATGACCCTGATCTCGCTGCAATTTGCCGCCTACACGGCCCTGGTGCTGGCGCTGTACTATGCGCTGCCGCGCCGCCCGCAGAATGTGCTGCTGCTGGCCGCGTCGTATGGCTTTTACGTCACCTGGAGCGCGTGGTATGCGGGCGTGCTGGCCGCGTTGACTGCGTTCAACTTCGCCCTGGCCCCCCGCCTGCGGAGCGCTGACGGCACGCCGCACCGCCGCCGGTTGTGGCTGGGGATCGGCGTGAACCTGGCGGCGCTGGGCTTCTTCAAGTACGCGGGCTTTTTTGCGGATGACCTGGGCGCGTGGCTGGGGCGCGTGGGACTGCGCGACGGCTCCGGCGCGCTGGATATCGTGCTGCCGGTCGGCATGTCGTTCTACGTGGTGCAGGTGATATCCTACCTGGTGGACGTGGCGCGCGGGCAGGCCTCGCCCAGCCATGACCCGGTCGCTTTCGCGCTGTACATGGCCTATTTCCCGCGCCTGCTGGCCGGCCCCATCGAGCGCGCGCGTACACTGCTGCCGCAGCTTGGCGCGGCGCGCGTGGTCGACGAGGCGGCGCTGGCGCGCAGCACCACGCTGATCGTGGTCGGCGTGGTGCGTAAGCTGGTCATCGCCGACACGCTCACGCAGATGATCCCCCCGGACATTTTCCGCCAGCCCCGGGTGTTCACCAGCCTGGAACTGGCGGGCTACCTGGTGGCGTATGCCTTCGCGCTGTACAACGACTTCGCCGGATACACCAGCGTGGCGCGCGGCACCAGCGGCCTGTTCGGCATCGAACTCTCGCGCAATTTCAACCTGCCGTATATCGCCCGCAGCCTGTCGGATTTCTGGAACCGCTGGCACATTACACTCTCCCACTGGCTGCGCGACTATATCTACTTCCCGACCAGCCGCGCGCTGCTGCGCCGCGATCCCCGGCGCGGCAACGTGCCCAACATCCTGCTGCCGCCCCTGCTGGCGATGCTGGCCAGCGGCATGTGGCACGGCACCGGCTGGCACATGCTGGCCTGGGGCGGGCTGCACGGGGTGTATCTGGTCGGGGAGCGCGTGCTGGCGTTCTGGCGACCGGCGCGGCCCCCGGCGCAGCAGCCGCGCTGGCGGCAGCTTGCGGCGCGGGGCGTGGTGTTCGGGCTGGTGGTGCTGGCCTGGGTGCCGTTCCGCATGGAGCTGCCGGTCGCGCTGGACTACTGGCGCGGGCTGCTGGCGTTCACCTCCGGCACGCGGCCCACGCTGCGCCTGTTGGTTGTACTGATCCCGGCTTTGTGGATAGACTGGGCGCAGGCGCGTGACGAGGTGGTCTTCTTGCGCTGGCCGCGGCTGGTGCAGGCGACGCTGCTGGCGCTGGCCATGCTGCTGATCTGGCTGGTGACGCAGGCGACCACCGCCGAACCGTTTGTATATCAAGGTTTTTAGGAGATAGAGGAACGCTCATGGATCGCAACACCGTACACGACCAACTGCGCACCTTTGTGCTTAACGACATGATCCGCATGCCGGACTACGACCTGCAAGACGACGAGCCGCTGATCACCGGCGGGCTGGTGGACTCGTTCTCGCTGGCGCTGTTCGGCGTGTTTGTGGAGGACAACTTCGACATTTACATCCCCGACCCCGACCTGACCGTCGAGAACCTGGACACGCTCGACCAGATGGTCGACCGCGTGATGCGCGACATGCCGTGATCCCGGGCGGCGGGGTGAGGGCCTGCGGTGTCGGGGTGTGCTGTGCCCCGGGATCAGTCTTCCCCACCCGGCGGATCGTCTGTGTCTGTGTCGTCGTCGTCATCCTCCGGCGGGGTGACCCCCTCCGAGAAGCGGCTGAGTTCGGCGATATCGCGCTCGGTCTGGTGCATCTGCTCGCGCATGGCCTGGGCTTTGGCCTGTAGATCGCGGAAGAAGTCCGTCTCGACGATCTTCTTGACCTGCTCCTGCCGGCGCGCGGCGTCGATGTCGATGCGGAGCTGCTCGACCTGGCGCTTGAGCTTCTCCTGGCGGGCGTGGACTTCGCGTGCCATGCGCTGGAACACGCGCGCCAGCCGGCCCAGTTCGTCGGTGCGCGTCGCCACATCGTCGAGCGTGTCCGGCGTGAAGGTGTCGCTCTCGATGGCCGCTGCCGCGTCGGTGATAGCCGCGATGGGCCGGAAGATCCAACTGCCCAGCACCAACCCCATCAGCACCGCCAGCGCCAGCACCAGCCCGCCCAGCAGCAGCGTCGAGCGCACGTTGTCATACACCGGCCCCATCAGGTCTTCCTCCGGGATCACGACCACGACCAGCCAGTCCAGCCCGTGCGCCTGCACCGTGCGCACCTGGACGTAATGCCGCTGGCCGTCGCGCTCGTAAATGAAATCGTCCCCGGCTTGCAGGCTGCCCAGGTCCCCGTAGCGCGCGACAAGCTGGCGGGCCGTGTCGCGGATCAACGGGGCCTGGCTGGCGGTGGCTTGCAGGCGCTGCTGCTCGTCGCCGGCCTGGATGAACGGCGACTCGGCGGTCGAGGTGGCGATCATCGCCCCGTCGCGCTCCATGATGAACGCCTGCCCGCCCTCGCTGATCGACAGGTCGCGCAAGAAGACGCTCAGGTTGGCCAGCGTGATGTCAATCGACAGCACGCCTTGCAGCGCGCCATCCGGCCCGTAGACCGGGATCGCCGGGGAGATGCCCAGCGCCGCGCCTTCGGTGGCGAAGGCATACACCTCGCTCCACACCGGCCCGCCGGCCTCCTGCGCCGCGCGGTACCAGGGCCGAGTGCGCGGGTCGAACTCCGCGATGGTGTCCGTAACCGCGACCGGCTGCCCGTCGTCGTCCAGGCGGACGAACTCCCACACGAAGCCGGTCGTGGCGTCCATGCGCCACAGTTCGTACACGCCCGGCTCCAGGCGGTTGATGCCCAGCAGTTCGCCCTGTTCGGTGCCGAAATAGATCGACGTCGGCCCGTCGGCCATCTGCGCCTGCCGCCAGAACAACGCTTGCAGCGCGTCGAAGTCAGTCGCATCGACGCTGCCGGTGTTGATCGCGGCGGCGTTCATGCGGTTGTAGAGTGTGGGCGGGGACAGATAGCCGGTGACGTATTCCTCGATGCGGGCGCTGATCTCGCGGCTCAGCGGGCGCGCCAGCTCGTCGACGGCTTGCCGCCCGCTGCTGAACGCCAGCCAGCCGGTCGCGCCCACTGCCAGCACGATCAGCGTGACCAACAGGCCGGGGATGGCATACCGGATCGGAATCGAGGGCATCATTTTGGATAACACGGGTCTTGCTCCTGACTAGGCGAATCGGTTGCATGCGCCGTAGCCCCCGGATAATTGGGGCTTCGTGCTTACTATACTTGGGTTATGATAGTCTGCAAAGTGACCTGATCTATCAGGGTGCATTTCGCATCTGGGGCTGACCCCTCCCTAAATCCCTCCCCGCACGCGGAGAGGGACTTTTGAGGGCCGTATATGACGGTGTCCTGCTCCCTCCTGTCTCCGCGCACGGGGAAAGGAGGGCTGGGGAGGATAGGGGTAAACAGCCATACTGCCCCGAATCTGACATGCACCCGATCTATCACAGAGGGGGGACCTGTGCCTGTAGGAATTTTGCTCATCAGCGGGGGCGCGCTGGCGCTCGTGTTAATCCTCGTGGGGCTGGTGCTGGAAGCGCGCGGACGCCGGGCGGACGATGCCGGCGGGGATGACGACGCAGCGCCGCAATTGCTCACCGCCCAGGAGAATCCCGAACACGCGCGCGGCGGGGCAGATCATGCACTCCAAGGTGAAAATTGCCCGCACCGGCGACGACGACCGCTACACTGCCGATATCAAATATGAATACCGGGTGGACGGCACCACGCATGACGGCGAGCGGGTCTATTTCGACCTCAAGTCCCTGACCAGCTTCTTCGAGCCGTCCTACAACCTGCGCTCGGAAGCCTATGATATCGTGGACGACTACCCGTGCGGGGCGACGGTCGACGTGTACTATGACCCCGACGATCCCGGCCAGGCCGTGCTGGAGCGCCGCATCGACACCACCGCGCTGATGATCGCGCTGGGCGGCGGGGCGCTGGGGTTGGTGATCGGGCTGGGCGCGATTGCCTTTGGCCTGATCCAGACGTTCTCCGACAAACGCATCGACGTGTGACGGGATCGCCGCGCGGGCCGCTTACCGCGACGGGAAGCGCACGTAGACCAGCACATCGCACAACTCGCCGGACACGTCGCGGCGGTGATGGTGCCGCCGCGCTTCGAGCGTGTACCCGGCCCGTTCGGCGACGGCGGCGCTGCGCGTGTTGCGCGCGTCGCAGTGGATCTCCAGCCGCCGCGCATCCAGGTGCGTGAAGGCGAACTGCGTGATGCCCTCCACCGCTTCGGTGATGTAGCCCTGCCCGCCCAGGTCGCTGCGCACCCAGTAGCCGATCTCCATGCGCGGCACTCTCCAGTCGATGCGGTGCAGGCCGCTGCTGCCCACGAATTCGCCGTCCGTTTTGCGCCACAGCCGCAGCGGCAGGTCCTTCCGCAGCCGGAAGTGGGCCGCCCCCCGGCGTCCGTGCGCTTCGGTGTCGTCCACCGACGGGACCGGCTGCACCCAGGGCATCCAGGGGCGCAGCGCATCCAGCGAGGCGCGGATCGCGGCGTTGACGGCGCGGCCTTCGCCGGGGCGCGGTGCGCGGATGATCAGGCGTTCGGTCTCGAACGAGTCGGGAAAGTCCAGCAGGATCGGGGCGGGCATAGCGGCCTCCTTGTGCGGCGTATTGTCGCATTGTAGGCCAATCCGCGCGGCGTGCCAACTGGCGGCGCGTTTGCTTGTGGCCCGCAGTCCGGCTATGCTTAGGGCGGAGTCCATACACGACGAACAGGCAGCCCCATGAGCGATCTTTCTGATACCCAACTTGGCCCGTACTATCTGCGCCGCATCATCGGCAAGGGCGGCATGGCGACCGTCTACCAGGCGCACCAGCCCAGCATGGACCGTGACGTGGCGATCAAGATCATCGCGTCCGAACTGGCCGGCGACCCGGAGTTCGTCGCGCGCTTTGAGCGCGAAGCCCAGGTGATCGCCCGGCTCCAGCACCCGCACATCCTGCCCGTGTACGATTTCGGGCAGACCTACCTGGTGATGCGGCTGATGGAAGGCGGCAACCTGGCCGACGAACTGCGCCAGGGCGCGCGGCCTGTTGCGCGCGTGCGGCAGCTCACCGAACAGATCGCCGCTGCGTTGGATTACGCCCACCTGCGCGGCATCGTTCACCGCGACCTGAAGCCGACCAACATCCTGCTGGATGACCTCGGCAACGCCTACCTGACCGACTTCGGGATCGCCAAGCTGCTGGCGGGCGGCACGACCGGCCTCACCGCGACGGGGCAGGTGATGGGCACGCCGACCTACATGGCCCCGGAGCAGTGGCGCTCCGAGCCGGTCGATGGGCGCACGGATGTGTACGCGCTGGGCGTGATCGTGTACCAGATGCTGCTGGGGCAGGTGCCGTTCAGCGCCGAGACGCCGCACAGCCTGATGTACCTGCACCTGGACGCCGCGCCGCCGCCTCCGCACAACATCAACCCGGACCTGCCGCGCAGCCTGGAGCCGGTGATCGCCAACGCGCTGGCCAAGTCCCGCGAGGATCGCTACGCCTCGGCGCTGGACGTGGCGCGCGACCTGGAACACGCGCTGCAAGCGCCGTCCCGGCTGCCGGAGCAGACCGCCATCGACCGCACGCAGGAAGCCGACCAGGTCCGCCCGGAGCCGGTCCCGCCCGCGCCGGTGCCCCCGCCGCCCAGCTACGCGCCGCCGGTCTACACGCCGCCCCCGCGCTACGCCGAGCCGCCGCGCGGCACGACGACCAGTTGGTTCTGGATCGGGGCGCTTGTGATCGTGGCGCTGGTGCTGGTTGGTGGGGCCGCTATTTTGGGCGCGTACTGGCTGTCGTCGCCTGGGGACGATGACGGCGGGGGCGCGCTGCCGCCGCCGCCCACCTCGACGCGCAACGTCACCGCGACGGTGACCGCGCTGCCGCCGACAATGACTGTCCCGTCGACGGCGCGGCCTGCGTCGCCGGTGCCGAACACCCTGCCGCCCCTTGCAACGCCGGTCCCGCCCCGCACGCTGCCGCCAACGATCACGCCCGCGCCCAGCCCGACGCCGACCGTGCCGACCAGCACGCCCGCGCCCAGCCTGACGCCGACCTTCGACCCGCGCTACAAGCCGGCGGTGCGCATCGACAATCCGGCGGATGGGGCGGTCTATAACCTGGGGGAGACGGTGCTGATCGACTTCACCGCGACGGTGCAGCTTGGCGGGGTCGAGCGTGTGGAACTGCGCCGCTTCGATCAGGTGGTGGATTTGCTGCCCGGTGGGAATCAGCCGGTCTTTCAGAATGTGTTCGTCTACCAGCCGGACACGACCGGCACCTACACGCTGGACGTGATCGCCTATGCGCGCGACGCCCAGGGCGATCTGGTCGCCAGCGCCCCGGTGACGATCACGATCCTGGTGCAGTAGACGACCCCTCCCCCCGCCGCTCTGCGGGCGGTGTCCCCTCGCCCCACTGGGTGGGAGAGGGGGGCCGGGGGGTGAGGGGCAAACCGACGCTTATTAAACCCGCTAGCTCGTCAGCATCCCCATGTTCGCCGCGAGCCACGCCAGGAAGTCGTCGTACACTGCCGGGCTGGGATCGCCCTCGTACTGGTAGATCACCAGGCTCATGCCGTCGTCGGCCCGGTCGATCAGCATCCACACCGTGTCGATCCCGGCGAAGAACTGGCCCTGTCCGTCGAACTGGGACGGCAGCATCAGCCGCAGCGCCGCGACCTGCATCTCGCCGATCTGCTGGTGCTGCGGCCCGGTGAACGGGTCGTCGTCGCTGGCCAGCCCCATCTCGGCGACCTGTCCTTGCAGGCTGTCTTCCGCCTGCGCCAGCACGTCGAGCAGCGGCGTGTCGGAGTCCGGCATCGCCAGCCCGGAGTCCAGCACGAAGCTTTCCAGCGACGTGATCTCGTAGATGATCAGGGCGTTGGCGTTGGTGTGCATGTACTGTCCCGGCGCGGCCTCGGACCAGTTGGCGGCGGATGGGGCGGCGGGTTCGGCAGCCGCGTCAGTGTCGGGCGCGCCGGCGTCCGAAGCACGCGCCAGTTCGTCCTGGATGATGCGGTCGAACGTCTCGAAGGGCTGCGCACCGAAGGCGTGCACCACGCCGTTGATGATGAAGCCCGGCGTGCCCTGGAAGCCGTACTCGCGCGCGGCGCGGGCGTCGTTGATGATCTCCTCCATGTAGCGCTCGCTGGCCATGCATTCCTCGAACGCGCCCGTATCCAGCCCCAACTCGCCGGCATAGCTCACCATTGCTACCTGGTCGAAGGGCGGGCGTTCGTCGGCCTCCAGCTTATCGAAGATCAGGTTGTGCATCTCCCAGAACGCGCCCTGTTCCTCGGCGCACTCGGTCGCATGGGCGGCGCGCACGGAATCCGCGCCGAAGATCGGATAGTCACGGTAGACGAATTTCACTGCGTCGGGATATTGCTCGCGGATTTGCGGCAGCACGTCCCGGTACCAGCGCCCGCAGAACCCACATTGGAAATCCGAGAACTCGACGATCACGACCGGGGCATCCGCCGGTCCCAGGAAGGCGTCATCGTCGCTGAATGTGCTGCGCGGGATGCGGGTCGGCAGCGGGGTGTTGGTCGGCACGAAGGCCGCCGTTGCCGTCAAGGCGGCGTCCACCTGCGGCGCGACCGTCGCATCGAAGGCGGTCGTCGGGCCGGGGGGGGGCGTCGCGGTGGCAGGGGCCGTCTGCCCGCCAGGGTTGGCCAGTTCCTGCTGGATGATGCGGTCGAACGTCTCGAAGGGCTGCGCACCGAAGGCGTGCACCTGGCCGTTGATCACGAAGCCCGGCGTGCCGCCAAACCCGAAGCTCGTCGCGTCCTGGTAGTCGGCCAGCACCTCGTCGAGATAGCGCTCGCTGGTCAGGCATTCCTCGAACGCGCCGGCATCCAGCCCGATATCGCCCGCCAGCCCGACCAGCATGTCCTGTGTCGAGGGTTCGCCGCTGTCGAAGATCGCGTCGTGCATGTCCCAGAACGCGCCCTGTTCTTCGGCGCACTCGGTCGCCTGGGCGGCGCGCGCTGAATCCTCGCCGAAGATCACGAAGTCCCGGTAGACAAATTTCACCTCGTCGGGGTATGTCGCGCGGATTTGCGGCAGGACTTCCTGGTACCAGCGCCCGCAGTAGCCGCACTGGAAGTCTGAGAACTCCACGATCACCACCGGCGCATCTACCGGCCCCAGGAAGGCGTCATCATCGGCGGCGTCGGCGTTGGATACGCGCGTCGGCTCAGGCGGGATCAGGCGCTCGGCGGTCGCGGTCAGGGCCGCCTCCACCCCGGCGCGCACCGTCGGGTCGGGGTCGAGCGTGGGGTTGGGATCGTCGCCCTGCGCGAGCGTGATCGCCGCGCCGACCAGCCCCAGCACCATCACGGCAGCCAGCAGCGGTAAGTGTTTGCGTTGCATGAGGACACCTCAATTTTCGTTGATGTTTTTTAATGCTGTAGAGTTTCGCGGATTCGGGCGGGATCGGCAAATTCATGCGCGTCGCCCACTCACTCCCCGTCCGGTGCGGACACGATGTCGTCCAGCGCGCGCAGATCAAGCGGCGATCCCCACAACTGCCACGGCATCCCCTGCGGTCCCATCAGGACCGTGGTGGGGTAGTCCGTCACGCCGTAGGCATCCACCACACGCTGATCGGCGTCCAGCAGCACGGGGAACGGGATATCCTGCGCCTCGGCGAAGGCGCGCACGGTGTCCGCCGCCTGCCCGGCGTTGATCGCCAGTACGGCGATGGGGTCATCCTGCTGGCCGGTGTACGCGCGCAGCGCCGCCAGCGTATCCAGGCACGCGGGGCAGTCCGTCCGCCAGAAGGTGACGACCGTGTGCTGGCCCCGGAAATCCTTCAGCGCGACCGTGTCCCCGTCCAGCGCGGGCAGCGCGAAGTCGTACGGTGTGGAGCTGTCGTCGTTGGTGACGGCTGCGACGCGCTGCTGCAATTCCTCGTAGCTGCGCGGGACGATCTGCCAGGTGCCGTCGCTGTCGTAGCGGATCAGGGCGGTAGGCGTGCCGCGCACGTTCAGGTCCATCGCCAGCTTGCTGATCGCGGTCAGGCTGTCGCGGTAGCGCTCGGATTCGACGCAGGTGATCAACTCGTCGGCGTCCAGCCCGGTGTATTCGGCGGTGGTCCGAATCTGGTCCATCGCGAAGGCTTCCATCGGCGGCAGCCGGGCGGCCAGCTCGAACAGGTTTTCCTCCATGTCCCAGTATGCGCCCTGCTCGCTGGCACACAGCGCCGCGTAGGCCGCGTCGGACGAGGCCGGCTGCACGCCGAATGCCATCAGCGCGATCTGCACCGACGCCTGGCCCGGCACGACATAATCCTCGATGAACCAGGCCAGATCGGTCTGGTGGTAGAAGCGGCAGTGACCGCAGGTAAAGTTCTGGAAGACCATGACCTGCACCGGCGCATCCGGCGCACCCAGCCGGGCCATGCCTGGCGCGGTCATGTTATGCGGGACCTCGACCTTGTCCTCCGGGCACAGCGTCACCTCCACGTCCGCCCCGCTGACCGTGACCGTCTGCTCCGGCCAGCACAGGCCGCGCGCACACGGCGGGTCAATCGCCAGCGTGTGGCTGCCGTCCGGCACGTTGTCGAACGAGAAGCGCCCGTTGGCCCAATGGGGCCGCGTGCTCTCGTTCAGCGGCGCCAGTCCCACCTCGACCGCCAGCCGCGCCCCGGTGCAGTCCGGTGTGCGCGCCACCACCCCGCGGATGGTGAACCCGCCATCATCCTGTGCTGCCGTGCTGCTGCCCATCACCAGCGCCAGCCCGATCACCAGCGCGATTCCCCAACGCTGCCATTTGCCCATCGTGCCCTCCTTATGTGTCGGTCCAAAAAACGATCATCATCGCCGCGAGTACGTCAGGTCGCCCTCGATGAGTTCGATCAGCGTGCCGTCGGGGTCGGTGAAGAACGCGATGCGCACCCCGCCGGCGGCGTCCATCGGCGTAATTGTAAACGGCACGCCGGCGCACATCAACTGCTCGGCGATGGCGTCCAGCCCGGTCACGCGCAGCGCGAAATGCCGCAGCCCGACCTGTATGTCGTCGGACTGCCCGCCAGAGGGTCGCGTCTCGCCCGCGTTGAAGCTGAACAGCTCCAACTGGCCGCGCCCGGTGTCCAGGTAGGCGATGCTGAACCCGCGCGGATCGCCGGGGAAATCCAGGTGCCCCAACAGCCGGAAGCCGAGCACGCCCCGGTAAAAATCGAGCGACCGTGACAGGTTACTGACGGTGATCGCGACGTGGTCCAGGCCGTGAATGTGCGGGCGGGGCGGGGCCGGCGTGGGGGTGTCCGGGGCCGGTTCCGGGGGCGGCGGCGCGGGCGCGTCCTCGCCGGCGAAGATCGGCGGCGGGCGGCGGTCCGGGTTGTCGACGTAGCCGATCATGCGCGCGACCAGCCGGTGCACGCTGGCCGGGTCGGTCGGGACGTAGGGGTAGATCGGCAGGTCCGGGTGCAGCCCCAGTGCCGCGCGCAGCTCGTCGGAAGACAGCGCGTCGGGTTCGTGCTGCCGCCCGGCGGCGAGGATCACGTCGGCGTGGGGATGGGCGTGGTACAGGCGGCGCAGCGCGCGCTGGATGATGCGCGGGGCGAGGATTTTCACCGCGTCGATGATCACAATATAGCCGTCACAGTTCAGCAGGCCCGCACCGGTCGCCATCCGGTCGCTGACGGACTGGATGTAGACCGGGGGCTGCGGTGGGCGCGCCAGCTTGATGAAGCACGGGGTGTCGGTGGTGGGGGAAGCGGGGCGCTGGTCGGCGGGCAGCATCGCCAGCACGGCCTCCATAAACGCCGCGGTGCTGACCGGCGATACATGCTGGCTGCTATCCGGCGGCGTGCTGGCGGCCTGGTCCGGGCCATAGAACCCAAAAACGGCGATCTTGAGCATAGACTCTCCCAGAACATTAATTTTTGTGGTGGAAAAACTAAAGGCCTTCACCGCGCATTATACCGCAGGGGGCCGGGCCGGATCACAGTGCCGATCCTCAGCCGCGCCCCTGCGGATCATCCCGCATTGCCGGGCGAAAGCGCTTTTCCTGTATGGAGCAGGGCGCAAGCGAAAAGAAGGCCCTCACCCTTCCGGCAGAGCCAGGGGATGAGAGCCAAAGAAGCAGTTCGCCAACAAGATCGTTTACGAGGTGGTGTCCGGTATTAGACAGGCTGATTGGGGACTGATGCGTCTTCTCGTCCCCCTGTCCCCCGGCTCAGCTAATTTTCGCCGTCTGGTGCAGCTCCGGCACCACGACATCCTCATAGCTGCCGTCGGATTCCAGGCTTTGCGCGAGCGCCTGCGCGGAGTCCGGCTCGCCATGCACCAGGAACGTCTGGCGCGGGCGCTTGGTGATGGCGCTGGCCCAGGCCAGCAGTTCGTCGTGGTCCGCGTGGCCGGAAAAGCCGTTGATGACCTCGACCTGCGCGCGCAGGTGGTGCTCCTCGCCGAAGATGCGCACCGTCTCCTGCTGCTCCACGATGCGGCGGCCCAGCGTGTGCGGCGCCTGCCAGCCGACGATCAGCACCGTGTTGGCCGGGTCTTCGATCCGGTTGCGCAGGTGGTGCAGGATGCGCCCGTGTTCGGCCATGCCGCTGGCGCTGATCACGATGAACGGCTGGCGCATGAAGTTCAGCTCTTTGCTCTGCTCGACCGAGCGCGTATAGCGCAGCGAGTCGAAGCCGAACGGGTCGCCCTCCTGGAGCATGAACGCGCGCATCTCCGCGTCGTAGCATTCCGGGTGCAGCCGGAAGACCGACGTGGCGTTGATCGCCAGCGGGCTGTCGACGAAGACCGGCAGCTGCGGGATATCGCGCGCGACCATCAGCTTGTGCAGCGTGTAGACCAGCTGCTGCGTGCGCCCGACGGCAAACGACGGGATGATCACCGCGCCGCCGCGCTGGTGCGTCTGGTTGATGATGTTTTCCAGCCGCTTTTCGGAGTCGAAATACGGTTCGTGCTGCCGGTCGCCATAGGTGCTTTCCATGATCAACACGTCGGCGTGTTCGACCGTCTCCGGGTCGCGGATGATCGGGATCAACTCGCGGCCCAGGTCGCCGCTGAACACCACGCGCACATCGCGCCCGGCGTCGCGGTCTTCGATGTCCAGCACCACGATCGCGCTGCCCAGCATGTGCCCGGCGTCCAGGAAGGTGATGAAAATGCCCGGCAGAATCTCGCGCTGGCGGTGGTAGCCGATCGCGCTGAAGTAGTTCAGGCTGGTCATGGCGTCTTCGGTGGTGTAGATCGGGTCGATGGGCGGCTCGTTTTTGCGGGCGCGCTTCTTGTTGACGAATTCGGCGTCGCGCTCCTGGATGTGAGCGCTGTCCAGCAGCATCGTCGAGCACAGGTCGCGCGTGGCGAAGGTGCACACGATGTCGCCCGTGAAGCCGCTCTTGACCAGGTTGGGGATGTTGCCGCTGTGGTCGATGTGGGCGTGGCTGAGCACCAGGGCATCGACCTGTTCCGCGTTGTAGGGCAGGTTGCGGTTGCGCTCGAAGGCGTCGTGGCGGTGGCCCTGGTACAGGCCGCAGTCCAGCAGCAGGCGTTGGCCGTTAGCTTCGACCAAATGCTGCGAGCCGGTGACGGTTTGGGCTGCGCCGTGAAAAGTAATTTTCATAGTAAAAATCCTCGCTTGTTAATAAGGAGTTATGGTCTGGGATGGCCTGCCCCTCACCCCCCGGCCCCCTCTCCCACCCGGTGGGCGAGGGGGAGTCACAGCGCGCGTTTTTTCCCTCGCTCATTTGATCGGAGAGGTGAGGGCCTTTTCAGACAGTCTGTCAATGCTCCGCGTTCGTTTTTTCCAGCACCGCGATCAGTTCGTCACCGTATTCGGCGCGCCGCCAGGGACCCAGGCCGGGAATGTCGTCCAGTTCCTCGACACAGTCCGGGTCGCGGTGCGCCAGCGCCCACAGCGTGTCACGCGGGACGATCACGTCCGACTCCACGCCGCGCGCGGAGGCCCGGCGTTTGCGCCACGTGTGCAGCGCCTCGTAGCGATCCTGCACGGCGGGGTCGGGGGGACGACTCTGGCGCGGACGCTCCGGCGGGGGCGCGTTCTGCCCGCGTGCGACCGCGGCCAGGATCGCCTTCCCATAGCGGCGAATGTTGGTCGACGACATGCCCTTGATGGCGTGCAGGTCATCGATGTGGCGCGGCCCGACCCGGGCCAGTTCGGCCAGCGTTTTGTTGTTGAAGATTTTGAAGGGTGGACGATCACGTTGGCGGGCGATCTGGTCGCGCTCCAGGTACAGCTCGCGGGCCAGCGCCATCTGGCGCGGGGTGAGCTGGCGCACCTGGTGGATGCGCCAGTAGCCCGCCGGGTCGAAGTGCATTTCGGCGGGCGGCAGGTCCGGCAGCGCGGCGAACGTCTCGCGCGCCTCGGCCACGCGCCCCAGGCGTTCGAGTTCCGCGACCAGCATATCGCGCAGCTCGGGCAGGTAGTGCGTGTCCATCTGGGCGTAGCGCAACTGCTCGTCGGGCAGCGGGCGCTTGGCCCAGTTGGCGCGCTGGTATTTCTTCTGGGCATGGATGCCGAACTGGTCGGCCAGGATGTTGCCCAGCCCGACCCGCTTCCAGCCGCAGATGCGCGCGGCCAGCATGGTGTCGAAAATGTTGCTGAAGGTGTAGCCAAAGTCGCGCTTGAGCGTGATGACGTCGTACTCCGCCGCGTGGAACACGATCTCGACCGCCGGGTTGGCCAGCGGCTCGCCCAGCGGGTCCATGTCGTCCACTGCCAGCGGGTCGATGATGTAGTCGGCCTGGCGCGTCGAAAGCTGGATCAGGCAGACCTGCTCGTAATAGGCGTACAGGCTGTTGGATTCGGTATCTAACGCCAGCAAGAACTCGTTCTTGATCTCGTCAAGCAGGGCGTGCAGTTCTCTGGTATGGCGGATCAGGCGTGCAGGTTTCACAACCACCCCCGGTGTCGAAAATAGGCCAGCATCGACAAGGCGATCCCAAACATCAGCCCCATCACCAGCAGGAACGCGCTGTCGTGGTGCATCAGCGGCAGCGCGATGTTCATGCCGTAAATGCCACTGATCAACGTCAGCGGCAGCATGATCACCGAGATCACGGTGAGAATCTGCATCACTTCGTTCAGCCGGTAGCTGACCAGGGCGTTGGCGGTATCCGACAGCCCGATGATCACCTCGCGGTGGTCCTCGACGATTTCGTACGCCTTCATCACATGGTCGAGGATGTCGCCGAAGTAGACGTCCAGGTCCTCGCGGATGAAGGGGCGGTCGACGCGCTCCAGGTTTTCGACGATCGTCACCTGGGGACGGATGATGCGGCGCAGCGCGATCACGTCGCGCCGGATGAAGGACAGGTCCTGCATCACGCGGCGCGATTCCTGGCTGAAGATCTCTTCTTCCAGGCTGCGGATGTTGGCATCCACTTTGTAGAGAATCGGCAAAATGTAGTCCACCAACCGGTCGATGACGGCGTAGAAGACCTTACTGGCCCCACGCCCCATGAACTGCTCGCGCGTTGCGGTCTGGGTCTGGCATTGCTCGAATAACTCGCGCAGCGGCTTGAGGGTCCCGTCGCTGGCGGTGACGAGATAGCCGCTGCCGACAAACATATCGACTTCTGCCGCGCGGCTGACGCGCTGCACCGGGTCCCACAGCGGAAACTGCATCACGACGAACAGGTAATCATCGTATTCGTCGATCTTGGGACGCTCGATGCGGCTCTGGAGGTCTTCCAGGTCCAACGGGTGGAAGTGTGGATAGGCCTCTTTCAGCCGGCGGATGTCGTCTGGCGTGATGCGCTCGATATTCGTCCACGTCACGCGTCCGTGTTGAATCGTTTGGGTTGCCATGCTGCCCATTATGACCCGGCGTGCGCCTGCTGGCAAACGCCGGGTGTCGCGTCCATTTCACGCCGCGCGGGATTTTTGAGTATAATGAGGATTGACTGCTTCCGGTTGGCGTATCCTGACCTGTATCCAGAAAGCACGGCATGACGATTCCACACGACTACCACCTGCACACCCTGGCGAGCTGCGATTCCGACGCGACGATGCGTGCCATGTGTCACCGCGCGCTGCAGTGCGGCCTGACCGAGATCGCGTTCACCGACCATTTTGATTCCAAACCCGAGGACGACTGCGCCGGATTCTACGATCCCGACGCCTACTTCGCGGCACTCGACGCGGCGCGGCAAACGTTCGTGGCGCAAGGGCTGACCATCCGCGCGGGCGTCGAGGTGGGCGAGCATCACCTCTTCCATGCCGAGCAGCAGCCCGTGCTCGATGCCTGGCCCTATGACGTGGTGCTGGGCAGCCTGCACTGGGTCGGTGACGCGATCGTGTTCGACGCCGCGATGTTCGAGCACGCCCCGCCCGAGGCGACGATCCCGGCCTATTTCGAGGAGTTGGCGCGGATGGCGCGGCACGGCGGATTTGACGTGCTGGCCCACCCGGACGTGATCAAGCGCACCGCCTACGAGGTCTACGGCCACTTCGACATTACCGCGTGGGAAGACTGGGTGCGCCCGGTGTGGCACGCCTGCATCGACAACGGGATCGCGGTCGAGATCAACACGTCCGGGCTGCGCCGCGCGGTCAACGAGCTGCACCCGGCAGAAGCGGCGCTGCGCTGGTACCGCGCGATGGGCGGCGAACTGCTCACGCTGGGCAGCGATGGCCATCGCCCGGCGCACGTCGGCGCGGGCCTGGACGTGGCGCGCGACCTGGTGCAGGCGGTCGGCTTTACGCGGGTGTGCCGTTTCGAGGGGCGGCAGGTGTCGTGGGTCCCTATCTGAGCAACCAAGTCTGAGGAGCAACCCCTATGTTTGAGGCCAGTCACCTTCAGCACAGCATTGTCAGCGGCTACATCCAGATCGTGTCGGACGGGCACCACCTGCCGGCGTTCTGGTCGCATCCCGACCTCGGCGGCCCGTTCCCGGGGCTGGTGCTGCTCCATGACCATTGGGGCCTCACGCCGCACATCCGCAGCCAGGTGCGGCGCTTTGCCGAACTGGGCTACTATGTGATCGCGCCGGACCTGTTCAACAAGCAGACCGCCGACACCCCGGCCCAGGCCGAGGCCCTGGTGCAGCAGCTCGGCGAGACGACGCTGGCCCAGGTCAAGGCGGCGCTGCACGCGCTCAAGTCGCACAACCGCTGCAACGGCAAAGTCGGGCTGCTGGGCTGGGGGTGGGGGGCGCGGCTGGCGCTGGAGACGGCGGTCTTCCGCGACGATCTGCGCGCGCTGACCGTGTTCTACGGGCTGCCGGACCAGCTCCAGCCGGCGGAACTGCGCATGTTGAGCTGTCCGCTGTTGGGGCTGTTCGCGGCGGAAGACCCGGCCATCACGCCGGAGCAGATCGCGGCGCTGCGCACCACGCTCGAACAGGCCGGGCTGGAGCACGAGATCGTGGTCTATCCCGACGTGTCGCGCGGCTTCTTCAACGATGCCGGCTCCGCGTTCCAGGCGACGGCGGCGCAGGACGCCTGGCAGCGCGCGCTGGACTTTCTGGGCGACAAGCTGGAGCTGCCCAAACCGCCCGACCCCGACGAATTCGATCCCGGGCGGGTGTATTAGGGAAGCGCGGTGCAGGCAGTCGCGCAGAAGGCGGTTTTACGTCATAATGAATAAGGAAGGGATCGGCGCAGAAAGGACAGGGGATTATGCAGATATGCCAGCACTGCGGGTACGAAAATTATGAAGGAATGGTATTTTGCGAACGGTGTGGGGTCGCCCTGGTGGCGGTGCCACTGTCCACGCGCCAGTTAGGGGACGACGAGAGCGTCCAGAGCAACCCCAGCGAACTGGGGCCGGAGGGGGTGCTGATCTTGCAGGTGAACAACGATCCGGCCCCGATCATGGTCCAACTGCGCCAGGAGGTCATCCTGGGCCGCACGAGCGAGCAATCCGACGAGGCCACTTTCCTGAACCTGTCGCCCTATGGTGCGGATGATCAGGGGGTGTCGCGGCGTCATGCGCGGCTGCTGCGCGACGAGAGTGCCGTGTATGTGATGGACCTGCACAGCACCAACGGCACCCAGGTCAACGGTGAACTGCTGCCGACCGGGGTCGAGAAGCGTCTGCGCGATGGCGACGAACTCACTCTGGGCAGGCTGCAAGTGTATGTTTATTTCGAGGAATAATCACCGGACGCGGCCCGGCGGTCCGGTGGTGCTGGCCGGGTTGATCGCGCTGGCGCTGCTGGTGACGCTGGCCGGGTGTGACGAACTCAACGAGCCGGTCATCGAGCACGACAACCCGTCCCCGCTGGATGCCGGGTTTGTGACCTACGAGCATCCGACGGGCGTGTTTTCGCTGCGGATGCCCCCGGATTGGATCCCCCAGGAATTGCTGGACTATAGCGGCGTGCGCGTGCAGTTTTCGGCGCTGCGTGATGGCCGCGAGATCACCTGGCTGAGCGTGTACGTGGTCAACACCGGCGACCCCCGCACGCCCGAAGCCTTTGCGCAGAAGGTCGCCGACTATCTGCCGCCAGATGATCTGGCTACCTATGCGTGGGAGGAGTTCGAGCGCACCGCGCAGGACGACCTCAGCCACCGCATCACCGGCGTGCGCACCTATCCCCAGCTTGGCCCGCGCGTGCTCAACATTTTCTTGCAGCAGGACGGGGTGTTCTTCAGCGCGCTGGAACTCGACCTGACCGACGCGACCCCGGCGGCGCTCGACACGCTGCGCGCGGTGGTCAACACCTACCGCGTCAACGCGGACGCCAAGCTAGAGGTCGGCACGGTGCAGCAGGCCGCAGCCGGCGTCACGTCACAGACGGGTGTGGTCGGCTTCAACGGCTATCTGGCGTGGACTGACAGCCAGGGCGTGTTTCACATCAGCGGCGAAGCGGTCAACACCACGCGCCAATCGCTCGAAGCGCTGGTGCTGACCGGCGTGCTGTTCGATGCCCAGGGCCGCCGCCTGCAAGAGCAGAGCGACATCCTGTCGGTGGACGTGCTGCCCCCGTGCCCGGCGGTGCCCTGCCAGCCCGGCGAAGGCGCGCCGTTCGATCTGCGCTTCGAGGGCGGGCGGCCTCCGGCGGCGGTGCGCTACGAGTTGGACGTCGTCGCGCGGCCCGCCGGCCAGACCGCGCGCGTGTTCTACGGCCCGGAAAACTTCAGCGTGATCCGCGACCCGGCGACCTACAACGACCGGGGGCAGTTGATCGTGCGCGGCGAACTGGCCAACACCGGCCCGCACACCGCGACGGCGGTGAAGGTCGTCGCCACCATCTGGGATGACCAGGGGCACGTCGTCGGCACCAACACCGTGTTCGTCCGCCAGGATGCGATCGTGCCGGCGGAGTCGGTCGCGTTCGAGGTGCCGTTCGGCGAGTTGGGCGGCCCGGCGGCGCTCTACACGCTCAAGGTCAGCGGCATGATCGGCGAGTAGCGGCGGGGCGCAGCGCCCTCACTGCCTTCACAGCGCGTCCTCCCAAACACACGACATCAACAAGCTAGGAGCGTTATGCAAGCGTTGAGAAACATCTGGAAGCAAATCGGCTGGCTGGAGACCGCCGGCCTCGTAATCGCCGGGTTTACGCTGGCGTTGGTATTCGCCGGGCCGGTCGACCCGGTGGCGTTGATCATTCTGCTGGTGTTGGGCTATTTCGCGTGGATGGCGCGCGGCACCATCCGGCAGGCGCAGCGCTTCCGCCCCAGCGAACCGCCGACGACGTGGCTGGTGACGCTGGTGGCGAACCTGGCGCTGATGGCGCTGGGGATCGGCGCGTTCGGCTGGTACCTGGCCGGGGGCGGCACGCGCGCGTGGATCCCGTTCCTGATCTTCATCGCGGGCATGATCGCGCTGCGCTGGTGGCGGCGGGACGTGGTCAACCGGCTGTACGGCTGGCGCACCCCGGCGCTGACGCTGCTGCAGCGCGGCGAATACCGGCGGCTGGTGCGCGAACTGGAAGACGACGCGACCGCCGGGCGCGGGCATCCCGACAAGCTGGCGATGGTTGCGTTGGCGTATATTGAGCTGGGCAAGCTGGGCCGCGCGGAGAATTTGCTGAAGCGGGCGAAAGACATCGCGCCGGATTACGCTTCGGTCAACGGGGCGCTGGGCGCGCTGTGGCGGCACCAGGCGCGCTACGACGAAGCCGCCGGCGCGATCCAGCAGGCGCTCGACTTCGAGGAGAACGTCAATTCGGCCTACTATCTGGGGCTGTGCCAGTTCCTCGCCGGGGATTATGACGCCGCCCAGGCCACGCTGACCCCGCTCATGGACGACCCCACGCTGATCCAGCAGGGGCAGGTGTATGGCGCGTACATCCTGGGGCAGATCGCCGGGGGACGCGGCGATTCCGACGCCGCCCGCCGGTGGTACGCGCGCATGGCCGAGGGCGCGCCCAAAGTGCTCGACTCCCTGGAGGACGAAGCGCGCCGCCACAAGCAGACCCCCTACGGCGAGACGCTCAAGGACAACGTGCGCGCGATGCGCCATATCATCGCCCAGCGCCCGTTGGCCGAGGCGTGAGGCGCTCACTCCCGCCGCTCTGCGGGCGTGCTATTCGTCCTGGGGCGACCCGGCGGGATCGTCGCCCTCCGGGCGCGGCGTGAGCGGGGCAGTGTCGTCGCTGCCGCCCGCCTCGAACTCGTCGAGCATGTCCATCAGCAGCTTGTCGGCAAAGGCGAAGGTGCGCTGCGCGCTGCTCAGAATCCCCCGCAAGCGCCCATCGTGCAGCACCACCAGCACCCGTCCGGGGCTGTCCTCCATCGCCTGCAAGGCGCGCGCGGTGCCCATCGCGCTCTGTTCGACGACGGTCGGCGTCACCACGCCGGGCTGCGGGTGCTGCCAGTCGCGCGGGTTGTTGCGCCGGTCGGGCAGCACGGCCAGCGGCGTGTGCATCGTCACGCCGGAGTCGGGCACGCCCAGCAGTTCGCGCAGGTCCTCGAAGCGGATGGCGGTGTAGCGGCGGTGGTCGTGTTCGATGATCAGCCACCACCATTCGTAACTGTTCGGGGTATCGCGCCACGCGCGCAGCGCCTGGTACACGGTGTCGGTCGCCGGGCGCACGAGGTGGGCGTTCGTCTCGCGGTCGAGTTGGGTGTCATCAATTGGCATCAGAGCGTCCTCCTTGTTCACAGCACGATCAACCTGTTCGCATGATAGCACGCTTGGGCGCGCTGACCAACTTTGGGCCGGTACTGGGTTTTGTGAATATTTTATGAAGCTTGTGATTGATTCTATTGATCTCGCCCCATAGGCATGTTATGATGTGCACACGTAACCAAACGTTTATAAGTTTATCCCCAAGGAGAGCAATCATTATGTTGTACTTACCGCGTGAAGAGGGCCAGGGCCTTGTTGAGTACGCCCTGATCCTGGTGCTGGTCGCAGTCGTCGTGATTATCATTTTGGCCCTGCTTGGCCCGGCCATTGGTAACATCTTCTCGAACATCATCAATAACCTGTAAATCACGTTCATCCAGTTTAGCTAAGTAAAGAGGCCCCGCCAACTGGCGGGGTTTCTTTTTCGGCAGATTTGGGCCTATCGCTGAGAATCCGTAGGGTAATTTTGGAGACTTTTTGGTAGACTAGGGCCGTTTCGTTGGAATGAAGGAGATCAGTTTGTGCGTGTAGTGTATAGTAGCAAAATGATCACGGTCCTGATCGTGCTGGTGCTGAGCGTCAGCGCCTGCGATACGTTTTCCGGGGATTCAAACGTCAGCGATCTGGAAACCGAAGTGTTCCACCTGCGCGGCACGGTGGACAATTTACAGGAATTGAACGTGGTCGCCACCCAGGTGCGCGCCGAACTGGACGGCATGGTCGCTCGGGCCACCGCAACCGGGAACGGCATGGCCGCCGGTCTTCCTCAAACGCCGATGACGCAGCCCGCCCCGGCCATGACGGCGGCCCCTTCGCGCGCGACATCCGGCCAGCCCGGCCTGACGCCCACCGGTGCCGTATCCGACGGGGCGTCTGTGGCCGGGGGCACGCCCGCCACCCAGGCGGCGGCTGCGGCCCAGACCCCACCGCCGGACCAGGTGCAGACCAGCTTCTCGCAGACGACGACCGCGACCAGCGTCAGCCCGGACGATAGCTGCCCGGTCGGCGCGACGCGCGTCTTCCCCGCGGACGAGGACCAGATTTTCGTGGTGACCACTATCCGCAATTTGCAGGCCGGGTCGACCATCAGCGCACGCTGGATGGTCAACGGTGAAGAATACGCCTACGAGCAGAACTGCTGGACGCCCACCGACGATTGGGATCAGGTGTGCGCCTACTGTGAGATTACGTCGCCGGGCAGCGGGTTCACCGCTGGCGATTGGACGGTCGAGCTGTTCCTGGACGACAACCTGCGCTCACAGGCGCGCTTCCAGGTCACGTCACCGCCCGCCGGGCAGTAAGTGCGGCGGGGTGAGGGCCAGCTTCGGCGACCATATTCACCTATTGCTGACAACTCGTTCGTGGACTGGCTTGTCACGCGGCGGCCTTTTCGTCTATAATCAAATATAGATTTGATTAATGCACAAAGGGGACCAGACCATTATGGCACGCAAGCCGGCAGCGCAGACCGTCCACCCCGGGGACATCATCAAGGCCGCGGCGGGCGTCTTCCAGCGCAAGGGCTATCACGGCGCGACGATGGCGGACATCGCCGCGGCTGTCAACCTGACGGCGGGCAGCCTGTACCACCACTTCCCCAGCAAGGAAGACCTGCTGATCGCGGTGCTCAGCGCCGGGCTGGAGCAGATCACCGGGCAGGTGCGCGCGGTGGTGGCGGGCGACGGGTCGCCGGTCGACAAGCTGCGCGGCATCATCCACGCGCATGTGCAGAGCGTCACCGGCCACGAGAACATCGCCGCCGCCGTGATCTTCGAGAGCCGCGCCCTGCTGGATACGCCCGGCGTGCGCGATCCCTACGTCCAGCAGCGCGACACGCTGGAGGGGCTGTACCGCCAGGTGATCGAGGCCGGGATCACGGCGGGGGACTTTCGCGCGGTGGACGTGGGCATTTTCGTCAAGACGCTGTTCGGCGCGTTGAACTGGGTCAGCATGTGGTACCGCGCGGGCGGGCGGCTGACGGCGACGCAGGTCGCGGACAAGATCGCGGCGACCTTCCTGGCGGCGCTGCGCGTGTGATGTGTCCGGCTGCAAATGGAGGCTTATGCTGGCAATTCAGTTCTGGCCGGTGATTTACCCCTCCCTAAATCCCTCCCCGTAAACGGAGAGGGACTTAACAAGCCCGGCTCAACTTCCCCCTCTCCACGTGCGGGGAGGGGGCCAGGGGTAAAGCTGGCACAAGACGCCTAGTGACACTCGTTAAATTTAAGGAAAACAGGAGGCGCAGATGATCAGTTTTACCCCCACCGAAGAGCAGCAAATGCTGATGGATGCGGTGCGCCGCTACGCTGAAAATGACGTGCGGCCCGTCGCCCATGAATCCGACGAGGACGGAGCCTTCCCGGCGCGCGTGGTCAACACCGGCTGGGAGATCGGCATCCTGCCGGGCAACATCCCCGAAGACCTGGGCGGCTTCGGCGAAGAGCACAGCGCGCTGACTGCTGCGCTGGCCTACGAGGAGCTGGCCTATGGTGACCTGTCGCTGGCGCTGCACCTGATGACCCCGGCGCTGGTTGCGGTGCCGGTCATGCTGGCGGGCACCGACGCCCAGCGCGACGAGTTTATGCCGCTGTTCCTGGACGAGACGCCGCCGCCGGTCACCGCCGCGCTGATCGAGCCGCGCATGTTGTTCGACCCCAACCAACTCCAGACCACCGCCGCCGGGAAAAACGGCGCGTACGTGCTCAACGGGCAGAAGGCCTACGTGCCGCTGGCCGCGGGCGCGGACTGGCTGCTGGTCTATGCCTGGAACCAGGACGCGGAGCAGGTCGACGGCTTCCTGGTGCGCGGCGACGCGGACGGGCTGGCGGTCGGCGAGCGCGAGCGCTTGATGGGCGTGCAGGCCTTGCCGACGTACCCGGTCACGCTGGAGGACGTCACGGTTGAGGCGGCCTATCGCCTGGGCGCGAACTTCGCGCGCATCCAGTCCCACAGCCGCGTGGCGTTGGCGGCGCTGGCCGTCGGCGTGATGCGCGGCGCGTTGGAGTACGCCATCGACTACGCCAAAGAGCGCGAGCAGTTCGGCGCGCCCATCGCCACCAAGCAGGCCATCGCCTTCATGCTGGCCGACTGCGCGATGGAGGTTGACGCGGCGCGGCTGATGGCGTGGGAAGCGGCGTGGCGGTTGGACCAGGGCGCGGACGCGACGCAGGAGTCGTACCTCGCCAGGCAGTACGCCGATGCGGCGGCGGTGATGGTCACCGACAGCGCGGTGCAGACGCTCGGCGGCTACGGCTACATCCGCGAGTACCCGGTCGAACGCTGGCTGCGCAACGCGCGCGGCATCGCGACGTTTTACGGCATGGCGATCGTGTAAGGGAAGGGAAAAAATATTATGCCTATCAGTTTTGAGATTCCCGACAAGCTCAAACCCGGGCTGCAAATGACCGAAGCGCTGGCGACCGGCATCATGCGCGACGAGGCCCGCAAGCTCGACGAGAACGAACACCAGCGCCCGGCGACGTTCATCAGCATGACGTGGCCGGTGATGAAGGACCAGCAGAAGCGCCAACTGGCCAGGCTGCAACGCTCCGAAGAAGAAAAGAAGGAACGCAAAGGCCCCGGCCTGGCCAACATCAACATGATCCACACCTTCGAGATCCTCAGTTGGGGCGACGTGGGGCAGTTGTTGTGCATGCCGTCGGCGCTGCTGGCCGGGGCGGCGATCGAAGCCGTCGGCACGCCGGAGCAGCAGGAGCGCTTCCTGCGCCGCTTCGCCGAGGGCGACGATCCGACGTGGGGCGCGATGGCGATGACCGAACCCGGTGCAGGCTCGGACACGTCCGCCATCCAGGCCACCGCCACGCTCGACGAGGACACCAACGAGTGGGTGCTCAACGGCGAGAAGATCTTCTGCACCAGCGGCGGGCTGGCGCTCAACGAATCCGATGGGGTGGTCGTGGTGTGGGCCACCGTCGACCGGACCGCCGGGCGCGCCGGGATCAAGCCGTTCGTCATCGAGGCGAACACGCCGGGCGTCGAGGTCACGAAGGCCGAGATCAAGCACGGCATCCGCGCCAGCGACACGGTGAGCATCGTTTTCGACGACGCGCGCATCCCCTACGATAACATCCTCGGCTCGCCGGAGGTCCGCAAGCGCGACAAGTCCAGCACGAAAGGCTTTAAGGGCGCGATGCAAACCTTCGACGCCAGCCGCCCGTTGATCGCGGCCAGCGCGATGGGCGTGGGGCGTGCCGCGCTGGATTTCGTCAAGGAAAAGCTGGCCGAGGAGGGCATCGACATCCCCTACGGCCTGCCGGCGCACCAACTGAGCGCGGTGCAGCGCGACGTGCTGGAGATGGAGGCCCAGATCAAGGCGGCGTGGCTGCTCACGCTGCGCGCGGCAAGTATGCTCGATCACGGGCAGTACAACAGCCTGGAGGCGTCGATGGCAAAGGCGAAGGCCGGCCAGGTCGTCACCTTCGTGACGCAGAAGGCGGTCGAACTGCTGGGGCCGCTGGGCTACAGCCGCGCGTGGCTGGTCGAGAAGTGGATGCGCGACGCCAAGATCAACGACATCTACGAGGGCACCGGGCAGATCAACACGCTGATCGTCGCCCGCCGCATCCTGAACTACTCCAGCCGCGAGCTGCGCTAGGCGCGTCCGCCGATATCTGGCACACTAGAGGCAGTCCCCTGTTGGGACTGCTTTTTTACATGTAACACCTGGCCGCCTGGCTCGTCTTTAGGGGTAGAAGGAGGCACCTTGTCCGCAAACCAGCCCCCCGCAGATCAGGACCATGAGGCCCGGTTGCTGCGCGCCGCACGCGACGATCCGGCGCAGTTCGCCGCGATCTACGAGCGCTATGTCGACCGCATCTACGCTTACTGCCGCTACCGCGCCGGGGCCGAAGACGCCGAAGACCTCACCAGCCAGGTGTTCATCCGTGCGCTGGAGGGGCTGGCGGGCTACCGGGGCGGGTCGGTGGCGGCCTGGTTGTTCCGCATCGCGCATAACTGCGTGGTGGACCACTTGCGCACGCGCCGCCCCCAGGTATCGCTGGAAGCCAGCAGGCTGGAGTTCGCCGCACCAGATGGCGACCCGGTCGAGCGCATGATGCAGGCCGACGACCGGCAGCTCGTGCGCGAACTGGTCGCCACGCTGGACGACGACCAGCGCGACCTGCTGATCCTCAAGCTGGTCAGCGGGCTGAACGCCACCGAGATCGGCGCGGTAATCGGCAAGCGAGCCGGGGCGGTCCGGGTCGCACTGCACCGGGTCATCGCCCGCCTGCGGACCACCTACCAGCAGATGCAGCAGGAGAGAGAACTATGAGCGCCCTGTTTTTGCGCTATGTCGAGGCCCTGCGCGACGATCCCCAGGCCCCGCCGCCCCCTGACCTGAGCGCGGACGATGCGGCGCTGGCGCGGGCGCTGGTGGGCGCATATCCGCTGCCCGGACCGGACGACACACGCCGGGCACGCATCTGGCGGCGCGTGCAGGATCAGCGGCAGACGACGCTTTCTTCCCCCAACGGACGGTTTGATTACGAGGAGAACATGATGATAAACGCACAACCAAAACAATCAACAATGACACCGCGCGGGGCAGTGCTGCGCGGGATGTGGCCCCTGGTGGCGGTGGCGGCGGCCTGCGCGCTGATCCTGGCCGGGCTGTGGCTGCTGCCCCCTACGGATGATGGGAGCGGCTCCGGTGAGAGCGCCGGTGCACCGCTGGTCGCTGATGCCACCGGCACCACGCAGGCGGAAATCTCGCCAACGGCACGGCTCGCCACGCTGCGCCCGACCGTGACCGCCACGCCCGTAGGGATGGCGACGCTGCGCCCGGCACAGAGCACGGCGACGGCGCTGATCGCCAATGTGACGAGTACCGTGCAGGCGCAAATCCCGCTGACGCCAACGGCACGGCTCGCCACGCTGCGCCCGACCCCGTCGTTGATTGTTCTGCCCCCTACACTGATGGCTCCGTCCCCGCCGCCTGTCTCCCAGTCGTTTACCTGGGGTAACTACGGGGCGCTGACGCTGGTCAGCGCTCTTGATGGCGTGGTGCTGGACGAGATGGTGTGGTCGCCGGATGGCGCGTACCTGGCGATCATGGAGGATGAAACAATCCGGCTGCTGCACGTGGCCGATATGTTCGACGAGGCGCAGGTGCTCGCCGAGCACAGCGCTACCGTGACCGCTTTGGCCTTTAGCGCCGACGGCTCGCTGCTGGTTTCCGGCGATCAGGATGGCGATATTCTGTTCTGGTTGATGGAAATGCAAGCCCCAATACCGTTGACCATCCAGGGCGATGAGGCGATCACCGCGCTGCGCTTTGACCCCACCGGCACGGTGCTGGTGGTCGAAACGGCAACCGGCGTCAAGCTGTGGGCGGTTCCGGCGGAGTAGCTGCGCAATACTACCGGGCGTACAGGCTGTGCATGATCGCCCACAATCCACCAGGGGCACCCGCGTGGATGCCCCTGAATCATTTACACGTACGGCACGGGCAGTAAGGGGAGAGCATGGCTCCGGTTATACTACGAGAAGGCAAATACACTGTGGTGATGTACACACGCGATCATCCTCCCCCCCACGTCCATGTCAAAAGTGCGGAAAAAGAGGCAAAAATAAGCATTGAACCAGTGGAAATGCTAGAAAACTGGGGGTTTAAATCCTCAGAAATCCGGGCCATAATGGACATTATTCAGGCTCACCAAAAGGTGTTGACAGAAAAATGGGCTGAGTATTTTTCGGACAGAGAATGAGAGGGAACCGCAATGGGAGTCGGCGAACGAGCTGTTGCCACAGACGTGAACTTTCATGACGACATGGTGTGGATCACGCTGTCGGACCGGCGGGTGATCGGCATGCCGCTTGACTTTTTCCCCTGGCTGGAACACGCTACGCCACAGCAGCGCGCCTACTACACGATCAACCCGATCAGCATCTACTGGCCGGACCTGGAAGACGGGATCGACATAGAAGCGCTGATCAAGGGCAACTGGGCCACGCCGCGCGGATAGGTGCCGGGGCCGACAGGGCGATTTTAACGCCTCACACATCACAACCCACCAGGGGCACCCGCGTGGATGCCCCTGTTAGTTTCATGCTGCGGTTGTGCCGGTGCAGGTGATCCCTATATCGGCTCGAACACGTTGACCGTCACCGGCCACATCGGGCTGATGGGCTGGTCCAGCGTCAGCATATAGGTGTGCGACCCGAGGGGCGGGCACTCGTTGATCGAGCCGGTCTGCCCGCTGATCGTCGCGTCGCCGAACGGCCCGCTCAGGATGAAGTCGCGGTAGTCGTAGCCGACGATACTCCACGAGATCGTCACACACCCGCCGATTGGGACGAACGTCTGGCTGGCGTTGATGGTCACGTTGGGCGGGGCGTTGACCACGTTCACCGTCACCTCAGGATACACGATCGAGTTGTCCTGTTTGATGACCTTGATCGAGTAGGTGGTCGTGGTGGCGGGGCACTCCAGCCGCGAACCGGTGCCGGTCACGCCTTCCTCCGGCCCGCTGCCGTCGCCCAGGTAGTACACCTCTTTGATCCCGGTCACGTTCCAGCTAATCTCGACACATTCGCCATTGTTGATGGTGTTCCGTTCGGCGGTGAGGTTGATCGACACCTCGTCAGGCGGCGGCGCGGTGGGGCTGGCCGTTTCGATCCACCAGCCGTTGGGGTCGCTGTCCGCCACCCAGCCGACCGTGCCATCCGACTCCAGGCGCACCTGCCACCAGCGGTAGCCGGTCGCGCAGGTCGGGCCGTTGAGCACCTCCATCCGCGCGCCGCTGCGCAGTTCGCGCAGTTGGGTTTGCGTCAGGCCCGCTGCCGCGCGCAGCCGCAGCCCGGCCCCCCAACTCGTCACCTCGGCGGTGTCGCCAATCGCGACCGGCAGCCCCCCGCCGCCCGCGTAGGCATATTCACAGCCGGTGCCCATCGGGCTGCCCGGTGTCTTGGACGGGCGCGGGGTGACCGTCGGGAACGGCGTCAGGGTTGGGTAGGGCGTAAAGGTCGGGTAGGGGGTCACGGTCGGGATCGGCGTTGCGCCCGGCCCTGGCCCTGGCCCTGGTCCTGTGCCGGTCCCATCGCGCGGCGTCGCGGTGGGGACGCCCGGCAGCGCCGCCATGCCCTCGACCGGACTCCACTCCGGCGAGGAGATCGTCAGGTTGGGTGGCAGCGTGATCGCGGGCGGCGTCATGTTGTTGAACGCGAAACGCTGGTGCTCGATGACCATCAGCAGCGCGTCCCCGCCGGGTGCCCAGGCGACATCCGTCGCGCCGGTATAGCCCGCCACCTGCTGCATCTGGCTGGTGTTCATGTTGTACATCCACAACTCGGCGGCGTCGCCATCGCGCAGCGTGCCGTCGCCGGTCGAGTCGGCAGTTGCCCCGGCGACCGCGATCCGCGCGCCGTCCGGTGCAAAGGCCAGGTCGTAGATGTGGACCTGCATATCGGCGATGCGGCCCACGCTGCCGGCGGCGTCCATCACATGCCCGGAGTCGCCGACCGCTTCTTGCGTGCCGACCGCGACCTCACCCTCCGGCCCGATAGCCAGCGTGGTGATGTCCGGGTATGCGCCTAGTTCGTTGAGCAGTTCCAGCTGCACGTCGGTGCCGATCGGGTCGCCGATGCGGTACAGGTTGATCAACCCGGCGGTCCCGGTGTCGGGATAGGCGCACACCAGGAACGGCTCCGGCGCGGAGACCTCGAACCCGTTGCTGCACGTCAGGTTGATGGTCCAGGCGAGGCTGAACGACTGCGCCAGCGGGGGCACCATGCGGATGTTCTCATCGGTGTGCAGCAGCAGCCACGCGCCATCCGGTGCCCACTCCACCCCGGCGATGGCTTCCTCTGGCATGAAGGTTTCCACGTCCTGGCAGCCGCCACCGAAGCAGCCCGCCAGCCCGTCCAGCACCCCGTAGCCCCCGCCGGCAGTGGTGAAGGCCAGCTTATTGCCTTCCGGCTGCCAGTCGAGGTCGGCTTCGGGCGTCACGTCCACGCCCAGCGGCACGACCTGCCCGCTGCCCAGGTTGAGCAGGTAAATGTCGGCGTTGCCCAGGTCGTCACTGCCGATAAAGGCCACGATCCCCCCCGGTGATTGGGCCTCGGTGACGGACTGCTCACCACCGATTCCGGATACTCCAAGCAAGAATACCAGTACAACAAGTCCAAACTTCCAGCGCATAATCTTCGCTCCTTCGCATTGAATGCTTCTGTTATCCTACATTATACTCGAATTGCCGGGCACCCGAAATCGTCGGCTATCGGATATTGAGGCTGGACAACCGACAAAAATTAGACTACAATTACAGGCGTAGTGGAGAAGGTTGTTCGCAGAACAGGAATTTAATTTCCGGCACAACTGAAGCTATGTGTCGGATTTTTTATCCTAAAGCAACTCCGTTCCCACAACACACCAAACCAAACTTAGTGGGAAAGGAATATCCCAAATGACTGAAGAACGTACAAGTGGTGTCGTGAAATGGTTCAACGCCCAGAAGGGTTTCGGGTTCATCGAGCGCGAAGGCGCGCCGGATGTGTTCGTGCATCACAGCGAAATCCAGAGCGAAGGCTACCGTGAGCTGAACGAAGGCGAGCGCGTTACATTCGTGGTTACGCAGGGTCAAAAAGGCCCGCAGGCCACCAAAGTAATCCGCGAGTAGTACCGGCACGATAACTCAGCGCCCTGTCTCCAAGCGATGCAGGGCGCTTTTTGATTCTGGACAACTGCCCGGACGACTTCAGCGGCGCACAGCTTCCAGCACGCGGAAGCGCCCCATCTCGGTGACGGTGTGCACCGCGCCGAACACCTCGCGCAGCGTGCGGTCGTAGGGCAAAAAGCGGTTGGTCACGATCACCAGCCGCCCGCCCCGCCGCAGCACGTCGAAACTTTCGTGCACGATGCGCCGCGTCACCCCGGCGGTGACGTCGATGCCCTTGTAGAATGGGGGATTCGACACCACCCGGTCGAAGCGTTGGTCGCGCACCGCGCGCGTGACGTCGCTGGCCAACACCGTACAGCGCTCGCTCAGGCCGTTGGCCGCCGCGCTCGCCCGTGCACAGCGCACCGCCAGCAGGTGATCGTCGACCAGCGTCACGCGCGCCCCGGCCCGCGCCGCCGCCAGCCCCAGGATGCCGTAGCCGCAGCCGATATCCAGCACGTCACTGTCCGCCGCGAAGCGCAGGTGATCGAGCAGCAGCGCGGTGCCGTCGTCGAGATGCTCCCAGGAAAACACGCCGGGCATGGTCATGACGGTATACGTCCCCTCGGGCCGCGTGATGGTGTGCGGGTGGGGTTCCCAGGGCGGGGGCGATCCCCAGTCCGCCGGGTAAGCGAGGGTCTCCGGGCGGGTGGCAATCGCCAGCCGGTGGCGGTCTTTGTGGCCCAAGACCGGCGCGGCTCCACACAACACCGCCGCATCCTTGATCGCGGACCTGGCCCCCGCCGCATTGGCCCCGGCCAGGTACAGGTGGCCGCCGGGGCGCAGCGCGTGGAGCGTCGTCCACACGAACGCGCGCGCATGGGCACGCCCTTTCGGCAGCGCCAGCAGCGCCACCTCCGCCGGGCCGTGGGCGTCCGAGGCGGGGAACACGACATCGCTGCGCGCCAGTTCCGGCACCATTGCCAGCTGCGCCAGCGCGCGGTGCGAGGTGTGGAACGCCGTCACGTGCGCCGCCGCGTCGGCCAGCCAGCGCGCCAGCGCCAGGTCGTCGCTGTTGAGCAGCAGCACCCGCCCCCCGGCGGGCAGGGTGACGTGCCGTAGGAACAGATAGCCGCTTGAGGTTGATGGTCGCATAGGTCACTCACGCAGGGTTGATGCTCACCGGCTCGCCGGTGAAGGGTCCATGCTTCCATTATAGGCGCGCGCGGCGAATCATAACAAACGGGCGGTACACTATCCGGTAGCTGTTCCCCCCGGGTTCGTCCTGCACAGTGGAGATATAGCCGGTTTCTTGTTAGAATCGGAATGGCTGACGCGACGACGATTAACGCAACATTCGCCGGTCCCCCTTCTGGCTTGCCTGCCAGCGAGGGGGATCGCTCATTCATCAATCAGGAATTTTAGGAATAGCAACCGATGGACTGGACCAGCAAGCGGGCGTTCGAGCGGAACTTCCTACGCAAACGGCGTATTGACGCCCAACACAAAATCGCACGCCTACAGCATGCGCTCGCTGCGTGCGATGATTGCCTGGAGGCCGAAAGCCTGGAACGGATGCTGCACGCCGCGCAGCTTGAGCACGACCTGATCGACGATTTGCTGCTCGAACAGCAGCCGGCGGATGCGCTGTCGTTGGATGCGCTGATCATGACGCAGCTTGATATCTACAATCAGCAGACCAGACGGCTGTCGCATGGCTGGCGACGTGGCCGGCGCACGCCCGCCGCCTACTGGGAAGCGACCAGCAAGCAGGCCGTACTCAATGACCTGCTGCGCCGCTACCACGCCTATCACGGCGGGCGGCCCTATTACGCCGACAGACAGCGCAAACCGTCCGCGATTTCCCGGAACAGGGACGGGGCCACCGACCAACCGAAGCCGCTGCCCGATCCCACCCATTTCGCAGACACCCACACCCATCCCTGGTACATTCCGGCTCCGGGGACCGGCCCCAACCACCAGCCGGAGGACGAGCAGCGCGACGGGCTGACGCTCCCCGAACTCGACACGCTGCGCGAGAGAGTCTACACGGTGCTGGACGAGGCCGAGTGTACCGCACGGTATGACAACCTGGAGGAGCACATCGAGGTCATCGTCCAGCCGGACGGCATGGCGCTCCTGACCGGCTATGTGCACAGCCAGGACGACCTGGAGTGCGTGCTGGAACGGGTCGACGCGCTCGACCGCGTGAGCCAGGTTGTCGCCGATCTTAAAGTGGTGCGCCCGGCGAACTGCCCGGCCTGCCACCCCGAACGTTTCCAGGCAGAGCAACCGGAGAAAGACGACCCATGAACCAAGCCACGCGCATTATCGACTTTGTACACGACCTGGACTGGGCCACGCTGCCCGCCCCGGTGCAGCAAACGGCCCGTAACGCCCTGCTCGACCTGATCGGCACTGCGCTGGCGGGCCGGGCGGCCCCGCTCAGCGACATGGTGCGCACCGTCGCCCGGCAGATGTACGGCGGCGACGACGCTGCGCTGCTGTTCGATGGCCGCCGTGCCAGCGCTGCCGGGGCGGCCTTTGCCAACGGCATGACCATCGACGCGATGGACATTCACGACGGCTACCGGCTGGCGAAAGGGCACGCCGGGGTCAACGTCCTGCCGGCGGCGCTGGCGCTGGCCGAGGGACGGTCCACGTCCGGGCGCGAGTTCATGGCGGCGCTGGTCGCCGGGTACGAGCTGGCGCTGCGGGCCGGGGTGGTGCTGCACGACACCGCGTGTGATTACCACACCTCCGGCGCGTGGGGGGCGCTGGGGGCGGCGGCGGTCGCGGCGCGTATGCTCGGGCTGGACCACGCGCAGACGCGGCACGCGCTGGGCATCGCCGAATATTACGGCCCGCGCTCGCAGATGATGCGCTGCATCGACCACCCGACCATGCTCAAGGACGGCTCCGGCTGGGGCAGCATGACCGGCGTGATGGCGGCCTGCATGGCGCGCGAGGGCTTCACCGGCGCGCCGGCGCTGCTGGTCGAGCAGGATGGTGCGGAGCAGTGGGCCACGCTCGGCGAGCGCTGGCTGCTGCCGGAGATGTACTTCAAGCCCTACGCCTGCTGCCGCTGGGCGCAGCCCGCCGTCGAGGCGGCGCTGGAGCTGCAAGCCGCGCACGCGATCACCCCGCCGGCCATCGACCGCATCGCGGTGCACACCTTCGCGGCGGCGACGCGGCTGGCCGTGACGCACCCCGCCACCACCGAGCAGGCACAGTACAGCCTGCCGTACCCGGTCGCGGCGGCGCTGACCGACGGCACCGTCGGGCCGCAGCAGGTGCTCCCGCCGCGCATCCACGACCCGGCGCTGACCGGGCTGGCGGCGCGCGTGACGATGCACGTCGATGCGGCGCTGGAGGAGCAGTTCCCGGCGCGGGCGTTGGGGCGCGTGGTGCTGCACACCACCGGCGGCGCGACGTACGAGTCCGGCGTCCACGCCACGCACGGCGACCCGGACGATCCGATGGACTGGGACGAGATCGTGGCGAAGTTCGCGGCGCTGGCGCAGCCCCATCTCGACCGCGACCGCCAGCAGCAGATCGTCGACCGGGTGGCGGACATCGCCGCCGCCGGGACGGTCGCCCCACTGCTCGCGGCGATCACCGCGCCGCTGGACGCCGGCGCGCGGCGGTGATGGTCGCGTGGGGCGAGGCGCGCCGCGCGTAGCCCGCCCCGCGCATTTTCGCCGAATCCGCAAACGGCGCTATACTTCCCGGCGGGGCACACACTGCGCCGCCCCGCATCCATGCAGGCAGGTCATTATGGCTGATGCGTACCGGATTGTGGACCGCGTGCCGACCGTCGCGGAGCACCGCGCGCTGTTCGAGGCGGTCGGCTGGACCGTCTACGCGCCGGAAGCGGCGGAAGTCGCGCTGCGGAATTCGCTGTTTGGCGTGGTCGCGCTGCACGGCGCGCAGGTCATCGGCAGCGGGCGGATTGTCGGCGACGGCGGCAAGTTCTTCTACATTCAGGATTTCGTCGTCTTGCCGGAGCACCAGGGCCGGGGCGCGGGCAAGCGGATGATGGACCGCCTGATGGCGTGGATCACGGCCAACGCGCCGCACGAGCCGTTCGTCGGGCTGTTTGCGACGGGCGTCGCCATCCCGTTTTACCGGCGCTACGGCTTCGACCAGCACCCCGCCGCGCTGACCGGCATGTTCACCGTGCTGGACGTGGACAACACCTGAGCCCCCCGGCAGCAAAAAAATCGACTCGCGCGCAGCGCGAGGGGGGCTGGCGCATACGCGCCTCGCCTGCGGCGACCGCCCCTACAGTGATCAGTGTCTCATTGAGAAGGGGAACGCACCACACACCGAAAACCGACACCGTAGTCCCGGCTCGTCGGAGCGTCGTCGTAGCGGGACACGGCGCGCACGAGATCCGGATCGTCGCGCCACGCGCCCCCGCGCAACACCCGACGGGAACCATCCGCCGGGCCGGGCGGGTTCACCGCGCCGTCATCCAGTGTGGCGTAATAGTCCGCATCGTACCAATCCGCCACCCACTCCCATACGTTGCCGCTCAGATCCAGCGCCCCCACCCAGGATACCCCGCCCGGCTTGCTGCCGACAGGGGCCGTCTGAGCGTAGCCGTCGTCGTACGCCGGGTCTGCCCAGCCATAAGAGCAGTTCGCATCGCAGAAATTCAAGCGCGTCCCATCGAACTCGTCTCCCCAGGGATAGACCAGTGCGTCCGGCCCGCGTGCGGCATACTCCCACTGCGCTTCAGTCGGCAGGCTGCATCCCGCCCACTCCGCATAATCATTCGCCTGATCCCAGTCCACATACACGACCGGGTGATCGCTGTAAGCCGGATCTTCGTAATCCTGTGTATTCCCTGGCAAGGTGCAGGCCCCCGCCTCGACGCAGGCACGGTACTGCGCGTTGGTCACCTCATATTTGTCGATCCAGAACGGCTCGTCGAAGCATACGCGGTGCACCGGGCTTTCGTCCTCAAACCAGGCCCGCTCACACTCCCCTACGCCTAGCGCCGCCTCGCACATCTCAAACGCGGCGTCGATCTGCGCGTCGGTGCTGCCCATGTCAAAGCACCCCGCCGGCACCAGCACCATCGTCACGCCGTCGACCTCGCGCTCGACCGGCGTCCAGTCCGCGTTGCTGGCGACGGGCGTCTGCGCCAGTTCCAGCGTCGGGTCGGGCATGGCGGCGGGCGGTTTCGGTGTATTCGTTGGCACGGTCGGCGTGGCGGTCGGTGGCTGCGGCGTATCCGTCGGGATGGTCGGTGACGGGGTTGGTGGTTCGGGCGTGGCAGTTGGGACGGTCGGGGTGGCGGTCGGTGGTTTTGGCGTATTGGTGGGGGTGTTTGTGGGCACGGTTGGGGTGGGTGTCCACAGCGTCGCGGTTTGGGTGGCGTCGCGCTGCGCGACCAGCGTCTCGGCCAGCGCTGCCGGGTCGGAATCATCGCCATTCCCGCCCGACGACAGCAGGATCGCGGCGATGCCCACCGCCAGCAGCGCGATCACCGCGCCGATGGCCCACCATACGCGCGGCGGTAAGCGGCGCGACTGTGCGGGCAGCGGCTCCTGGCGGGGAATCTCGACGCTCTGGGCGGCGGCGTCCAGCGGGTCGAGCCGTATCCCCTTGTGCCGCAGCTCGGTGTGGAGCTGGCGCAGCGCGGTGTCGTAGTCCTGCTTGTGGAAGTCGATGTATTGCAGGCGGTGAATCTGGAAATGGACTTTGGTGGGCCGCCACCACAGCGGGATCAGCGGTTTGCCCTGGTCCTTGAAAAACTGCCATTCGTCCCGGACGTTGTGCGAGTCCATCGACTCCGGCGAGAGGATGAGCAGCATCACGTCGCAGGTGTCCAACCCCTGCTGGATGGCGGTGCTCCAGTTCATGCCGGACGGGATATCGTCCACGTCGATCCACACGTCCGCGCCCAGGCGGTCGAGGTCGGTGGCGATGCGCCGGGCGAAGTCCTCGTCAACCCGGCTGTAGGAAATGAAAAATCGCGTCATACGGCGGCCTTTACAGCGGTGTCAGGTCATGTCACACCGCGTAGTATATGCGATCCGGCCCCGGTCGCCAAGCTGCCCTCACCCTGGGTGCATGCAAAACCTGACAGGCAATCTAAGCCACACGGGCGCAGAAGGCATCCCATTGACCGCTGAGATAGGCGGCGCGAGCTTTGGCGACGAGCCGCGCACCGCGCTCACCCCATTGGGCGCC
>DAOTUD010000009.1:0-23928 GCA_034437275.1 Anaerolineae bacterium
CTCCCATATAAGGGGCGAGGGGAAAAGTGCGCGCTGTGACTCCCCCTCGCCCCACTGGGTGGGAGAGGGGGCCGGGGGGTGAGGGGGGATAGGGGATGAGGGCCAACCGGTGGGCATATATTTCCGCCACCCTGTACTAGAAAAGGGACAGCGCTGCCGCTGCCCCTCCTCATGAAAATACGCGCGTGTGTGTTGGTGCTACTGCTGCTTGCCCTGCGCCGCCAGGTGCCGCTGGTACGAGCGCCAGCCGGGGCAAATGTAGGTGTGCCAGCGCCACAACCGCGCCTTCCAGGTCTTCGGGTGCTCCTCGGCGGACTGACGCCACTTGCATTCTTCGCAGGGGTGCTTGTCTTGTTCTTCGGCCATGATCGTGTTCCTCTCTGTTCTACTTGGCCCTGTCGGCTTGGATGTTCACATCACTGATCTATACGTGCGGAGGGCTGCCGGCGTTGCGCGTGCCGCACTTATACCGGCCAGTCGCCCGCTACAAAGCCGAGCGCGAAGGCGTGCGGGCCAACATGCACGCCCAACACCGGCGTGCTGTAGGTTTTTTCGAGCAGCACGCCGTCGTATTGTTCGTCCAGCCGGGCGATGATTTCGTCCGCCATGCTGATTGTCGGCTCGACGCCGTGCACCGCCAGCGCGCGCAGCTTGCCGCCGGGTTCCACGCGCTTTTCGACCTCTTTGGCGAAGAAATCGACCGCGCGCTTCAGGCGGCGCACGCGGCCCGCCGAAATGTACGTCCCGATGGTGTCGCCCGCCTTGCTGACGGTGATCACGGGCTTGATGTGCAGCAGTTGTGCCGCGTGGTATTGCACCGACCCGATGCGCCCGCCGCGCACCAGATAGGTCAGGTCGTCCATCACGAAGAACAGTTCCCCGGCGGCGTGCGTTTGCTCCAGCAAGGGGACGATCTGCTCGGCGGTGTGGCCCGCCTGGGCCGCGCGGGCGGCGGTCAGCACTTGCAGGCCCAGCGCCCCGGAGAGCGTGCCCGCGTCGTGGACCGTGATCGCCAGGTCGGGCAGGTCGCGCGCCGCCTGGCGCGCGGCATTGACCGTGCCGCTCAGCCCGGCGCTGAGGTGAACCGACAGGATGGGCGTGCCGTCCGCGCCGATCTGCTGGTACACCTCGCGGAACTCGTGGACGGTCGGCTGCGAGCTGGTGGGGTGCACGTCACCGCGCTCCAGGCGTTCGACGAATTGGTTGAGGTCCATATCCACGCTGCTGAGGTAGCTTTCGTCGCCGAACAGCACCCGCAGCGGCACGCGGCGGATCGCGTAGTCGTCGTAAAAATGCGGCGGCAGGTCACAGGTGCCATCCGTCACAATGACGGGGGGACGGGCCGCCGGTGGGGAGTTGGTCATCATTCAGCCTCCAGGCCTTCATACAGTTGTGCGGTCACAACACAAAACAGCCCGGCACAACCGGCGGGCATCGTCTCATCCCATACAACCCCATTGATGCAGGTTCGTTGCTCTGTGCGGCCTTGCAGTTCCCTGCGTCGCGCCTCTGGCTTGTTTGGCCCAATCCGATTACACTAGAGGGCAGGGGGTGCTGACGACCAGAGGAGCGATACGCGATGTCTCTTTACGATAAGGCTGCCGGCGCCGTGCTGGACAAACTATGGGAGGACCACGAGTTTCGCGTCTTTTTCTACGACCTGGGCTACGAACTGGCCGACCTGGGGCCGTTGATCCCCCGGGTGTTCGTCCCGGCCTATCTCGACTTCAAGCACTCGCTGGAGGGCGGCGCGCTGGAGATGTTGGAGGCGCAGGTCACGCAGGATTTACTCTCGCCGCTGTACGACCGGCCCAACTTCCGCGAGATGTGGGAGCAGTGGGACCAGCCGACGCGCGACGCCTTCTTGCGCGAGCAGTCCGAGATGCAGCTTGGGCTGCTGCTGGTGATGGTCTACGAGACGGAACTGGCCGAGGTCTACCAGGATGCGTTTCTGGATTACCTGGACGAGTGAGGCAGCATCAACTATGACCTACCGCACCGTCACTGCCACCCGCCTCGGCCCGCCCGCGGTGCTCCAGATCGTTGAGCATGACGTGCGCTTCGCGTGGACCACGTATCGCAATCCCCGCGAACCCGACGCCCGGGACTTCTACAGCGGCTTTCGCGTGGTGTGCCCGGTGCCCTAACACGCGCCGGATTGAACGCGGCACACGTTTTGTTACGATCTAGGGTGAAAGGAGCAAACGAGATTTAGGAGGACACATTTATGCCAGACGTGAAATGCAGCAAATGCGGTGGGGATATGGACGCGGGATTTTTGCTCGATTCGGGCTACGGCGGCTCAGTCGTCGCTCGCTGGATCGTCGGTAAGCCGGAACGCGCGTTCCTGCGCGGCGTGAAGACCAACCGCCGCAAGATTCCGGTCACCGCCTACCGCTGCACCGAGTGCGGCGCGCTGGAGTTTTACGCCCACGCCGAGGACGAATTGCCGGCCTGATATCCGCAAGAAAGGTCCACGAACGAGTTATCGCTGTGCCGGCTTTACCCCTCCCCGCGCGCGGAGAGGGGGAAACCGTTGACAGACAAAACCAGAATCTAGCATAAGTCCCACATGGTTTTCCTTCAGTGAGAATGTTCCAACTCTGCCCCACCAAAAAGCCGCCTAGAAAAATCGGCGGAATGGTCTACAATAGAGCGCGCTAATCTATTGTTTTTTGCGAAAGGATACATCTGCCGATGCCGGTCTATATTTTGCTGAGCACCCTCACCGAACACGGCGTGTCGTGCGTGATCGACCGCCCGGCCTGCCTGCGCGAGATCAGCATGCAGATCGAAAACCTGGGCGTCAAAGTGCTGGACCAGTACGCGACGCTCGGCCAGTACGACTTCGTGCATGTGATCGACGCGCCGGATAACGAGACGGTCGCACGGGTGAGCATGGAGCTGGTCGCGCGCGGGCACTTCAAGCCGCTCAGCCTGCCGACGATCTCGCTCAACGACTTCATCAGCCGCCTGAGCCTGGATCACCAGCCCTGACGGGGCGACTCCATCATGCCGTCTGACTCCATACCATTCGACCGCGCGGCGGGCTTCTACGACGAGACGCGCGGCTTCCCGCCCGGCGAGGAGCGCGCCGCCGCCGGTCTGTTTGTCGCGGCGGGCGATCTCGGCGCGCGCAGCCGCGTGCTGGAGGTTGGCGTGGGCACGGGACGCATCGCGCTGCCGCTGGCGGATCGCGTCGGGGTGATGATCGGTGTGGACCTCTCCGCGCCGATGCTGGCCCGGCTGCACGCCAAGCGCCGTGACGAGCCGCTGCACCCGCTGCGCGGCGACGCGACGCGGCTGCCCTTCGCAGCGGCGACGTTCGACGCGGTGATCGCGGTGCACGTCTTCCACCTGATCCCCGGCTGGCAGCGTGCGCTGCGCGAGGTGGCGCGCGTGCTGCGTCCGGGGGGCTGTTTGCTGTCGGGATTCAACGACTGGCTGCGCGATGGCCCGGTGCAGGCGGTGCTGGGGCCGGTGTGGCGCGCGGCGGTCGGTGAGGACAACTTCACGCCCAACGTGGGCGTCCCGCGCGCGGAGTACCGTACCTTCCTGGAGGAGTCCGGCTGGCGGCCCGCCGCTGAGGCGCACGTCCACACCTACGCCACCACCGAATCCGCGCGCCGCTACCTGGATCACCTGGAGCGGCGGGTGTGGTCGAGCCTGTGGCGTATCCCGGACGATGCCTGGGCGCGCGGCGTGCAGGCCGTGCGGGACGCGGTCGCGCGGCACTTCCCCGACCCCGACGCGGCGACGACCATCGAGCGGCGCTTCACGGTGCGCGCCTATCTGCCGCCAGGCCGCGCATATCCCACTGCAACCTGACGCCCGGCGGCTGCCCAATCGACGCTCATCCTACGCCCGCGCGATTCAGTGTACAATGGGGTGGGGATCAGGCAGCGCCCATCGCCAACTCTCATCAGAAAGGGCATATCTCAACATGATAGTTTCCAGGCGAATTGTCCGAAAGGTAGTATTGGGAGCGCTCCCGCTGGCGGCGCTCGTCGTGTTAGGCGTGGGGCTGGCGGGCGAGGTCGGGCCGGGCGCGGCGCAGGGGCCGGAGGGCTTCACCCCGGCCCAGACCTGGCACAGCGCTTTTTGCTTTGGCGACGAAACCTGCACCGTCGGCGATGTCAACGGCGACGGCCTGGACGATATCGTGGCCTTCATCCACGACACCCAGGGCCAGGCCGCGCTGGGGGATGTGTGGGTCGCGTTGAGCACCGGCAGCGGTTTCGGGCAGGAGTTCAAAGCGCACGATGGCTTTTGCTCCGACACGCGCGACTGCGTGGTCGGCGACGTCAACGGCGACGGCAGCGCCGATCTGGTGGCGTACATGCGCGGGGCCGGGGGCACGGAGGTGTATGTTGCGCTGGCGGACGGCAGCGGGTATTTTGGCAATCCCCAGGTGTGGAGCAACTCATTCTGCCTGAGCGCCGGTCCGTGCTTGCTGGGTGACTTCAACGGCGACGCACGCCAGGACTTGCTGCACGTCATGCGCAACGCCTCGGCCCCCGGCAACGTCGGCACGGCCAGCGTGCAGTTCTCGACCGGGGGCGGCGTCAGCCCGCAGCCAGCGTCGATCGCCGGCGAAGGCATCTTCGAGTTCTACCACGTCGGGGATGTCAACGGCGACGGCATGGACGACCTGGCCGCCATCGATCAGGATGACCTCTCCGGGAATGCGCAGATATCGGTCGCGCTTTCGACGGGAGCCGGGTTCAACACCCCCACCGTGTGGCATAATGATTTCTGCATGTTCGACAGCGCGGTCTGCACGCTGGGTGATGTGAACGGTGACGGCGTGGACGACGCGGTGATGTTCCTGCGCGATGCCGAGCCGGGCGTGATGGGCTTCAGCCAGCGCCAGGGCCGCATCGATGTGGCGCTCGCCACCGGCGCCAGCTTCGGGCAGATCGCCTCGCAGTTGCTGGGCTTTTGCGTCGGTGACGAGCAGTGTCACCTGGGCGACTTCAACGGCGATGGCCGCCAGGACGCGCTCGCGTTCGTGGGCAGCGCCGCCACCGGGAACCCGCCCGGCACAGTGTACGTCGCGCTCTCGACGATGACCGGCGGCATGATCAGCCCGCCGCCCGCGCCCGGCTCCGGCACCGGCGACGCCGGCAGCACCGGCGGTTCGCCGGGGTCTGGGACCGGCAACGCGACTGCTGCTAATGCCGACCTGCTGCTGATCTACGACGCCGGGGTGCCGGTCTTCACCATGCAGAACGTCTCCGGCGCGCCGCTCAACCTGGAGCCGCTCAGCTTCCGGGGCGCGGGGCTGACGGTGCCCTCGTCGATCTGGGCCGCCTACACTGCCTCGCCGCTGGGCAGCTTCAAGCACATCGGCTGTCTGCAAATCTGGGCCTACGGCATCCCGGACCAGCCCGCCCCGCCCGAATGTGGCAGCGCGCGGCAGGCGTGGCTGAATGACAACCGCTACCTGTTCTGGACCGAGGGATCGTTCGAGGTGCTGTATAACGGCGCGGTGGTGACCTCCTGCACCGGGGAGAACGCGCGCTGCTATGTGGACCTGCCGGGCAGCGCCGCCACGCCCGCCCCGCCGCCTGCCCCGCCGGCCACCGGCGACGACGAGCCGTTAATCATCTTCGCGGCCAACCGCGCGAACATCGCGCCGGGCGAATGCGTGACCGTCACCTGGCAGACGGCGAACATCGCCGAGGTGTACTACCAGGACCAGCCGGTCACCGGCAACGAATCGCGCACCGAATGCCCCACCCGGACCACCACCTACCAGCTGCGCGTCATCTTGCGGGACGGCACCACCACCACACGCAGCATCACGATCAACATTGCCGACACCCGGCAGTGTCGCGCGCTGACCATCGTGAAGACCGCGTACTTTTCCGGCGACCCGGGCTTCCGCGTGGAGGTGGTCGAGCCGATGTCGCCCTGTGGCGCGAGCATGAGCTGGCTGGACAGCACGCAGATCATGCTGGCGGTCGAGCCGCTGTGGTCCTCGTCCAGTTACGAGATCACGTCCAGCGACTGCGATAACGTGCAGATGACGCACGATGCCGCCAATTCGCGCAAGGTCATCACGCTGACCATGCCGGCACGCGACTGCACGCTTGTTGTGCACCGCTACAGCACCGACTAGCCAGCACGGCGAGGGTGTGAGGCCTGGCTGCAATGGCCCCTCACACCCCCTTTGTTTCCCTCCTCACCGCCGGGGCCAGCCCGTCCCGTCCCCGTTCCGCACGACCAGCACGCGGTCGAAACTGTGATCGGTGTATCAAACATGGTCACTTGCCCTTCAAATGTGCTATCCTTCTATCTGGTTTGATGAAGAAAGGCGGCAAAACGTTTCGTCGTGTGGCAAAAAAATCGTCTCGCAGGCGGAAAATAGCAAGATTTTTCATTAAGATTTTTTGACAATTTAAGGGGACTTTGCTAGGCTTGTGCATTATAATACAGCGTCACGGGGGGTGTTTTTGAGGACGCTTACCAACCCCGGCAGCTGCGCAGACACACACACAACTTATTGCTTATTGAGGAAGAACCAGAGCATGGGCAAACAGCAGCCAAACGACTATATGCGCAACCTTGCTCTGGCGTCGCTGGCCGGGCAGGCCGGCTGCGTGACCGTTGTCCTGATCTTCGCGGCGTTGTTCGCCGGGTTGTTTCTGGATGCGCAGTTGGGCACCCGACCGGTGTTTACGCTTGGGCTGATTTTGATGAGTGTGCCGCTGAGCCTGTTTGTGATGGTCCGGCTGATGCTCTCGTCAGTCAGTTCGATGAATCTCGATGGTGCGTCCCCGGAGGAATCATTGACGAAGGAGAAAGACTCTTGAAGGGAGTTTGGATACTTTTAGGTACAATGGCCTTCATCGCGGTGATGTGCGGTGTGGTGCCCTTTGTGCTCATGCCCGAACTCGGCGCGGGTGTGGCCTTACCGGTGATCATGGTGCCCGGCGAAAAGCTGAGTGAGAACTTCCTGGGCCTGGACTTCACCCTCACCAATACCATCGTGGGCACGCTGTTGGCCGACATCCTCGTGCTGGCGTTTGCGTTTGGCGCGACGCGCAACCTGAAGGAAATCCCCGGACGGTTGCAAGGGTTGTTCGAGGTTATCACCGACGCGCTCTACAGCCTCGCCAAAGCCACCGCCGGCCCCAATGCCAGGAAAATCTTCCCCTTGATGGCGACGATTTTCCTGTTTTTGTTGTTCGCCAACTGGCTGGAGCTGGTGCCCGGCGTGGACAGCATCGGCGTGATGCACTGCGCCGAGCAAGACTTCAACGGCTACGAAAAGAACGGCGTGTTCCTCAACGTCACCGAGCCACTGGACCCCGGCACCAAAGCCACCGAAGCCGACTATCATGCCTGTCACTACGGGCACGGTGACGATGACGCCGCCGGGGAACCGGCAGATGCTGCCGCTGCGGCGGGTGACGGCGATGATGCCGCCGCGCACACCGAACCGCGTGACGACCTGTACGTCGTGACGCCGTTCGTGCGCGCTGCCGCTACCGACCTCAACCTGACGCTGGGCCTGGGGCTGATCGCGTTCGTCGCGATCCAGTACTTCGGCACGCGCGCGCTGGGGGCGGGGGGCTACTTTTCCAAGTTCATCAACATCCCCGCGCTCAACAAGGTCGATAAAGAGCCGATGGGCGTGATGGACTTCCTGGTCGGCCTGCTGGAGATCATCTCCGAGTTCGCCAAGATTATCAGTTTCGGCTTCCGTCTTTTCGGCAATATTTTCGCCGGGCAGATCGTGCTGTTTGTGACCGCGTTCCTGGTGGCGTGGGTGCTGCCGTCGATCTTCTACGGGCTGGAGCTGTTCGTTGGGTTTATCCAGGCGTTTGTGTTTGCCATGTTGTTCATGGTGTTTAGTGCCGTTGCCATGCAAGGGCACGACCACGACGACGAGCATCACTAGCGGCAGGACGCCGCCAGGCGCTTTATCTTAGGAATCACCACCAAAATCAGGAGGCTTTTGATGGAGTATAATGAAGAATTCGTAACCGCACTGAAGGCCGTAGGGGCCGGGTTAACCATGTTGGGCGTGATTGGCCCTGGCATTGGCATTGGGATGCTGGTTAATGGAGCCATGAACGCAATTGGCCGCAACCCTGAAGCATCTGGTCAGATCACCACGAACATGATCCTGGGTATTGCATTCGCCGAAGCGGTTGCGATCTACGCATTGGTTGTCGCCCTGATCATCCTGTTCGTGCTGTAATCGCGTTGCAGGAGGGATAGGGTGGACCAATTAGGAATTAATCTAGGGTTTTTCATTGCCCAAATCGTGAACTTTCTGATCATCTTCTTCCTGCTGGCAAAGCTGGTCTGGCCGCGTGTAGTCGAGATGCTCGACGAGCGGCAAGAACGCATCGCCAAGGGGTTGGAAGATGCCCGGGCAGCCGAAGAAAAGCTGGAAAACGCCGAGCGCGAACAGGAGAAAATCGTGGGCCAGGCCCGCACCGAAGGCCAGAAGATCGTCGACGAGGCCCGCAAACGCGGCGAGGAGCAGGTCAAGCAGATGCTGCGCGACGCCGAACGTGAGGCCGAACAACGCCGCAGCCAGGCCCAGACCCAGGCCGAGGAAGAGCGTAACCGCATCCTGGCCGACACCCGCGACCAGATCGTCGACCTGGCGATGGCCGCCGCGCAGAAGCTGATCGGCGACTCGCTGGACGAGAAGCAGCAGCGCCAGGTGATCCAGTCGTTCTTCGCCGCTGCCCCCGCCGATGTCAAGAACCTGGGCAAGCAGGTCACCGTCACCAGCGCCATTCCGCTCACCGATGACGAACAAGCCGAAGTGAAAAAGGTCACCGGGGCTGACGCGGTCAACTACCGCGTCGATCCCGCGATCCTGGGCGGGCTGATCTTGCGGTCGGGTGACAAAGTTGTCGATGGCAGCGTGCGCGGCGATTTGACCGCGATGTCGAAGCAACTGCGCCGCTGACGACCGGACGCACTGCGAGGAGAAGAAAAAACGCCAGGACGCCGACCCTGGCGTTTTTTTCGTGCGGCCCGGCAGGGCGGAGGGGGAGGGATTACCCCGGCGCATCGTCGTGCAGCCAGGTCCACGCCCCACCAGTACCGCGAATCCGTGCCTTCGGGTACACTGGAGGGCAGATCACACGATCACACACAAGGAGGGCGTTATGCTAGTTTTACCCCTCCCACTGGCCCCCTCCCCGCGCGCGGAGAGGGGGAAACAAACCGGGACCCAAAGTCCCTCTCCGTTCACGAGGAGGGATTTAGGGAGGGGTAAACCATCGACACACGCGCCAGGATATCTAGCATAATCCCCAAGGAGTATCCACCATGCAAACCGTACCACTTGGCAACACCGGCGTCGAGGTCAGTGCGCTGTGCCTGGGCGCGATGTACTTCGGGACCAAGCAAAACGAGGTGACCTCCTTCGCCCTGCTGGACCACTACGTCGCGGCGGGCGGCACCTTCATCGACACGGCCAACATCTACGCCCACTGGTTTCCCGGCGGCCAGGGCGGCGAAAGCGAAAACGTGCTGGGGGCCTGGATGGACGAGCGCGGCAACCGCGACGACCTGTTCATCGCCAGCAAAGTCGGCTTCCCCTATCCCGGTGGCCAGGGCGGGCTGTCTCCGAAGCAGATCAAAGACGAGTGCCATACCAGCCTGCGGCGGCTGGGCGTGGACCACATCGACCTGTATTACGCGCACGTTGACGACCGCACCACGCCGCTGCGCGAGTCGCTGCGTGCCCTGGACGAGCTGGTGAAGGAAGGCAAAGTGCGCTTCGTCGGCGCGAGCAACTACCGCGCGTGGCGGCTGGAGCGCGCGCACGCCGTGAGCAAGGCCGACAACCTGGCCGGGTTCTGCTGCCTGCAGCAGCGCTACACCTACCTGCGGCCCAAGCCGGGGGCCAGCTTCGCGCCCCAGGTCGCCGTGAATGAGGATATGGTGGACTATGTGCGCTCGCGGCAGGGGGCGTTTTCGCTGCTGGCGTATTCCGTGCTGCTCAGCGGGGCCTATACGCGGCTGGACCGCCCGATCCCGGACGAATACACCGGGATGGACGCCGACGCACGGCTGGCGACGCTGCGCGCGGTTGCCGCCGACCTGGGCGCCACGCCCAACCAGGTCGTGCTGGCCTGGATGCGCCAGAACGATCCGCCCGCCCTCCCGCTGATCGCGGCCAGCACCGCCATCCAGCTCCAGGAGAATCTCGGCGCGCTGGATATCACGCTCAGCAACGACCACCTGCGCCAGTTGAATCTGGCCGGGGTATGAGGTGCGTCCCGCCTCCGGCCCGGGCATGCTGCCCATACGCAAACGCCAGAGTGTATGATGCTCTGGCGTTTGAAGATGTCGCGGCGTAACGTGCGTTAGCGCGTGGGCAGTACGTCGTAGATATACCCCACCTCGCCGCTTGCCAGCAGCGTCGGGCGTCTGATCAGGCGGCCCTCATCGACCAACTCCGTGAGCAGCGTGGTCATGTCAGCGTTATCCGGCATCGACATCTGTTTGGCGATATACTGCGCCCGGATCGGTACGCCACTCTTCTGCACCAGAGCGATAATCTTGTCTTTCAACTGCTTTTGTTTTGTATCCGTCATGGCTCCTCGTTCGCGTCTCCGACAATTTACCTTATCTATATTATACAATATTTCGCCAAGTTTTTTTAATCTTCGCGGCGCGCCGGGGTCACGGTTACAATAGGCACACAGCAACAGCACGATCAGGTAAGGGGCATTGCCATGCAGTTTTCCGATCTCCTGGCCAGCACGCCCGGCCTGCTACACGCACCGGGCCACGACGTGACCGTCACCGCCCCGGTGAGCGAAAACGCGCAGACCGTCGCGCCGGGTGGGGTGTTCCTGGCCCGCGCCGGAGCCAACGTCGACGGGCACGACCTGATCCCCGACGCCGTCGCGCGCGGGGCAGCGGCGGTCGTCGGCGAGCATCCGCCAGACCGGGTGACCTGCCCGGTGCCCTACGCCCAGGTCATGGATGGCCGCGCCGCGCTGGGGCCGCTGGCCGCCGCCTATTACGATCACCCGGCGCGCAAGCTGACCGTGATCGCGGTGACCGGCACCGACGGCAAAACCACTACCTGCGCGCTGATCCACAACATGCTGACCGCCGCCGGGGTCCCCGCCGGGCTGCTGTCGACGGTGAACGCCGTGATCGGCGATGAGGCGCTCGAAACCGGGCTGCACGTCACCACGCCGCCCGCCCACGAGGTGCAGATGTACCTGGCCAGCATGGTCGAAAGCGGCCTGACGCACGCCGTGCTGGAGGCCACCTCGCACGGGCTGGCGCAGGACCGTGTGAACGGCGTCGATGTGGATGTCGCGGTGCTGACCAACGTCACGCACGAGCACCTGGATTTTCACGGCACGTGGGAGCAGTACCGCCGCGCCAAGGCCCGCCTGTTCGAGATGGCGGCCCAGTCCCACCACAAGCCGGGCGTGCCCAAAGTCGCCGTGATCAACGCCGACGACTCCAGCGCCGACCTGTTCCGCCAGATGGCGGCGGGCGTCGACCGCGTGCTGAGCTACGCGCTCACCCCGCTGTACCCGGTCGATGTGCGCGCGGAGGGCGTGGACTTCGAGCCGGACGCGACGCGCTTCACGATCCGGGGGCCGGATGGGCTGCGCCAGCGCGTGGAGTCGGGCATGGTCGGGCCGTTCAACGTGGCGAACATGCTGGCGGCGGTGGCTGCGACGGCGGCAGTGCTGCCGGACGACACCGCACGGCTGCGCGCCGCCATCCGCGAGGGCATCCACACCATGCCGCCGGTGCCGGGCCGCATGGAGCGCATCGACGAGGGGCAGGATTTCCTGGCGCTGGTCGACTTCGCGCACACGCCGAACGCGCTGCGCCGTGCGCTGGAGGCCGCGCACACCATGATCGCGCCGGACCGCCGCGTGATCGCGATTTTCGGCAGCGCCGGGCTGCGCGACCGCGACAAGCGCCGCCTGATGGCCGAGGTCGGGGCTGAACTGGCCGACATCTGCATCCTGACCGCCGAGGACCCGCGTACCGAATCGCTGGCCAACATCCTCCACGAGATGGCGCAGGGCGCGATTGAGAAGGGCGGCGTCGAGGGCGAGGACTTCTGGCGCGAGATGGACCGGGGCCGGGCAATTGCGCTGGGCTGTTCGATGGCGCGGCAGGGCGACCTGGTGATGGCCTGTGGCAAGGGCCACGAGCAGAGCATGTGCTTCGGCGACGTGGAATATCCCTGGGACGACCGCGACGCGATGCGGGCGGCGCTGCGCGGCGCGCCGCTGCTGACGCTGCCGACCGCAAAGTAGGGGGGAATCAAAAAATCGCCGGTTACCCCGCCCTAAATCCGATGCGGTTTAGTTAACAGACCTGCGGTCTTCATGTTTCGCTGTGTCCCCCCTCTCCCACCGAGTGGGCGAGGGGACACCGCCCGCCGGGCGGAGGGGTGAGGGCCAGCTTTGGCGACCATATTCACCTATTGCTGACAACTCGTTCGTGGACGCCTGGCCGCCTCACACCCCGGCCAGCACCTCGGCCACCGCCGCATCCAGATCACGCCCGCGCCCGCGCGCCCAGGCCGCGTCGTAATCCGCCAGCGTGGACTTGAGCGCCTGCTGTAAGGCGGCCTCGTCGCGGAAGTGGCGCAGGTGCGGCGCGCTGCTGGGGTGCGCATCCGCCAGCGCGGCCAGTTCGGCGGCGCGGGTCAACTCGCCGCGCCGGGCCAGCAAGCCCGCCACCCCGATCAGCGCGTCGACCAGCACATCGGTCGCGCCGTCCTCCAGCGCCATTTGCAGCGCGCGGACGAAGTGCTCCCAGGCCGCGTCATCTTCGCCCAGCGCCCCCAGCACGAAGCCAAGCTGCTTGTGCCCCAACGCGACCCGCTGCGGCAGCCCCAGGTCCTCGGCAATCGCCAGGCATTCGCGGTAGATGCGGCGCGCCTGCGCATAGTCCCCCTGGTCATACGTGATCGTGCCCAGCAGGTCGAGCGTGTGGTGGAACAGCGCATCACGGTAGCCCAACTGCTGCCGGATGGCGAGGCTCTCGCGGATCAGCGCTTCGGCCTGATCGTCCTCGCCCAGCACGTGCGCGATGCTGCTGATGCGGTCCAACGACAGCGCGGTGCCGCGCCGGTTGCTGATCTGGCGAAACGCGGCCAGGCTGCGCTGGAAGTACTCGCGCGCGGCGGGGAAATCGCACTGCGTCAGCGCGTTGTCGCCCAGGCGCATCAGGCAGATCGCCACGCCCCACTGGTCGCCGATGCTGGCGTAGACGTGCTGGCTGCGCTGCAAATAGCGGCGGGCGGCGGCGTAGGCCCCGTTTTCGCTGGCGTTGATGCCCAGGTACTGGTGCGCCGTCGCCACGATCCAGCGGTCGCCGGTCGCCTCGGCGATGGCGAGGCTTTCCTCCAGCGCCGCCCCGGCATCCGCCAGCACCCCCCAGCGCCCGGCGAACAACAGCGGCAGCGCCAGCGCGGCGCGCGCGTCCAGGTCGCGCAGGATTGCGATCCCGCGCCGCAGCAGCTCGCCGCCCTCCGCGTGATAGCCGGCCAGCAGCGGGAACCAACCTTGCAGCGCCAGAAATTGCCCGTAGAGCACGCCGTGGGGCCGGTCCATGTGGAACGCCTCGGCGGCGCGGCGGAAGATCGCTTCGCCCTCCTGGAAGCGCGCCTGCCCGTTGTACAGCCAGAACAGCCCGATCATCGCCTGCCGGAGCGCGTCCAGCCGCCCGCGCGCCAGCGCCCACTGCCACGCCGCGCGCAGGTTCTCGATCTCGGCCAGCGCGCCCTGCTCCAGCCCACCCTTCAGGTAGGCTTCGCGCTGGTGCAGGAAGGCGGCGTAATAGTCGCTGTGGCGGTCGAGCACCTGCTCCTTCTCGCCGGGTGTGCCGTCGAATTTGTGCTCGGCGTACTGGCGCAGAATGTTGTGAATCTCGTAGCGCCCGCGCGGGTCGCGGTGCATGAACGACTTGTTCACCAGCCCCATCAGCCCCCGCAGCCCGGCCCCGGTCACCTCGCGCGCGGCCTCCTGGGTGAACCCGCCGCGAAAGACCGACAGCCGCTTGAGCGTCTCCTGCTCGTCGGCGCTCAGCCGCGCCCAGGACGACTCGAAGATGGTGCGCAGGCTGCGATGGCGGTCCGGCACGTTGCGCATGTCGGTGTCGAGGAAGTCCAGGCTGCGCGCGATCTCCCCGGCGATCTCCGCCGGACCGATCATCGCGACCCAGGCCGCCGCCAGCAGAATCCCCAGCGGCATCCCGCCCACCAGCCGGCAAATCGTCGCCACATGTTCGACATCCTCCGCCGCCAGGTCGAAGCCCGGCCAGGCGCGCCGCGCGCCCTGCACGAACAGCTTGATGGCGCTGTATTCCAGCGCGTCGCCGGGTGTGACGCCGTCAGGAACGGCCATGCCCTGGATGCGGAACAGCGTTTCGCCCTGCAAATTCAGCCGTTCGCGCGAGGTGACCAGCACCTGCACGTCCGGGGCGGCCTGCAAAATGGCGGTCACCAGGTCCGCCGCCTCCAGCACATGCTCGAAGTTGTCCAACACCAGCAGCAGGCGCTTGTCGGCCAGGAAATCCAGCAGCTGCTGCTGAGGATCGCCGCCGCCGTAAAACTGGAAGCCGACCGCCTCGGCGATGGCGGGCACGATGGTCGTCACGTCCTCCAGCGCGGCCAGCGGCACAAAATAGACCCCGTCCGCGGCCTGCGGGCTGTGCTCGTGATGGCGGGCTGCCACTTCGAGCGCCAGCCGCGTCTTGCCGATGCCGCCCGGCCCCAGGATCGTGATCAGCCGCGTCTGCGCCTCGGTCAGCAGGGCCGCCAGATCGTGCAGTTCGTCGTCGCGCCCGACGAAGGGCGTGGTCTGCGCCGGGAGGTTGTGCTGCCGCAGCCCGGCAGACGGCGAGGACACGACAAAGCGGTTGCTGATCTGCGTGACGTCGCTGGCCGCAGGGGGGATCGTCCCGTCCGCGATGCTCACCGCCAACCCAAGCTGGATCGCCTCCAGTTCGGCCCCGACCAGCCGCGCGCTCGGCACGCGGGCGTTGGGGTCCTTCTCCAGCATCCGGTACACCAGGTCGACCAGCGCGACCGGCGCATCGGGGCGGATCTGCTCCAGGTCGGGCGTCGGGTGCTGCACGATGGCCAGCGCCAGCGCGGACAGCAGATCGGCGGTGAAGGGGCGCGCCCCGGCCAGCATCTCGTACAACATCACGCCAAACGACCAGATATCGGCGCGGCGGTCGACCTGCTGGCCCTGGATCGCCTCCGGGGAAATGTAGTACGGCGTGCCGATGACCGCACTGGGGCGCGTGAGGTGCGGCAGCCCGGCGATCAGCGCGGTGCCGAAGTCCGTCAGGCGCGGCGTGCCGTCCTCGGCGAGCAGCACGTTGGCCGGCTTGATGTCGCGGTGCACGACGTGCAGATGGTGCGCGCGGGTCAGCGCGTCGGCCAGTTCGAGCGCAATCGCCAGCACGCGCTCGACGGGTAGCTGCGGCGTATCGCGCAGCAGGTCATCCAGCGAGCCGCCGCTGACGTATTCCATCACGATATAATGGCGCGCGTCCTCCTCGATCATGCCCTCGATCTTGACGATGTTGGGGTGATCGAGCTGGCGCAGCGCCTCGCCCTCGCGCCGGAAGCGCGCGACTTCCTCCGGGCGCGGGCCAGCGGCGCCGGTCAGCAGCACCTTGATGGCGACCGGCTGGCCGGTGTGGGTGTCCACACCGCGATACACCGCGCCCATGCCGCCCTGGCCGATGCGGTCCTCGATGCGGTAGCGCCCGCCGATTGTGGTGTCCATGTGTCCCCCGGTGCGTGCTGTCTCAAGCCGACTCAAGCTGCCGATACCCGTAACTATACGTTAAAACGCGGGGCAGATGCAACCAGCGAACGGCGCTGTGATGCAGTCCCCCGGCGCGAGGAAACGACGCATGGCTGAAACCAATTTGCTGCACCATAGCGCCTGGTCATGGGTTTAGGCGCTGATCCCATCTCACGGGGGAAACTCCCCCTGGAAGCGCTTCCAAAACTACGCTACAATAGGGAGGTGCCAGGTAAAATCTGGGCAAAATAGCCAAATCGTGACTTGGCTAACCAAGATTTGCCTGCTACAATGAGATGAAGGCAAATAGTGATGTTCAAGCAGATTTTCCAAAATAATATACGCCAGATTTTAAAAGACTTAATACAGTTAAAGACTTGATACTGTTTGCTCCGTAGGTGGAAGCGGGGCCTACGGCGATTAGTTGTGTAACGTAGTCTTTGCCTGTTCTGCGCGTTCTACAAGCCCGAAAATCGTGTGACGAACTAGCTATTCCTGACCTTAGCCAGATGCGCTGAGGCATTTTTTGTTGCAGAGAGTGGCTATTTTTTATGACTGCCTATTTGATTGTTGACGTTGACGACCTGCTCCAACGGCTGGAGACGCGCGGAGTAGCGTTGGACATTCACACCGTCGCCACGACGCTGCTGAACAGCGCCACACTGGCGGCGGGGTTGGGCGATCCCGACGAGTTGGTCGCCGTTGCCGTCGCCGATTGGAACCGGTACCGCCGCCCCAGCGGCAGCGCCGGGGTCAGCATCCAGCAGGTGTTCGCTGGGGAGGGCTACGACCTGTTCAACGTGCCCGACCGAAAATTCGTGGCCGATGCGCTGCTGATGCATTATTTCTCGTTCGAGGCCCAGCAAGTCGACGAACTGATCATCGCCACCACCCAACTGGACATCTCGACGCTGGTCAGCCGCGTGCAGACCACCGACCGCGCCCGCGTGCGCATCTGGGCCGACGACCCCCCGCCCGACCTGGAAGGCGTGATCTTCCAGCCGCTGGAGTCGATCCTGGGCATCCCCAGCAAGACCGTCGCGCTGTATATCGACTTCGAGAACATCTCGATCAGCCTCAGCGAGCAGGGCTACATCCTGGACATCGACAACCTGCTGGACGGCATGGTCACGCAGGCGCAAAAACACGGCCAGGTGATCCACATGGCGGCCTACGCCCCCTGGGGGCAGCGCGGCAGCCTGGCCCCGATGACCGATCACACCGGGCGCGAAGTGTCCGACGAGGTGCCCAGCCGCCTGGCGCGTACCAACATCGACCCGGTCTTCAGCCTGCCGGGCAAAAACAGCGCCGATATGCGCATCGCCAAAGAGGTGCTCGACGACAGCGCCAGCGCCGACAGTGCCGACGTGTTCATCATCGCCAGCGGCGACCGCGACTTTAACGAGGTCTTCAGCGCGGTGCGCGCCCGCAACAAGCAGGTGATCGTGTGGGGCGTGCACGGCTCCACCAGCCGGCTGGTGGAATCCAACCCGGCGCTGCAAGTCGAGTACGTCGAGGATTTCTGCAACCTGCGGCGGCACACCGACGCGCCAGACACCACCCCGCCGCCGGCCACCGTCGCCGCCCGCGTCGAGATCGAGGAGCCGGAGTTCCGCCCCTCGCAGTGGTCGAGCGTGATCTTGCAGCTTGACATGCTGATGACCGACCAGGGCACCGACAAGGTCGACGTGGACACGCTGATCGACCGCCTGATCGACCTGCACGCCGTGCCCAACGCCGACCGCGCCGACGATCTGCTGGCGCAGGCCGCCGGGCGTGACCTGATCCACCTGGACCCGGTCGCAAACACCGTCGCGCTCAATGACGACCATCCCACCGTCGCCAAAACCTGCCTGATCCGCGACCGGATCGTGCATCGCGTCGCCAATACGCTGCATGTGCGCGGCTGGGAATACGTGAACTACGGCTTCCTGCTGAAGGGCATCGGCATGGATCACGGGCTGGAGAGGCCGGGCCTCAATATCGACGATACGTGGCGCTCGGAATGGGTCGATGTGCTGGTGCGCGAGGGTATCCTCAAGCGCGAGCTGGTGCCGCACCGCCACAACCCGGAAGACCTGGTCCCGGTCATCAATCTGGCCGAAAAGGGCAGGACGATCAGCGAGCAGGCACTCCCCGGCACCTCGCAGGAGGAAGTCGAGGACATGCTCCGCCGGATCATCGTCAGCGTGGAGCAGTTTACCAGCTTCCGGGGCTTCGCATGGTGCCCGCTGGGCAGCCTGCACCGCCGCTTGCGCCCCTTCGACCCGAGCACGACCTTTCAGCAGGCCGTCGAGCAACTGCTGGACGATGGCGCGGTCGAGGTCAAGGAGTACGACAACCCGCAGAGCGAGTTCCAGACCAAAGGCATTTCGCTGGTCGAGGATGCACCGATTGCGCAGGAAGTGCTCCACGAGCGCGACCAGTTTGTCGAAGCCCTGCTGGAACTCTACGAGAACCGCGAGCCGATCAACCACGACACGCTCCAACACTACGCCGACCTGAGCGACGCGGAACTGGAGCTGTGGGTGTCGATCATGCAGTCGGAGAACGTGCTCAAGTCCGTGCCCGGCCAGCCCAACCTCTACAGCCTGTTCCGCACCCATCACACCGTGTGCCTGGTGGCGGGCGATGCGACCGAAGAGTGACGGGCGTTTTCCCCACGCCAGCCTGATAGCGACCACCTCACCCTGCCCGCCAGGGCATGATCCTGTGTACAATATAGGGGGGACACGACACGATCATCGGAGATTGAGCGTATGCACATTGATCGCAACCGGTCGAGCTTTGGCTTCCGGGACAAGCGCCGCCGCAACCGCCCGCTGCTGCTGCTCTGGGCGGCGATCATGGTGGCGGCGCTGGTCGTGCTGTGGCGCTTCGACGAGGTGCAGAGCCGCGTGCTGCACACCCTCGACACCGCCGCGACCAGCACGCCGCACCCGGTCACGCTGGCGCGGCACGGCGAGCAATCCTACCTGAACGGCGACCTGCAAGCCGCCGTCGATTACTACGGGCAGGCCTACGCCCAGCGCCCCGATGACCTGAACATTGCGCTGGAATACGTGCGCGTGCTGATCTACCGCAGCTACACCGGCGAGCAGTTCCGCACCTATGCCGGGGAAGCCCTGGCAGTCGCGCAGCAGATGCCGGAAGACGATCCGCGCACGCTGGCGGCGCTGTGCCTGGCGCAGCAAGAAAACGGCCAGGTGCAGTCCGCGATCCAAACCGGGCTGCGGGCCATCGCGCTGCAACCGGACAACGGGCCGGCGATGGCCTACCTGGCGCTGGCCTATTACCAGGCCGAACGCCCCGGCCCGGCGCTGGAGATGGCGGACCAGGCGGTGCAGGCCGCGCCCGATAATGTCGACGCGCACCGCGCGCTGGCGATCAGCCTGGCCTACCAGGGGCAAACCGAGGCCGCCATCCAGGAGTACGAGCAGGCCATCCAACTGCACCCCACGCTGGACGTGCTGCGCTTCGAACTGGCGTGGTATTACATCTCCCAGCAGAATTACGAGGCCGCGCTGGCCATGTACGACCAGGTCCTGGCCCAGGAACCGGAGCACGTCAAAGCCTACGTGCGCATCTGCTATACCTACTTCATCACCGGCGAGTTTGCGCTGGCCCAGGAGGCCTGCACCCAGGCCGCGTCGCTGGACCCGACCTATACCGAGGCGTTCCAATGGCTGGGCAAGGTGCGCTACATGGACCGCAACTACACCGGCGCAGCCGAGGCGCTGGGACGCTGCGTGGCGCTGCAAGAGGGGGCGGGCATCCCCCCGGGCGAACGCGAGATCGAGTGTTATTACATCCAGGGGTTGTCGTATGCGCTGCTGGCCCGCTGTGACGAGGCGATGCCGCTGCTGCGGACTGCGCTGGCCATGAACCCGACCGACAAGCAAAAAGGCGCGATCAACGAGGGCATCGCGCGCTGCATTGGCGGCGGGGCCGCCAGCACGCCCACGCCGCCCCCGCCGCCCGCTGCCACGCCTACGCCGGTCACGGTGTATTAGAGGGAGGAAAAAAAGATCATGAAACCGATCGCACTGCTGTTGAGCCTGATCATGCTGCTGAGCCTGACGCCGCCCGTGCACGCCCAATCCGGCGACGTCGAGGCGCGTGTCGTCGCCAACCGCCTGAACGTCCGCCAGTCGCCGGGCACGGGTGCGCCGGTGGTCGGACAGTTCGCGTATGGCGCGGTGGTGCGCGTCACGGGGCGGGCCGGGGACGGGGTGTGGGTGTACGCCACGCCGCCCGACGACGATCGGGCCGGGTGGGTACATTCCGGCTATCTGGACTTCCCGGCGGGGTTCGCCATGGCGACACTGCCGGTCATCGCGACGCCGGCCACCGCCGGTCCCTCTGCCCCGTCCGGTGACGCTGCGCCCGGCACCGGCTCCGGCGTGATATCCAACGTCGGCCCGCGCGCCCGCGAGATTTTCCTGCACGGGCAGCAGCTTGGCAACCGCGCGGACGCCTTCGCCAAGATCGGCGACAGCATCACCCACACGCAGGAATTCCTGTTTCCCATCGGCGGCGGCTACTACCGGCTGGGGGGCTACGCGCACCTGCAAGCGGTGATCGACCACTTCGCGGGCAGCTTCGCGCGCTACAGCCTGGGCGCGCGCGCCGGGTGGACCAGCGCCAACCTGCTCGACCCCGGCAGCGCCGACCCGGCCCAGTGTGCGCCGGGCGAGTCGCCGCTGGAATGCGAGTACCGCGTGCACCGGCCCGCCATCGCGCTGATCCTGGTCGGCACCAACGATATTTCGCAGGGCATGGACCCCGCCACTTACCGCGCCAACCTGGAACGCATCGTCCAGACCAGCATCGACCGGGGCGTGATCCCGGTGCTGAGCACGATCCCGGACAACCTGAGCTTCCCGCCGCACGGGCAGATCGTGCCGCAGTTCAACGCAGTCGTGCGCGAGGTCGCGGCGGGGTATGGCATTCCGCTGTGGGAGTACTGGGGCGCGCTGCAAGCGCTGCCCAACAAGGGCCTGGGGCCGGACAACTACCACCCCAGTTCCGGCGGCGCGGACGCGATCTTCACGGCGGCGAATCTGAACTACGGCTACACCGTGCGCAACCTGGGCGCGCTCCTGGCGCTGGACGCAGTCTGGCGCGGCGCGCTGGAGTGAGCGCCGGCCCGTCACACCAGCCCCCGCCGGCGGAGCAGGTCCTCGAGCTGCTCGTAGCTGATGCCGTAGCGCGCCGCAATCTCGCGGGCGTAGCTGCGGCCCAACGGCGGCCCCGGCGCGATGCGGTACGTCTGCTCGACCGCGCCGTCTTCGCGCACCTGCGCCACCAGGCTGATCACCCGGCCCTCGTCGGGCGCGTCGGCGTTGAGGTCGCCCACGTTGGCCGCCAGCGCGTGCAGGTGCGTGGCGTAGATCGTGCGCGCGCCGAGCCGCTGCAGGATGCGCACCACGTCCTGCGCGAGGTACAGGCTTTCCCCGGCGGCGGTGCTGGCCAATGACTCGTTGAGCAGGATCAGGCTGTAGGGCGTCGCGCTCAGGAAGATCGTATTCAGCCGCCGCGCCTCCTCGCCCAGCCGCCCGGTTTCGGCGTCGGGGCGTTCTTCCGCCGGAAAATGGGTGTAGATGTTGTCCACCAGGCTCAGACGCGCCGCCGTGCCCGGCACGAACAGCCCCGCCTGCGCCAGGACCTGCACCAGCCCGACCGCCTGCGTGTAGGTCGTCTTGCCGCCCTGGTTCGGCCCGGTCAGGATGAAGATGCGCCCGTCGTCGGTGAAGTGCGCGTCGTTGGGCACGATGGCCGCGCCCAGGTCCGCCTCTGGATCGCGGTCCAGGGTGCGCAGCGCCAGCGTCACGTTCACCGTGTCCGCCAGTTCGCACACGCGGTCCTGCTTGGGCGCGATGGCCGGGCGGCACATGGGCAGCCCCGCCGCCTCCAGCCGCCGGACCAGATGCGCCGCCCCCAGCAAAAACGCGAGTTCCACCTGCACATTCCCCAGAAAGTGCGCGTTCGTGCTTTTGTACTGCTTGAGCGCGCGCGCCACCGGGCGGCTGGTGTGGCGCAGCACGTCGGCCAGGTCGCGGAACAGCGGGTGCAGCAGCGGATCGACGGCCAGCCGGGCCTCGGCGCCCGCCTCTGCCACCGCCTTCTTGACCGAGTGCAGCGGCGCGATCCCCTCGCCGGGGTGCGACTCGTCCGTCCAGCCGAACAGCAGCGCCAGCAGCGACGCCGATGGCCCCCGGAATTTCTCGCGGTTGACGGACAGCAGCGTCGCCGCGACCGGGCGCAGACGGTCGTCCAGGTTCACACCGATGGTGATGCTGGCGATGTTGCGCACCGCGTCGATCATCTCCGGCAGGGCGGTGCGTAACTGCTGGAACGTCTCGTCGGCGGCGATAGCCTGCACCTGATCGCGCAGGCCGCGCAGCCCCGCCGAACGCACGCCGCGCCCAACGTCCGCGAACACCGCGCGCAGCCCCTCCACCACCTCGACGTAACTCTCCAACTGGCCGACGCGCCACACCACTTCGTACAGTTCGCTCTGGCCGGGCCGCGACGAAAAGCGGTAGCGGTCCAGCTCGATCAGCGACGGCAGCAGCCCATCCAGCGCGGCCAGCAGGTCCGGCGCATCGAGCAGATCGGCCAGCACGTCCTGGCGATAGGCCAGCACGCGCGGATCGTCGGCCAGCGTGGTCAGCGTGGCCTGGATGTCGCGGCTGTAGCTCTCGTAGCCCCGGCTGAGCGCGGCCACCAGCGGCGCAAGGTTGAGATCGTCGGCGCTGGTGGGGTTCAGGCGGCGGGCGCTGCGCGCCATGCGCGGGTCAATGTCGGGCGGCCAGAGCAGGCTGATGGGATCGGGCATCGGGCATTACATCCTGTCGATATTGCATGCATTCCACTGCTTCCCATTGTACCGGGTTGCCACAAATCTGCATTAATATTATAATTCATAATTATATCAAGTTTAATATGAGAGGACATCAACACAATGCTTCGACGGGTAGTGGTTTTAGCGGCAATGATCGGGCTGTTGGCCACCGGCGCGCTGGCGCTGGCGCAGGGCGACGGCGGGGCGAATCCGAAAATCGTGTTCTGCGAAATGGGCGACGGCTGTCGCTATTCGCCGGCATCCGGCGACTTTTCGCCTGAGGACGTCGAACTGCTCTTCGGCGAACCCGATCCGCACGGCAAAAATACGGCGGTGTGTATCGACAGCGGCGGCTGCCAGTGGTCCGCCGTAACGCCTGAGGATCTGGACCTGTCGTACGGCGGCGACGGTGAGCCGATGCGGGAGATGGTCTTCGACGAGGACGAGGTCGACCCGGTCACCGATGACGACGACGCCATGATCTTCGAGGAAGACGAGGTCGATCCGGTCGACCTGGGCAGCCTGAACATCCCGTTCCAGGATTGGGACAAGCTGGCGGTCAACGTGGTGCCCAAACCGGGCGCGTGGACCAGCACGCACCTGGCCGGCGCGATGGTCTGCCCCGGCGTGATGACGCTGGACATCCCCGCCAGCGGCCCCGAAAGCGGGACGATGGAAGTCTCTGACGATGGCGCGACGCTGACGGCGGTCGGGCTGGACCCGGACACGGCCAGCGTGCCGATGCAGCGCGTCGCCCCCGGCGCGTATCACGGCGAGCTGACGGTAACGGCTGACGGGCAGGCGATGACGGTCAACTTCGAGACGGTCTTCCTGGATGACGGCTTCGCGATCGGCCTGATCCACGCCGACGTCACCGCGCAGGGCGTGGAATGCCGCATCGAGCGCCGCTTCTGGACGATCTTCGACGGCGAGGACCTGGTCCCCAGCCCGGACGACGCCGGCCCCGATGACACGCCGGATACCGATGACGGGCCAGACCTGGTGAGCTAGCTCCCACCGGCGAGCCATGACGGGGCGGGCTTCCCCCGCTCCCATCGCATGGGCGAGGGGAAAAAGCGCGCGCCGTGACTCCCCCTCGCCCACTATGTGGGAGAGGGGGCCGGGGGGTGAGAGGCACTTTTCGTGCACCCTGTTCTGCCTGGGTGCATGCAAAACCTGACAGGCAATCTAAGCCACACGGGCGCAGAAGGCATCCCATTGACCGCTGAGATAGGCGGCGCGAGCTTTGGCGACGAGCCGCGCACCGCGCTCACCCCATTGGGCGCC
>DAOTUD010000010.1:0-10751 GCA_034437275.1 Anaerolineae bacterium
ATCCCCGCCGGGGCGTTCATGATGGGCAGCGATCCCGCCCGCGACCCACAGGCCTGCCACAGCGAGCGGCCCGCGCACGCCGTCACGCTGCCCGCCTACGCGATCGGGCGCTTCCCGGTGACGGTCGGCGAGTTCCGCGCATTCGTGGCAGCGGGCGGCTATCACCAGCGCCATTACTGGACCGACGCCGGCTGGGCGCACCGTCAGCGCGCGGGGTGGGCCGGGCCGCAGGATGATCTGGCGGGGAACGACGACCGGCTGCCGGTGGCCGGCGTAAGCTGGTACGAGGCGATGGCCTACTGCGCCTGGCTGGCGGACGTGACCGGGCGGCCCTTCCGGCTGCCCGGCGAAGCCGAGTGGGAGAAGGCCGCACGCGGGCCAGAGGCGCGCATCTACCCCTGGGGCGACGGCTGGCACACGGACCGCTGCAACTCCCGCGAGGCCGGGCTGGGGCAGCGGACGCCGGTCGGGCACTTCAGCCCGGCGGGGGACAGTCCCTATGGCGTGGCAGACATGGGCGGCAACGTGTGGGAATGGTGCCGCAGCCGTTTCCGATCCTATCCCCGGCCAGAGGACAATACGCCGGACGGGGACGGCACGCGCGTGGTGCGCGGGGGCGCGTGGAACAATTACCAGGACGTGACGCGGGCTGCCAACCGCAGCGGCAACGATCCCCACATCCGGCTGGACAGCCAGGGTTTCCGCGTGGCGCTGGCGCGGAACTGAGGCCAGGGGTGGATCCCAGATTTGCCACGGCGAGGCCTTTACCCCTATCCTCCCCAGCCCTCTTTTCCCCGCGCGCGGAGAAAGGCGGGAGTAAGCGCGATCCTGAGCTACTCTCCGCCTGCGGGGAGGGGTAAACCGGTTGCCCCAGATTTGGAATGTTGGTATGCACCTGAAGCCAGCCGTCACTTCCCGTTACACAGCGCCTCTTTCAGCCGGTCCTCGACCTCTTTGGCCGACGCGATGCGGTGCGACAGCGACTTGGTGAGCATGTGCTCCACCACCAGCACCACGCCGTCCGGCAGATCGGGGCGCAGCGTGCGGAGGTTGGGCAGCGGTTGGTCGAGGATGGCGCGCGCGATCAGGTCGTCGGTGCGTTCGACGAAGGGCAGCATCCCACCCAGCATCTCGAACAGCATCACGCCCAGCGCCCAGATGTCGCCGCGTTCGTCGGTCTTTTCGCCCAGGCAGCCTTCCGGGCTGAGGTACGGGGTGGTGCCGATCACGGTGTGGGGCAGCGTCACGCGCGTATGGTAGTTGAGCCGCGCCACGCCGAAATCCGCCAGCCGGGGCGACAGGTCCGGCGTGAGCATGGTGTTGGACGGCTTGATGTCGCGGTGGATGATGCCGCGGGCATGGGCGTGCGCGAGCGCGCTGGCGAGCTGCATCGCAATCGACACCGCCTGCCGCACCGGCAGCCGCCCCTCGCGGTTGAGCCGCTCGAACAGCGACCCGCCGTACACGTACTCCATCACGATATATTCGAAGTCCCCGTCGCTGAAGGAATCCAGCAGGCGCACGATGTTAGGATGGTCCAGCTGCTTGAGGGCGTCACTTTCGCGCTGGAAGCGGTGCCAGGCCATCTCGTTGAGTTCGCGCGAGACCATCAACTGCTTGATGGCGACTTTCTGGCCGGTTTGCAGGTCCGTGCCGCGATACACATAGCTCGTCAGGCCGGGGTGCAGCACATGGTCCAACTGGTAGCGCCCGCGCAGCATGCTTTCGTTGTCGTGCAGGTTCATGGCGTGTGCCCGGCGCTTGGGATGCTCGCTGCGGGTGCGTTGTAATGAGTAGAAGACGCTCTCGTGCACCAGGCTGTGCAGCACGCAGTGGCCCGCCGAATCGGACCGGATCGCGCCCGCCAGCCAGGCTTTGATGACGGGCCGCTGCAGCAGCGTGAAGCGCACCGGTTCGCGGTGTTCCAGCAGCTTGCCGATCAACCTGGCGACGTCGGGATCGGCCTGAATCTGGGCCCACATTTTGCGGAAGATGTCGTCTTCGTACAGGTGCCGCCGCGCGGCACGGTCCACGTCGGAGAGCATGATCGCGCCTTGCGGAATGTCACGCGCCAGCCCGGCGCACAGCTTATGCGTCAGGTAGATGTCGCCCTCCGTCCACTCGAACACGCGGGCCGGCACATCCGACGACACCTGGCGCTTGCCGGTCGCCAGGTGCGCGATCAGCGGTGTGACGTGTTCCAGGCTGGCATCGGCCAGGTACACGATCTCGGTCACGCGGAACGGCGAGATGGTCGGGTCTTTGATCAATTCGTCCGGCACAAACCCGCCGCACAGCACGAAGATCACGTTCTGCAGGGCGGCTCGCATCCAGCGGTTGACGAACATCTCGCGCACGGTGGCGAAAAAGGCCGAGCTCAGCGCCTGGGGCGTGGTCTCCACCTGATCGAGCAGCAACACCAACACCCGCCCGCGCAGTTCGTGCTCCAGCGCGTGGACGATCGCCTCTTGCAGTTCCAGCGCGTGCTGGGCCGGATGTTCCGGCCCAGGCAGCAGGCCGTCGGTCTGCCGCACGATCTGCTGGTGCAGGTGCGCGTACCATTCGGCTTCGGGCAGGTCTTTGAACTGGTCGAGTGCGGCGTACACCGGCACATGCAGCGACGACTGGCGCAGCCTGGCCCACTGGCGCAGCAGCATACTGGTCTTGCCGCTGAGGCGCGGGCCGATCAGCGCGGCGTAATCACGCTGGCGGATCAGGCGTTCCAGCGCCGCGTCGCCGTCGCGCAGGATGTACAGGTGGCTGGCATGGGGCGGCAGTGGTCCCTGGGTATGAAAGGATGACATGCGGTTACGTTGCCTTGCTCTAGTGGCTGTTATGCACTTTTTACCCCTATCCCCTGCCCCCTTTCCCCGCACGCGGAGAAAGGGGAGAGTCGCAAGTCCCTTTCTGTTTACGGGGAGGGATTTAGGGAGGGGTAAAGCTTACGGAAAAAAACCCTCTGTAAACAGCCTGCATAAGTTCATAACACGCTCTAGTGTGCGCTCCTCACGTTACACGACCATCACGATCTACTCACAACAACCCGTCCGGGTTGGCCTCGTAGCGCCGCCGGACGATCTCCACCTGGCGGGCTTTGTCGGTCATGAAGTCCAGGATCGCCGGGAAGGCCATCGGGATGAGTTCCAGCCGGTCATTATCGCGCGGGCGCACGAAGCAGTACAGCTCCAGGTCCTTCGCGGTGCGCTCCAGCCGTTCCGGCGGCACCTGCTCGATTCCGACGCCGGCCAGCTTGTGCTCGATCTCACGCAGCGCCAGCATGCGCGTACCCTCCGGCCAGATCAGCGTGATCATCTGGGCCAGCGGGTTCATCTGGCCCCAGATCGTCTGCACGATCTCCTCCTGGAGCGTGCGCCGCGCCGTGGCCTTGTCCAGGTGCTCGAACGACAGCAAATTGGCGTTGGCCGGGTCTTCGTCCAGCTTCTCGACCATCGCCTGGCAGATCATCTGCACGATGTTGGGATGCCCGGCGGAAATCTGGTAAATGCGGTCAATCACCTGCTCGGACTGCTCCATCCACACGTTGAGCATCTCGAACGGGTCGGCCACCAGGTGATGCACCACTTTGGGCGGCAGCGGCTCCAGGCGCACCGCCTGCGCGAAGTTGAACAGCGCCGAATACGGGTTAGCGATGGCGCGCATCAGCCACTTTTCCCCGCTGAAGACGTACTGGCAGCGTTTCTCGTTGGAGAGCGACCGGAACGTGCGGAACAGCGTTTCCTGGTTGTCCGTCTGGCGGTCGAACTCCAGCAGGCTGTCGACCTCGTCGAACAGGATCACGATGTTCTTGCCGGGGTGGCGCGCCTGGAGCGCGGTGACCACGTCCTCGAACTGCACCGGGTACGCCGTCTGCGGGATGTCCACCTCCCAGCGGCGGTTGATCAGCCAGAAGAACGAACGATACTGCGTCGCGCCGTGACAGTCGAGATAATACGGCACGTAGTCCGAGTCCGGCGGTTTGAGCAGGCGCTGGATGCGCTGCAAGGTGGAGGTCTTGCCGATGCGCCGCCCGCCGATCAGCGCTACGCTGTGCGTCCGTAACTTGCTGCGCACCTCGTTGATCTCGCGCTCGCGCCCGAAGAACATGTGCTCCGGGACCGGCCCGCGCGTGTAAAACGGCGAGACGGTCGTCAGGCTCACCTGGTCCAGCACCAGGTCGCGCAGCGCGCGCGTGGGCAGCCGGGCGCTGATCAAATGCTTCACGTCGGCCTCCTCCAGCACCAGGATCGTGAAGTCGACGCGGCGCAGCGGTTCGACGATCTGCTCGATATCGGGCCGCCGGTTGAGATTGACCACAAACGCGAACTGCTCCTCCAGCGGCAGCGGCGTGAGCGCCTTGTAAATGTCCTCGCTGATCTCCTCGGCGGTGCGGTTGGAATAGATGAACAACACCGCGCAGTTGGGCGGCGGCAGCTTGAGCCGGAAGGGCGGCAGCCGGAACACCACCAGCCGCAGGTCGGCGGGCAGATCGGGCGCGGTGGCCGTGTCCTGCACGTCGAGCGCCACGCCCAACGCCTTGACCAGCGCGTTGAGCGGCTGCTGGACGGCGCGCGGCCCGCTGTGGATGCCATCCACGAGGCGCTCCCAGATCAGCGAAATTTCGCGGCGGGCGCTGGTGTGGACCAGATCGGCCATCGTCGAATCCCAGCGCCGGTCGATGTGCAGCGGCATCCCCTCCGCCCCGGCGCGGTCGTAAGCCCGGCGATAGCCTTCGCGCAGCGCGGGGATGGCCTCGGCCACCAACCCGTGCAGCACGCGCAGCACCGTGATTTCGTCCGGGTCCGGCGACGGGATGACCAGCCGGTTGACCCCGCCCTGCGGCGGGCCGAGCGCGCTAAACGGGCGCTTGACCTCGCGCACAAGCTCGTAGGGTGCCGGCGCATTGTCGCCCGGGGACGGGATCAGCGGCGGGGTGGCGGCCTCGGGCAGCCGGGCAGCGGCCTGCTTGAACATCGGGATATCGTCGTGTTCGCTCAGAAATTCGTACAGATCGGCGAACTTGAACGATCCCTTCAGCACGCGGCGCGCGGCGTCCTGAATATCGGCCAAAAAGCGCGCCAGCCGGCGCTCCGGGAGCACGTCGTCGGGCGGGGTCCACATGCGGTACACGCGCCGCAGAATCGCGCGCGGCTGAACCTGCCCCACCGTCGCGATGTCGCGCGCCCCGTTGACGTACCACTGCTCGGTGAGTACCACGCCGGTCGGGAACTGGGGCGGCTGCTGCACCGCGTTTTCCATGCCCTTACGGTGCGCGGCCTCGAATTCGCGCAGTTGCTCGCTGGTCTGCGCCACCTGCGGGATCACCTCGCGCACCTGCTCGCGCAGGTCGTCCACCATGCGCTGCAAGTGTTGCCACGCGGCCTGTCGCGCCTGAATGGCAAACAGATCGACCATCGCGTGCAGCGCGCCCTCGGCGCAGGTATCCAGCTCAGCCGCCAGCGCCTTCCGGCTGCCGCCAAACCGCGCCCCGGATTTGGTGTCATATTGTTGGGCGGCGGCCAGCAGCTTCCGCCAGTGGAGCTGGGTGGCGGCCTGCGCCTCGGTGAGCTGCTGCTGAATCTCCGGGAAGGCACGCTTCACCTGGCGCTCCAGTTCTTCGAGCGCGCTGGCAGTCCACACCAGCCCCAGCCCCTTACCATACGCCAGGTCCAGCGGGCTGTCGAGCAGCGTGCGGTGCACTTCGCGCAGGTTGGCCTGCAGCGCGGCGTCGAGGCGGCTGCGCAGCGAGTCCGGGATGGCGTTGACCATGCCGGTCCCCAGCGCATCCTCGCCGACGCCCTCGCGTTCGAGCCGCCGCCGTTCGTCCTGGACAAGCGCGACAATGCCGGGCGGGTCGCCCGGCCCGCTGTGACGCTCCTGCTTGCGGATCAGTCCTGCGGCGCTCATGTCGTAGGACCACTCGCGCAGGTGGTCGGCCACCTTCGACTCTTTGCTCAGGCTGGGGTCGAAGACCGCCTGCCGGGCGGCATCCATAATCTGGGACACCCACTGGCTGGTGGGCGTGTCGGCCTGGGTGGATTTCATGGCCCGCAGCGCGACATGCGCCATGCCCACCGCCGCCAGGTCCATCGCGGCGCGCGTGGGCAGCGCCAGCTTGCTGATGCCCAGCGTGCTGTAGCCGCCGAAGCGGTCATGATCGGTCGCCAGGTCGGCTGCTTCCGGCATGGTGACGGCCTGTTCCTGGCCCGCCAGGCTGGACGCGACCCAGGTGGTCACGGCTTCGGCCAATAGATTTTCGGGCGGCTCCACCGTCTCGGCGGCGGCGTCATCCAGCAGGAAGATGCCGTCCAGCGCGCGGCGCGGCGTTTTGCGCTCCGGCAGGCTGTGGCCGATCACCGGCAGTGTCGAGGGGTAAGTCTCCGGGTGCAGCGTGAAGGCGTCGATCTCGCGCAGCGCGGCGTACACATTCGCCATCGCCAGCACGTCGTCCGGGTCGTCGGGATTCTCCGGGCCGCGCAGCGAAAAAAAGCCGTTGATCGCGACCCGCTTCTGCCCGCTGAGCGCACGCAGCCGCGACACAATGTCGAACACCATGCCGCTGCCCTCGGCCTCCGCCAGCGCGGCCAGCACGTACACCCGGCGGGTAAGCTGCAACTGGCGTCCGGTCCCGGCTTCGGCCAACCACTGCATCCGCTTGAACAACGCCTCGCTGACCAGCGACGCATTATGGAACAGCAGCAGGCGGCTGAAGGCACGGACCAGGGCCGGGTCTTCGCGGGCTTCCTGGGCGCGCGGCGAGTGCGGCCACCACTGCGCCACCCCCAACTGCGCGTACCGTCCGGGGATATCGCTCCAGGGCAGCTGGTCCATGTGCAGCGTCAGCCGTTCTTCGCGCGGCAGCGCGGCCTCCTCGCGCAGCGACCGGTGGCGCGCAATCGCCAACAGCCGGACATTGCCCTGTAGTTCGCGGGGGGGCAGCAGATCGCACAGCATGGCGCGCAGCCGCACCACCGCTTGCAGCCCGACCTGCCCCAACCCGATAACCAGCGCCGCCTCGCCCAGGGGAACCTCCAGCGGGCGCGCGCGTTCGCCAAACTCGCCCAGCGATATCAGTGACCCGTTGTGATCTTGCATCGTGCAGTACTCCAGTTTCCGGGGTAGTTCCAACAACTCATAAGTGGAGCGTTATGCTAGTTTTACCCCTCCCCCTGGCCGCGCGGAGAGGGGGAAACAAACCGGGACCCAAAGTCCCTCTCCGTTCACGGGGAGGGATTTAGGGAGGGGTAAACCATCGACACACGCGCCATGATATCTAGCATAACCCCCTATTCGCCATAAATACACCCATTATGACTGTTTATAGACCTTAACATAGATTTTCCGCAAATGTGCCCCCTGCTGCCCACCGAATGAGAGCAAGGTCCGGGGCTGGCCTGGCAGCGGCGCGTCACCGGCCCGGCCCGGATGGTCATCCGCCGTGCAGCGTGATACAATCCAGCCAGGAATTACTGTTATTGTCGTTTGTGTCAAGGAGAACCGATGGACGACTTCTTGTTTCGTGGCGATCTGGCCGACCTCGACCCGGATGTAGCTGCGTTGGTGGATCTGGAAGCAATCCGCCAGGCGCGCAAACTGATTCTGATTCCCTCCGAATCGAGCATCCCGGCCTCTGTACGGCAGGCGGTTGGCTCTGCCTTTCACAATATTTATGCTGAAGGCTACCCGGCCCAAAGCTGGCGACGCTTTGACGAAGGACAAATTCTGGATATCGACATTCGGCTGGCGGAGTACCGGCGCTATTCCGACGCGCGTTACTACAAGGGCACGGAGTTCGCCGATATCGTCGAGAGCCTGGCGCGGCGGCGCGCGGCGGAGTTGTTCGCGACCGGCGGCGTCGATCCCGCCGATCTGTGGGTGAACGTCCAGCCGTTGAGTGGTGCCCCGGCCAACAACGCGGTGTACTCTGCGCTGCTGGAGCCGGGCGACACGTTGATGGGCCTGGACCTGAATCACGGCGGCCACCTGACGCACGGCAGCCCGGTCAACCGCAGCGGCATCTTCTACAACGTGGTTAGCTACGGCGTCGACCTGGAGACGGAGCACCTGGATTACGACGCGATCCGCGCCCAGGCGCTCGAACACCGGCCCAAGATTATCGTGGCGGGCTATACATCGTATCCCTACGCGCCGGACTGGGCGCGGTTCCGCGCGATTGCCGACGAGGTGGGCGCGTATTTGCTAGCCGATATTTCGCACGTCTCCGGGTTGGTGGCGGCGGACGTGTTCCCGTCACCGGTCGGCCACGCGAACGTGATCAGCTTCACCACGCACAAGACGATGGGCGGTCCGCGCGGTGCGGTGTTGATGACCACCGACCGGAAGATCGGGCGCAAGCTGGACCGCGCCGTGTTCCCCGGCGAGCAGGGCGGCCCGCACGTCAACGCCATCGCCGGGATGGCGGTCGCGTTCAACCTGGCCGGGACGGAGCAGTTCCGCGCACTCCAGGCGCAGACGGTGCGCAACGCCCAACGGCTGGCCGAGCAGCTCGCCGCACACGGGCTGCGCATTCCGCACGGTGGCACCGACTCGCACCTGCTGCTGGTCGACTGCAAGACCGTTACTGGCGCGGACGGCGCGACGCTCAGCGGCGACATGGCGGCGCGCATCCTCGATCTGGCGGGCATCGTGTGCAACCGCAACACGATCCCCGGCGATACCTCGGCCTTCCGCGCGTCGGGGGTGCGGTTGGGCACGCCCTGGATCACGCAGCGCGGCTTCCGCGAACCGCACATCGACCAACTGGCCGCGATCATCGCCGACCTGCTGCACGCCATCACGCCGTTCCACTACCTGGGCGGCGGCGGGAAGAAGCTGCTGCGTGCCAAGGTGGACTTCGACACGCTGTCGGATGTCCAGCAGCGCGTGATGCGGCTGACCAACGTGGCGGGCATCGACTACTTCGTGCCCACGCTGGAAGGCTATCCCAAAGAGGCCGACGCAGCGGCGGAGCATTTCAACGTGCTGCCGGAATACACCGACGAGCAGGACGGCTGGCGCACCATCGACGTGTACGGCGCGGGGGCGCTGGCGTTCCTGGATGTGGCCCTGACCAGCGACGTGCAAACGCTCAACGAACAGCCGTATCAGGCGACCTGGGTGCTGGCCCCGGACGGGGAACCGCTGGCGCGCGGCGTGGTGCAGCACGTCCACGACGACGCCTACTTCCTGCACATCGACCGCAACATCGACCTGATCGCGGCCTGGCTGGAGGCGCTCTCCGACGGGTTCGTGACGTTCGACCCGGACGACGTGTACGCCAAAGTCCCCGGCCCGGTGAGCATCAGCCCGTTGGTGGGCGAGCCGGACATGAGCACGTTCGATATCGACTGGGACGATCCCCAGGCCGGCTACGCGCCGCACAAGGCGTACTTCATCGGCTGCCGGGGCGTGGATGTGCCAGACGAGGCGCTGCCGGCATTCACATGGGACGAGCCGGAGCACGACGAGCTGCTGACGACCCCGCTGCACGGGCTGCACAAGGAGCTTGGCGCGCGGATGGTGCCCTTCGCCGGGTACGACATGCCGGTGTGGTACACCTCCGTGAGCGAGGAGCATCACGCCACGCGCACCGAGGCCGGGCTGTTCGACGTCTCGCACATGGGCGTGTTCGACTTCACCGGCGACGGCGCGGAGGCGTTCCTCGACGCGCTGACGACCAACGACGTGACCAAGCTCGCCCCTGGGCGGGCGCACTACAGCTACCTGCTGGGCGTGGACGGGGTGCCGGTTGACGATATCTTCATCTACCGGCTGGCCCCGGACTACTTCATGCTGGTGGTCAATTCGGCCAACAACGACAAAGACTGGGCGTGGATCACCGGGCTGCTGCGCGGGCGGGTGATGGCCGACCCGGCGCGTCCGAGCGTCAAGCTGCCGGGCCGGAACTACGTCGCGGTGCGCAACCTGCGCGATCCGGTGGTGGGCGCTGAGCGCCGCGTGGATATTGCGCTGCAAGGCCCCGCCAGCCGCGATATTTTGCTCAGCCTGCACGGGGACGACGACGACAATGCCCGCGTGCGGGCGCTGCCCTGGGCGGGCGTGACGCGCGCCACGCTGGGCGGCTACGACCTGGTGGTGGCGCGTACCGGCTACACCGGCGAGCGCGTGGCCTACGAGCTGTTCGTCAGCCCGGACCAGGCCCCGGCGCTGTTCAAAGACCTGGCCGAAGGCGGCGCGACGCCGTGCGGGTTGGCCGCGCGTGACAGCCTGCGCATCGAGGCCGGGCTGCCGCTGTACGGGCACGAACTGGCCGGCGATCTGGCCCTCAATCCGGCGGATGCCGGGTTCGGCAGCTACGTCAAGCTGTGGAAGCCGTTCTTCGTGGGCAAGGCGGCCTTCTTGCAGCACGAGCGCGAACGCGCGGCGGTCGTGACCCGCTTCCGCATGGATCACAAGGGCGTGCGCGCGCCGCACCCCGGCGATCCGCTGGTGGACGGGCGCGGGCGCGTGGTGGGCACGGTCACGTCGTGCAGCATCGACTCGGATGGCTACCAGTTGGGGCAGGCCTACCTCAAGCTGGACTACGCGCAGGAAGGTACGCCGGTGTTCGTCTACAGCGCGGCGAGCAAGGCCAAGCTCAAGAAGCCGCTGGGCGAACTGGCTATCGGTGACCGCACGGTCGTGCCCAGCCCGGCGACGGTGCTCAGCCGCTTCCCCCGGCGCAAGAAGTAAGCGCGCTGGGCTTTCTGCATCGTGCGAAACAAAAACCCCCTGGCCCACGCCGGAGCAGGGGG
>DAOTUD010000011.1:0-38971 GCA_034437275.1 Anaerolineae bacterium
GGGGAGTCACAGCGCGCGCTTTTCCCCTCGCCCCTTATATGGGAGAGGGGACACCGCCCGCCAGGGCGGAGGGGTGAGGGCCAGCGGGTGAGGGCAAAACTGGACAGTAACTTCTGCCGACCTGTACTAAGGGGCGTCTGGTATTAGACTCCGGCAGAATCGCCCAACACTGCCCCCCCCCCTCGGCCCCCTCTCCCACTCGGTGGGCGAGGGAGAGGCACGGCGTGTGTTTTTTCCCCTCGCCCATTTTATGGGAGAGGTTAATCCGGCAGGCAACGTATGGCATCCGCTAACGACGAGATACGCAGTTCACAACAGTTTGCAAACGCTGCAGAGACGTTCGTTCACACCCTGGCATCGTTGTTCCCTGGGCAGTCATTTGACGAATTTTACCACCAGGACACCCTGCGCCGCGCCTATTGGACCGCGCTCGAAACCGCGCTGGACTGCTACACCACGCCGGACAAAGCGCCGCTGGCCCAGGGCTTGATGAGCGGGCAGGTGATGGCTGAGCCGTTCGTCGTCGAGGAACTGCTCAAGCTGTTTTTGCCGGAGCAAACGCCGGACTACGCTGCCGTCGCCGACCATTGGACCGTCGCGCTCGATCTGCCGCCGTCCGACCACGCCGCGCTCACCGCCGAGGCCGAAATGCTGTTCAACTGCCTGGCTAACGAGCTGCGCGCGGCGGGCGATCTGCGGCTGGCGCTGGAACAGCTTGCCCAGGAGCGTCACCGCCTGGACGCGGACGCCCCAAAGGCCGACCTCGACCGGCTGCTGGATGCGGCGGTGGTGGCCGGGCCGGGGACGCTGGCGCGCCAGGTGCAGCACCTGCTGGCGCTGGCCGCGCAGCAGGACGACGCGCCCCCGGCGGACGCGGTCGCCGCGCTGGTCCATCTGGCGGCCCATCTTTCCCCGGATGAGCTGCGCTGGCTGTATGCGCAGGTCGAGCAATACGACGATCCCGCACAGCGTGCCCGGCTGGCCGGCCAGCTGGCCCCGTACCTCAGCCGCCTGGATGATATGCCCGATGCGTTGGCGCTGGTGCAGGCCGTGCTCGACGACACGGTCGCCCCGGCGCAGCAGGTGTCGGTGCTGCTGGACGTGCTGCCGCACCTGGCCGACTCCGGCGAGGACCGCGCGCTGCCGTCGCTGCAACAGCGCGTGCTGGCCGCGGCCCAGGCGATTGGCGACCCGGCCTCGCGCGTGCGGGCGCTGGGCGCGCTGGTCGAAAAGCTGCCGCCCCAGTTCCAGCACGACGCCGTGACGCGCGCCTTCGAGACGGCGGACCGCTTCATCACCAACGAGGTCGCGCGGGCGACGGCGCTCAGCGTGCTGCCCTCAGACCTGCCGGCGGTGTTCCATGCCCGGCTGCTGGCGATTGCCGAGGGCCTGCACAGCCCAGATGCGCGGGCGCTGCTGCTGGGCCGCATGATCCCTTACCTCTCCGCGACGCACCGGCTGCGCGCGCTCAACGGGGCGCTGAACGCCATCGAGCAGATCAGCGGCGACGATGCGCGCACGCGGGCCTTGATCGCGCTGGCCCCGCACATCGACGCGGTCGGCTCCTTGCAAGACCTGCCCGAAGGCTTGCAGCAGGTGATCCAGGTCACCTTTTCGATTGAGCGCCAGGCCGACCGCGCGCGGGCGTTCGCCGCACTGGCCCCGTACCTGTCGCCGGAACTGCTCAGCGAGGCGCTGCAAATCGTCAAGGATATCGCCGACGATCACGACCGTGCCCAGACGCTGGCCAAGCTTGCGCCGCACCTGCCCGACGATCTGACCGTCGCGGCGTATGGCGTGGCGCGCGAACTCCAAACGCCGGAAGCCCGCGCGACGGCGCTGGCGGTCATCGCGCCCTACCTGTCGGCAGCGGCGCGTGCCCAGGCGTTGGCCGATACGCTGGCCGCGGCGCTGGGCATCGCGGACCGTTACGAGCGCGTGGTAGCGTTGATCGACCTGGCCCCGCACCTGCCCGACGATCTACGCTCGCGGGCGCTGCACGAGGCGCTCACCGCGTCGCGTTCGATCCCCGACGAGGACGAGCGCGGGCGGGCGCTGGTCTTCCTGGCCCCGCATCTGACCGAGGAACACCTGCCGGATGCGCTGGCCGACGCCTACACCATCCGCGACCCGCTGCTGTGCGTGCCGGTGCTCTGCGCGCTGATGCCGTTCCTGCCGCCGGAGCCACGCGAACGGGTGGGGCAGGACGTGCTCGACCGGGCGCGCGCCGCCGCGTCGCCCCAGGATCGGGCCGGGATGCTGGCCGCGGCGGCCCCGGTGCTCCCGGAGGCGCTGCTCGATGAGGCGGTGATGCTGGCGCTGAGCATCGAGCCGCCCTACGACCAGATGCACGTGCTGACCGCGCTGCTGCCCCGCCAGCCGGAGGCACTGCTCGACCCGGCGCTGGCGGCGGCGAATGCTGTCCCGGACCGCTACCAGCGGGTCAACGCGCTGCTGGAACTGGTCCCGCACACCACCCCGGCGCTGCGCTACCCGATCCTGGAGGATGCGTTGGACACCGCGCAGGGTGTCGAGGACGATTACGACCGGGCCAGCGCGCTGGCGCACATCGCGCCCTATCTCGACGCGCACGGTGTCGCCCAGAACCGCCAGCAGGACGCGCTGCGGCTGGCGCTGGAGGCGTGCTTCGCGGCGGACGATCCCGCGCTGTTGGCCCGCGTGGCGACGCGCTGGGCGCAGGCGCTCAGCCCGGCGCAGTCGTACCCGTTGTGGCGGGAGGCGGTCGCCTTTCTGCGGATGCAGCCCTACGGCGCGGCGTTAGCGCGGCTGGCGGCGCTGGCCCCGGTCATCGCGCACATCGGCGGTCCGGGGGCGATTAACGCCCTGCGCGACGATCTGCTGGCGGCGGTGGAGTAGCGTTCCTGCGTTGAGGGATTATCGTTCCGGGGGAGGGGCAGCCTTCGCGCCGCTGCCCTTTTTGCGTGGGGGCGGCGATGCAACATGTATGTGTCGCAAACCCTCACCCCTCCGCTCTGCGGGCGGTGTCCCTTCGCCCACTATCAACGAGGAAGGATCACCATGTGCAGAATCAGCCGACTCATCCTGGCCCTGAGCCTGATCGCGGGCGTGATCGTGGCGCGGGGTGGCAACGCGACGCTGGCGCAGGGGCCGCGCGAGGATTGGACCGCCCCGTATGCCCCGGCGCTGCTGCCCGCGCATGTGGGCGACATGGCGGCCTTCAGCGACGCACCACACTACACCATCGACCTGCGGCTGACGGTCGGCAGCCAGGCCGCGACGGTCAGCGGCTACCAGGTCGTGACCTACACCAACCGCACCACCGATACCCCGCTCCCCGATATCGTCTTCCGGCTGTACCCCAACCTGCCGTCGTATGGTGGCACGATGACGGTCGGTGATGTGTCCGTCGACGGCACGCCGGCGGAGCTGCGCCTGGACGCGACTGGCTCCGTGCTGACCGTGCTGCTGCCGGAGCCGCTGCTGCCCGGCGAGCGGGTCACGCTGGCGATGGGCTTCGCCATCACGCTCACGCGCGGCGAGTCGCCGCTGTACGGGCAGTTCAGCTACGTGGGCGACGTGCTGGCGCTGCCCAACGCCTACCCGGTGCTGTCCGTCTACGAGACGGGCGCGGGCTGGTGGCAGGTCACCGAGCATCCACAGGGCGACGCCGTCTACAGCCGCACGGGCTTCTACGCCGTGACCATCACCGCCCCGCCGGAGCAGGTGATCGTCGCCAGCGGCAGCGCGATCACCACCACCGCCAACGCCGACGGCAGCGTGACGCACCACTATGTCGCGCCGCTGGTGCGGGACTTCGCGCTGATGGCCAGCCCGTCGTATACGCGCATCACCGGCGTGCAGGACGGGGTCACGGTCAATGTGTATTACCGCGCGCAGAACCCCGCCGACGATGACGCCGCCGACGCAGCGCTGGCGATGACGCTTGACACGGTGCGCATCTTCAACGCGGCGTTCGGCCCCTACCCGTTCGCGGAACTGGACGTGGTCGAGACGCACAACACCGTCGGCGGGCTGGAGTATCCGGGGCTGTTTGTGGTCGGCAGCGGCATCTGGCGCGCGGGGTCGGAGTATTTCGCGTTCATCGTCACCCACGAGGCGGCGCACCAGTGGTGGTACAGCCTGGTGGGCAACGACCAGACGCGCGATCCCTGGCTGGACGAGGCGCTGGCGCAGTTTTCGGTGGCGCTGTTCATCCGCGTGCAGGAGGGGGAAGCCGCCTACGAGGCCGCGCTGGCCAGCTACCGGCGGCGGTACGAGGGCTACGCGGCGCAGCACCCCGCGCTGGGCGACCCGGTGATCGGGCTGCCGGTCACCGCCTACCCGGGGCAGGCCTATTTCGACTTCCTGTACCAGAAAAGCCCGCTGTTTTTCGTGGCACTGGCCGATGCCTACGGCTACGACACGCTGCTGCGGATGCTGCAAGACTACTTCGCGGCGTACCGCTACCGCGAGGTCAAGCCGGCGGACATGCTCCACAGCTTCGAGGGCACACTCGGCGCGGACCTGTACCCGACCTTCACCGAGTGGATCGGCGTGTTCCCGGTGGGGTGAGGGCAGCAATCGGCGCAAAACTGGTTCGCCAACGGTATCGCACGCGGAGAGGGGAAAATCGGCACGCGATCAAAGTCCCCTCTCCGCCTGCGGGGAGGGGATTTAGGGGAGGGGTAAACTATTCGCCCCAGATTTGGAACACACCCCCAAATGCGCCGGGCTGGACTTCGGAGCAAAACCGCACTACACTTATCTCATAACCAGTTGGAAATACTATGACCAGGGAGAAATGGCATGTCGGTGTGGCCCTTACCTCGGATTACATTTCGTGAGCTAAGTTCGATTGACGAAAAACGCCCGGTGGCCCTGTTGACCACCGAGGCCGTGTGGAACGTGCTGAGCAGCCAGCTGACCCTGCCGGTCGTGATTCAGGCCGAACCGGCGCGGCGGGATGCCGATCTGCTCGACTCGCTGGCGGACAATCTGCCGTCCCAGATCAAGGCGATCTACGTGGTCGGGCAGGGCGTGCCCCTGACCGCCGGGAAGGTGATCGCGGCGGCCAACGATGTCCCGCTGGTGGTCGTCCCGACTGCGCTGTCCGGCGACCAGATGTTGACGCCGTCGGTGCTGGTTGAGGAGGACTACAGCGAGGGCGAGGACGAGTTCACCGTCCGCCTGCCGCGCGCGACTGGCCCCGCCGCCGAGGTGATCATCGACTGGGGCATCATCGAAGACGCGCCCGAGTCCCAACGCGGCGCGGGGATCGTCGATGTGCTGTCAATTGTGACCGGCCTGCTGGACTGGCGCTACGCGGCGCAGAAAGGCAAAAACCCGTCCGAGGAGCGCTTCTCGCCCTGGGCGGCCAGCGTGGCCGCCGGGCTGGCGTCGCAGGCCATCAAGAGCGCGGCGGCCATCGGCCAGGGCAACCACGACGCGCTCGAAACGCTGCTGAACCTGATGATGGTCGCGGTCCAGTTGTCCAACCAGCTTGGGCATGCCCGAATGCGCGAGGGCAGCGAGCACTACCTGGCGCGCATCCTGGCCACGCAGACCCGCGACATCTCGCACAGCGCGCTGGTCGGGCCGTGCATCCTGCTGACGTCGGTGCTGCACGGGCAGTCCCCCTCGGCGCTGCGCGATGCGCTGGAGAACGCCGGGGTGGCGCTCGACGAACTGCGCACGACCGACCTGGCGCTGACCGTCAACCAGATCGCGCGCTGCCGCGACGCCTTCGAGCTGCCCTACAGCATCCTGGACGACATCGAGCCGGAGTCCGACAAGCTCACCCAGGCGCTGGAGACTGCCGGGCTGGCGATTGAGCAGGAAACCTGGGAGGTGCCGGAAGATTCGCAGCCCATCCGCACCACCGCCGCCGACGAACCGGCGGCCAGCGATACGCCGCAGAGCGAGACGCCAGACAGCGCCGGCGAGTAGTGCTAGGGGCGCTCCGGCTGGCCTAACTCCCGATATTGCCACGCGCACATCCCCGTTTGCCGTACGTGGAACGGGCGATGTGCGTCGTTTTGTTTCACTGCATCGACGCCAGGTTGACGACCGTCACGCCGTCGCCGCCCTCGTGGCGCTTGCCGGGCGCGTAGCGTTTGACCAGCGGATGCCCGTGCAGCCGTTCGCGGACAGCCCGCCGCAGCGCGCCGGTGCCTTTGCCGTGAATCACGCGCACGAACGGCATCCCAGCCATGTACGCCGCGTCGAGGTAGTCCTCCAGCGTCGGGACCGCGTCCTCGACCGTCTGGCCGCGCAGGTCAAGCTCGATGCCCGGCGAGCGCGTCTTGGTGGTGGCGGTCGCGGTCGACTGCGCGGCGCTGCGCACGTCGCTGCTGCGCTGTTTCTTCTTCTTTTGCTGGCGCTTGCTCTCGCTTTTGGAACGGTAGACCAGTTCCTCCGGCTTGGCGCGCACCCGCAGCCGCCCGACCATCACCTCGGCCTCGTTGTTCGACAGCTCCGTGATCTCGCCCTCCGCGTTCAATGACGGCACCCACACCCGGTCGCCCAGCCGCAGTTGGCGGTCTTCGTCGTCGCCGGGGACGTGTGACGCCGAGGCCGGTACGTCGATGCGCGCGTCGAGGTCGTCCTCCAGGTCTTTCGACGCCCCCTCGACCTGCTTGATCACATCCAGCGGCTGCCCGGCGGCCTGAAGCCGCTTGCGCATCCGCCGAATCTCGCTGCGCAGCTCGTCGATCTCCACTTCGGCGTCGCTGCGCGTCTCGGCCAGCACGCGGCGGCGTTCGTTTTCGATGTCGTCCAGGCGCTCGCGCAGTTCGCCGCGCAGCGTTTCGGCCTCGTCGAAGCTGCGGCGCGTGGCCTGTTCGGTGTCGCGGATTTCGTCGCGCGTCTTGTGGATTTCGTCCAGCAGATCGTCGGCGATCAGGTCGTCCTCGGTGATCAGGCTGCGCGCCCCCTGGATGATCGGCTCCGGCAGCCCCAACCGTTCCGCGATCTGCAGCGCGTTGGAGCGCCCCGGCAGCCCGACCATCAGCCGGAAGGTCGGGGCCAGCGTCTCCAGGTTGAACTCCACGCTGGCGTTGCGGACGCCAGGCTTCTCGTGCCCGTAGATTTTCAGCTCCGGGTGGTGCGTGGTGACGATGGTCGTGATGCCGCGATCCACCAGGTCATCCAGCAGCGCGCGGGCCAGGGCCGCGCCCTCTGCCGGGTCGGTGCCTGCACCCAGTTCGTCCAGGATCACCATCGCGCGCGGGTCGGCGGTCTTCAGGATGGCGATGATGTTGGTCATGTGCGAGGAAAACGTCGAGAGCGACTGCTCGATGCTCTGCTCGTCGCCAATGTCGGCGAATACGTCGTCGAACACCGACAGCGTCGAGCCTTCGTCCACGGGCAGGTGCAGCCCGCACTGCGCCATCAGCGCCAGCAGCCCGACCGTCTTCAACGCGACGGTCTTGCCGCCGGTGTTCGGCCCGGTGATGACCAGCGCGTAGGTTTCCTCGTCCACCGTGACGTCAATCGGCACGACGGTCTTGGGGTCGAGCAGCGGATGGCGCGCCTCGCGCAGGTCCACCGTGCTGCCCGGGTGCGGGTAGGGCACATCGCGGAAGCCGACCAGCTCTGGCGCGGTGGCTTCCAGCGTGTCGGCGTACCTGGCTTTGGCGAAGATCAGGTCGAGCTTGGCCAGCGTTTCGACGGTGCGCACGATGTACTTGGATTCGTGGCCGACGAAGTCGCACAGTTCGCGCAGGATGCGCCGCACCTCGTTTTCTTCCTCAAGCTGGAGTTCGCGCCAGGTGTTGTTGAGTTCGACCGTCGCCAGCGGTTCGATGAACAGCGTCGCGCCGCTGGAGCTTTGGTCGTGTACGATGCCGGGAATCTTGCCCTTGAACTCCGCCTTAAGCGGGATCACATAGCGCCCGTGCCGCTGCGTGATCAGCGTTTCTTGCAGGTATTTGGTGTTGGCCGAGTTGTGGATCACGCCGTGCAGCTTGTCTTGCAGGCGGTCGAAGGCCACGCGGAGATCGCGGCGCACGGTCGAAAGTTTGGTGCTGGCCGTGTCCTTGACCTCGCCGCCTTCGTCCAGCACGCGCCCGATCTCGTGCTGGAGCGCGGTGCATTCTTCCAGCAGTTCCGCAATCGAGGCCAGCATCGGGTACTGCGGGCTGAGCCGCGACAGGATGCGCCGCAGCGTGGTGCCCTGGCGCAGCGTGGCGCGGATGGACAGCAGCGTTTGCGTATCCAGGATCACGCCGCGCGCCGCCGAGAGCGCATCGGGCCGCACGTCGCGCGCCCCGCCGACAGTGATGTGATCGTGGTTGGCCATCAATGCGCGGGCTTCGGTCGTCTCTTGCTGGCGGTCCTGCGCTTCGTCCAGGTACGGGGTCGGCTGCAGGTCGAGCGCCAGTTCGGTGCTGGCCGAAAACGCAGTATAGCGGGCCAGCCGTTCTAAGATTTTCGGCAGTTCAAGAATCTGCGCGGATTTTTCATTCATGATGGGTTCCGTTTGTCGTGTCGGTTGCCGGTCGGGTGTGGCCTGCCGGGCCACGCTGATGAAGCCAGGTAATAAAAACGCCGTGCTGTGTTGGTCCACACGCACGGCATCTCAGATGATTCACAGGTAGGCCAGGGCTATTCGTGGCCGGAGGCGCTGCCGGGCGATGCAATACGTGCTGGGGTTGGGATGGGATATAACACACGAACCACCGGGCCGCCTCCTTTCTACTCACTCCATATCGATCAATCCAGCCGAGAGTATAGCTGTCCGGGCGGGGCTTGTCAACGGTCGGTCTGCTGACAGGTGTATCCCGAACTGGGGCAACTGGTTTACCCCTCCCCGCAAGCGGAGAGGGGCTTAGTACCGCGCTTACTCCCTTTTTTTCTCCGCGCGCGGGGAAAGGAGGGCTGAGGAGAATAGGGGTAAACAGCAATACTGCCCCGAATCTGACATGCCCCCCTGGTGATGAGCCGTCCCTCGCCCGCCATGTGTTGGCAAGGCAACACCATACCTGTACATTCTATGTAATGATCGTGTTGTCTGCCCAACAGGTGAAACCAGGAGGAACCAACCAGTGGACGAAGTGTGGAGTCTGCGCAACGTGCGCATCTTCGAGGGGCTGCCGCCGGACGAGATCGAGCAGGCGATGGCCGACATGCCCCGCCAGCAGTTTCAACGTGGGGAATACATCTTCTTCACCGGCGACAATGCCGACAGCCTGTACATTCTGGAGCGTGGGACGGTCAAGGTGTCGTACATCACGCTCAACGGCGACGAGCGCATCCTCAACATTTTCCAGGCCGGGGACGTGTTCGGCGACCTGTTCATGGGCGAGTATCGCCACCGCATCGGCGAGGCCCAGGCGCTGGAGGGGGTGGTGGTCTGCAAGCTGGGCGAGGTGACCTTCCTGGAGATGATCCAGAACCACCCCCGCATCGGCCTGAACTTCATCCGCCACCTGACCGACGAGCACCGGCGCACGCTGGCCCGGATGCACGCCTTGATGCGCTCCGAGGCGCGCTACCGGCTGCTGGGCACGCTGCTGAACATCGCGCGGCGCTACTGCTGCACCGACGGCTCGTGGTTCGAGCTGCCCGGGTCGCTCACCCAGGACGACATCGCCAAGATGGCCGACCTGAATCGCAGCACGGTGAGCACGCTGATCAACGAGTTCCGGCGCGATGGCTTGCTGGGTGGGTCAGGGCGCGCGCTGCGCGCCGACCGCGCCGCCATCGAGCAAATGCTGGAAGATGCCGGGCTGGAGGTGTTGATGTAGGCGGCTTGGTGCCCGGCGGCCTGACATGATATGATCAGGGTAATGGCCGACCATGGAAACCAACGCATGACAGACTTCGACACGCTGCGCGACCGCATGGTGCGCGATCAACTTGAGGCACGCGGGATCATCAACCCCCGCGTGCTGGACGCGATGCGCCGGGTGCCCCGGCACCGGTTCGTCCCCGACAATCTGCAGCACACCGCCTACCAGGACGGGCCGCTGCCCATCGGCAACAACCAGACGATCTCGCAGCCGTACATCGTGGCATTGATGACGCAGATGCTCCAGCTTGCGCCGGATGACGTCGCGCTGGAGGTGGGGACCGGCTCCGGGTACCAGACCGCCGTCTTGTGTGAACTGGCGGCGTTTGTGTATTCGCTGGAGCGTTACGGCTCGCTGGGCGAAACCGCCAGCCAACGGCTGAACCGGTTGGGGTATGACAACGTGGAAGTTCACATCGGGGACGGCAGCCAGGGGCTGCCCGATCAGGCCCCGTTCGACGCGATCATCGTCACCGCCGCCGCCCCGGCCATCCCCGGCCCGCTGCGCGCCCAACTCGCCGACGGGGGGCGGTTGGTGCTGCCGATTGGCGACCGCCACCAGCAGCTGTTGCAGCGTGTGCGGCGCGAGGGCGACCAGTGGCACATCGAACGGATGATCCCGGTGATGTTCGTCCCGCTGTACGGGCGGCATGGTTTCCACCCGCCGGGCGAGCGCTAGTGCGTGTTATGAACTTACGCAGGCTGTTTACAGTGGATTTTTCCCGTAAGTTTTACCCTTCCCTAAATCCCTCCCCGTGAACGGCGCCTCCCCCTTTCTCCGCGTGCGGGGAAAGGGGACGGGGGATAGGGGTAAAAAGTGCATAACAACCGCTAGCCTTCGCCGTTGAGCCGGCGCAGGTACTCCGTCGCAAACCCGCCGTTTTCGGTCGCAATCAGCACCCCGGTCAGCTTGTGGACTTGCAGCTCGCCAAAATGGCGGATCAGCCGCGTAATTTGCTTCTCCATGATATCCATGTACGCTTCCCAGGCTACGTCTTCCGGCAGCTGCGGCTCGCGCAGCGCGCGCAGGCTGTCCAGGTAGGCGATGGCCGGCTCGGCTTCCGTGAAGTGGAACGTGCTCGGCAGGTCGTAGCGGGCCACTGCGCGGAAGTAGCGCGCCAGCAGGCGGGTGCCGCTTTCCAGCGCGAAGGGTTCGACCCCGGAGCGAAATTCCTGCTTGGGATAACCCAGCAGCGTGCAGGCCCGCCGCGCCAGCGTGTCGAACTCTGGCATGGTGTTCTGGCTGTTGGTGGTGGCCACCAAACAGCCGGAAGGCCGCAGCACGCGCCGCAGCTCGACCAGCGCGCCGGGCAGGTCCGGCACGTGATAGAGCATGTGGTTGGCCAGCACCACGTCGAAGGTATCGTCGGGGAACGGCAGCTTTTGCACGTCCATGTTCAGCACATGCACCGCGCTGTCGCCTTTGGTGGCGTTCTGGTGCGCTTTTTGCGCCATGCCGAACGAGAGATCGCCGGCCACGTGGTAGCCCTGGGGCGCATGTTTCTGCACCAACGCGAAGTAACTACCCGGGCCGGCCCCTACGTCCAGCACCCATTCGTCGCCGCGCCAGGGCAGAATATCGACCACCCACCGGTGAAAATCGACTTTCGGCTGGCTGTATTCTTCGTGCGTGCGATAGCGGATCAGGAGTTGTTCGTCGGTCGCGTAGGCTTTTTGGGCCATAAGCTCGCGGTTGCTACGAGGATTTGAATCGGTCATCTTCTATTTCCACCCGGTTTTGGCAGCATCCCAACACAGCTGCTGTGAGTATTCTTTAAGTAGTGTATCATGATACACGACGCAGACCAATGATTTTCTTGCATTCCGCGTGTGGGGACGTCACAATCGGGCCGGATGCGCACGGATTTGATCCGGCCACCAACCGCAACGACGGAGAACAGACGAAAGGATGGTAACGTGTGAGTGACATCCAGCAAGCTGCCGACATCCTGCGCAGCAGCCAGCGGCTGGCTGTGTCGACCGGGGCGGGCATCTCCAAGGAGAGCGGCATCCCGACCTTCCGCGATGCGCTGGACGGGCTGTGGGCCAACTACGATCCCCAAAAGCTGGCGACCCCGCGCGGCTTTCGGCAGGACCCCAAGCTGGTGTGGGACTGGTACCAGTACCGGCGCGAACTGCTGGCTGAGGCGCGGCCCAACCCCGGCCACTACGCCCTGGCCGAGATGGAAGACCTGCTGCCGCAGGTGGTCGTCATCACGCAGAACATCGACGGGCTGCATCACCAGGCCGGCAGCAGCGACATCATCACGCTGCACGGCGACATCACGCGCAACAAGTGTTTTGACGACTGCCAGGGCAACCCGACCTATGTCGACATCGAGCAGTTGGAGGACTGGGACCCTGAGGCCGGTCCGCCGCACTGCCCGCACTGCGGCGCGTGGGTGCGGCCCGCTGTGGTGTGGTTCGAGGAACTGCTGCCGCCCGGCGCATTGGAGCGCGCCTTGCAGGTCAGCCAGCAGGCCGACGTGATGCTCGTGATCGGGACGTCCGGGCTGGTCCAGCCCGCCGCCAGCCTGCCGTTTGCCGCCAAACGGGGCGGCGCGCGCATCGTCGAGGTCAACCCGGAGTCGTCGATGCTCACGCCCATCGCTGATGTTCATCTGGCCGGGCCATCCGGCGAGATGCTGCCGCAGGTCGTCGCTGCCATGCGCCCGTCGCAGCCGGGGAATGTGGACTGAGCGCGTGGGTGGCAAGGTGTGGTTTACCTCTCCCCCTGGCCCTCATCCCCGGCCCTTCTCCCTCAGAGAGAAGGGAGTAAGAGGTCCGATAATCTCTCTCCCTGAGAGAGAGGGACCCGACGCCAGCCGGAAGGGTGAGGGCAAAAGCCGGCGCAAAATCGGTTCCCCAACAGTACCACGTGCGGGGAGGGAGCCAGAGGGAGGGGGAAATCCGCTGAAACAGGCCTTCCGCCTGCTCCTGGCGCTGATCCTGCTGGCGGGGATCGCCGGAGCCGCCCCGGCGGCGCGCGCCCAGGGTGCCCCGGTCCGCGTCGATGTTTTCGTCGACCAGAACGCGACCACCAGCGCCGCCCGCCTGCATTTCGTCGATGCGCTGACCGGGCTGAGCACTGTCGTCGAGGCCGGGAACGCGCAGCAGATCACGCTGCTGGGCGATTACGTGCTCTACCAGCGCCGGCAGACCGGGCTGGTGATGCAGGCCTTCCCCGACGGCACGCAGCGCCCGCACCCGTTCATCCGGCAGACGGGCACCATGCAGTCCGTGCAGTGGGTTACGTCGCCGGACGACCGCGCGGTGGCGTGGGTCACGCGCGACGCGGCGGGGGGATCGGCGGTGTATGTGGCCTGGGCCGACGGCAGCGAGCAGCGGCAGCTCCCGGTTCCGTCGCCCGATCCGCCGCTGCGCCTGGAGCCGGTGGCGCTCACCAACGGCATGACCCAGTTCTTCTACAACATCGCCGCGCCCGGCGACCCGACCCGCGCCCAACCGTACCCCGTCTACGACCACCTGGGCGCGTACCACATCGCCAACGCGGCCCGCTACGACCTGCCCGGCGAGCCAAACTGCCCGTGTGGCGCGGCCTTTTCGCCGGACGGGCGCATCTTTGCGCGGCTGGAAGCGCCGCAAGGGGCCGGGCCGTTTGCGCTGCGCGTGTGGGACCTGCCCACCGACGCCGCGATCCGTATTCCGCCCCCGTCCCTGGAGACACCCGCCGCCGGTGCGCTGGTCATCAACAGCATCGGGACGCTGGCCGCCTACAGCGCGGTCACGCCCGGCGGCGAGTATGTGCTGGTGCTGGTCGATATCGCGGCCCAACGCCAGACGGTCGTGCTCGGCCCCGGCCCGGCCCGCTACCGGCCCCGCGCCTTCATCGACAACGACGACGCGCTGCTGCTGCTGGCCCCGGACGGGACGTACAAGCTCGATCTGGCCGCCGGCACCTTGTGGCACGTTTCGGGACGCGGCTATTTGGGCACCATCACGACGAGTTTGCTGGTACAATAGACCTATGCGTAGAAAATCACGACTCAGACTGCTGGTGGCGATAAGCCTGGTGTTGGTGGCGGCGTTGGCCGGACTGGTCGGCCAGGTCGAGGCGTCCGACGGGATGCGCGGCGATCACTGCCGCGTGACGGCGGACGAGGTTATCGTCGACGATTTTTATTTCTTCTGCCGCATCGTCGAGATCGACGGCACCATCGACGGCGACGTGCTGGGCGTTGCGTCCGAAGTTGTCATCAGCGACACGGCCATCATCACCGGCGACCTGTGGATCGGCGGCGGCAAGGTCACGGTGGCCGGGCAGATGGGCGACGACATCCACTTCGCCGGCCTCAACCTCGCGGTCCAGCCGGCGGCACGCTTCACCCACGACCGGATCGACGTGGTGTCGCTGGCGCTCAACACCGCGATCGAACGCGAGGCCACCCTCCCCGGCGACCTGCTGGTCTACGGCTACCAGGCCCAGGTCAGCGGCACAGTCGGCGGCGATATCGACTTCCTGGGCGAGGCGCTGACGATCAACGGACGGGTCGCGGGGCGGGTCGATGCCACTATCGGCGATGCGCGGCGCAACAACGAACTGCCCGGCCTGCCGCTGTACGATGTGTCGTTTCGCAACCCCGGCCTGCGCATCGGCCCGGAAGCCTACATCGGCGGGGACCTGGCTTACGAGACCACCACCAGCGCCAATATCCCGCTGGGCGTGGTGCAGGGCGATATCGACTTCACCCAGACGCTCAACCAGCCGGACATCACCAAGGCCGAACAGCCGGATGTTGTGGCGCGGATTCTGGTCAACTACTTCACCGACGCGCTGCGTGACGTGCTGACGTTGATGCTCGTGGGTGTGCTCCTCCTGCGCGTGCTGCCCAACACCATCCGCCAGCCCGCCGTGCACGTCCGGCGGCGCACCATCCCGGCGGTGGGTTGGGGGCTGGTGACGTTTATGCTGGCCTTCCCGCTGGCGATTGTGCTGATCATCATCGGGGCGCTGGTGGTGGTTGGGCTGGTGCTGATCCAGCTCGACAACCTGTCGCTGATGGTCGGGTTGGGGATTCTGATCTTCGATGCCGGGCTGATCGTCGGGTTTACGTTTTTGCTGTTTTTCATGGGGCGCGTGGTGATCAGCTTCGTGGCCGGCCAGTTGATCTACCGGCACGTCTTGCGCTCGATCGAGCAGGGCACCCTGCGGCGCTGGATCATCACGCTGGCGATGGGCGCGACGGTCTACGCGCTGGTGACGAATGTCCCGATCCCCGGCCTGGGATTGGTGATCGAGCTGGTCACGGCACTGGCCGGGATCGGCGCGGTGGTGCTGTACGCCCGCAACGCCCTGGAGCAGATGAACCTGTTTACGCCGCAGGCCGCCCCCGTCGAGGCGCTGCCCGCCGAGCAGATCGAGGCCGCCCCACCGCCCATGCCGGTCGAACCCGAAAAGCCGCTGGGCATGGACAATCTGCCGGAAGGTTTCTCTGGCTTTAAAGACTGGTAGGAAAGGGAAACGCTATTGAACGAACAACTGCACGGCCTGGTCATCCGGACCCAAAGCGGTTTTTTTACCGTTGAGACTCCACGAGGCTCCATCGTCTGCCAGCTTCGGGGCCGGCTCAAAGAACAGCACAAAGAAACCGACCTGGTGGCGCTGGGCGACCGTGTCACCGTCGAGCGCCTGGAACGCGAACGCGAGGCCGACACGGTCGGGGGCGTGATCGTGGACGTGGACGAGCGCGACCGGGTGCTGTCGCGGGTGGCCCCGTCGTCGGCAGTCGGCACCTCGGCGGAGCGCGAGCAGGTGATCATCGCCAACCCGGATCAGGCGATGTTCGTCTTCGCCGCTGTCGAACCTGCGCCCCGCCTGCGGATACTGGACCGCTTCCTGGTCGCCGCCGAAAAGGCCGGCCTCCCGGAGATTCGGGTGTGTGTCAACAAGATCGACCTGCTGCCGGATTACGCCGAAAGCCTCGGCCCGCAGTTCGCCATCTACGCGGACATCGGCTACCCGGTGCTGTATGTCAGCGCCGAGACCGGCCAGGGTATCGACCTGCTGCGCGACGCGCTGCGCGACAAAATCTCGGTGTTCACCGGGCCATCCGGTGTGGGCAAAACCAGCCTGCTCAACGCGATCCAGCCGGACCTGGGCCGCCATGTCCGCGATGTGAGCCAGGCCACCACCAAAGGCCGCCACACCACGCGCTACAGCGAGTTGGTCCCGCTGCTCGACGGCGGCTACATCGCCGACACACCCGGCATCCGCACCATCTCGCCCTGGGATGTCGAGCCGGACGAACTCGACGGCTACTACGTCGAGATCGCCGAGCATGTGCCCCACTGCAAATTTCAGGACTGCACGCACACGCACGAACCGGGCTGCGCGGTCCGCGCGGCGCTGGAGCGCGGCGAGATCCACCCGCAGCGCTACGACAGCTACCTGCGGCTGCGCGAGGCGCTGGAGGACGAGTATATTTATTAGCGCGCGCGGTTTTCCACTATAATCGGCGGGGGCAGGATACCGGTTACCACTGTCCCGCTGATTTTAGCTCTTTTTAACACGTCAGGAAGCCACTATGTCATCACCCACAGCACCCGCCAACAGCACCCGTCTGCGCGTCGAACTCCCGGCGCTGACCGCCGCCCGCACCGCGCTCAACACCGCGATCCGCATGGTGTACCCGTTCCTGCCGCGCATCGCGCGCGGGCTGGGCGTCGACCTGGAAGCCATCGCCCTGATTGTGACGGCGCGCTCCGGGCTGGGGCTGTTCGGCCCGGTGTTCGGATCGCTGGCCGACCGCCGGGGCCGCAAAAACGCGATCCTGATCGCGCTGGCGCTGTTCACCGCCGCGATGTCGCTGGTGTTCGTGTGGCCCAGCTACCCGGCGCTGTTCGTCGGGCTGCTGCTGGGCGGCGTAAGCAAGCTGATCTTCGATTCGGCCATGCAGGCCTACATCGGCGACCGGGTGGACTACCGGCGGCGCGGGTTGGCGATTGCGGTGACGGAACTGGCGTGGTCCGGGGCGTTTCTGATCGGCGTGCCGGTCATCGGCTGGCTGATCGCGCGCACCGGCCAATGGTACGCGCCGTTTCCGCTGCTGGCGGCGTGGGGCTTGCTGGCGGGGGTGCTGCTGTGGCGCGTGCTGCCCGGCGACGCCAACGACGCCGGCCAACGCTCGCCGCTGCCGTTTATGCGCGGCGTGCGCTTGATCCTCAGCCACCGGTCGGCGCTGGCCGGGCTGGCGATTGGCCTGCTGATCAGCCTGGGCAACGAGGTCGTGATGATTGTGTTCGGCGCGTGGATGGAAAACTCGTTTGGGCTGGAGGTCGCGGCGTTGGGGGCGGCGTCGGCGGTGATCGGCGTGGCCGAACTGGTGTCGGAGGGCGCGGTGGGCGGCTTCGTTGACCGCGTAGGCAAGCGGCGCGCGGTGGCGATTGGCATCATCACCAACGCGGCGGCGTGCGTGCTGCTGCCGGTGCTGGGCTTCGGCGTCGAGGGGGCGCTGGTCGGGCTGTTCGTGTTCTTCCTGACGTTCGAGTTTGCGCTGGTGAGCGCCATCCCGCTGATGACGGAACTGGTGCCCGATGCGCGCGCGACGTTGATGGCCGGGAACCTGGCGGCACACTCCGCCGGGCGCATGATCGGCGCGCTGGCCGGGCCGCCGCTGTTCACGCTGGGACTGCTGGCCAACGGGATCGCCGCCGCCGGGATCAACCTGCTGGCGCTGGTGGTGCTGGTGCTGTTCCTGCGCGAAGGTGGTGGCGATCAGGCCGCGGATAGTGTAGCGTAGCGAGTGGATAGGACATCCGATGACCACATCCCAACGGGTCGCCCTGATGGTGACCTGCCTCGTCGACCAGATCATGCCGGAAGCCGGGATCGCGGCGGTGAAGCTGCTGCGGCGTGCGGGCTGTGCGGTGGACTTTCCGCGCCAGCAGACCTGCTGCGGCCAGCCGTTCTTTAACAGCGGCTTCCAGGGGCAGGCGGCACAGCTTGCCCGGCGCGCGGTCGCCATCTTCGAGCATTACGACGCGGTGGTGCTGCCCAGCGGTTCCTGCGCCGCCATGATCCGCACCGAATACGCGCACCTGCTCGGCCCGGCCTGGCACGCCCGCGCCGCAGCCCTGGCCGCCAAGACCTTCGAGTTGGGCGAGTTCCTGGTGCATCAGGCCGGGTGGCAGCCGCCGCGCGCCGCACACGCGCCGCGCGTGACGTATCACGACTCGTGCCACATGAACCGCCTGCTCGGGCTGCGCGACGAGCCGCGCCACCTGCTCCGGGCGGCGGGTTGCACCCTGGTCGAGATGGACGAGTCCGACCGCTGCTGCGGCTTTGGCGGCGTGTTCTCGGTGCGGATGCCGGACGTGTCCAACGCGATGACCGCCGAGAAGCTGCGCCGCGCCCAGGCCACCGGGGCCGGCCTGCTGGTCACGTCCGATCCCGGCTGCCTGATGCAGATGCGCGGCATGGTAAAAGACAGCGGCGTGCGCATCGTGCATACCGCCGTGCTGCTGGAGGAACTCACGCGGTAGGCGTCCCCCCTCCCCGGCTGCCGCACGCCAACGCCCCAACGCATAATGCATCAGGGGCGCATCGCGTCGATACGCCCCTGTGTCTTGCGCTGTGGCGACCCGGCGCAGCGTTAGCCCGCGTCGCAGTTGTCCAGGTCGCGCCATTTCTCCACGACGTGATCGACCACCAGCTCGTTCGCGTCCTCCGGGAAGACCACGTTCAGCTTGCGGTTGGCGATCTCCTCGCACTCCGCGCCCTTTTCGACGTAGTCCCAGGCCCCGTTGCGCACGAACTTGTATTCGATGTTGGCCCCTTCGGCCAGTTCGAGCGTGATCGTCCAGCGGGTGTCGTCGACTTTGGTCATCTCCAGCCCGGCGGGGTCCCAGTGGGGGTAGTCCGGGCCGAGCGCCCCGGCGATGAACACCTGGTCTTCGGGTGGGGTGTAGTCCGGCACGGTGACGTTGAAGGTCACCGGGACCATCCCCTGCTCGACCTCGACCGGATCGGCGGTGACCGGGTCGGCCTCGTTGAGCGAGGTGTCGACCGCCGCCACGCCGTAGGTGTACTCTGCGCCCTCCGCGACCGCCTTATCCACGAACCGGTTGGCGTCCTCGGCCAGCACCTCGCCGATCTGCTCGGTGGAGCCGTCCGCGCCGGTGCGGGTGATGCGGTAGGCGTAGATGTCATCGGCGGGGGAGGCGTCCCACTCCACGATCACGCCGGACAGCGTCGCGCGCGTGATGGTCACGGCGGCGGGCGGTTCGGGGGCGGTGGTGTCGTCGGATGCCTCGACGATCAGCATCGGGTAGGTGCCGTCCTGGTAGGTGGCGACGTTCCAGCTTTCGCCCGCGTTGGTGCTGAAGCGGGCCAGCATGGTGTACTCGCCGGGGGCCTGCGGCTCGAACGTGTAGGCGTAGACGTCTGCGCCGTTGAGGTCGTAGACATACCCCATCGGCAGCCAATCCGCCCCGGCCAGGTCATCGGTATCGGTCACCAGCGCGGCCTCGGCGCGGATGCCCGGCGTCGCGCCGTCGGCCTCGGTGACGCCTGCGATGCGCACCCCGGCTTCAAGCTCGACCGTCGCGCCAATCACCAGCGGCAGCGTGATCGGTTCGTAGTCCTGCGCGGGGGCGTCGGGTTCGTCGCCGATGTAGAACGTCGCGTCGATCGCAGCGCTGGGGATGGCCATCACGCTGCTGCTCAGATCGCCGGTCAGCCCGTCCGTGCCGACCGCCGCGACGGCGTAGTAGTAGCGGAAGCCGTTGATCACGCTGTCGTCGGTATAGCTGGCGTCCGTGATCACGTCCGACACCGGCTCGAAGCCGCCGACCGCCACCGGGCTGCGATAGACCTTGTAGCCTGCGGACACATCGACCGGCTCCCAGCTCAGCCTGACGGCATTGTTCTGGCCTGCGGCGGCCAGGTCTGCCGGGACGTCGGGCGCGATGAAGGGCGCGCCGGCGGTGACAGTCCACACGTTGCCGCGCGTGGCGTCCACGCGGACGGTGACCGCGCCTGCGCCGGTCGTGACCGCGTCCGCCGCGAACAGCGGTTCGAGTGTGAGCCTGTCTGGGACCAGCCCGGCCAGCGACAGATCGACCTCCTGCGCGGCGTCGCCGTTGTTGAGCACGACCAGCGCCGCGTTGCCTGCCGCCGCATCGACGCGCAGGAAGGCGTACACCCCGGTGTCGTCATCGGTGAGCAGCGTGATCATGTCGCCCTCGCGCAAGGCCGGGTTGGCGCTGCGCAGGTCCGCAATCTGGCGGTAGTAGGCCAGCATGAACGGGTTGGGCGGCGGGTAGTGGTCGCCGCTGGTGTCCGTCCAGGGATAGGGCGCGCGGTTGTACGGGTCGTCCTGGATGTTGCCGCCGCTGTCGGGCACGCTGGGCGCATCGATGGCGATCTCGTCGCCGTAGTAGACCATCGGCGCGCCGGGCAGCGTGAACTGCAACAGCGCGGCGAGCTGCTGCGCGCGCAGGTCGTTGTCCAGCACGTAGAACACGCGCGACGTGTCGTGGCTGCCGAGCAGGTTCATCATGGCGTGGTAGGCCATCGGCGGGTAGTCTTCCTCGATGGCGCGGATCAGCCCGTCGACCGCGCTCGGCGCAAGGGCGTAAATTATGCGGTCGCCGTTGGCGTCGTTGTCCATGTACATTTCATCCCGCGCGAAGCCCAGGATGCCGGTCCGCAGCCGGTAGTTCATCACCGAGTCCCACTCCTTGCCGAGCAGCCACCTGGTGGCGTCGTCCCACTCCTCGCCGATGATCACGGTTTCGGCGTTGATCTCGCGCACAATCGCGCGGAACGGCTCCCAGTACAGCGTGCCGGTGCCGCCGGCGTCGATGTCCCCGGCCACGTCCAGCCGCCAGCCGCCGATGCCTTCCTTGCCCCAGATGCGGGCCACGCTGTCCTCGTCCAGGAAGAAATACTGGCGCGGCTCCAGCAGGTCGTTGTTGATCTTGGGGATGCTGTCGTAGCCAGCCCACGAGACGTAATACGTGTTGCCGTTGCCGTCATCGACGCAGGCGTCCGGCTGGTTGCCGCGTGGCCGGGTGAAGAAGAACCACTCGCGCCAGGGCGAGTCCAGGCTTTCGCACGCGCCGTCGGTGTCGAAGCGGTGGTAGCGGTCGAAGAAGTAACTGTCGCTGGAGAGGTGGTTGAAGACCGCGTCGAGGATGATCACCATGCCGCGCGCCTCGGCTTCCTCTACCAGCGTGCGGAACGTGTCGATATCGCCCAGGATGGGATCGACCGTCTTGAAGTCGGCGGTGTCGTAGCGGTGGTTGGAGCGCGCCTCGAAGACCGGGTTCAGGTAGAGCGCGGTCACGCCCAGGTCTTCCAGGTAATCCAGCTTGTCGATGACCCCCGCCAGATCGCCGCCGTAGAAGTCGCTGTTGTAGTACGGCACGCCGCCGGGCGTGGTGTCGACGCGCCCGTCGAGCATCGGCTCGTTCCACGTCTCGTGGAAGTACAGCGGCAGGTTGCCGTAGAACACGTCGGAATCGTCCGCCGGGTCGTTGGTGGGGTTCCCGTTGCGGAAGCGGTCCGGGAAAATCTGGTAAATCACGGCGTTACGCATCCACTCCGGCGTGTAAAATTCCGAGTCGTACACCGTGATCTGGTAGCTCAGGTTGGGGCTGGTGTCGTACACCTGGCCGGGGCCGCCTTCGCGTGCCGGGTGCAGCGGGCCGAGTCCGTCCTCGGGGCGGGTGTCGTCCTCGTAGTAGATCGTCTGGCCGCCCTTGCGCACCAGGAAGCGGTACCAGTAGATCGTCGGCTTGCGCCCCACGTCGAGCGCAGCTTCCCAGATATCGTAGCCGTCGGGCGTGGTGTTGGCGACCTCGAACTCGACGAGGTCCTGGCTGTCGGTCGCCCAGTTGTAGACGTTAGCCGCCACTGCGTCGACGTCGTTGGCCGCCGTGCGGAAGCGCAGGGTCACGCGGCTTTCGATGGGCACCGCCCCCACCGGGACGCGGTACAGGTCGTCGCGGCTGTCGTGCAGCAGCGCCGCGCGGTCGATGTTGCCGTCCTGGGCGTGGGCGGGCAGCAGTGGCAGCGGCAGCAGCGCCAGTGCCAGCACGACCAGCAGCACACGATACAAAGCATTGTTACGCATTCGACATTTTCTCCTTATCAAGCAGGGGCGTAACGCCTACGCCCCTACGGTATTTTTGCCGGTGAGAACTCGCCCTCACCATTTGGGCTACCGGTTTACTCCTCCCCGTAAACGGAGAGGGACTACAGCTTCCGCCTGATTCCCCCTCTCCGCGCGCGGGGAGGGGGCCAGGGGGAGGGGTAAAAAACCGGCCTAGCCCTTCACCGAGCCGAGCGTCAGGCCGCTGATCAGGTACTTGGAGCTGTACAGGAACAGCGCCACGACCGGGATCGTGATCAACACCGACGCCCCGGCGTACAGGCCCCACTCGGTTTGGAAGTTGCCGATGAACTCGTTGAGGCCCAGCGGCCACGTTTTCTTGGCGTCGTCGCGCAGGATCACGTTGGCGACCTGCCAGTCCGACCACGCATTCAGGAAGTTGAACAGGAAGATCACCGCCAGCGCCGGGGTGGACAACGGCAGGATGATGCGCCAGAAGGTCGAAAGCCGCGTCGCTCCGTCGACCATCGCCGCTTCTTCGAGATCGAAGGGGATGGTGTCGTAGTAGCCGCGCAGAATCCAGACCGACAGCGGGACCGCCGTCGTCACGTAGGCCAGCGCCAGCCCCAGCACGTTGTTGTACAGGTTCAGCCGCGCCACGATGATGAAGATCGGGATCAGCAGCATTCCCGCCGGGATCATCTGCGTCGAGAGCAGAATCAACAGGCCGGCGGCGCGCCCCGGGAAGCGCCAGCGCGAAAACGCATAGGCGCTCGTGGCGGCGATGATCACGCCGATGATCGAGACGGACACCGTGATCACGAAGCTGTTCCACAGCCACAGCGAGAAGTTATGCTTGGCGAACAGGTTGACGTAGTTGTCGACGGTCGCGTTCTCCGGGATGATCGCCAGCGATGTCGAGAGCAGCGACTGCGTGCTGCGCAGCGACACCGTAAACACGCGCGACACCGGGTACACCGTGAACACTGAGTAGCCGATCAGCAAGCCGTGCGCGGGCTTCAGCAGCGCGATCGCGGCCCACAGCCCGACCAGCGCGCTGAACAGGAACATCCCGAACGAGCCGAGCAAAACGCCGATCAACACCCCGGCAGCCAGCAGGATCGGGGCACCCACCCCGCGCAGCCGCCGCACCCACACCCGAAAGGGGGTGTCATACGCGCGTAGATTCCAGTAGTTTTCCAGGTAAAGTGCAAGTGGCTGGTTCATGACTCTTCATACACTCCCTTCAAGGCCCCACTGCTGACCACCCAGGCCGCAGCGAAGATGAACAGCACCGCGAAGATCACCAGCGAGAACGCCGCCGCAAAGCCGAGTTGGAACTGTCCGTTCTCGCCAAATGCAGCGTTATACAGCGCCGTGACCAGGATGTTGGTGCTTTCGTTGGGTTCGCCTTTGGTGATCAGGTAGATCACGTTGAAGTTGTTAAAGGTCCAGATCACGTCCAGGGTGATAATCGGCACCGCTACGGGCCGGATCAACGGCACGGTGATGTGGCGGAAGCGCTGCCAGGGGTTGGCCCCGTCAATCTCGGCGGCTTCGTAATACTCCCCGGCGATGGATTGCAGCCCGCCGAGCAGCGTCACCATGTAGAACGGGATGCCGAGCCAGATGTTCACGAACGTCACCGCCGCGAACGCCGGGCCGGGGCTGAACAGCCAATTGATCCGGTCCAGGCCGATCTCGACCAGCATGGTGTTGACGAAACCGAAGTTGTAGTGGAATTCACCCTTCCAGGCCAGCGCGATGATCGGCTGTGGGATGGCCCAGGGCAGGATGATGATCGCGCGGTACAGGCCGCGCAGCTTCAGGCCCGGACGGTTGAGCACCAGCGCCAGCATCATGCCGCCGATCAGGTGGAAGATCACGTTCAGGCTGGTCCAGGCCAGCGTGGTACGCATCAGGCGCGGGAAGGTCGAGTTCTGCGTCTGGAGCAGGCGGCCCCAGCCCTGAATCTCGCCGTTCTTTTCCTTGACGAACACGCGCTTGAAGTTGTTCCAGCCGTATTCCAGGCTGTAGAGCACGACGTCGCGCTCGGTGGTGACGACCGTCTCGGGTTTCTGGTCCAGCCAGCCGACCGTGTTCTCGGCGTCGTACAGGCGCACACGGTAGCGCTGGAACTCGGCCGGTTCGGGGTCGGTCACCGGCACGCGCTCGCTCTTGTCGATGGTGGCCAGTGGCTCGCCCACCGCGCCGGGGTCGGGGTATACGGTCACGTCTTGCGCGGCGAGGTAGTTGGTCCGAATCTCGGCGGGTTCCTGGTTGGTCCAGCCGGAGACGCGCTCCGGCGTGCTGATGCGGTACCAGCTCACGTCGCGGTCGGTGTCGCGGTCGACGTACGTCACGCGCACCGCGTCGCCGAGCGTGGGGGCCGGTTCACCGTCGCCATCACCCGCATCATCAGCAGCGGGGGCCGGCGGCAGGATGATGTCGCCGATGGTGTCGATCACCTCGCTGTCCGTGTTGGGTTCCTGGTACAGCGGCAGGGTCGGGTCGACGTTCAAAATCTGGACGTCGGCGCGGTTGAGCACGCTGGTTGCGACCCAGCCGGTCTCGCCGGTCGCCGTCTCGATCTGGTACCACGTCGTGTCGGTCGAGGTGTCTTCGGCGCGCAGGATCAGCTTATCGCCCGCCGCAACCGCCCCGCTGGGCGTTTTGTCTGCGGGCTGCTCGCCGGTCGTCGCGTCGATGTCCTGGATATCGGCGTAGATATCGGCGTCGGTCCCGGCGTTGAAGACCGTGATCGACGGCGTGCCGGTTTTGGCGATGTTGATCCAGCCGACCTCGACGCGCAGGTCTTGCTGGCCCTCGCCGGGCAGCAGGCGCTCCTCGACCTGGACCTGGTACCAGGTGACGGTCGTGGTCGTGCGCAGCACGGTTTCGGTCCCGGCAGTGGCCGCGCCTACGACCTCGCTGGCGGTGTCGGTGGCGTCATACAGCGTGACGTCAGACGCCGGGAAGTAGGACTGGCTGACCGACACCAGCGCATCGCCGGTCGGATCGCTGCGTCTGGCCCAGCCGGTCGTCCCGTCGTCCAGGGCGATTTGGTACCACTCGGTCGGGGGGCGGCCTGCCGCCGCTTGCAGCAGTTCTTGCCTTTCGGAAACCTGCCCGATCACCTCGTCGCCGGTCTGGTCGGCATACAGCGGGGCGTCGGCAGCCGCGTAATACATTTCGTCCGGCAGCCACCCCTCTTGCCCGTCGGTTTTGATCGGCCACCAGTCGCGCTGGTCTTGCATTTCGATAAATTTCAGTTTGAATTCAGCATACGCTGCGCGACATTCCTTCGATCCTTCGGGATCGGTGAGCGGGTTAGGGCATGTTTCGCCGGTGATGGTAGTGCCATCGTCCGTCAGATACACCGCCTGCCCCGGGTCGGTGATGTAGGGCTGAATCTTCGAGCTGCGCCCGGTGACCTGGATCGTCTGGCCCTTGTCGAGCGTGAAGGCCGGTTCGGCGGTGTCGCGGTTGGGTTCCTGCCACGCCGGCAAGTCGTCGATCTGCACCTCAACTTCCGCGCCCGGGGCCGCCTTCGACAGCGAGCACGGCGCGTCGGTCACGTCCGCGTTGGAGATGTAACACGACATCGTCTTCAGGCGCAGGTCCGAAAACGCCAGCCGGATGTTATACACAAATGGATAAACGGTAAACAACAGGAGGGCCATTGCTGCCGGCGCTACCAGGGTATAGGGCAGCGTGAATTTGCTGCGCAGTAGTTTACCGACCACCAGGTAAACGACGAGTTCGAGGATCGCCGTCCCGATAATGGTGATGGCCAACAACGGCAGCAGTTCGACCAGACGGTCGATAGCCAGCTCCAGGGTGAGACCTTTAGCGAGCCACATGGAATTTCTCCTCTCCGGGAAAAAGACAAACAGCGAGTAAAGACGTACTTTACCCGCTGCTTGATATCTCCACTGCCGGTCATTCCTCGATTACTGCAATTCCTCGATGCACTCCTCGGCGAAGTCCTGCGCGTTAGCCGCAGATTCTTCTGGCGTGGACGAGCCGTTCATCACGGCCTGGTATTCCTGCTTGACCGCGTCGAACAGGCAGCGCATCTCGACGTTAACCGGCTGCGGTACGCCAACGGCCAGCGCTTCCGCGCTCTGCGCGATAATCGGATCGGCCATCACGGCTTCGGACTCGAAGGCCGGCAGGAAGCCGGGCAGGCGGCCCTGGTCCACCGTGTACTTGGCGATCTGGTCGATGTCGGTGCTGTACCAATCCAGGAAGGAAACAACCACGTCCAGTTCCGGCCCCTGAGTTGCCGTCGGGATCATGCCGTAGGTGCCGGCGATCAACGGGGCGGGCTGGCCGCCTTCGAAGGTCGGGTACGGGGCCAGGCCGAGGTCATCGCCCAGCGCCGCGATCATGCCGCTGTCGCCGCCCAGGCTCCAGTCGCCATTGATCGTCATCGCCGCTTTGCCTTCTTTGAACAGCCCGTCGAGGCAGTCGTAGTTGCACTCGGCGGCGGTGATGTCATATTCGAACTTCAGGTCCGACAGCATCTGGTAGGTCTTGACCAGCGATTCGTTGTTCAGGTCCGGGGTGACGCCGTCTTCCGCGAAACCAACGAACGGCACGTCGTTCGGGTTGATGGCCTGCATCCACGGGAAGACCCAGAAACTCTCTTCGTGGCTGTACAGGAAGGGGATGAAGCCTTCAACGTCCGCGTTTTCCTCTTTAAGCTGCTGGCTGACTTCGATCAGTTCGTCAATCGAAGCGGGGGGTTCGTCGATGTACTGCTTGTTGTAGATCAGCATCAGGTGGTTGCCCGCGCTGAAGGGGATGCCCCAGGTCTGGCCGTCCAGGTTCACGGTGTTGAGGTATTCGTCCATGAAGAACAGCTCGTCGAGCGGCTGGATGATGCCGGCTTCGGTGAACGGGCCAGCGTGGTCGGCGACGGTCCACAGGAAGTGTGGCACGCCTTCGCCTGCCAGCGCGACGGTCTGCAGTTCGGTACGTAGCTGCTCAACGTCCTTGGTTTCGATGGTCAGCGTCGAGCCGGGGGCATTTTCTTCGGCCCAGGCCTCGAAGGCGTCCTCGAAGCCAATCGATTCCATGAATTCCGGCGATTCCTTCGACCACAGGATCAGGTCGACGGCTTCCATCTGGCCGGTGTTGGATTTGGTTGGGCTGGAGTTCGAGGCCGCGGCGGGCAGCACAACCCCAACCGTAATCACGACGAGCAACGCAACAATCCCTAGCAATTTAATGTTTTTACGCATCCCTACTTGGTATCCTTTCAATTAGCATTTGAAGGTGTTGTGGTGAAGCCTTAGCTTCCGGCAGTGGCAAAAAATCTAGGCAAAAATGTACTATAATTCTGACGTTTTAGCAATTTTTGGTATCGTGTGTATTTCATGTTTACTATCAAGATTTAGGGGGAACACTAGTCAATCTTTGGTTTGCATGCGTATATAGAAATAGGGCTTTTGGCCAACAGCCTGATCCGAGGAGTTAGGTTTGATGATAACGATGTACAGACGTTTGTTGATTGTCGTAGTTTTGATGAGTGTCCTGGTCGCGGCGTGCAGCAGCGAAGACGGCGGCGAAACCCGCCTGCCGACCCCGCCGCCGACGATCACCGCGCTGCCGGCGATGACGCCCACCCCGGTGCCGCCACCGGTCGCGGAGGGCGCGCTGCCGCCGGTGGACTGGGACAACCCGGCCTATTTGCAGGAATACGAGCAGGCGATGCGGCCTGCGTTTGCCGAGGATGTGTACGCCTACGCGGACCGCAACCGCTACTATATCGAGGCCAGCCTGGTCTTCGAGGACCAGGTCGACGCCAGCGGCGAGGTGGTCTTCCCAGACCGGGTCGCCGTGATCCGGGGCGCGCAGCGCGTGCGCTACACCAACCACGCCGACGAAACCCTGGACGAGATCGTGTTCCGCCTCTACGCCAACCTGCCGGCGTTGGGCGGGCGGATGGAAGTCTACAACGCGACCGTCAACGGCGAGCCGGTCGCGCCGGGGCTGTCGGAGCGCGAAACCGTGCTGACGCTGCGCCTGGCCGATGCCGACGGCGCGCCGCTGGTGCCGGGCACGGTCGAACCGCTGGCCCCCGGCGAGTCGGTCGAGATCATGATGCAGTTCAGCGTGGCCGCCGAGCGCGGCATGTTCGCCTCCTACGGCGCGTTCGGCTTCCAGAACGACGTGTTCTCTGGGCCGGAGTGGTACCCGGTGCTGTCGGTGTACGACGCGGATGCCGGGTGGTGGACGGTGCGCCCCAACCCGACCGGCGACGCGGTCTACAGCGCGACCGGCCTGTATGACGTGCGCTTCACCACGCCGGAGGATTTCCGCGTGGCGATGAGTGGCTCGCTGGTCAATGGCGAGGTGGGCGACGACGGGCGCGAGGTCTGCCCCGATACCGGCGACGGCACGCGCACCTGCCGCTTCCTCAGCGGGCCGATGCGCGATTCGCTGGTGGTGGCCGGGCCGAACTTTGGCAAGATCACCGGCTGCGCCGAGGCGAACGCCATCCTGGACGTCGGGCAGACGTGCGACCCCGACGACGTAGCGGTCAACGTGTATCACTGGCCGGGCGACGAGGCGGTCGCGCTCAACGTGCTGCAATTTTCGCTGGACTCGGTGCGCATTTTCAGCGAGAAATTCGGCCCCTATCCCTATGCGGAGCTGGACGTGGCCGAGACGTTCAACTACACCGGGATCGAGTATCCGGGCATTATCGTCATCGCCGCGCGCAACTGGGAGCGCGGCAACCAGTTTCTGGAGATCACGACCACGCACGAGGTCGCGCACCAGTGGTGGTACGGGGTGGTGGGCAACAACCAGGTCGGCAAGCCCTGGCTCGACGAGTCGCTGACCTCGTACTCGGAGTACGTCTACATGCGCAATGTGTACGACGAACGGCGCGGGGCCGATCTGGTGGACAGCGACGACCGCTCGTACAAGCGCTACAAAGACAACGGGTGGCCCGATCTGGCGATGGGCCTGTCGACAGCGGCTTACAACGGCGGGAACTACGGCATGATCATTTATGTCAAGGGGCCGCTGTTCTACCAACGGCTGGAAAACGAACTCCTGGGGCGCGAGGCGTTCTTCGACGCGGTGCAGTTGTACTTCCAGCGCCACCGCTACGAGATCGTGCGCTCGCGGGATGTGCTGGAAGCCTTCGAGGACTCGTCCGGGCGCGACCTGGACCGCAGCTTCTACAACTGGGTCGGCGACTTCCCCGGCCTGGATCGCCGGGAAGACTGCCGGGGCGACGCCCGCCCGCCATACGACGCGGTGACGACGAGCGTCAGCCGCCGCGCGGTCCGCTGGCTGTACGGCTCGGCGTGTGGCTCGGGGCGGATTCTGCCCGCCGGGCAGCAGCTCAGCCCGTAGCTGAACGCTGGCTCGTGCTCTCGGATGGTCAGCCGATAACTGCCCCGCACCCCCCGGCCCCATACGCATTAAGCTAAGAGGCAACTAGCCGGTGCTTGGCGCAAAAAGCCCTCACCCTTCCGGCGGAGCCGGGTCCCTCTCTCTGAGGGAGAAGGGGCTGGGGATGAGGGCCAAACCGGACATCAACTACTAGGGGGTTATGCTAGATATCCTGGCGTGTGTGTCGATGGTTTACCCCTCCCTAAATCCCTCCCCGTGAACGGAGAGGGACTTTGGGTCCTGGTTTGTTTCCCCTCTCTGCGCGCGGGGAGGGGGCCAGGGGGAGGGGTAAAACTAGCATAACGCCCTACTAAACTTAATGCGCATGGGATGCCGCCCGTAGGGCGGAGGGGTGAGGGACTGCAACCGTGAGGTAAGGCCAACCCGCCGCTACTCGATCTCGTCCCACTGCGCGCGGAACGAGCGCGGCGCTAAGGCCGGCAGCGCGCGGTCGCCGGTGGGGTTCAGGCGGCGCGGCACCCGCAGCGATCCCCGGCGGGCCAGCGGGCGCTGGGCGATGCGCGCCAGCCCGGTCAGCGCGCGGTACAGGCGCGGACGGGCCAGCCCCCACGCCGCCGCGTGTTCCAGCACGCGCTCGACGCGGGTCGGGATGCGCTGCGTGACCTCGTCCGCGCGCAGCGCGAGCAGCAGGCGCGGCAGGTCGATGCGCGCCGGGCACACGTCCAGGCACGCCCCACACAGCGAACTGGCGTGCGGCAGCGCTTCGTAGTCCGCCAGTCCGAACAGCAGCGGCGCGATCACGGCCCCGATCGGCCCGCTGTACGGGTTGCCGTAGCTGTGGCCGCCGACCGCCTGGTAGACCGGGCAGACATTCAGGCACGCCCCGCAGCGGATACACTGCAAAATCTCCTCGTATGGGGTGCCCAGCAGGCGGCTGCGCCCGTTATCCAGCAGCACAATGTGCACTTCCTGCGGCCCGTCGGGATCGTCCGGGCGGGCCGGACCGGTGATCGTCGTGGTGTAGACCGACAGCGGCTGCCCGGTCGCGCTGCGCGCCAGCAGCGCCAGCCACGCGGCGGCATCGTCCCACGTCGGGGCCAGCTTCTCGATGCCCATCAGCGCGATGTGCACCGGCGGCGCGCTGGTGACCAGGCGCCCGTTGCCCTCGTTGGTGACCAGCACCACGCTGCCCGTCTCCGCTACGCCCACGTTCACGCCGGAAATGCCGATCCGCGCCGCCAGAAATTGCGCGCGCAGCACGCGCCGTGCGGCGGCGGTCATGCCGGGCACGTCGTCGCCGTCGAAAGGGGTGCCCAGCGTGCGGCTGAACAGCGCCGCGACCTGCTGGCGCGTCTTGTGCAGCGCCGGCCCGATGATGTGCGCGGGCGGCTCCCCGGCCAGTTGGATGATCCACTCGCCCAGGTCGGTCTCCACCGGCGTGATCCCGGCCTGTTCCAGCGCGTGGTTGAGGCGAATCTCCTCGGTCGCCATCGACTTCGACTTCACGACCAGTTCGGCGTCATGCTGGCGCGCGATGTCGAGGGCGATCTGGCAGGCGTCGGCGGCGTCCGTCGCCCAGTGGACCTGTGCCCCGGCGGCCTGGGCGCTGCGCTCGAACGTCTCCAGGTGCTCCGGCAGCCGGGCCAGCGTGGCGTGGCGCATGGCCTTGAAGTGGTCGCGCAGTTCGCCGGTGGCGGGCAGGTCGTCCAGCGCGGCGGTCCGGTGCGTGCGGAAGCGGTGTGTGGCGTGCGCGAGCGCCTGTTGCAAGTTCGCGTCGGCGATGGCACGCGCGGCGTCTGCCTGGAAATTGCGGAACGTGACGTTGGTCATCGGCTGTCGTGGCGCGGGATGCGCCTGCTCCTTTCTGGTCCTGGCTGCGTCACGCTCATAACAGCGCGTCGGGATCGTCGCCCTGGGCGTAGGCCACCCCGTCGATGAAGCCCCGCGCGCGTTCGGTGGAGGGATAGCGCGCGAGGTAATCCCAAAACGCGCGGCTGTGGTTCGGGTACTTGCGGTGCGCCAGTTCGTGCGCGATCACGTAATCCACCACGTATTTCGGCCAGTAGCGGATGCGCTCGCTGATGCGGATGTCGCCATCCGTCGTGCCGCCCTCGGTGCAGCTTCCGAGCCGCCGCTGCATGTTGCTCACCCAGCGGATGGTGTGCCAGCGCAGTTCGCCGTCGAAGAACTGGTCGTTGATTTCGCGGGCGCGCCGGGCCAGCGCGTCGTCGTTTTGCTTGCGGGCGCGCCGCCGCTGCCTGAGCACGCGCGCCACAATATCATCCAGCAGATCGTCGAGTTGGTCGGACGTGGTGCGCGCGGGCACGCGCACGCGGATCGTGTGGCGGTGGAGCGTCCAGCGCGCCGATTTGCGCAGCCGCCGGTCGCGCTTGACGGTCACGTACAGGGTGTGCGGCCCGTCGGAAATGCGCCGCACGATGTCGGTGTCTGGGGGAGTCTGGGAATTGCGCGTCATAATCTGTTCCTGGATGGATAGCCGTGATATACAACACTGGTCAGCAAAAACAACAGCGCCGCCGGTGTGGCGACGCTGTTCAGTATACCATATTTGCCGGCGAGGCTACGTGCTGGCGACGATGACCTCGTACAACTGGCGCGTTTGCTTGGATGGCTTGATGTTGAACATGTCATCCAGCGTTCGCTCCAACTGTTGGTATTGGTTGACCGCCGCGTCGATGTTGCCCTGCTGGAAGTAAATGGACATGACATCCTGATGCACGTCCTCCCAGTCCGGCTTTTCGCGCAGCGCGCGCAGCAGATACCCCAGCGCCGGGCCCAGTTCCTTGAGGCCGCGATGGTAGCGGCCCAGCCCGATCAATGCCTGGGCGTAGCGGTTCTTGAGTTGATCGCGCCGTTCTGCGACCCAGGGCATCTGGATGTACGGGAGGAACTCGGAGCGATAGAGCTGGATCGCCCGGTACCAGTTAGCCGGGGCGTTGTTCTCGTCTTCGATGGCTTCCTGCACGCAGCCTTCAAACTCGCGCACATCATAGTGGACCGTCAGGCGCACCGACGGAATATAGAAGCCACTCGAATAATTGGTGAGTTCGTAGCCGAGGCGTTCGCTGATCTTGCGTTTGGTGACGTGGAAGACATTGGTCGCTTCCTTGACCGGCATGTTGGGCCAGAAGACCTCGAACACCTCATCGCGCGTGACCATCGGGTGGTCGACGAAGTAATAGAAGAGGTGGCGGGGCAGCGAGCCGTCCCATCTGGTGACGGGCCGGCCATCGATGTACACATGCCCACCAGAGAGGGCGAGCACTTCCAGTTGGCCGAGCTGCTTTTCGTCGCCGTAGATGCCGCCTTCGACTGCCTCTTCGTTGCCGACGATGCCCAGCTTCCCGGCCTGGTACAGATCGTCCCAGGGCTGCAAGTCCAGCAGCCGCGCGTTGATCACAATCTGGGCGTGGTCCGGGATGGTGTCGGCCAGCGCTCGGAAGAAGCGATCGGTTGCCTGGGACGTGTCGAGATGGTCGAACATATCCAGCAGCAGCATGTATGGCTGGCGGCGCAAGGACGCCAGGTCCGCGCCCAGCGCATCGGCTAATGCTTCGGGGGCGGCGTTGCGTTCCAGTGCCGCGCGCGTCTGGTCGCCAAATGTCGACGGAAAGGCATCGTTGTTCGTCAGGTTGGTCAGCCAGTTGGTCAGCGTATTGTCGCCTTCACCCAGCCCGTAGTATACGATGTCATCACCATAGTAACGCAAAAACATAGAGACTAAAGCGCTCCGACCTCTATGCCTGGGGTAAATAACGACAAGCGGCTTACCTTTTGTTTTCTCCTCAAATTCTTCGAAGGAGATTTCAGCTACTTGTTTAATAGTTGTCAGAGTCATGTGTTATCCTTTGGGCAGCGAGCTTCATCTTCATTTTCCTGCTGTTCCCACTCCGAGTCTGCCTTGTCGAGAATGGTTCCTCAGCAGGACAGCATTTGAATTGGGTTTCAATATTCGGTCCGCCCACCACAATATTTACTGCACTGTAACTTGATTATCTCTATAAAGACAAATTTTGTCAAATGCGAGGTTAGTAGCGATTAATTTTTCAATTTTGTAGTTTTTCAGCACACACATAAACATAAGTGAATTGCCAAAGTCCCAACGCCAGCTATAATGCTATCAAGGCCACGCGCAAAGGAGGCGTCAATGCGCCGTTTGCTGATCTTAATATTACTGGTTGCCATGCTGGGGCTGGCGGCCTGCGACTCGACCGGCTCCGATGGTGGCGTTGTGCCGACCAGAGCTGTGCTCGAGCAGATCCCCACGCACCAGTTCCTGACCCAAAACGCCCCGCCGGCGGGGTTTAGCACGGTGGCGTTCAACCCCATCGACGCGCAGCTTGCCGCGCATCCCGGCTGGGCGTATACCATCACCGGCAGCTTCAGCGGCACCTTCGACGCCAGCGGCGAGGCGGCCAGCGGCGAGTTCCAGGCCGTGATCATGGCCAACGAGACCAACGAGACCCGCCAGGTTACGATCCAGGTGGCCGGGAACGCCATGCTGCCCCCGGAATCGCCGGAGCAGATCGAATTGATGGGCGTGCGCTATGGCACAGAATACTGGTTCGTGGACGCCAGCGGCACCTGCACCAAAGACAGCGAAGGCCAGTTGGTCGTCGACCTGGGGGCCGCGCAGTTGATCGGCGGCGTGACGATGGCCACGCCCAGCGGCCACCGCGACACCATCGACGGGGTCGCGGCGTGGCAGTACGTGTTTGGCACCGGCGACCTGGTGCTGCCGGATGTGACGCTCAAGCGCGGCGCGAACAGCAGCATCACCCCGGCGGCGGACCTGTGGGTCGCGCCCGAGCCGGACGCGGTGCTGGTCTTCGACCTGTCGCTGCTGGTGGAGGATGTCACGCTGCTGTGGGCCGAGGGGCCGGTTTCGGGCCGGCTGGACCTGCACTACGAGCTGAGTCTTGACGATCTCGACGTCAAGCATTACATCCCGGTTCCCTACAAATGCCCCGTCACCTAGACACTGCCGGGGCGACCGGGTATAATGTCGGCAGGATATTTATCATCACACGGTAGGAGATTGTGGAATGCGCGTTTCTGTTCTGCAAGAAAATTTGTACAAAGGGCTGAGCGTTGTCAGCCGGGCGATCCAGACTCGCCCCACACTGCCCATACTCGCGAACGTCATGCTGTCGACTGAGGATGCGCGCTTGCAACTCTCCGCCACCAATCTCGAGTTGGGGATTTCGGCCTGGATCGGGGCCAAAGTCGAGGAAGACGGCGCGATCACCATCCCCGCCCGCACCCTGCAAGATCTGGTGAGCACGCTGCCGCCCGAACGGGTCGACCTCGACCTGGACGTGCGCACCCTGACGCTGCATCTCTCCTGCGGCGGGAAGTCGGCCAACATCAAGGGCATGGACGCCACCGAGTACCCGCTGATGCCGGAATTTGACGCCGAACGCGCCATCGCGGTGCCTGCCCCGGTCTTCAAGGAGATGATCGACCAGGTGGTATTTGCCGCCGCCAAAGAGGACAACCGCCCGGTGCTGGCCGGGGTGCTGATGCGCTTCGACGGGGACCTGATCACGCTGGCCTCGGCGGATGGCTACCGGCTGTCGGTGCGCACCGCCGAACTGGAATTCGGCGTTGGCGACCACGAGCCGGAACCGATGATCGTCCCGGCCAAGACGCTGCACGAACTCAGCCGCATCATCAGCGACGAGGACGACGAGGTGTTGATCGCGCTGCCCGACGAGCGCGGGCAGGTGATGTTCAGCCTGCAAAGCACGCTGGTGGTGTCGCAGTTGATCGAGGGGCGCTTCCCTGACTACGAAGCGATCATCCCGCGCGGCTACGAAACCAGCCTGCTGGCCTATACCGCCGATCTGCTGGCCGCGTGCCGCAGTTCTGAGGTGTTCGCCAAAGATTCGGCCAACACCGCGCGCATTCTGATCGAGCCAAGCGGCAACCCCAGCGTGCCGGGCCGCGTGATCGTGGCCGGGCGCTCGCAGGAAAAGGGCGATGCCGAAGCCCCCATCGACGCCAGCATCGAGGGCGAGGCGGTCGAGGTCGCGTTCAACATCCGCTACATGATCGACGTGCTCAACGTGGTGCGCAGCGATCAGGTCGTGCTGGAAACCGGCGGCCCGACGGCTCCGGGCGTGATCCGGCCTGCCGGGCGCGACGATTTCATCCACGTGATCATGCCGATGTCGACCGGGCGTTAGGGGCCATTTGAGAAGTTTCTGCCAGGGTTTTTGGCCCTCATCCCCCAGCCCAGGTAGAAGGGGGGCAAAGCGTTTTTTCCCTCTACCTGAGGGACTCGGCTCTGCCGGAAGGGTGAGGGCTTTTCAAACGGCCTCTTATGCTAGTTTTACCCCTCCCCTGAACCGTTTACGGGGAGGGATTTAGGGAGGGGACCATCGACATGCAAGCCGGGATATCTTGCATAAGGGCCGACGAGTGTAGGATCGAGAGGCGATCATGATCATTGCCGGCATCACCACCCGGCGGAAGCAAATCGGGCAGGGCGAGTTCTTCTGCCCGCAGTGTCGCCGCCCGCGCCGCTACACGCTTCAGGTCGTTTCGCGTTACATCACCCTCTTCTTTATTCCCCTCATTCCGCTGGGCGAGGTGGGCAAGTTTGTCGCGTGTGAGTCGTGCGGGATGCTGTTCAAGCCCGCCGTGCTGGAGCAGGGCGACCAGTTGCAGCCGGCAGTCGAACGCCGCCCGCCCGATCTCGCCGCGCTGATCAACCGCCTGCCCGACCGTCTCGCGGAGGGCACGCCGGTCGAGTACCTGGCCCGCGATCTCACGGCGGCGGGGCTGGACCGCGAGCGCGCACTGGACCTGATCGACGCGCACCTGACCGCCGGGCGCAACACCTGCGCGGACTGCCAGTTGACGTATGCCGCGCCGGTGTCCGTGTGTGCGGAGTGCGGCCAACGCCTGGCCTGATCCACCGCCTGTCATCCTGTGCGCTGCGGACAGTGGCGTGCTAGCCGCCCGGCCTGGACGATGCGACCGCCGGGCTTTTGGTTTTCATGGCCAGGCCATTAGAGGGGGATATCATGACACACGCGCACGGCACCAACTACAGCAAATACCGGCGGCTGTACAACTGGATGGCGCGCATCTACGCGCCGCTGGTGCGGCTGTTCCCGATGTGGCGGCGCTACATCGAGGCCGTGCTGCCCTGGCTGCTGGAGGGGGGCGCGGTGCTGGAGATCGGGCCGGGGCCGGGCATCCTGTTGCAACAGATCGCGGACCGGCAGCCGTTCGCCGTCGGGCTGGACCTGTCGCGAGGGATGCTGAACCGCGCGCAGCGGCGCGTGGCGTCGCTGGACTCCGCGCAGTTGGTGCAGGGCAACGCGGTCCGCCTGCCGTTCGCGGAGGGGGCGTTCGATGGCGTGGTGCTGACCTTCACCTTCAGCGCGATCCCGGACGGGCAGCCGGCGATGGACGGCATCGCGCGCGTGCTGCGTCCGGGCGGCGTGGTCGCGCTGGTGGATGCCACGCAGGACGGGGGGCGGATCGCGTACCTGCTGGGGCAGGCGTGGAAGCTGTTCGGGGACATCATGCGCGACGAGGCGGCCTTGATGCGCGCCGCCGGGCTGGACGTGGTCGAGCAGCGCATGTTCGGGGCCTTCGACAGCATCCGGATCACGGTCGGGCGCAAACCCGCCGCCCCGCCGGACGCCTGACCGGCGCGTTCTGGCGCAATTTTAATGGTCGCGGGCCGTCCGCCCGCGCTGTGGTCTTTGGATAGTGTATTTTCCTATGCAATCTTAAGGAGTGTTTGACACCATGAATTATCGACGTTTGGGCACGTCCGGGCTGAGGGTCAGCGAACTGAGCCTCGGCGGATGGACCACGTTTGGCGAAAGCCTGACCGACCGCCAATTGGCGCGCGACATCATCGTCACCGCCTACGACAACGGCATCAACTTCTTCGATATCGCCGATGCCTATGCCAAAGGCGGAGCCGAAGAAATGATGGGGTCTATCCTCAAGCTGTTCCCGCGCCACACGCTGGTTATCTCCAGCAAGCTTTTCTGGCCGATGAGCGATGACGTCAACGATCGCGGCCTGTCGCGCAAGCACATCATGGAGAGCGTCGACAGGTCCTTGCAGCGCATCGGCACCGATTACCTGGACATGTACTTCTGCCACCGCTACGACGAGGAAACACCGGTCGAAGAGACGGTGCGCGCGATGGACGACCTGATCCACCAGGGCAAGATTCTGTACTGGGGCACCAGCGAATGGTCCGGCGCGCAGATTCAAGAGGCGCTGGATATCTGCGCGCAGCACAACCTGTACAAGCCGCAGGTCGAGCAGCCGCAGTACAACATGCTGGTCCGCGACCGCGTGGAAAACGACATTCTGCCCGTCACCGAACCCAACGGCATGGGGTTGGTGGTGTGGAGTCCGCTGGCCAGCGGGCTGCTGACCGGCAAGTATGACGACGCGCTGCCGGAAGACAGCCGGCTGGCGCGCCTGGATTGGCTGCGTAACGAGGTCATGAAGGCAGAGGCGCTCGACGCGGTGCGCCAGCTCAAGCCCATCGCCGACGACCTGGGCGTGCCCCGCGCGCAGCTCGCCATCGCCTGGACGCTGCGGCAGTCCGGCGTGAGCAGCGCGATCACCGGCGCGACCAAAGTTCACCAGCTTGAGGAAACGCTCCAGGCCATCGACATCGAGCTGGACGACGACGTGCTCGCGCGCATCGGCACGGTGCTGGACGGCGTGCAGGCGTAGCGATCGCGCGGTCTGCGCGACCTCGCGCTCCGCGACTCGCAGTGGGTGCGCGCAAAGGTTGACAGAGAAAAGGTGGACAAAAAGCCTCAAGTGAGGTAGGGAAAAGGGTACAAAGCCAAAATCCCACATCACAAGAGGCTACAATGGAGTTTATCACATTTCTGAAAGAGCAGCTGAGCGCGTATCTGCCGGAGATCATCGCCGCCTATGACGGAGCAATCAAAGCGGAGAGTTTGTCCGATATGGAACAGAGCGTAAAAGACGCGATGCAGGAGGTCGGCGGGGAAGCACTGGAACACTGGTTGGCGGCGCAAACGCCGCCGTATCCGGCAGACGAGGAGCGCTGTCCGCATTGTGGCGAGCAGGCACACTATGTGCGCTGGCGCGAAGCAATGAGCATCACGCTGCTGGGACGGGTGAGGTATCGGCGTCCGTACTATGAATGTCCCCATTGTCATCGGGGCCACTGTCCGCTGGATGAAGACCTGGGCATTGCACCGGGGCAGATGAGCGACGAAGTGCAGCAAGTAGCCGCCTTGCTGGGAGCCACTACCTCGTTTGCACGCAGCAGCGACCTGCTCCAGCGCGTGGCGCACCTGGCGTTAAGCCCCAACAGCATTCGCAAAGCTACGCAGCAAATGGGCGACCGGGTGATGCAGCAGGAAGCCGTGCAGATAACGCAGAGCCAAGACCTGGAAACCCAACGCCAGCATCAACAGACGCCGGACAAACCGCGCCGCTTGTATGGGTCGCTGGATGGGTTTATGGCCCACATCGAGGCGGAATGGCACGAGATGAAGGCCGGGACCTGGTGGCGGGTGGACGCGGCGCGGCGTGCGGCGGACATCACCTACTACACCGATTGGCAACCGGCAGCGGCGTTCAGCGCGCTGACCTGGGCCACCGGCTTTCAGCGCCTGGCTGACCAGGCCGACGAGGTGATCTTTGTGGCCGATGGAGCCGACTGGATTTGGCGGATTGTCCAGGAACACTTCCCGCACGC
>DAOTUD010000012.1:0-4328 GCA_034437275.1 Anaerolineae bacterium
TTCCCCGCACGCGGAGAAAGGGGGGAGGCGCAAGTCCCTCTCCGTTTACGGGGAGGGATTTAGGGAGGGGTAAAACTTACGGGAACAATCCTCTGTAAACAGCCTGCGTAAGTTCATAACACGCTCTAGAGTTACACGCAATATTTTTTAGCCCAAAGGAGTTACTGCATGGAGATTAACCAGATCGGAATCGTAGGCGCGGGTACGATGGGCAACGGCATCGCCCAGGTGTGTGCCGTCGCCGGGTACCAGGTCATCCTCACCGACGTGGTGCAAGACGCCATCGACAACGCGATGAGCGCCATCGCACGCAGCCTCGACAAGCTGCACGGCAAGGACAGGCTCACCGACGAGCAGCACCGCGCTGGCCAGCAGAACATCCAGACCGCGCTGCAACTGGCCGCCGTCAAAGACGCCGACATCGTGATCGAAGCCGTCAACGAAAACCCAACGTTGAAAAAAGACATTTTCGCCGAACTCGACACGCTGACCCGCCCCGAGGCGATCCTGGCGAGCAACACCTCGTCGATCTCGATCACCGAGATCGCCGCCGCCACCGACCGCCCGCAGCAGGTGATCGGGCTGCACTTCATGAACCCCGTCCCACTCATGCAGCTCGTCGAGGTAATTCGCGGGCTGGCCACCAACGACACCACGCTGGCGACTGTGATGCAGCTCAGCCGCGACCTGGGCAAAACCCCGGTCGAATCGGCGGATTATCCCGGCTTCATCGCCAACCGCATCCTGGCCCCGATGCTCAACGAGGCGATCTTCGCGCTGATGGAAGGCGTGGGCACAGTCGAGGCCATCGACACGGTGATGAAACTCGGCATGAACCACCCGATGGGGCCGCTGACGCTGGCCGACTTCATCGGGCTGGATGTGCTGCTGCACATTCTCAACGTGCTGCACGAGGGACTCGGCGACCCGAAGTACCGCCCGTGCCCGCTGCTCAAGCAGATGGTGGCCGCCAGTCACCTGGGCCGCAAGACGGGCCAGGGCTTTTACGATTACGAGTGAGGGGCGCGCCGGTTTGCCCCGCGATAGTGTGGCACAACGCTGGCTCATTTCCCAGAGGGGGTCGGGGGCGAGCCTTCCCCCTACCCCAGCCGCACGATATCGCTTGCGGCGAAGATCGGGCCGACCGCCACGCCCAGCGCGGCATACAACCCCGGCGGCACGCTGATGTCCGCCAGGTACAGCGCGCCGGCGTGATCCGCCGCCCCCGGCGCGCGCAGCCCGGCTTTGGGCAGCGCCAGCGTCAGCGTCGCCGCTGCGCGGATCGCGGGATCGTGCGCGGTGCCGCTGGTCGTGTCTACGCCGGACGGCACGTCCAGCGCCAGGACCGGGGCGTCCTGTGCGTTCGCCCAGCGGATCAGGGCCGCCGCCGGGCCGCGCGGCGCGCCCTTCAGGCTGTAGCCGATCACGCCGTCGAGCACCAGCACCGGGCGCGCCACCTCACCGACCGCGCCCGCCTCATGCACCAGCACGCCCATGCGCCGCAGGATCGCCAGTTGGTGGCCCGGCACCGGCGCGAAGTCCGCGTCCGGTTTGGTGATCACCACCTGCACCTGCGCGCCGTAATTGTGCAGCCGCCGCGCCGCGACCAACGCCCCGCCGCCGTTGCCGCCCGTCCCGGCCAGCACGATCACCGCCTGCCCGCGCGGATCGCCGCCCAGGAAGCGCGCCCGCGCCAGGTGCGCCAGCGCGCGCCCGGCGTTTTCCATCATCTGTATCAGTTCGATGCCGTAATCCTCGAGCATGGCACGGTCGACCTCGGCCATTTGCGCGGTCGTCAGGTCGGGTACCGCGCCGTCATAGGTGGGGATGGGCATGGTATGGGCCTCCTTAACGTTCGTCGCCGCTGCCGTGCAGTGTGCCGCGCTGCTGGCGCGAGGCCAGCTTGCTGAGGTTGTCGGCAGCGATGGCGTCCAGGTCCAGCCCCAGCTCCGCCGCCAGCCGTGCCACGTACCACAACACGTCGCCCAGTTCCTTCTTGATCGCCGCCACCGCGTCCGCGTCGAACTGGCCGTCCTGGTCGCGCAGGACCTTCTTCACTTTCTCGGCCACTTCCCCGGCTTCCCCGGCCAGCCCCAGCGTGGGATAAATCGGGTTGTGCCCGGCGTCGGGATAGGCCGCCGTTTCTCCGGCACGATCCTGGTATTCGCGGAAGGTCAGGCTCATGAGGTGTGCTCCTCGTGGGCGGCAATCGCCAGCGCAATCGATCCCAGCACCCCGGCCTGATCGCCCAGGCCCGGCGGCACGATGTAGCGCGCCAGGTCGTCGAGCGCCGGATGCACGAAATAGCCATTCGCCAGCGCACGCCCCTGCGCGCGGATCATGGGGAACAACTGCGTCTGGTGCATCACGCTGCCGCCGAGCACAAAGCCCTGTGGGGACAGCGTCGCCATGAAGTCGACCAGCGCGTGCGCGAGATAATACGCCTGGATGTCCCACGCCGGGTGATCGGCGGGCAGTTCCTCGCCCGGCACGCCCCAGCGCGCTTCGAGCGCCGGACCGCTGGCCAGCCCCTCCAGGCAGTTGCCGTGAAACGGGCACACCCCGCGCGCCAGCGGATCGTCGGGGTGCAGCGGCAGCAGGATGTGGCCCATCTCCGGGTGGATCAGGCCGTGCAGCAGCCGCCCATCGACCAGCGCCCCGCCGCCGATGCCGGTGCCGATCGTCATGTAGATGAACGTGTCCCAGTCCTGGGCCGCGCCCCAACGCTGCTCGCCCAGCGCGGCAGCGTTGACGTCGGTGTCGAAGCCGACGGGGATATTCGGGAAGGCGTCCTGCACTGGCCCGACGATGTCGGTATGCGCCCAGCCCGCTTTGGGCGTGCAGGTGATGCTGCCGTAGTCCGGCGAGTCCGGGTCGAGATCGACCGGGCCGAAGGTGCCGATCCCAATCGCGCCCAACGACTCGGTCTTGAGCACGTCGGTCTTCTTGAAAAACGTGATCGCCTGGTTGAGTGTGGTCCCGGGGGCCACGGTCGGGAAGCGGATCTCGGCCAGGATGTCGCCTGCCTCGTTCCCGACGGCACACACAAACTTGGTGCCGCCCCCCTCAATGCCACCATATAGCATACGTGTCGCTCCTTTCGCGCAAGGGGCTATTATAGCGCCACCTGGCGCGGGGGCTAATCATTGCCCTCATCCCTCCGTCCTGCCGGAATGGTCATGCGATTCTGCAACTTATCGATGCGCATTGTCGTAATAACAAATAGTGACGGCTCGTTTAGCGCCGTTTTATTGGAAAAATGACCGGATCACAACGATCCTGAGGGGGAAATCATGCAAGCGATTGTCTATGAAGAATTCGGCCCACCAGACGTGCTTCACCTCGCAGAAGTGGAACAACCAACACCCAAAGACAACGAAATCTTCATCAAAGTCCATACCAGCCCGGTCGGCTATGGCGACATCACCGCGCGCAACTTTCGGAATCTCCCGCTGCGCGCGTTCAACATGCCGCTGCCGCTGTGGCTCCCCACGCGGCTCGTGTTCGGCCTCAACAAACCCCGCAAACCCATCCTCGGCAGCGAGTTCGCCGGGGAAGTGGAAGCGGTGGGCCGGGCGGTGACACGCTTCCAGCCCGGCGATGCCGTGTTCGGCTACAGCGGGACGAGCTTTGGGGCCTATGCCGAATATCTCTGCATGGCTGAGGATGGGACGGTCGCGCACAAGCCGGCCAACATGACTATGGACGAAGCTGCTACCGTGCCGTACGGGACCATCATGGCGTATAGTCTGCTCCAAAACGGCAACATCCAACCCGGCCACAAGGTACTGGTCAACGGCGCGTCGGGCGGGATCGGCTCCTACGCGCTGCAACTGGCCAAGCATTACGGAGCCGAGGTGACCGGCGTGTGCAGCACCCCGCGCGTGGACTTCGTCAAAACGCTGGGCGCCAACCATGTCATCGACTATACGCAGGAGGACTTCACCCAACGCGGCGAAACCTACGATCTGATTTTCGACGTGCTGGGCAAGACGTCGTTTGCGCGGGGCAGACGTGCGCTCACGCCCAACGGGCGCTACCTGTATGCCAGCTTCAAGATGAAGCAGCTTTTTCAAATGTTGTGGACGAAATTTTTCAGCCGCCAGAAAGTCATCTGCGCGCTGGCCGCCGAGAAACAGGAAAACCTGGTGCGCATCAAGGAGCTGGTCGAGGCAGGCGCGATCACCACGGTCATCGACCGGCGCTACCCGATGGACCAGGCTGCCGAGGCGCATCGCTACGTCGAATCCGGCCAAAAACGCGGCCACGTGATCATCACGCTGGCGGAGAAGGGCAGCGCCTGATCTCCCCATCTATCAAAACAAACC
>DAOTUD010000013.1:0-12820 GCA_034437275.1 Anaerolineae bacterium
TTCCCCGCACGCGGAGAAAGGGGGGAGGCGCAAGTCCCTCTCCGTTTACGGGGAGGGATTTAGGGAGGGGTAAAACTTACGGGAACAATCCTCTGTAAACAGCCTGCGTAAGTTCATAACACGCTCTAGCAGGCACAACACACCGCCCGCACAACGTTTCGGCTCTACTATACCACCTGATCTTGTGACTGGCCTTCTTGTTGAATTCCTGTATCATTGTCAGGGCAAAGAGGGAGGACACGTATTGGAAACACACCACCACCCCCGCACACGACGCACCAGACTGCTGCGCGCCGCGCGTTACCTGGTCTACGTTCTGATCGCTGGCTTCCTGCTGGATTCCCTGCTGAGCAGCTGGGGACAGGTCCAGCAGTACGACTGGCAGTTCTCTGTATGGCGCTTTGGGCTGGCATTTGTGCTGCACTCAATCTACTTCGTGAGTCACGGCTTGCTGTGGGTCTGGTTGGTGCGCAGCCTGAACGTCGCGCTGCCCTACCGCGCGGGGCTGCCCATTTACATGGTGTCCAAGCTGTCGAAATACATCCCCGGCGGCGTGTGGCCGTTTGCCAGCGTGGCCGCGCTGGGCAAGCAGGCCGGGCTGTCTGCCGCCCGGATGACCGCCACGCTGCTGATGACCACCCTGCTGGCGCTGTGGGTGAGCGCCCTCTACGGGCTGCCGGTTGTGCCGCTGCTCGGCCAGGGGACGTTCGATGGGTTCACCCCCGAGATTGTGATCGTGCTCGTGCTGGTGGCCCTGCTCACGCCCTGGGTGCTGCGGTTCGCGCTGTTTCAACTGGCGCGCTGGCGCAAGCTCGACAGCACCGACGCCGTCCAAAAGCTGGTGAACACCCGCACCATCGCGCTCGTCTTCCTGGCGTTTATGCTGCTCCATGCGCTGGACTTGTGCTCGGTCTACTTTTTCGTCACAGCTATCGCCGACATCCCGGTTTCTGAAGGCGTTTACGCCGCCCTGTCGTGGAGCGCCGCGTGGCTGATCGGCTTCCTGGTGTTGTTTGTGCCGTCCGGGCTGGGCGTGCGCGAAACGTCGTTGACGGTGCTGCTGCAAAAAATCGTCCCGGCGTCCATCGCGACCGCGATCGGCGTGGGCCATCGCCTGTTTCTGACCACGTTCGACCTGCTCGTGCTGATCATCTACCTGGGCTTGAGCTACCTGGGGCGGAAAACACAGCCGCCCACCGGCCTCACTCCACCGTGATCGTGGTGAAGTGCAGCGCATCGCCGCCGACGACGCCCGCCAACTGGCCGCCATCGTCGTGGAGGGTGACCGGCAGCGTCTGCCACGTCTCGGAATCGTACAGCCCGAGCAGCACGCGGTAGCGGCCCGGTGGCACGTCCGGCGGCAGCGACACGCGGATGGTGTCGCCGATCAACGTTTCGGTCGGCTCGTCCCAGGTGTATGTCGGGCGCACCTTGACCGGCGGCCCGTCCCACTGGTGAACCTGTTCCCGCGCGTCCTCGGGCGCAAAGTGCACGAACAGGGAATAATCGCGCTGCGGAGTGCGGTCAGCCTGCCAGTACAGGCGCACCGCGAAATCCTCGCCGGGCGCGACCGCGCCGCCATCATAGCCCACCAGCCGGATCGCGTCGCCAAAGCTGACCTCGACCTCCTGTTCCATGCGCCACAGCCGGTAGACCGCCATCTCCGGCCCGCGATGATCGGGCGGCGTGTAGAACTCGCGCAGCAGCAGCATCGCGTCCAGGTACGCCTGGCCCTCCGGCGTGCGCGTCAGCCCGAACACGTCGGGCGTGGTCAACACGGCGTACACCATGTGCATCTCGCGCCACTCCTGGAGCGACTTTTCGCTGATGTCGTCGATGCGATACCAGTTAAACCACTTCGCGCCGGGCAGCCCGCTCCAGTAGTTGTTGAACACCTTCTCGTTTTCGTACGTCACCAGCACCCAGTCGGGGTCCAGCGTACTCTCGGCCCAGGCGCGCAGCGCGACGCGCGTATCCGGTGGGGAGTAGTCCTCCACGAGCTGCCGCGTGTCGGCCAGTTGGGGCCGGGCGACGACCACGCCCAGCGCCACCACGATCACCGCCTGCGCGGCGGGAGTCCAGCGTTTGGGCAGCATCAGCGCGATCTGGGCCAGCGCCACACTCAGCAGGACGACCCCGGCACTCGTCGCCGGGAGCACATCTTTGATGCGCCGCGTCTCCGACACGATGCTGAAGATGGTCACCGCCCAGGGCTGCACCACGAACATCGCGCCCACCAGCGCCAGCCCGCCGATGTGCGCGTGCGGGCGTTCCTGGCGGCGGGCCACGAGGGCTGCGATCACGCCAAGCGCCACGATCACCGCGATAACTGTGGGCGTCATGGGGTCCAGCGGGGAGAGCGCCTGCTCGAGGTTATCCAGCACCAGCCGGGGCTTGAAGAGATTGGCCCAGCCGGTCGTGCGCTTTTCGACCTCGACGAAACTCGACGAGTAATCCAGCCCGTCGTTGAGCACCAACAGCCCAAAAGCTACCGCCGCCAGCGCCACCAGCGCCGCAATGTAGCGCGCGCCTTGCTTCCAGTCTTCCCGGAACAACACCCACGCAATCACCAGCCCGCCCGGTGCCAGCGCGGGCGCGACCGGGTACTTGACGAAAATGCCGACCACGCCGCACAGGATGCTCCACACCGCAAAATGCCGTTTCGTGCGGTCGGTGGCCGCGATCACCGCCAGCCACAAGGTGACGGTCGTCACCAGCACGGCCAGCGGATTCGTCAGGGCTTGCGGAGCCTGCCGCACCAGGACCGGAGACAGCGACCAAAACGCCGCCGCCAGCCAGGCTGCCATATCACCGAGCAGCCGCCGCGCGATCAACGCCGCGAAGAACGCCGTCAGCACGCTGAAGCCCACCGAGAGCAGGCGCAGCACGCCGATCACATCGCCCGGTGCGGGCTGCCCCCCCTGCTCCATCACGACCTGCACCGCCAGGTTCAGCGCTGGGTAAATAGGCGGATAGCCGTTGTGATAATCCGGGTTGGGGAATTCAAACTTGCCGCGCCACTGCTGTGCCAGCAGGTACAGCGACGGTTCGTCCGGGTCTGCAATATAGGGCAGGCTGTAATCGTAGATCAGCACACGAGGCACCGCCCCGCTGATCAGGATGATCACCAGGACAATCCAGAAATAGCGTTGGTGGTGCTGGAAAAAGCGTTTCATCAACTCACACTCTCACCTCAAACTATGCGGCGCACATCCACCCGGACCGCGCTAGCGCTCGCTGTTGATATAGCGCAGCAGTGCGATCTGCTCCGAGATCAGGCCCAGCAAAAACACGAAGATGCCGATCATGACCACCAGCCCGCCCATGCCGCTGAAGCGCCCGTCCAGGATCAGCGTCCCGGCCAGGTAGCCGCCGCCGAGCAGCATAAACAGCACACTGACCGGGATGAAGATGCGCAGCGGCACAAACAGCGTCGCCATGCGCGTGACCGTCAGCAAAAAGCGCAGCCCGTCACGGATCGGCTTGATCTTGCTGGTCCCCTTGCGGGCCGGGGCGGCAAAGGGCACATACTTGATCGCATACCCGGCCCGGAACAGCGCAATCGTCAGCGTGGACGGGTACGAAAACTTGTTGGGCAGCAAATACAGGAAATTCCGTGCGATCTCCGTCCGCACCAGCCGGAAGCCCGACGTCAGGTCCGCGACATGCGCCCCGACGATGTAGGAGGCGTAGGTGTTGAACACCCGGTTGGCCACGTTGCGATGGCGGCTGCTGTCGGAATCCCCGGTGCGCGCGCCGACGACCATGTCGTAGGGGCCGGCGTATTCCAGCAGCCGGGGCACATCCGCCGGCGGGTGCTGCCCGTCGCCGTCCATCAGCAGCACGTAATCGCCGGTCACAGCCCGGATGCCGCTCTTCACCGCCGCGCCATTGCCCAGGTTGTAGGGATGCTGGACGAGCGTCACATCTGGATACTGGCGCACCACAGTGGCGGTATCATCGCGCGAGCCATCGTCCACCACGATGATCTCGTCGAGGTCCTCCATGCCCCGCAGTTCATCGAGCACCGAGGCGATGACGTCCTGCTCGTTGTACGCCGGAATGACAACCGAAATCTTCACGACCTTCACCCTTCTACACTTGGCCTGGTTTTCGGGGACCAATCATACTTGATTTAACGCGAATTACAACCCTGGCGGGCCAGCACCAGCCCACGCCATGCTACTCGGTGACCTGCCACATATCAATGACCACCTGCTCGCCGAGAAGCTGCCCATCGGCATCGTACACTGGGACGTGCTGCTGTGTCGCGGAGTCGTACATGCCGACCTGCACACGGTATTCGCCCGGCGGGAGTGCGCCGGTGTTCAGCAGGTACGGGTCGGAGAACAGCCCTTCGCCCACCCACCCCGTCGTGGGGACCTGCCCCAGGCGCGGCGCGTGATCGTCCTGGCTCCACAGCGGGCCATCCGTCGCCGGGTTGAACGCCCCGATCAGATGTACGGACACCGACAGGGGGGCGTCACTGTTCGCTAACGGTTCCCACACCAGCGTGATCTGCGTCCCCGCGCCCACCGCCTGCAACGCATAGCCTTTCAGGATGGCCACCTCGCCCAGGCGCACATCCAGCGGCACATCGACCACCGGTTGGTCGAAGGCACGCGGCGCGATATCGTACACCACTGCGGCGAGGGTGACGCTGGCGTTTTGGAAGACCACCTCGCAGCACGGCCACTCCGACCACACCCACTGCGCGACCGGGAACGAGCGCTCCAGGGCCAGATAGTCGAACCGGTAGCGTTCAACGACCTGCGGCATCTGCGCCGCTGGCGCTGCGCCGAAGAGATGCAGGATGTCCTGGTTGTCAAGCTCCGGCGACGGCTTCAGCCGGAATTCATAGTGTGCATCCGGCCAGAAGACCGGCGCATACCGTGACAACTCGGGCGACGCCAGCACCCGCGACGCGCCGACGATGTCTTCCCCCGCGCTGAGTGCCGTCCACAGCGGATCGTCGAAGGCCCAATAGGTCAGCGAAGCGCGCACCGGGTACGGATTGGCCGCCCACAGCCCAAGCTGCACCACGTACGGCACCAGCCCCCACAACGCCAGGGTCACCGGGGCCGACAGATAGCGCGCCAGCGGCTCGCGGAGCTGGACATACAGCCAGCCCCACACATACCCCACCGGGATCAGAAACCCGATGCGCCACGCCTGCGAGCGCGTCACCAGGCTGGCGTAAATCCCCGAAAACGGCGGCACCCATATCACCAGCATGATCACGCCCGTCACGCTCGCCAAAAACAACGTGGCCTTGTCGCGGTACGCGCGGAGCACCACCAGCGCGAAAATCGCCACGAAGCCCGCGTTGTAGATCGTGTCCGTCACGATCCAGGTGTGAATGCCGGGGAAATCCAGGTGCCAGCCGAGATCGAAACGGGACCCTTTATCCAGCGCGGAAGCGACATAATCCGACTGGTTGAGCACGACTTCCTGCACGGCAGGGATGATCAGCAGCGCGATCACCAACAGCCCCACCCGCGCGACGTTACGCCGGTCGATGGTGCGCCAATAGCGGAGCGTGACCAGCGCGAGAAACGGCACCGTCGTCACCGCCAACGCCGGAGCGTTGAAGGGATGGACCAGGGCCACCCCGACCAGGACCACGCCGGCAGCGATCCAATCGCGGCGCGTGGGCCGGTCGATGAGCCGGAACACCAGCATGTACACCACCGGGAACAGCACCATCAGCGACAGGAATTTGTCCTCGACGATGCGCATATCGAAAAACTGGTCGGCGCTCACCAGCAAAAACAGTGCGCTCACCACGCCCGTCGAATACGCCGCGACCCGGTCCTTGAACAGTTCGCGAGCCAGCGCAATCGCCGCCAGCACCGACAGCAGGTGCAGCGGCAGGTGGATGTCGCGATCGGTGAACGTGACGATGTGCGTGCCGGAAAACTCGTTCAGCATGGCCATCACGTACAGCCAGGGATTCCACGCCAGCCGCTTGTTCACACCATGCGTGAGCACGGGGTCTTCAAACACCACCTGGACGCCCGGGTTGCTGCTCATCTGCGCCTGCACCGTCGTATACGACCAGAAGTCGCTGTACGAATTCTGCGCGTGATCCGGGACTTTCGCCACCTGCACCGCGACCCACACCGCGACCGCCAGCAGGATCGCAAGCTGCACCACCACCGCCAGATCGAGCTTGCGCCGCGTGACCGCTGGCGCGCGTTCCCGCCGGGCCAGCACGGCCAGCTTCACGCCACTGAGGCCGATGATGAGCACGGCCAGGGCCAGCGCCCCCGCGCCGGTAAACAGGACCACCTGCCCGATGATCAGGCTCTCCGCCAGGCCCAACACGGTGACCAGCGCCGCAAGCTGGATGCGGCTCCAGCGGTCCTGGCCGTGCAGCAGGGCCGCCGTCAACCCGCCCGGCACGACCACCAACGCCAGGAATCCGCACACGACGCGCAGCATACCCGGCACCAGTCCCGGGCCGGACACCGCCGCCGCGATCAGCGCCAGCCAGCCCAACGCCGCCAGCAGCAGCCGCCGTCGCTGCGCGGGACGGCGTGGGATGCCGGTCACGAAACCCTTGAGAGATGTACGTAACATAAAAATACCCTTTGCAGAAAAATGCGCGTTCACTACCGGGCTGTGGAGTATAGCATAGATCGACGCGCGCGCCGCTGCCCGCCCGAACGTCTCCCCGCCACCGCGCAGCACAGGAGCAAGGTACTACCGGCCAGGGCCGGTCGGCGCTATCCCCAACGCCAAAACCGGCCTATACTGGACACGACCGACCGCCGACCCAAGGAGAGTCCGCAGGAATGGATGCCGAGCAACTCAAGAAGATCGCGGCGCTGATCATGCAGGAGTTGCGCGCCGCCGACATCCCCGAACGCCGTGCCCAGGCCGCCAGCCTGCACGCGCTCTATGCGATCACGCCCGCCATCGGCGATGGCACACCGCCGGACATTGTCCTGCCGGCGACCTTCGACGCCGAATACCGGGCCTATGCCGCGCTGGCGCAGGATGGCGATCTGAATGATATTCGCTACGTCTACGGGCGGGACGACCTGGACGCCGACGACCTGCTGGCCCAGTTGGCCGCGCTGCACGAGGTATGGGCCGACGCGCTGTGGGCCAGCCTGCCGGTCGCCGACGGCTGGCGCTGCGCCTATCATTACCAGTTGGCAGGCCGGTTTTTCGCCCGCAGCGCACACTTTACACGATCCGCGTGGGCGTATCACCACGCCGGGAACAAGTTCCAGGTGCTGATCGCGTGGGAGCACGCCGCCGAAGCTTATCGCTGCTCGGCAGAGGCCGCCGAAAAAGCCGGCGACAACAAAGGGCTGGAGCTGGCCCGGCGCTCCGCCCGGCGCGCGATCTTCTGCTACAAGCAGGTCGAAGAAAACGAGATCGCCGAAGCCGTCGCCCAGCGCTTCCTGGAGTGAGGCACGGCGACGCAGTTCACCACCACCACCGCCGCCTTCCCCGGTGCCGCGTGCCCCTTCCCCCGCCGCGCGTTGTGAATCCGGACCGCAAGCCTATACAATGGTAGTATGGCTAGAGCGTGTTATGAACTTACGCAGGCTGTTTACAGTGGATTTTTCCCATAAGTTTTATCCCTCCCCGTAAACGGAGAGGGACTTGCGCCCCCCTTTCTCCGCATACGGGGAAAGGGGTCGGGGGATAGGGGTAAAAGTACATAACAGCCTCTACACACAAGGAGGCATGACTCATGAAGCTGGAAGGCAAGATCGCGCTGGTCACCGGGGGTGCCCGCCGCGTCGGCAAGGCGATTGCACTGGCGCTGGCCGGGGAAGGCGCGAACATCATCTTACATTACGGGCGCTCGGAAAACGCCGCACAGGACACCGCGCGCGCGATCAAGTCGCGCGGCGTGGATGCGCACCCGATCCAGGCCGACCTGCGGCACGCCGAAAACATCGCCGCCCTGTTCCAGACCGTGCAGGAGCAGTACGGCCACCTGGATGTGCTGGTCAACAGCGCGGCCAGTTTCGTCAAAGAGCCGTTCGACGCGATCACGCCCGATAGCTGGGCCGGGACGCTGCACACCAACCTGCGCGCGCCGTTCCTGTGCACGCAGCACGCCGCCTGCTTGATGCGCGCCGTCGAGCGCACCTCGCCCGCCGCCATCGTCAACATCACCGACCTGAGCGGCATCCAGGCCTGGCAGGGCTACACCCAGCACGGCGTCAGCAAAGCCGGGCTGATCCACCTGACGCAGCTCAGCGCCGCCGAACTGGGGCCGGATGTGCGCGTCAACGCCATCGCGCCGGGGGCCATCCTGCCGCCGCCCGGCGTCAGCGAACAGGATGCCCACTGGCAGCGCTTCGCGGAATACGTGCCGCTGCGCCGCACCGGCGATCCGTCCTTTGTGGCCGAAACCGTGCTGTTCCTGATCCATAACGATTACATCACCGGCGTGCTGATCCCGGTCGATGGGGGCGAACACCTGATCGGCCCGGCGCTGCACGGCGTGCTTTAAGCAAGGGGAAAAAACCATGTCCGACAAAATCATCGTCAAAGACCTGCTGCTGCGCGCGATCATCGGCCTCAACGACTGGGAGCGCGAGAAAAAGCAGGACGTGCTGATCAACCTGACGCTGTTCACCGACATGCACGCCGCCGGTGAATCCGACGATCCCGACGATATCCTGAACTACCGCACCATCACCAAAGCCATCATCCGTCATGTCGAGGACTCGTCCTACTACCTGGTCGAGGCGCTGGCCGCCGCGATCGCGCGCATCTGCGTGGTGGATCACGCGGCAGACCGGGCTATCGTGCGCGTGGAGAAACCCGGCGCGCTGCGTTTCGCCCAATCGGTTGGTGTGGAAATCGAGCGCACCCGCGATGACTTCACCTAACCCGGTCTTCATCACCCTCGGCTCCAACATCACGCCGGAACGCCACCTACCGCAGGCTGCCGCCCGGCTCGCGGCGCGCTTCCCGACGCCGCACGCCTCGCGCGTGTATGCCAGCGTCCCGCTGGATGCCGGGGGCCAGCCGATCCCCGGCCAGGGCGCGTTTCTCAACGCGGCGCTGCTGGTGCACACCACCCTGCCGCCACTGCGCCTGAAATACGACCTGCTGCGCGCCATCGAGGCCGCGCTGGGCCGCGTGCGCACCGCCGACAAGTTCGCCGCGCGCACCATCGACCTGGACATCGCGCTGTACGGCGACCTGATCCTGGAGAGCACCGACCCGCGCCTGCACCTGCCGGACCCCGACATCCTGACGCGGGCGCACGTCGCGCTGCCACTGGCCGACCTGGCCCCGGATTTCGTGCATCCGGCGACGGGCGACACGCTGGCGACTATCGCCGCGCCGTTCCGCGACCAGCCGGGCATCACCGTGCGCGAGGATATCGCGCTGCTGCCCTGAGCGCCGCCGGCGTGCTAACCACACGTTCGTGGCTCTGCCGGAGCACGACAACTTGTATTAGCGACAGTGTGATGCTATAGTCTCGAATACCTTGCCTATCATGCAAGCATCCCGCCAGGCCCCACGCGAATGAGAAGGGGGACCGGCGATCACACAAGGAGAGAAAGATAATGAGTGAAGAAGAGAAAAAAACGCCCAAAGAACAACCGCAAAAATCCGATAAGCCCGAACAGAAGACCCCGTCACCCCCACCGAGCCAGGGCAGCAGCCCGCCGGAATCGCCGGGGCAGGTCCAACCCCCGCCGAGCATGACGCCGCCCAAGACCGGCCAGTTCCCGCCCCCGCCGACCGGCGCCGCCCCGCCGCCCCCACCCGGGCAGCAGGGTCCGCCGCAGCAGCCGCAACAGCCAGGCCAGGCCAGGCCGCCAGGGCAACATCCCCCGCCGCCGCAGCAGCGCCAGTTCGACGTTGGCAACGTGACCGCGCAAGCACAGAAGGTCGTCAACGCCATCAGGCTGGACCTGAACATCACGGTCAAGGTGCTGATCGTGTCGTTCTTGTCGGGGATTCTGGCCGCGCTGCTGGACCAGATTCTGGGTGTTCCGACTCCGCTGCTGGTCTTCAATTTCGGCTGGATGATCATGGCGCTCAACGGCCCGCTGTACAGCTTCTTCAAAGGCAAAGACGATATCGCCGGGCTGGTGATGAGCGCTGTCGCCGGGCTGCTGGCGTTTACCGTCTGGTTCCTGGTGCTGGAGATGATCGGCAGCGATGATTACAGCCCGTCCGATAGCTCCACCCAGGACGGGTTCAAGGTCTGGTTCAACCAGTTGAACATCCTCAAGACCGGGCTGGCTGGTATCCTGATGGGGATGCTGAGCTACGGCTGGTTCGTGCTGATGCGCCGCCTTCCAGAGAAAATCATCCCGATGAAAGACTGAGCGCACTGCCTGCACATCACGACGGGGCGCGGCCTATACCGGCTGCGTCCCGTCTTGGTTCCCCATGTGAATGAACTGCCGCCGCGCTACACCAGCACCGCCACACAGATCGCCAGCAGCACAATGCTCAGGTACAGGTTCGACACCTTGAAGACCTTCAGCGCACGCTGGCCGGTATACTGCGTGATCAGCCCGGCGGATTCGCGCGCCAGCCACAGCGTCGCCAGCGTGACGGGCACCAGATACAGCACGCCCAACGCAGGGTGCGCCGCCAGCAGCAGCCCAAACGCCCCCGTCAGCGCGCCATGCGCCAGCATCCAGAAGACCGCCCGCCGCCGCGCCACCACCACCGGCAGCATCGGCAGCCGCGCCCGCCGGTAATCCTCGCGGTAGACCAGCGCCAGGCTCCAGAAATGGATCGGCGACCACGTGAACAGCAGCAGCGCCAGCCCGATCACGCCCGGGTCGCGCCACGCGCCGACCGCTGCCCCGCCGCTGAGCACCGCCGCACTGCCCGCCGCCCCGCCGATCACCACGTTGAGCACGCTGCGCGGCTTGAGCCACAACGTGTAAATCCCCACGTAGATGAACGCCCCGGCCAGCAGAAAGACCGCCAGCGCCCGGTTCCCGGCCAGCAGCGCGATCGCGCTCGCCAGCGCGACCATCGCCAGCCCGACCGCCAGCACCCAGCCCGTGCGGAGCTGTCCGGACGCCAGCGGGCGACGATGGGTGCGGGTCATGTGCCGGTCCTTGTGGCGCTCGATGACCTGGTTCAGCGCCGACGCGCCCGCCGCCGACAGCGTGCCCGTCAGCACCAGCAGCCCGATCGCGCCCATGCCCGGCGCGCCGCCACTGCCCAGCATCGCCCCGCCCAGCGCCGCGAACAGCAGCAGCGTCACCACGCGCAGCTTGAACAGCACGACCAGCGCCGCCAACCACGCCCGTAACGATTGCGGGGCTTGTTTCTGCGATTCTAATGTTGCAGCGGTTGCCATAAACACTCCAGGGTCCTCGTGTATATTCTCCGCGAGATTATACGCCATCGCGCCGCCAACAGCCCACCGGCTAGAGCGTGTTATGAACTTACGCAGGCTGTTTACGGTGTTTTTTTCCGCACGTTTTACCCCTCCCTAAATCCCTCCCCGTAAACGGAGAGGGACTTGCGCCTCCCCCCCCCTTTCTCCGCGTGCGGGGAAAGGGGTCGGGGGATAGGGGTAAAACGTGCATCACAGCCGCTAGCCGAACTCGTCCGGGTCGCGTGGATCGGCAGCGGCCAGCTCCGTCACCAGCGCGAAGATGCACACCCCGACCGCCACCCAGCCCAGGATGCGCTGCTCGTCCGTGCTGTAGGTTTCATCCAGGCCCTGGATAAACGACTGGCGCATCAACTCGACGATGAACTGCTCCATCAGTTCGGCTTCCCATTCGGAGTTCGCCTCGAACTCCAATTCGTCGAAAAGCTGCTCGTCCAGGTCCTCGGCGAGCGCGTCCCTGCTCCACTCCTGCCAGGCGTAGGGAAACGCCAGCAGCAGCGCCGCCAGCACGGTCATGACGATCACGGCCACGCGCGGGTTGAGCGCTTCGCTGGCGTACATCCACGCCAGGGCGGCCAGCGCCAGCGCCCCAATCGGCACCAGGATCAGCAGCCGGTCCACCGGGCGCACATACCCAAACCCGGTCCGGCCCAGCGCCATACTGGACAGGTCGAGCGTGAAGGGTTGGTTCCCATCGTGCCCGATCCAGATTTGAAAGGCGGTCACGTCCGAAATGCCGAGGTCCATCCAGGTGAAGACGAAAAAGCCCACCACCATGATCACGGCCAGGATCAACAGCGCCGTGCTGATGATGTAGCGCGCCCCGCCGCCGACGATGGCCGGCGCTCTGCGTGCGGCACGGCGGCGGCTGCGTGGGCTGCCGGGGATCGGGGCGAAGCCACCCGGCGGCTGGCCGGAACTGGTGGGGCCGGCCTCCTGGCGCGCGGACTGTGTGCCCGCCGCATCCGCTGCGCCCGATGGACTGCTGCCCGCTGCACCGGGCGGCGGCGCGATCTCGTCCAGCTTGGCTAACCATTTGCGCGCGGTCGGGTTGCCGGGCAGCCCCAGCAGCACCCGCCGCGCGGCGTCAAACTCGCGTTGGGTGATCAATTCGCGGGCGATGCGCAGTTGTTCGCGTTCGTCGATCATGGCGGTGTATGCCCTTTCCTGCAATGAAGCCGCAGATACGGTAACTTTATGATAGTCGCAAACACCGCGCGCCGCCGTCCCAAAAACCGGGGGGAATGTCCTCTGGATGGAAATGCCGGCCCCGGCACGACACACACCAGACACGCGGAGTCAACTGCCGGGGCAAAGCGTTATAATCAAAATGTAAAACGGGAGCCAACTGAAAGAGAACCCATGTCTGCAATTATACTGGAATTAGTCGTCCTGACCCTGCTGATCATACTCAACGGGATTTTTGCCATGTCGGAGCTGGCGGTGATGTCGGCCCGCAAGGCG
>DAOTUD010000014.1:0-10988 GCA_034437275.1 Anaerolineae bacterium
ACGGAGTGTGGACCTGAGGGGACTCGAACCCCTGGCCTCTACAGTGCGATTGTAGCGCTCTCCCAGCTGAGCTACAGGCCCTCTGATATGCTCGCGATTGTAGCAGCCAGGGAGGACGCTGTCAAGATCGGAGTCAATCCCGGTTAGGCCGGAACGACATATGTACCAGCCAGCTTATCGTGCAAGCCCTGGTTATCGTCGTCAACAATCGCCCACAGCCAACCGAGCAGCAACAAGAACGTGTTGATGTAATACCCCACGTAGCGGATAATCGCTTGCAAGCTGTTCACAGCGCCGCCGTCGGTGCTCACCACGCGGATACTCATCAGCGACTTGGCAATGGTCTGGCCTTCGTTCTGCGTCCAGAAGTACCAGTTATAGACCAAGCCAACAACAAAACCGGTCCCGATCCCCAGAATTTCTGCTCCGGCGAAAATCCCCACCAGGCCGCCGATCAGCCAGACCACAAACGTATCGAGCAAAATTGCAATGAAACGCGATAATACACTTGCCTTATTCATCGTATGTTCTCCTCACGTAATATGGATTCTGTAATAATTTTAATGCGCAGTGCCGGGCCGGACAGGGTCGTATGGCCTATTTTCAACCGGGCCGAATGGCTCGTCAGGCACGCGCCCGCTGTCCGCCGGATGACAGATGCGCGGCGGCTCGTTACAATCGGCGGCGTTGAAGCGAAGATACAGGGGTGAGAACCGTGTCCAAACCATTCCAGAGCCGGGCCGATGGGTACGTCAAGTGGCTGCGCGAACGGATCGGGCACCGGCTGGTGTACCTGGTGTACGCCACCACGCTCGTATTTGACGAGGCCGGGCGCATCCTGGTGCAGCGCCGCTACGATTTCGACTGGCTGGGGCTGCCGGGTGGGGCGCTGGAGTTCGGCGAGAGCCTGCGGGCGTGTGCCGCGCGCGAAACATACGAGGAAACCGGGGTCGAGGTCAGCATCGAGCGGCTGGTGGGCGTCTTCAGCCACCCGGACTATAACCTGCGGTACCCCAACGGCGACCGCGTCCAGCAGTGGACGGCGTGCTTCGTCGGGCGCATGACCGGCGGCGATCTGCGCCCCGACGGCGGCGAAACGCTCAGTGTGACGTGGCTGCCGGTGGACGCGGCGCTGCCGCAGTTTCCGCCCGCCTACCGCGCCATGGTCCGCGCCGCGCTGGACTCGCCGGACGCGGCGGTGCTGGAGCCGGTCTACGCGCAGGACATGCTCACCGCCCATTACCCCATCCTGCGCGCGCACGTCGGGCACGCACCGATCCTGCTGCCGGGCGCGATGGCGATCGTCACCGACGACGCGGGGCGCGTACTGGTCACGCAGCGCACCGACGACGGGCTGTGGCATCCGCCGGGCGGGTTCGCCGACCTGGGCGAAACCACGACCCACACCGCCATCCGCGAGACGCGCGAAGAAACCGGCCTGGAGATCGTGCCGGAACGGGTGATCGGCGTCTACAGCCACCCCGACCAGATGACCGTCGCGCTGCCCAACGGCGACGTGGTGCAGGGTGTCGGCCTTGCGTTCGCGGGACGGGTGACGGGCGGCACGCTGCGCGCCGACGGGCACGAAGCCAGCGCCGTCGCGTTCAAGCCGGTGGACAACCTGCTGGCCCAACCCTTCGACCCCAACAGCGACACGCCGCGCCTGCTGCGCGACTGGCAGCACCCCGGCACCTGGCCGGTCATCCGCTGAGCGCGCCGCGTCGCTTTCACTTTTCAAAACCGGCAAAAAACGGCATACTCAAGAGGTTAGAGCGTATCCTCACCCGGCTCGTAACCGAGGCCCGGACCGACACTGTGCCCGAGGGATATCCATGTTTGATTTAGCGCGCAAAAGCCAGCGATCACTCGAACGCCTGCTGCCCCGCATCACGCCGCTGATCCCCGATGCGGACGAGCGCGAGATCTTCGTCACCCGGCTGGAAACACACTTCCCGACCGTGTTCCGCCTGCTGCATCATCTGTATGGCGACCAGTACGACTTTTTCTATCACCTGGAGCAGACGCTGCGCACCGCCGCCGAATCGTATACCGCACGCCCGACGGACCTCAAGACGCTGGACCGCCAGCGCGAGGCGGCCCCGGCGTGGTTCCACAGCGAGGGGATGGTCGGCGGCGTGTGTTACGCGGACCTGTTCGCCGGGGACCTGGACAGCGTGCGCGAGAAAATCCCGTATTTCAAAGAACTGGGGCTGACCTATCTGCACCTGATGCCGCCGTTCAAGACGCCCGCAGGGAACAACGACGGCGGCTACGCGATCAGCAGCTACCGCGAGGTCGATCCGCCACTGGGCAGCACCGACGACCTGGTCGCGCTGGCGGCGGAGCTGCGCGCCAACGGGATCAGCCTGGTGCTGGACTTCGTCTTCAACCACACCTCCGACGAGCACATCTGGGCCAAACGTGCCCAGGCCGGCGATCCGGAGTATGAAGACTATTACCGCCTGTTCGACGACGACCGGCTGCCGCGCCAGTACGAGCAGCACCTGCGCGAGATCTTCCCGGAGCAAGCGCCCGGCAATTTCCTGTTCCGCCCGGATATGAACAAGTGGGTGTGGACCACGTTCCATCACTTCCAGTGGGACCTGAACTACGCCAACCCGGCGGTCTTCACCGCCATGCTGGGCGAGATGCTGTTCATGGCCAACCTGGGCACCGAGGTGCTGCGGCTGGACGCGGTCGCCTTCATCTGGAAGCGGTTGGGTACCAACTGCGAAGGGCTGTCCGAAGTCCACATGATCATCCAGGCCTTTAACGCGCTGGTGCAGGTCGCCGCGCCGGCCATGCTGTTTAAGTCCGAGGCCATCGTCCACCCGGCGGAGGTGCTGAGCTACATCAGCCCCGACGAAGCGCCGGTCTCCTACAACCCGACGCTGATGGCGCTGTTGTGGGACTCGCTGGCGACGCGCGACGTGACGCTGCTGCGCCACTCGATGCAGCGCCGCTTCGAGCTGCCCGCGGGCTGTACGTGGGTGAATTACGTCCGCTGCCACGACGACATCGGCTGGACCTTTGCCGACGAGGACGCCTGGCAACTGGGCGTCAACGGCTTCGCACACCGCCAGTTTCTCAACAGCTTCTACACCGGGCGCTTCCCCGGCAGCTTTGCGAAGGGGCTGCCCTTCAACTACAACCCCGTCACGCAGGACATGCGCATCTCCGGGATGTGCGCCTCGCTGGCCGGGCTGGAGCAGGCGCTCGAACGCGACAACCCGCTGTACATCGAGCACGCGCTGCGCCGCATCGAACTGATCCACGCCATCATCATGAGCGCGGGCGGCATCCCGCTGATCTACCTGGGCGACGAGATCGCCATGCTCAACGATACCAGCTTCGCCGACGACCCCGCCAAAGCGCACGACTCGCGCTGGGTGCATCGCCTGCCGTTCGACTGGGGGCGCGCCGCACAGCGCCACGATCCGGACACCATCCCGGGCCGGGTCTTCCAGACCGTGCAGCACCTGATCACGGTCCGCAAGCAGACGCCCGAACTGCGCAACGGCGAGACCCAGTTCTTCGACACCGGCAGCGCGCACGTCTTCGCTTTCCTGCGCAACAAGCGGGTGCTGGTGGTGGCTAACTTCTCCGAGCACCAGCAGACGGTGCATCTGCCCTGGACGCCGCCCGGCGCGGTCGACCTGCTCACCGGCGGGACGTATGCTGGCGCGACCACGCTCCGGCTGGAGCCGTACCACTACCTGTGGCTGGCTTCTGGTGAGGCGCAAGCGAATCCGCACGGGGGCCAAACCCGGTCTTCCACCATCCCCAGGTGAAACAGGTCGTATTTGTGACCCAAAATCCGGCGCTGCAAATGGCGATCGAGGGCATGCAGTCGGAGGCGTTCGGCAACCTGACGATCCGCCAATGCGACACGCTGGAGGATGCGCTGGACTACATCCGCACCGATATGAACCGCTGAGTGCGCAGCTTGCCGTTACACATCTTTTACACTTCCGTAAAACCTTTCCGGCCTGCATATGGTATGGTGGAACTACGATGACGCTGTTACTGGGCGTCTGAGAGTTCAGGAGGGCTACGGATGAAACACTGGCGTTCACTCAGGATGTTGGCAATTATCGCGGCGATTGGCGTGCTCTTTGGCGTTGGCCTCGACATGGCGGCGGCGCAAACGCCCGACCCACAGCCGCGCGTGCGGTGCCGGGCGATGACGAATCTGTTCGCGGCGTTGGACATGACCCCCGTGCAACTGCGCGATTATCTGGCGGACGGCGGCACGCTCAAGGACCTGGCCGGTCAGCGCGATGTGGACCTGCCGGCCATCGTCGAGCAATGGCAGCAGGATCTGGCGGACTGTACGACCGCCGCCGTCGAGGCGGGCGCGATCCCAGCGGTGCGCGGTGAGGCGATCCTGGCCGCGCTGGAGGATGGCCGGCTGACACCGTTCCCGCGCGATGGCGGGCGGCTGCCGAATGGCCAGGGCATTTTCTTACCCGGCGACTGGGGCGTGCGCCCGGAGGGCGATGGGGTTTTCGGCCCCGGCGACTGGGGCGTGCGCCCGGAGGGCGATGGGGTTTTCTTACCCGGCGGCTGGGGCAACCGTCCGGATGATGGCGGCCCGCCGTTCGATTCGCCCGGTGACGACACCGTGCGCCCGGAGGGCGATGGGGTTTTCAGCCCCGGCGGCTGGGGCTGGGTTGACCGGCCCGAACTGGCCGATATCAGCGGGGCCGATGCGGACTGGATCGGCCACCCGTACTACCAGGGGATTTTCAGCCCCGGTGGGTGGGGCTATGCGGGCGGCGACGCCCCGGCGGATCAGGCTGACACGTCGGGCGACGATGCGAGCGTGCCGCCGGACCCTGCCGGGCCAGGCCGCTAACCCACGACGCATACCACACGCATCACGCAGGCGGGCCACACGGTCCGCCTGTTTTGATCGTGGACCCCTCCAGGCCGGGCACATTGCGGTAACGCCCCGTTTTGGTCATAATTGCGGTGCTACACCTTTTTTCCGCTACACAAGGAGCGCAAAGCATATGGCCCGCGAGATTATCCGAACCGACAACGCCCCGGCAGCTGTCGGGGCATATTCCCAGGCGGTGAAGGCCAACGGCATGGTCTTCGTTTCCGGCCAGTTGGGGCTGCTGCCGCAAACCAAGCAGTTCGCCGGGGGGACCGTCGCCGAGCAGACCGAGCAAGCCCTCAAGAACATGCAGGCGATTCTGCAAGCCGCCGGAACCAACATGGCGCACGTCGTCAAGGTGACGGTGCTGCTGGCCGATATCGGCAGCTTCGCCGAGATGAACACCGTCTACAGCGGCTTTTTCCCCCACGATCCCCCGGCACGGGCGGCGTTTGCCGTCAAGGACCTGCCGCTGGGCGGGCTGGTCGAGATCGAAGCGATCGCCGTGCTGCCGGGCTGAGCGCGATGAAAATCGAATTCCTGGGTTCTGGCGGGGCGATCACCACGCCCCGGCCCGGCTGCTTTTGCGCGATCTGCGAGGAAGCGCGCGCCAAAGGCATTCCCTACAGCCGCAGCGGGCCGGGGCTGTTTATCCACGACCTCAAGCTGCTGATCGACACGTCCGAGGACATCAAGCTGCAGCTCAACCGGGCGCGGGTCGCGCAGGTGGACGCCTGCATTTACTCCCATTGGCACCCGGACCACACGCTCGGCGCGCGGGTGTGGGAGATGAACGCCGACTGGCGGCGCTGGCCGCCACAGTCCCGCCGCTCCACGATCTACGTGCCGCAGCAGGTCGCGTTGGACTTCCGCGAACGGCTGGGGATGTGGGACCAGTTGATGTACTGGCAGGAGCACGCGATGATCACGGTGCAGAAAGTACCCGACGGCGACGTGATCACACTCGGCGGGGCGCGCATCCGGCCCTTCCGCGTGGCGGAAGCCTACGTCTACGCCTTCCTGCTGGAGCAGGGCGACACGCGCGTGCTGATTGCGCCCGACGAACTGGTCGGCTGGCAGCCGCCGGCGGAGGTGCACGGCGTCGACCTGGCGATCATCCCGGCGGGCCTGTTCGAGTTCAACCCCTTCAGTGGGGCACGCCACATCCCGGCGGATCACCCGGTGCTGAAATTCGAGGCCACCTTCCGCCAGACGTTGGACATGGTGCGCCAGATGGCCCCGCGCCGCGTGATCATGACGCACCTCGAGGAGCCGATGGACCTCAACTACGACGATTACGTCCGGCTGGCGACCAAATTGCAGGCGGAAGGATACCCGATCACGTTCGCCTATGATACACTGATCATAGAGGTGTGATGATGCCGAACGATTTGATTTTGCTGGTAGACGACGAACCGCACATCATCGAGCTGGCCAGCATGTACCTGGAGCAGGACGGCTTCGCGGTGATCAGCGCCGGGGACGGGCGGAGCGCGCTCGACCTGGCCGCCGCAGAGCAGCCCGCGCTGATGGTGCTCGACCTGATGCTGCCCAAAATGGACGGCTGGGACGTGTGCAAGCAGATTCGCGCCGAATCCGACCTGCCGATCCTGATGCTGACGGCGCGCGACGACGACATCGACAAGATCGTCGGGCTGGAACTGGGCGCGGACGACTACCTGACCAAGCCCTTCAACCCGCGCGAACTGGTGGCGCGCGTCAAGGCCATCCTGCGGCGGGCCGAACCGCGCCGCGAGGACCCGGGCGGCCAGCCGCGGCGCGTGGGCAACCTGGCGGTCGACGCTGCCCGGCGCGAGGCCACCGTCGACGGGCAGCCGGTCGAGCTGCGCGCCAAAGAGTTCGACCTGCTGCTGGCGCTGGTCGAAAACAAGGGCATCGTGCTCAGCCGCGAAAAGCTGCTCTCTATCGTGTGGGGCTTCGACTTCTACGGGCAAACGCGCACGGTCGATGTCCACATCGCGCACCTGCGCGACAAGCTCGACGGATGTACCGCAGCGATCGAAACGGTGTGGGGTGTGGGCTATAAGCTTACAGGAGCGTGAGCTATGTTTGAGCATACCCTTTCGTCCGGACAAAAACTGATCGTCAAACAGGGCGACCTGACCGAAGAGTACGTCAACGCCATCGTCAACGCGGCCAACGAACGGCTGGCGCACGGGGGCGGGGTGGCCGGGGCTATCGTGCGGCGCGGCGGCCAGAGCATCCAGCGCGAGAGCCACGACTGGGTGCGCGAACACGGCATCGTGGAAACCGGCAGCGCGGCCATCACCGGCGCGGGCAAGCTGCCCGCCCGCTACGTGATTCACGCCGTTGGCCCGGTGTGGGGCAATGACGACGACGAGCAAAAGCTGGCCAGCGCCGTGACCAGCGCGCTCGAACTGGCCGACGCGCACCACGTCAGCAGCATTTCGATCCCCGGCATTTCGTCGGGCATCTTCGGCGGGCCAAAGCACATCTGCGCCCACGTCATCATCCAGGCCACGCTGGATTACCTGGATGCGCACCCGGATACGCACCTGCAAGAGATCCGGTTTTGCAATATCGACCAGCACACGACGTCGGTCTTCACCGAGCAGATCAAGCAAATCTTAGGGCAGACTTAATGCTTTCTTCACAACATGGCAGCAGCCTGTTAACAACTTGGCCGTAAGGTAGAGAAAAGAGACAGGGATGATCAATACCTTGCGGACTCGACTGCTGGCGTCCTATATTGCGATTTTGCTCGTGACCCTGACCGTGATCGGGGTGGCGTTAGTGGTGTTCTTGCGGTCCCGCCCGCTGCCCGCCGACCCGATCATCAACGACCTGACGGCCACGCTGCTGGATGTGCGCGTGTGGCAGGAGCTGCGCGGGCCAAACCAGGCTATGGGCATGGGCCGCCAATCGTCCGGCTCCAACGACGGGGTCCCGCTCCGCCCGCGCGACATCCTCAGCGGCCAGCTCGAGCAGCAGGTGATCGCGTTCCTGGAGGAGGAGGCCGCCGCGCGCGACGTGCGGATGCTGCTCGTGACGCCAGAGGGTGTCGTCCGCTACGACTCGGCGGAAACGTTCGCGGCGGGCGCGCAAATCCAGATCATCAAGCGTCAGCCCCTGTTGGCGCGCGGGCCGGCCACGCCGGGGCTGGTGCTGCGCGGCCAGTTCCGGGACCTGGACGGGGACGTGTGGCTGTTCGTCGCGCAGCCGCTGCTGCCCACCATGGACGCGCAGCCGCAAGGACTGCACCTGGTGGTGGCCGAGCCGGAGCCGCACCCGTCGCTGGGCCAGGTCTTCGAGGCGTTAGGCGAAGAGTTCTTCGCGCCGCTGACGCAGGCCGGGCTGTTCGGGCTGCTGGTGGCGCTGGGGTTGTCGCTGGTGATCGCGCGCTCGGTGGCGCGCCCGTTGCAGCGCATGAGCACCGCCGCGCAGGGTATCGCCGAGGGGAACTTCGACCAGCGCGCACCGGTCCAGGGGCCGCACGAGGTGCAATCGCTGGCTACTACCTTCAACGAGATGGCGGCGCGCGTGTCGCTCTCGCAGCAGGCGCAGCGCGACTTTCTGGCCAACGTCTCGCACGACCTGCGCACGCCGCTGACCAGCATCCAGGGCTTCTCCCAGGCGATTGCCGAGGGCGTCGCCTCCGATCCGGAAGCCGCGCAGCGTGCCGCGCAGGTCATCCACGACGAGGCGGCGCGGATGCACCGCATGGTCGAGAACCTGCTCGACATGGCGCGCATCGAGGCCGGGCGGCTCGACATGCAGCGCCAGGCGGTGCAGATCGGCGAGCTGCTGCAAGCCGTCGGGGAGAGCCTGTCGGTCAAGGCCGAGGAGCAGGACATCGAGCTGGTGCGCGATGTTCCGGACACGCTGCCGCGTATCGCGGGGGATGGCGACCGGCTGGCGCAGGTCTTCACCAACCTGCTCGACAACGCGATCAAGCACACCCCGACCGGCGGCACCGTCCGGCTGCGCGCCCAGGCCGACACCGATTTCGTCGAAGTCCAGGTGCGCGACACGGGCGAGGGCATCCCCTCCGCCGACCTGCCGCGCATTTTCGAACGTTTTTACCAGGTGGACAAGAGCCGCCATCCCCGCGCCGGGACCGGACTGGGGCTGGCCATCACGCGCCAGATCGTCGAGGCGCACGGCGGCACGGTCCAGGTGGCGAGCAAAGAAGGCGAAGGCTCGATCTTCACGGTGTGGCTGCCGGTCACGCGGCCCGACATGCCGACGGTGGTCGCCCGGCGGTGAGCGCGCCTTAGCCCAGCTTGTACACCCAGAACAGCGCGACCTCCTGGCGCTGCGCGTCGCGGTTGGAGTAGTAGGCGTCGCGCAGCCCTTCCAGTTCGCAGCCCATCCGCGCGTAGAATTTGCAGGCCGGGACGTTGTTGGTCTGCGTCTCGAACACCAGCGCGCGGTAGCCCTGGCGGCGCGCCCAGCCCACTGCCCGCCGGAACAACTCGCGGCCTATCCCCTGGCGGCGGATGCTCCGGTCGAGCATGATATTCCACACCCAGGCGGTATGGTTCCACTCCTGCGGCGTGACATCCAGCACGCCCGCCATGCGCCCGTCCGCCTCCACCACCAGATGCAGCCCGTTCCCCAGCCGCAGCCGTTCGCGGATGTTGGCGCGCTCGGTGCGGTCGAAGTCGTAGCCGTCCGCCTTGTCGTAGGGTTCCGCCAGCGGACGCTCCGCCAGCCGCCAGCCGACCTCGATCCCGCTGCCGAACTTTTCGACGACGAGCACGGTCTGGCTGATGAAGCCGGGGCGGATCGCGACCAGGCGCGGGATGTCGGCCTCGATCATGGGGCGGATGATGGGCGGTGTCATGGGTGGTTTTCTCCCTTCGCGTGCGGTGAATTTACACGAATTTTACGCCTGGATTACAGAATTTCAAGATTTGGCGATGTGCTGGCGTCCGGGGGTGATGTATCCTATAGTGTAGATGAGTTTTAGTGAGTCACGGATTCATTGAATGGCCCTCACCCTTCCGACTGGCGTCGGGTCCCTCTCCCTCAGGGAGAGAGATTAGCTGGGCACTTACTCTCTTCTCCCTGAGAGAGAAGGGCTGAATTGGCGCAAGAGACATCCAACATGTAATGGCAAAGGCGGGTTATGGCGCAACAACTGGTCGAACGGCTGCCCGGCTGGAGCACGCGGCTGGGGCTGGCGGCGCTGCTGCTGGTGTTTTCGGAGTGGGTTGTGTGGCAGACGCCGCTGGCCTACAACGTGCTGGAGTGGGGCGGGCTGGTCGTGCTGTACGTGGCGCTGGCTGCCGTCGCGCTCGACATTATCGCCCGCTACCGGGTGCACGACCTGCTGAGCCTGCTGCTGGTGGCCGGGATGTACGGGCTGGTCAACGGCACGCTGATCAGCCGCATCACCACGCGCGACCTGCCGTTGAGCCTGTTGATCCGTCCGCTGGGCGCGCAGCCGCTGGCGTTTATGGCGGCGTTCGCGGCGTTTCTCGTGCTGATCAGCGGGCGGAATACCGGCCCGCTAGGGTCCGCCCTGGCTGCCGGGGTCGGGCTGGTGTGGGGCATCTGGGTGCGCTGGTTCCCTAGCGTCTCCGACGAAACGATCCCCTCGGTCGCGGTTGACGATGCGCTGGGGGCGCTGGGTGTGGGGCTGATGGCGTGCATGGTGCTGCGCTACGTGCTGCCGCTGCCGGAGGTGATCCGCCCCGCCGGCTGGCGGCTGACGCCTTACGGATGGGCGGCGGCAGGTGGCGTGCTGGTCGCGGGGCTGGTGCTCGGCAGCGCCCAGGGCGACATCACGCGGCAGGATATCGGCGTGGCCGGGATGCTGCTGGTGATCCTGGGCGCGATGCTGCACGTCACGCAGCCCTTGCGCGCCGAACGCTCGTACCTGCACGCGCTCACGCTGCCGCAGCGCCCGAACCCGCTGGCGTGGGTGGTGCTGGTGGTGCCGTGCCTGGTGATGGGCTGGGCCGGCTACCAACTGCCGGGCAGCGGCGACGAGGCCTTGCAGAGCGATATCCTGTTCTGGGCGCTGACGGTCTTCGGGGTGGTGTGGCTGCCGCTGGCCTCGGTGATGATCGGGGTGCGCGCGTTCGTGCAGTTGGCGCGCGAGCAGGGCTGAGATCGT
>DAOTUD010000015.1:0-24215 GCA_034437275.1 Anaerolineae bacterium
TCGGCCAGCGCCTGCATGTCCTCCTCGCTGCGGTACAGGTAGGACTGGATCACGATGCCGACATTGTCGAACTCCGCGCGCAGCGTGCGATAGATCTTCAACGTGGCGTCGGTGTAGTCCGAGCTTTCCATGTCGATCGTGATGTGGTTGTTGGTTTCTTGCGCCTTTTGCAGGATGCGGCGCATATTTTCCAAACACAGGTCTTCGCTGATATCCAGGCCAAGCTGCGTCAGCTTGAGCGAGGCCGTCGCGCGCACCCCACTGGCTGCGACCGCGCCCAGTAGTTCGGGATACGCATCGGCAGCCTGCCGGGCGCTGGCCTCGTCTACCACGCTTTCGCCCAGGTGATCGAGCGTCACTTCCATGCCGTTGTCGTTGATCTGGCGCGTCGCTTCGATCGCGTCCTCCAGCGTATCGCCCGCCACAAAACGATGTGCGGTACGGCGCGCAAACCCGATGCGCATGATCAGGTCTTTGGCCCATGTGGCCCGAGAAAGATACAAGAACAAAGAACGTAACATTTATCTAAACTCCGTTCGCTCTAAAAATGTGTAGTTGAAAAATCACCAAATGTTATTGTAAGCCGCCCCTGCTCACCTCACAAGAGAATTTGGCAGGCAGTTTAGCGACTGAAGTCACAATCTGCGGATGTTTGTGCGGAGAACGTCGTCACCGGGCCGCTAGTCTGCCGCGATGACGGTGTCGTCGGGTGGCGGCGGGGCATCGCGTGAAATCTTCGGCACCAGGATCGCCAGCTTGTAGGCGTCGTCATTTTCGATCACGTGGATCTCGCCGCTTTCGCGCACGGTCAGCCAGATTTGCGCCGCCAGTGCCCCCTCGACCCAGCGCGCCTCGCCGCTGGCAGCCAGATCGTGCAGGCTAAATGGCGCGTTGAACCATTCCCAATAATTTTGGGGGACATCGGGATTGCTGGCGACCGGGTACGCCTGTACCCACCCCCCACGTTCGGGCGCACCAGGTGCCCCGGGTACTACCTCGCGCGTCGTCTCGTTGCCCAGCGCGCGGCAGTCGTCGAGAATTTTCATATAGGCGTTTTGCGGCCAATAGCTGTATTTTTCGACCGTGCGCACCTCGCCATACATATTGACGGTGACGCTCTCGATTAGCAGATCGGTCGTGTCGGGCGGCACGATATCGGACTCCCAGCTATAGAATCCCCGGTTGAAGATACCTTCCAGAAAGCTGCGCATGGTGGGGACGTCAATACGCGCCTTGAGCACCTGCCCGTTGCCATGTTGATCCTGGGTGAGCCACACCACGCGGCCATCCCCCCACACCGTGCAGGGCGGGATGCTGTTCAGTTCGCGTGCGGGGGCTTGCTGGCTTCTCGGCTTGCTGTCCAGGCGCACAATGATCGTATCGGCATCGCGCACCCAATCGAACGGCCCAAACTGGTCGCCGCCGGTTTGTGCTTCATTGCCCGCGTCACCACAGGCGGCCAGCAGCAGAGCCAATAGCAAGATCACGGAAAGCAAGCGTTGCATGGCGAACTCCTTTAACAATCATCTTCGTGTTGGATTGTAGCCTGCCAGCCAAAACAGGACAACCACAGACGGCTGTGGGGGCGGCAGCCGTCTGTTAGGGTTTGTCTGAGTATTGAGTCGGTTCCTACGCGCGTCAGGGCACGACTTCGTACGCCTGGTCGTCCCACACGAACAGGACATGATCGCCCAGCGCCAGGAACTCGCCGATCATCGGGGCGCGGTCGAGCAGCGCGAAGTACTCGTCGCTGAGGAACGTCACCTCGACGGGCGTCATCACGTCGGAGTCGTACAGCGTGTCGACCCACATGCCATCCCGCCACACGAAGGTGTGGTCCCCGGCGTACTGGATCGGCTGGCTGCCCGGGGCGTAAGTGTCGTCTTTACCGGCGGCATCCGCATCCCACGCGCCATCGACGGCATCGGCGGGCGCGGCAGACGGCATGGCGGTCATGGTCGGCATGGGCATCGGCGCATCCGCGCTGCCCAGGTCTGCCGCTGCTTCGGCGGCGTTGACCGCCCCTACGCCGCTGGAAGGAGCCAGCGACGCATCCGACTGCTCGCGGAAGGTCATCTGGGCATCGTCACGCCCGGACTGGCTGAAGATGTCGTCCTCGGTGATCAGGAACGAGGTATAGGGCGTGATGATCCCGTAGCGGATGCTCAGCCGCACGATGCTGTCGACCAGTTCGGGGTCTTCGCCGTACAGCCGGATCGCGTTGAGCAGCGCGCCGATCTTGCGCGTGGCCCACAGGCGCGGAATGAAGACCTCGCCCCCGGCGTTCTTGCGGAATTCGACGTTGTAGGTGTACGTCTGCGGCTCGCCGTCCAACTCGCCGGTGAGCTTGATGCGGGTCGCGCCGCCGTCCCGGTAGCGCCCGACGACGATCAACTGCGTGCCGACGAACAGGTCCGGCAGCGGTTCGGCGGGGTACATATCCTCGACCATCACGTCGCCGAAGTCGAGCTGTAGATCGGTGAGCACCGGCGCGCTGATCTTGTTGTACAGGCTGGTCACCTCGTCGTCGATGCGTTCTTCGGGCCGCACGTAAACCCCCGCGCCCCGGAACTTCTGGTACAGTTGGTCGAGCAGCACGGTGTCCACATCGAAGCCGACGCCAAAGGTGAAGACGCGCACGTTCGGCTTGGCAGCGTCGTCCACGTTGCTGAGGATTTTGCCGGTGTTGGTTTCGCCCTCGGTGGGCAGCCCGTCCGTCAGGAACAGGATCACGGTCGAACGCTCAGGGTCGGCCATGTCCATCGCGGCCTGCAGCGCGGCGTTGATGTCGGTGCCGCCCAACGCCTCCAGCCCGCTGAGCCACGCCTTCGCCTCCGCTGCTTCCGACACAGGCTGCAGTTCGTTGGCATACAGCCGGTAGCCGGTGCTGAACACCACCACGTTGAAGCGGTCGCGCTTGTTGAGGTTGTCCAGCACGAATTTACCGGCATCTCGCGCTTGGTCCCACTTGGGGCCGAACATCGACCCGGACTGATCGAGCACGATGATCACGTCTTTGGGAATTATGCGGCTCTCGTCCACCTCGACGGGCGGCGTGATCATCAGCGAGAAGTAGCCGTCCTGGCGGGCACCCTCGCGGTAGCTCAGCAGATTGGCGCTGATCTCGTCGCTGGCCAGCCCATAGTACAGGCTGAAGTCCGTTTCCGGGCGGATCATGGTCGCTTCGTAGCCAGCACGGAAGGCGTATTTGCCGTCCCGCGAGATGGCGACGCGGTGCGTGGGCGAGTAGATCGCGCCGATCTCGTCCTGCGACTTGACGTCAACGTTGATGCTGATCTGCTCGACCGGGCGGCGGGTGAACTGGTCGGTGCGCAGCGGATACTCGTAATGCACCAGCCCGTTATCCACCGGCAGCAGTTGCACGTATTCGATCTCGATCTTGACCTCGGATTTAGGCTGGATGGGGAAGACACTGGCCTGGATCGCGCCCATCCCAACGTATTCCAGCAGCGCCGGGTCGCGCATCCGCCGCACGATCTCGTCGTAGATCTCGCGCGCTTCGTCCGCTTCCAGAATCTTGGCCTCGATGGGCTTGCCATCGACCCACATCACCAGATCGGAGACGGCAGCTCCCGCCGGCAGCGGGAAAATGTAGGTACCTTCGGCCATGCGGCTGCTGTCGTTGTAAAACACCTGCTCGATGCGGGTGGTGGCGATCTGGTTGTCGATTTCGACGTTGACCCGGTGCAGTTCGATGCTGACGCCGGGGTCGCTGCGCTGGTGCTGCGCCGCCGGGTCTGGCAGTGTGTCATAGGCTGACACCACACTGCCACCCATCAGCAGCAGTACCAGCAGGCTGATCACGATGCGTTTCATGTTGTTCCTCCTGACAAAGTATTGTTCCCTGGATTTGACTCTAAGACGCCGCCGGGAGCCAAAAGGTTCCCGCCAGAGATGGCATTTGCTGCCAATTGCGGCATACTTGTATAGTGAACATGTGTTGCGATAGATGCCTGATGGCAGCGGAGTGAACAACGCTTTATGAAAAAATTGATGGTCACGTGTGATGATTGCGGCCTGTCCGAAGGGATCAACCTGGCGGCGGCTGATCTGTACGAACGGCGGATCGCAACTGCCGCCACCATCATGACCAACTTTTCGGCGGCGGCGCATGCCCTGGACCTGTTTTCGCGCTATCCATCGCTCGACATCGGGATTCATCTCACGCTCTCCGACGGCGCGCCGCTGACGACGGTCGCGGCCCCGTCGCTGCTGACCACCCCCACCGGGAATTTCCGCAACCGTATGCTGCTGTACATTCAGGCCCTCGTGCCGAGCGCCGAATTTCGCGCTCTGCTCAAGGCCGAGCTGGAGGCCCAGATCAGGGTCCTGGTCGAGGCCGGCATCCAGCCCCAGCACATCACCACCCACAGCCACTTCCACGTGATCCCCACCCTGCGCGAGATCGTGTTCGAACTGGCCGAACAATACCGGGTGCGCTGGGTGCGCGCCTATCGCTATGCGGCAGCGGTGCTGCCGTTCAACCCGGTCTTCCGCACCGCCGACGAGCCAACCACCGACGGCGAACGTCCCTTTGCTATTCCCAACTACCTGGTTGGGCTAAAATACTGGCTCAACCAGGACCCGGGGAGTTTGTTCGAGCGCCTCGACGAACTGGACGGCATCACCGAGATCGTCGTCCATCCGAGCCTGCCCCAGGACGACACCTTCCCGGAAGGCGTATACTACTCACCAGCCGAACGGCATCAAGAGGTTCAATACCTCGAACAGCTTTTCCGGTTGCTGACGCATCAGGAAATGGAAGACGACTATGAACGATCAAATCACGCCCCGCACTGACCGCTTACTGCGCTATATCGAGCATCTCAGCGTCGAGATCGGCCCCCGGCACCCCACCAGCCAGGCCGAACGCCAGGCGGCGGGGTACGTGCATCACACACTGCACGCGATCAACGAGCAGTGGGAGTTGATCAACCAGCCGTTTCGCAGTATCGACGGCTTCCGCTACCGCATCGCCCCGCTGGCCGCGCTGGCCGGGCTGAGCCTGCTGTCGGGGCTGAAGCGCGACCGCCAGCGCCAGATCCTCAGCGGGCTGACCTCGGTCGGGCTGAGTGTGCTCAGCCGGGATGCATTCCTGGCCCGTCCGGCGGTGTGGGAAACCTGGCTGGCACGCGGCGAATCGCAAAACGTGATCGTGCGTATTCCCTCCCAGGGACCGGCCAACCGGCGCGTGGTCTTCGTGGCGCACCTGGATTCCGGTGTGCACCGCCTGACCGCCAGCCGCGAGGTCGTCGCGCACCTGCCGCGCACGCTGGGAGCCGTGACGATTCTGGCGCTGGTCGGCGGCGTGCTGACCGTGCTGGCCAGCAACGCCCAACGCTGGCGCACCCTGCGCGCGCTGATCGCCGGACTGGCGTTAAGCGGGGCCGGGCTGTCCATCGTGGATGAAATGGGACCGGATGTGGCCGGGGCCAGCGGCAATGCGTCGGGCGTGGCGACCCTGCTGGAGCTGGCCGCGCTGCTCCACGCGCAGCCGTTGGCGCAGACCGAAGTAAACCTGGTGTTCACCGGCAGCGCCACCGCCGTCGCGACCGGCGCGGATGTGCTGGCGGCAGAATACGGCAAACGCTGGCACGACGCGCTGTGGGTCGTGGTGAGCAATGTCGGCGCGGGCGAACTGGCGTGGGTCACGCGGCATGGGATCAGCCCGTATGCGTATTACTACCCGCACCCGGACGCCGTCCAGGTGATGGAGCAGGTCGCCAACGCCCAGCCGGCCCTCGGCATGATGGGCAAGACGATGTTGTCCATGGACGAGGTGTCGCTGCTGCGCGACCGGGACCTGCGCGCCATCGCGCTGATGGGCTACGACCGCGCGACCGGCTTGATCCCCCACTGGCGGCAGAACAGCGACACCATCCACACCATCGACGCGCCGGTTGTCGCGCGGGCAACCCAGGCCGCATGGGAAGCCGCGCAGGTCGTCGACCGGGCCGAAAAATGGCCTTTCACCCCGTGAAGTGGTAGACTCTCGGTAGGTTTTGGCTGCACCAGCCCTGCCATCAGGAGACGTTCCAGTGGGCGATAAACACGGCGATAAGCACAAAAAATCAAGACCGGAATGGCTGGAGGAATTCGAAGACTTGGCCAACACGCAGCTTCCCGAAGGGTCATCCTGCGTGCAGGTCCATCCGATTGTCGCGGCCTGGTACGAGGAGTCGATGGCCGGGGCCCCGCCCGAATCGCGTGACTCGGTGTGGCAGGCCCTACACTGCCTGTCGTCCGAAATTTTGCTCGATATGCCGCAGACTATCGCGAATGTCCTGGAAGAACACGAGATCGACGAGGAACTGGCCGAATGGGTGACCGAACTGCTGCTGATCGGGCGCGCCTTCCAGATCGCGCTGGACAACGGACGACTGGATGATCTGTAGGCGGGCATTTTGCAGACAATGTCAACACGAAAACGAGCCGGTACGCCCCGGCTCGTTGTGTGTGTATAAGCTGCGCGTGTTCAGCCAGACGCTACTCGCCCAGCAGCGGCCCGGTGTCGGGCGCGGGCGGCGCGCTGCGCTCGAAGGCCGCATAGCCCAGCAGCAGCACCAGCGTCACGACCAGGAAGCCGACCGCCGTCCCGAACAGCCGCAGGAACGGCAGCCCGACGCTAATCCCCGCAATGATAAACGGCAGCGTGCCACTCATGCTGGCGCTGGCCAGGTAGTGGAAGGCGTGCGCCAGCCCACTGCCGCGCACGGCCTCTTTCTGGTTCGAGTCGCGGGCGATCTTCATGCCCAACACAAAGCCAAACGTCACACCGATCAGCACAGCAATCAACCAGTCGCTCATAGCTGTTGGGTCCTTTTAGAACAGGGTGTAAATCAACGGGCTGCCACCGCTGGCCGCGCCCAGCGCGATGACCAGGGCGAAAATGATCAACGCCACGACCATCGGGATCAACCACCACATTTTGGCGGCCCACAAGAAAGCAAACAATTCGCCCAGGATGCCCAGGCGCGTCCTCAGGCCCACTAACCTGCCCGGCTGTTTTGGGGTGTCAGTTGGAGTTTGTTCGGACATAGTCCACCACTACTTTGTTGAATTTTTACTGACCAGGAACGACCCGATCATCAAATGGTCGATGCCGCTATTACTGAAGGTCCACCACGCATTGGCCGGGGACCCGACAATCGGTTCGCCGCGCAGGTTGAAGGACGTGTTGAGCACAATCGGCACGCCCGTCGCCTCCCCAAAGCGGCGCACAATCTCATAATAACGCGGGTTGGTGTCGTGATCAATGGTCTGCAGCCGCCCGGTGCCGCCTTCGTGCGTGGTGGCCTGGGCGACATCGCGCTTGTCTTCCTTCACCGGGCTGACCATCAGCATGAAGCGCGGGGGCATGCTCTCCGCCACACCGGGGAAGTCGTAGAACTCCCCTGCACGCTCGCGCAGCACCACCGGTGCAAAGGGCCGGAACGGTTCGCGGAACTTGATCTTGGTGTTGACGATGTCCTTCATCTCGGCCCGGCGCGGGTCGGCCAGGATGCTGCGGTTGCCCAACGCGCGCGGCCCCCATTCGTAGCGCCCCTGGAACAGGCTGACAACTTTCTGATCGACGAGTTCGTCGACCACGCGGTCGAGCAGCTTGTCGTCGTCCGCGAAGTGCTCGTAGGGGATACCCGCCCCGTCCAGGAACGCGCGGACCTCGCCGTCGCTGTAGTCCTGGCCGTAGTAGGTGTGGCTCATCACCAGCTTACGCGGTTGGCCCAGCACCATGTGATACGCCCACAGCGCCGCGCCCAGCGCCCCGCCATCGTCGCCGGCTGCCGGCTGGATGTAGATTTCGTCGAAGGGTGTCTGCTGCAAAATCTTGAAGTTGGCCACGCTGTTGAGCGCCACACCCCCAGCCATAACCAGCTTGCTGGCCCTGGTGCGCTTGTGCAGCGCGGTGGCCATGTTGAGCAGGGCCTTTTCGGTCACGGCCTGGATGCTGGCGGCGATGTCGGCATAATACTGGTTTTGCTCCACCTGGGCTTTTTCGTGAGCGCGGCTCGGGTCGCTCTTGGCGGTGAAGAACTCGCTGCTGTGCACGCGCGGATCACCAAACAGCTTGACGAACTTGTCGTTGTAGCTCTGCGTGGCCGAATAGTGATAGGCCATGTAATCCATGTTCAGGTTGAAGCTGCCGTTATCGTGCAGCGTGATCAGCTTCTCGACCTTGTCCATGTATTTCGGCTCGCCGTAAGGCGACATGCCCATCACCTTGTACTCGCCGTTGTTCACGCGGAAGCCCAGGAACGCGGTAAACGCGGAATACAGCAGGCCGAGCGAGTGCGGAAAGCGCTGTTCCCAGAACAGGTCGATGGCGTTTTGCCCTTCACCGTTCCAACTGGCTTTGGCGTGGCCCATGGTGGTCGTCGTCCACTCGCCGACGCCATCGATCGTCATCACCGCTGCTTCTTCGTAGGGCGACGCAAAGAAAGCGCTGGCGGCGTGCGACATGTGGTGATCGCAAAAGAGAATCTGGTGGGGCTGCACGCCAAGCTCCCGCTGCAGCAGGCTCTTGATCCAGAATTTCTCGCTGACGTAGGCGGTGACGGCTTCGCGCCAGAAATCCCACGAGCGCGGGAAGGTGCTCAGCGCCGTTTGCAGGATGCGCCCCACCTTGACCATCGGCTTCTCGTAGAAAACCACATAGTCGAGGTCTGGGCCGCTGATGCCGCCGCGCTGCAGGCAGAAATCAATCGCCTGGGCGGGGAAGCCGTTGTCGTGTTTCTTGCGGCTCAGCCGTTCTTCCATCGAGGCGGCGACTAACTCGCCGTCACGCAGTAGGACCGCTGCCGAATCGTGGTAAAAGCAAGAAACGCCCAGAATATCCATCGGTGTTAAAATTGCCTCCGCGCGTCATCGATCTGGCTGCCCACCGGTTCACGTTGGAGCCACTGCTGTGGCGCGCTGCGGATGTGCAGCGGGTCGCCAAGCAAGCGGACCCCCACCGCAAACGGCACGAAGATCGTGAAGTAGAACAACACCGCGATCAAGCGGCCCACGAAGTCGTTGAAGGCCTCGCCGATGATCTGCCAGCGATGCCAGGCAATTTTCGCTAGTCCGAGCATAACAGGGATACCTCGCTAAAGAAACTGGCGTCCGATCGGACACCATCATGCTGCCCAAGATTATACTGGGGGAATGACGCCTGTCAATAGAAACGCGCTGGTTTTTAGGGTATACTGGGCGGCCCTATTCGCAGTATAATACTGGTTGAAGGATACTGAATCTTAATGAACACTAAGACCCTTATCACCAGCGAGCAGCGCGCCAGCCTGATCGAAGCCGCCGCTGCTGCGCGGCAGCAAGCTTACGTGCCCTACTCCAACTATCCGGTTGGGGCCGCGGTGCTCACCGCATCCGGCACCATCTACACCGGCTGCAACATCGAGATCGCGTCGTTCGGCGCGACCGTATGCGGCGAGCGCACGGCAGCGTTCAAGGCCGTGAGCGAGGGCGAACGCGACCTCGTGGCGGTGGCGGTCGTCACCAGCAACGGCGCGGCCCCCTGCGGCATCTGCCGCCAGGTGCTCTACGAGTTCGGCCCTGGCATGGAGGTGATCATGGTCGATACGGCGGGCAGCGTCACCTGGGAAGGCCCGCTGACCGACCTGCTGCCGCACGGTTTTGGCCCCCAGAAGCTCGCCGAGGGCCAGCAATCCGCGGCGGGAGACGCCTAGCCGCGCCATGCCCAAACCCGAGCGCACCTTTCGCACCGAGGCCGTGATCCTGCGGCGGCAAGATTTTGGGGAAGCCGACCGGCTGCTGGTGCTGCTCACCCCGGGGCACGGCAAGCTGCGCGCCATCGCTAAAGGCGTGCGCAAACCCGCCGCGCGGAAAACCGGGCATGTGGAGTTGTTCGCGCGGGTGGATATGCTGATCGCACGCGGGCGCGGTGACCTGCACATCGTCTCCCAGGCGGAAACCACAGAGCCGTTCCTGCCGCTGCGCGAGGACCTGGAGCGTTCGACATACGCCAACCATTTTGGCGAGCTGTTGGACCGCTTCACGGCGGAGCAGGACTCCAGCCGGACCGAGTTCGACCTGCTGGTCGATGCGTTGGGCTGGCTGTGTACAGCGGACGATCCGCGCCTCGTGGCCCGCTACTACGAGCTGCACCTGCTGGGGCTGGCCGGGTTTGCCCCCTCGCTGCACGAATGTGTGATTGGCCACGAAACGCTGGAGCCGCAGGACCAGTTCTTCAGCGTGGCGGATGGCGGCGTGATCTGCCCGGAGCACCATGCCGGGCTGGACCGGGGCACGCCGCTGAGCCTCAACGCGCTCAAGACGCTGCGCTACCTCCAGACCCGGCCCTGGGAAGCGGCCCGCGTGCTCACGCTGGACGCGCGGCTGCATCTGGAACTCGAACGCCTGATGCTGGCCTACATCACCTATCTGTTGGAACAACGCCTGCAAAGCGCCGAATTTCTGAAACGCCTCCGGCGCGAAAAACTATAGAGACAGGAGAAAATTAACAATGCAACGAGGACTGTTTGTGCTGTTGGTGGCCGTGCTGCTGCTGGCGATCATCGCCCCGGCCCAGGCCCAGCGCCCCGATGCGCCCCGCTATGCCCAGCGCGGCCCCTACCCGGTCGGCACGCGCGAGTTTGTGGTCGCGGACGACGACCGGCCCCTGGACATGACCGTGTGGTATCCGGCGCTCAACCCGGACGAGGTCGAGGAGCAAACCGAATACCAGGTGCTGGTCTTTGCCCTGGAAGGCCGGGCGATCCGGGATGCCGCGCCCGACGTGGCGAACGGCCCCTATCCGGTCGTCATGTTCTCGCATGGCAGCAGCGGCCTGCGCTACCAGAGCCGCTTCTTCACCGAGCATCTGGCCTCGTGGGGCTTCGTTGTGGTGGCCGCCGATCATCCCGGCAATACCACCCTCGACGCCATCCAGGACCCAGACGGCTTCGCCAGCAAACTGCTGGATAACTTCGCCTATCGCCCACTGGACGTACTGCGCCAGATCGACTACCTGGCGACGTTGGCAGCCGGTGGTGGAGTGTTCGATGGGGTGGCGGACATGGACCAGATCGCGGTCAGCGGGCATTCGTTCGGCGGCTACACCGCGCTGGGCGTGGCCGGGGCGCGGCTGGACTTCAGCGCACTGCGGGAATGGTGCGCCGGCCCTCCGGCGTTGAACACCGTCCCCGAAGCGCTCACGCTGCCCACGCTGACCCCGGCCCAGCGCACGCTGCTGCGTGCCGGTGGCTGCTTCGGGCTGCATTCGCCCGGCCAGCGCGGCGATACGGACCTCGCCACGCGCATCGAGCAGGCGGAACAGCAGATCGCGGCGCTGCGCGGGCTGGACGAGGCCCCGGCGGGGTTGTGGCCGGCCACCACCGATCCGCGCGTCAAGGCGCTGATCCTGATGGCCCCCTGGAACGGGCCGATCTACGGCGCGGCGGGCATGGCCGAGGTCACCGTCCCGACGATGATCCTGGTCGGCGCGGCGGACCGGGCGACGTTCCCGCGCCGGGATGCGCTGACGATTTACCGGGACATCGCCAGCCAGGACAAGTCGCTGGTGGTCTTCGACAACGCCGGCCATTATGTGTTTGTCGACGAGTGCCCGGACCTGATCTTGCAGTTTGGGCTGTACGATAGCTGCTCGGACGACGTGTGGGACATGGACCGGATTCACGACCTCACCAACCACATGACCACCGCGTTCCTGCTGTCCCGCTTCTATGGTGACGCGGACGCAGCGGCGGCGCTGGCCGGGGATGTCATCGATTTTCGCGGCGTGCAGTACCTCGCGGCGGCAGGCAACTGATGCCCACCATCGACACCGACCGGCTGCGGCTGCGCCCGTTTGTGTTGGGCGATGTGGACGCCTATCACCAGGCCATCACTGCCGATCCTGACGTGATGCGCTACCTGCCCGGCGGCGTGCCGCGCCCCCGCGAGCGTGCCGCCGATATGCTGCGCCGCTTCATGGGCCACTGGGCGCAGCACGGCATGGGCCTGTGGGCAGTCGAACACGAGGGCGCGCTGATTGGCCACTGCGGCCTGCAAATGGTGCCGGATACCACGCAGGTCGAGGTGGCCTACGCGCTGGCCCGGGGCATTTCCGCCTGACGCCGGATTAACACGCAAAAAGGCGCGAGCCAGTGTCGACTCGCGCCTTTGTATTGATTGTTCGTTGTACTTACCGTGTGACCCGCTCAGGGGCGCACCGGTTCATCGCGGAAGATACGCACGCGCCGGTTTGGCTCGTTGCCGTAACTGTGCGAAACCAGATGCGCCGACCGGGCCATCTCGTGTTGTTTGCGCCGGATATACGCGGCCTGGGGCGATAGATCAACCGAACGTGTGCCGCTGCGTACCTGCCGGATCGCCTCCTCGGCTTCACGCATAGCGCCCCCAAAAGGGTCGTCGGCATTCTCCCCGTACAGCCCGAAGATATCCACCAGGAAATCCTCGATCTGGGTGGCAGTATTGGCCCGCAGCACAAAGATCGACACGCCCGCCCGTTCCGCGTCCACGATCAGGCGTGGGCGGCGGCGGTAGTAGTTCTTGAGCGTGACGAGCGCCTGGGCCGCTTCGAGATCGTCCACGATCTCGACCGGCACCTTAAGCTGCTTGGCGACCTGCATCAGCCGGTTACGCGCCACCCCATAGGGGAGGACATGCAGCGTTTGCAGCCAACTGCCCCTTTCCCGCTGTGGCTCGAACGCCTCCGCGCGGTCATATTCTGGGGGCGAGGGCCGCGACTTTTTCTGCTGGCGGCCTGTGTAGCGCTGCTGCCCGGCACGCTTGGAGCCGTTGCGCTGGCCGAAGGCGTGTTCCGGACGTGCACTCTCGACGGTGATCTCGCCGTTTTCGGTGCGGGTGCGGATTTCCACCGGCAGCGGACGCCCGCGCAGATGCGCATCGACGGCAGCCGCCACGTCATCCAGCACCACCAACCGGTGCCGCGTCTGGATTTCGATCAAGACGTTGAATGTGGGTGGTGCGCGCCGTTCCAGGACGGTTTTCTGCGTACCGCGCCGCCGGGCTTCTTCGTCAGAGAGCGTGACCGATTCGATCCCGCCCACCAGGTCCGACAGTGTCGGGTTGAGCAGCAAGTTGTCCAGCGTGTTCCCGTGCGCGGTGCCGATTAACTGCACGCCGCGTTCGGCGATGGTACGCGCCGCCAGGGCTTCCAGCTCGCGCCCGATCTCGTCGATCACAATCGTCTCTGGATTGTGATTTTCGACGGCTTCGATCATGACCTCGTGCTGGAGCAGCGGGGACGACACCTGCATCCGCCGCGCCCGGCCTACCGCCGGATGCGGCACATCGCCATCGCCGCCGATCTCGTTCGAGGTATCCACGACCACCACGCGGCGCGATTCGGCCAGCACACGCGCGGCCTCGCGCAGCAGCGTAGTTTTGCCCACGCCGGGCGGCCCCAGCAGCAGGACGTTGTTGCCTTCTTCGATGATGTCCTGGATGATGTCGATCGTGCCATACACGGCCCGCCCGACACGGCAGGTCAGGCCCACCACATCGCTGCGCCGGTTGCGGATCGCGCTGATGCGGTGCAGGGTACGTTCGATCCCTGCCCGGTTATCATCGTCGAACGCGCCGACGCGCTGCGTCACGTAGTCGATGGTGTCGGCGTTGACTTCGCCTTCGTCGAGCACAATTTCGATATCGGTGTAGCGTGCGGTTGGCACGCGGCCCAGGTCCAGAATGACCTCCAGCAAATCATCGGGGTTGCGATCCAATGATTCGAGAGCTTTCACCAGGTAATCCGGCAAGACAAGTTTGAGTTGGTCTAAATCATCCGTTATTCGATGTTCCATACGGTTTCTTATTTCTGCCGTTGTGTCTAAAACGACCTGATATACGTTTTGTCAGTTTGTTATACGTCAGTGGCCCGTCGGCGACTGGTGGATGCAGACGGCTGGTTTCCAGGTCCGGCAGTGGCGCTAACTCCATCCGCTGCACTCGGACGACCGTGTATTTAACCATCAAAGCCTGATGTGTCCACGCTTCAAACTCCATTTGCTCTAACGCGCCACGCAGCCAGTCCTGGTAGGCTCGCACATATACATAAGTCGGCAGGTAGTCCGTCTCCGGAATGTGCGCCAGCCCCACGTACAAAATCGGGGCGGCCTGGTCGTACACCTCGGGATGAAAGTAGGGTTTGATGAGGATGCCCTGCTTGCCCTTCATCACCGCCAGATACCCGGCGATCTGCCCGTCGCGCTCGTACACCAGGCCCGCGCTGTCCGGCAGCAGCTCCGCCTGTTGGAGCAACTGCGGCACGGTGCTGGCATACAGCGTGTTGATGCCGATTGTATCAGCATCCACTTTGGGCCGCAGAATGCCTGGCTCCACGCCCTGCAGCGGGTCGTGAATCAGGCCCGGCGCGTGCCGCACAATGATCTGCCGGGCATACACCGCAAACCCGGCCTGCCGAAACGCCACAAAGACCGGATGGTCTTCAGCGACTTCGGCACTTAACAGATGTACGCCCCGCCGGCCTGCCTCATACGCCATCGCTTCTAACAGCCGCGTCCATGCGGGAATATCGCCGTTTTGCGGCTCCGGTGCCAAAAACACCAGCCGGGCGACCGTTTCGTCAGCATGATGGCGAAACTGGCCAACATATCCCCCCGCCTCGCCCCGCATGACCATCGTCGGCGCGCCCAGATCGGCCAATGGCACCGTCGACAGCAGCGCATCCTCCAGCCCGACACTGCCCTGCGTTAACGCTGCGGACATATCGAGCGATAGACCTTGCATCAGCATCCGGCGTACCAATGCTAAATCGAGCGGCGTGACCGAACGCGGCTCAGACTTGCTCATTACCTAGCCTCGTGGGGATAAAGGACGGAAAGCGTTGTTTCATCTCATGTTCTATTTTAACACCAGGGAACATGTTCTGACAATAGTCGGTTCGCCCGTGTAATATTTAAGTATATTTAGCCGTCATTACTGCTTGACCCCACCCATCGAGATTCCCTCCATAAAGTAGCGCTGCAGCAGCAAGAACAGCACCAGCATCGGGATCGTCGCCAGTAGCGACCCCATCATCAGCAGATTCCAGGGCGTGCTGCGCTGGCCCTGCAACAGCGCCACCCCGATCGTGATCACGCGCGTTTCTTCGCTGGCGTTGGCCACCACCAGCGGGTATAGGAAGTCGTTCCAGGCCGCCTGTATCGTGATCACGGCGAAGGCCGCCAGCGCCGGGACCGACAGCGGCAGCGTGACATGCCACAGCACTTGCAGCGGGTTGGCCCCGTCGATGATCGCCGCTTCTTCGATCTCCAGCGGGATCTGCATGAATGCCTGCCGCAGCAAAAACAGTGCGAACGCGCTAAACGTGCCCGGGATGATCAGCGCCTTGAAGGTGTCCAGCCAGCCCAACTCGCGGATCAGGATGTACTCCGGGATCAGGATCGCCTGGAAGGGCACCATCAGCAGGCCCAGGCACAGCGCAAAGATCACGTTCCGCCCAGGGAACACAAAACGCGCGAAGCCATACGCCGCCAGCGAGCACGTCACCAACTGGCCCAGCGTGCGGCCAATCGTCACCAGCGCGGTGTTGAGCATGTAGCGGTTGAAGTGCTCGGACTGCTCGTAAAGCTGGTCGAAATTCTCGCGGCAGACCGGGTCCTCCGGCAGCCACTTGACCGGCACCTGGTTGAGTTCGGTCGGCGGTTTGCAGGAAGTGGACGACATCCACACGAAGGGCAGCAGCATCACCACCGCACCCACCAGCAAGATCACATAAGTGAGGACCGTCAGGGGCAGCGACAGGTCGCGATCAGAGCGCGCGGTGCGTTGGCCTGCCTGCCGTTTGTTGATCTGCATGGTTACTGCTCCTCCGCTTCGTAGTATACCCAATAGCGCTGGATCAGCAGTTGGAAGATGGTCACCGTGAGGATGATCAGGAACAACACCAGCGCCACCGCCGAGGCATAGCCCAGTTCAGAGTAGCGGAAGGCGCGCCGGTACAGGTAGAAGGTCAGCGTGGTGGCGCTGCCGCCGACGCCGCCCGGCACCGTGCGCAGCGTCATCACGTACACCTGGTCGAAAATCTGGAAACTGTTGATCAGTGCCAGCACCACCACCAGAAACGTCGTCGGGGAGAGCATCGGCACCGTCACATGCCGGAAGCGCTGCCAGCGGTTCGCCCCGTCGATGGTCGCCGCCTCGTACAGCACCGGCGGGATCACTTGCAGCCCGGCCAGAAACAGCACCATGTCGAAGCCGATGCGCTGCCACACTGTCACCACCGCGATCGGGATCAGCACCAGGTCCGGTTCGATCAACCATTTTTTTTCCCCCCAGCCGACCGGGTCGAGCATACTGCTGAGGATGCCGTAGCGCGTCTGGAAGATGCTGGTCCAGACCACCGACGCGGCGACGGTCGAGGTGACGACCGGCACAAAGTAGGCCAGCCGCAGCAGGTTCCGCCCGCGCAGCGGTTGGTTGAGCAGCACCGCGACGCCCAGCGCCAGGATCACCTCGGCGGGCACGGTCAGCCCGATCAGCTTAAACGTGTTTTCGAGCGCCTGGTGGAAGTTCTCATCCTCGGTCAGCCGTTGGAAGTTATCCAGGCCAACGAATTTCGCGGGTTTGATGCCGTTCCACTCCTGGAACGACGTCCAGAACGCCATCAGGACCGGCACCCCGAAGAAGAAAAACAACCCCACCGTGTTGGGCGCGATCAGCGCCAGCCCCCAGAACGCCTTGCGGCGACTGAGGGGCGTCGAGCCGAAAATCTCGAGCACGCGCCGCCATAATCCGGGCGCGCGCGGGGACGACGGTTTCGGCGGTGTCGCCGGGGCGGCGGGGGCACGGTCCGGCACGGCTGAAACGGCGCTGGCGGTGGAAGCCTCGTCTGCCGCGTCATCGGCGGGCGGGCGCGCGCGTCGCCACGGACGCAGCGCAAGCACCGCCAGCACCCCGCCCAGCAAGCCGCCCAGCCAGGGGGAACGGTGATGTTTCCAGATCAGGCGGGCGATGATGCTGCCCAGCGTAGCCCCCGCGCCGCCCATGAGCGCGATCCATAGGGCCGATGCATGTTGCATTGCAAACCTCATTATCCAGTCAAAGTCAAAGCGCTGTTTAATGAAGTGTAACGCAAATTGGGGAATACAAAAGGGGGAGCGCCAGTCCGGCAGCTCCCCCCTGCGAAAACTCATCGTGCCGCCATTACTCCGGCAGTTCGCTCTCCACGACCTCACACGTCAGCTCGACGGCTTCGTCGACGCTCATGTCCAGGTCGAACAGGTAGACCACGATCTCGCTGTTGATGGCGTCCCAAATCTCGTCGAACACGGTCACGCCCTGCGAGTCATGCGTCGCATCCACAAATGCCTGGATGTTGATGTCGGTATCGCCGAAGGAGTCGATCCACAACTGCTGAATTTCCGGCGACGGGTTGGCCGGGGCCACGTTGCCGCCCTCGGCGAAGAAGCGCTGGCCTTCGTCGCTGGCCAGGTACAGGATCAGGTTCGCGGCCAGGTCGGGGGTGTCGGTGTTAGCAGCGGCGACATAGCCCACCGAGTGGACAATCGAACGGCTGCGGCCCGTGTCCGGGTGCTTGGGCAGTTGAACGATGTCCCAATTGAACGTGATCTGCTCCAGCGCGTCGGACAGCTTCCAGGAACCTGCCGTGACCATCGCGGTCTTCTCGGAGGCCCAGAAGTTGAAGGCGTCGTCTGCGGAAGTCCCGCCGACGATGGAAACGCTGGGCAGGTAGCCCTCGTCGTACAGGCCTTTGAGGTAGGACAGCGCCTCGACACTGCCTTCGTTGTCCAGCGTGCACTCGGTGCGACCGGCGTCAACGACCGGGGTGGTGCCGGTGGCGGCGATCCAGTTCGGATAGCCGGCCTGGTATTCCATGTACGGCACCGCGCCGTATACGTCGTTGTCCGGGTCGGTCAGCGCTTCGGCTGCCGCCGCGAAGTCGTTCCAGTCCCAGTCGGCGGTGGGGTAATCCAGCTCTGCCGCATCGAACATATCTTTGTTGTAGAAGACGGTGATGGTGTCCCAGTTGACCGGCGCAGCATGCAGGTCGCCCTCATCGCCCCAGCGATAAGGACCAACCAGGCCACTGCCCCACATCGTGGTATCGACGCCGAACTCGTCCCAGTAGGGCTGCAGGTTCAGCAGGGCATCGTTGTTGGCATAGAAGTAGAAGAAGGTCTGCGACATATTGAACACATCCGGCAGTTCACCACCGGCAGCGTTGGTCTTCAGCAGGTCCCAATACTGGCCCCAGGGCTGCACCTGGAGGTCAACCTCGGCCCCTGGGCAGTATTCGGCTTCCCAGGCCGCGATGGACTCGTTGATGATCTCGGCCCAGTTTTCGTCCCAAACCCACATCGTCAGTTCGCCCGGTTCCGCGCACGGTTCCGGCGTGATCATTGGCTCATCGTCGCCGCCGTCCTGCGCCTGCACCGGGAATGCCAGCGCTGAGCTTACCAGTACGACGATCAAAAGGATCCCCAAACGTTTTGATTTAAACATATCCGTTCTCCTTTTTTTCTCAAAATTGCTCTATTGCGCGCGAGAAGTCTAAAAAACATCACCCCGCTTCAATGTTCTATTATAAGCCAGGATGGCAAAATATGCCGACACTTTTCGCCGCACCGGTCCGCCTGATCGCCCATGTACGACTGCCAGCCCGGCGTGCCGCGTACCCCTGCGGGAAATCCAGCGTGTTTTTTTGCACACGCGCGCGATATTCTCCCAATGGCCAGACGATCCAACCCTATTCACACACCTTGCAAGCTCAGTTATAATGAGCTTATACTGGCTGCAACCATAGGAGTATGTGTTATGGGCAATTCTCCCAATGATAGTACGCGACAAGGGCAGGAGTTCATTGCCCAGGTCCATCAAAAAATGAGCAAACTGGTCCAGGAGTTCGCCAACGGCGAGATCAACCGCACCCAATTCCACCGGTTGTACGACCGCTACCAGCGGCAGATCATGACGGTGGCGCAGTTGATCGCCGAGTCCGATCCGGTCGTGTGGCGCGAGGCTATCAACGAAACCGAAGACACGCTGCACCTGAAAAAACGCCTGACGGCGAAAGCGGTGGGCATGAGCGTATACGACAACCGAAGCGGGATGCCGCTCGAAACACTCGGCGAGTTCGCCATCGAGCCAGAGTTGATCGTCCCCATGCTCAGCAGCTATCGTTCGGCTGCTGCCGAAATCTTCCGGGCCGGGATGCGCAGCACCGAGATGGAAAATGGACAATGGTTGTGTTTCGTGCCGGGCGCATACACCACGCTCATCGCATTGTTTTCGCTGGAACCGTCGGATAACCAGCTCGAAATGGTCGAGCGCATGCACCAGGACTTCGAGGAAGCCAACAAATCCGCGCTGGAAGGCGGCCAGGCCGATCCTGAGAAGTTGGCGTATCCGTTTTACTCGTTTGTCCAGCGGCGCGCCCAAAAAACCAACCAGCCTGAACAAAACCAGGCCGAAGACAACAACCAGCCCACAGATTGACGCCGCGTTCAGTCCTGTGCCGCTGCCAGCCCCTGCAATGCCGCGAGGTTGCAGATCGTCATGCGCACTCCGCGCATCTCGATCACCCCTTGCTGCTGGAGCGCCGTGAGCGCGCGTTCGGTCTCTGAGCGCGGTCGCCCCATGATCCCGGCCAGTTCGCCCTGTGTCAGGCGCATCGGCAGGCGCAGGCCGTCCCCATCGGGCTGCCCGTAGCGTTCGGCCAGCCGCACCAGAACGCCGGCCAACTGGGTCTGCGATGACACAGGCGAGGCGGTATCCTCGGTACGCTGCAAGGTGAAGCGCAGCCGCCGGCTGAGCAGCACCAGCAGCTTGATCGCCACAGCGGGGTGCTGTTCCAGGTACATGAAGAATTCAGGCCGGTCCAATACCAGCAGTTCGCTGCGTTCGCGGGCAACCGCCCCAGCTGAACGCGGCAGCCCATCCAGCAGCGCAAACTCCCCAAAAACCTGCCCGGGGCCAAACTCCGCGACCGGCTGTGCATCCCCTGCTGCGCCGGTTACGATGATGGCGACGCGCCCGGATTTGACGATATACAGGCTGCTGCTGGGGCTGCCCTGGGTGAGGATGTGGTCGCCGGCGTTGTAACGGCGCGGCACCAGGCGCTCCGCCAGCGCTTCCAGGTCGGACGTGGCTAAATTGGCAAACAACGACGCATTACGCAGGAAGTGAACTCCCATCGCGCCCTCCGGTGGCTCAGCCAATGATATCTTCAGCATAGCACACTCTGGCCCCAAACGTGCGATGGCACGACATGCTGTGGGCATAACGGCGGTATCCAGTATAATCGGCCCCGTACGTTATCCGGTCTGCATGAGGAAGAAGGGTGGTGTTTATGTCTGATCTCACGGCGGTATTGAATGCAGGCGGCCAAAGCTCGCGCATGGGCACCGACAAGGCGCTGGTGGCGCTTGACGGACGTCCGCTGCTGGCGCACGTCCGCGCCGCGGTGGAAACGCTGCCGGACCTGCACGCGACGATCCTGATCACCAACACCCCCGATCGCTACGCCGCGTTCGCCCTGCCGGCCTACACCGACGTGATCCCCGGCAAAGGCGCGCTGGGCGGCATCTACTCTGCGCTGCACCACAGCCAGACGCCCTACGTGCTGCTCGCAGCCTGCGACATGCCCTTCATTCAGGCGGGTCTGCTGCGCTATATGCAGACGGTGCTGGCCGAGTCCGGGGATGCGTACGATATCATCGTGCCCCGCGTGGCGGGCCACCCACAGGGCACGCTGGCTATCTACCGCCAGACGTGCCGCGACGTGGTCCGCGCCAACCTGGACGCCGACCGGCTGAAGGTCATCGGCTTCTACGAGCAGATGCGCGTGCGCTATCTCGACGAGGCGGAGTACACCCCGTTCGATCCGCAGGGACTGTCGTTTTTCAACGTCAACACGCCTGAGGACCTGGAACGGGCGCGCCGTTTGGGCGGGCAGACCGGGTAACCCCCTGGGGACTTGCGGCCGATCGGTTAAGATTGTGGCAGGCCGAAAGGATAGGGAATGGATAGTATTGACGCTTTGATCAACCAGGTGCCGCACGACGCGCGCGTGCTGGACGTGCGTATCGGGCTGCGCTGGACCATCGTCACCGTCGAACGCGACGGTCAGCAGGCCGCCGGCATCTCTGCGACCGTGCAGCGCACCCCGCACCACACCACCACCCCGTCTATGCCGCTGGCCGGGCAGTTAGCGACACGCAGCGGCCTCGAACTGGCGGCGTTGATCCGCTCCGATAATCCGCTGGAGTCCGGCGTGGGAATGGCGGCGATCAACGCGCTGTTGGAGGTGGACGCGGCGCGCTGCCGCGATCTGAACGCCGGGGATATCATCATCCGCCGGGGGGCCGGGAAAAAGGTCGTGATCGTGGGGCATTTCCCCTTTATCGACGATGCGCGCGCGGCGGCTGATACGCTGTGGGTGCTGGAGCAAAACCCCCGCGACGGCGATCTGCCCGCCGACCGCGCGCCGGATGTGGTGCCACAAGCCGACGTGGTGGCGCTGACCGGGATGACGCTGGTCAATCACACCTTCGACGACCTGATCGCGCTGTGCCGCCCAGATGCGCTGGTCCTCGTGCTGGGGGGCAGCACGCCCCTTGCGCTGATCTTGTTCGATTACGGCGTGGATATCGTCGCCGGCACGTTGATCGTGGATATTCCAGCCGCCGCCACCGCGATCAGCCAGGGCGCGGGCTTCCGGCAGATTCCCGGCAAGCGACTGTTGGCGCTGGAGCGAGAGGGGTGAGCGTGAGCGAGTCGATTACCGTTTCTGCACCGGGAAAGTTGATGCTGTTGGGTGAGCACGCGGTGGTGCATGGCCGCCCCTGCCTGGTGACGGCAATGGACGCCCGGTTGACGATGACGCTTACGCTGGCAACGGGCGACACGTTCACCATCCACGCGCCGGACGTCGGCGTGGAGTACGTCATGGGCCGGGTAGCGGATGCCTTCGCCGGGGGGCAGGCATTGGCACGCGGCACCCGCTTTATCGAGAGCACGCTGACGGTGTTCCGCGAGCGATTTGGGCTGGCGCACGGCCTGCACATCGAAACCCGCAGCGACTTCGCTAGCACGCTCGGGCTGGGCAGTTCATCGGCGACGGTGGCCTGCACGCTGTTCGGGTTGGCGCGCCTGCTGGCGGTCGATCTGTCGCTGGCGGAGCTGTTCGAGCTGGGGCTGGCCGCGATCCACCGCGTGCAGCGCTTGGGGTCGGGCTTTGATCTGGCGGCGGCACTGTGCGGCGGCACCCTGTTTTACGACAACGATCCCGCCCAGCGCACCATCGCACCGCTGGACGTGCCCGGCCTGCCGCTGGTGGTGGCCTATACCGGCGTGAAGGCGGACACCGCCACCTACGTTACCCGCGTGGGCGAACGACAGCAGCATTGGCCGGACGTGGTGACGGGCATCTTCGACATTATGGCAAACCTGGTAAACGAGGGCCGCGCCGCCCTCAACCAGGGCGACTGGCCCCGCCTGGGCGAACTGCTGGATATCCAGCACGGGCTGGCCCATGCGCTGGGCGTCGATACGCTGGAAACGACCCGGCTGATCTTCGCCGCGCGTGATGCGGGCGCATATGGGGCTAAGCTCAGCGGGGCCGGCGGCGGCGACTGCATCATCGTGCTGGCCCCGGACGACCGGCGCGCCGCCATCGAAGACGCGCTGCAAGCTGCCGGCGGCGAGATCGTTCGCACCGCGCCCCAGGCTGCCGGGGTCCGCATGGAAGCAGAGGAATAAGCACATGAAAGCAACCGCGCAAAGCTGCGCCAACATCGCGTTTATCAAATACTGGGGCCGCCGCGATCACACGCTGCGCCTGCCGCTCAACTCGTCGATCTCGATGAACCTGGACCGTACCATCACGACCACGACCATCGCCTTTGACGCAACGCTGACCGCCGATCAGGTCACGATTGAGGGCGCGCCGGCCACCGACGCCGCCGCGCAGCGTGTCTCCGCGCACCTGGACCGCGTCCGCGCGCAGGCCGGGATCGCGACGTATGCGCGGGTGATGTCGCGTAACTCGTTCCCGATGGGCGTCGGGATCGCGTCGTCGGCCTCGGCCTTCGCCGCGCTGACGGCTGCTGCCTGTGCCGCCGCCGGGCTGGACCTGGACGAACGCGCCATGACGATCCTGGCCCGGCAGGGGTCGGGGTCGGCCAGCCGTTCGATCCCGGCGGGGTTCGTCGAGTGGCACGCCGCCGGTACCAGTGCGGCGTCATACGCCGAATGCATCGCCGCGCCCGCGCATTGGGACCTGCGCGACCTGATCGCTATCGTCCAGACCGAGCACAAAAAGGTTGGCTCCACGAAAGGCAACGCGCTGGTACACACCAGCCCCTTCGCCGAGGCACGGCTGGCCGCGGCACAGGCGGCACTGCCGGTCATTCGCGGCGCGATCATGGCGCGCGACCTGGCGACGTTTGGGGAGGAAACCGAACAGGAAGCGCTGCGGATGCACGCGGTGGCGATGACGTCCCAGCCCAGCCTGCTGTACTGGTTCCCGGCAACGGTGGCCATCATCCAGGCGGTGCGCGACTGGCGCACAGACGGACTGCCGGCCTACATCACCATCGACGCCGGGGCAAATGTGCATGTGCTGTGCGCGGGGCCGGATGCAGACGCGGTCGCGGCCCGGCTGCGCGCGCTGCCGGGCGTGCAGGACGTGCTCCACAACCGGCCCGGCCCGGGAACACAACTTGTAGATGCGCATCTATTCTAATTCCACGGACACGCTCGCTCTACGACAGCATTATCAGGGATAACCATGCGATACGACGAATTCACGCCTCAAGAATGGGACCGCATCTGGCACGATTGGCGCGCGTGGTGGGCCGGGACGCTCGCACGCCCGCTGGTCCTGCTGTGGACGCGCGACCCCGATCATCCGCCAGGCGGCATTGGCGACAACCTGGTGCGCTGGCCGGTCGCTACCCCGCCACAAACGATTCAGCAAATAGCGCAGGAAACCCCACAACTCGACCGGGTGAGTTGTGTTACGGTTAGGGAACTCCAGGATTAAAAAATCCCAGAAATGAGGTAAACTAAACCCTCGACATAGGAGGGCATAGGCATGGAATGGACGGAAGAACTGCGGACCGCCTATATTGAAGGGGCGCAAGCGCTGAAAGGGTCTGAACGACGGATGTTTATGGCGCGGGTGGTGAAAGGGCTGGGATATGGCG
>DAOTUD010000016.1:0-26461 GCA_034437275.1 Anaerolineae bacterium
ATGAGAAACCTCTTTTTGGGCGGGACACGCCCTTGTCGCTTAACGTAGGACCACTGCCTGTGCTTGTTCATGCAGGTAAGCTCATGCGTGCGCCAGAAGCCCCCGCCTTTAGGCGTGGGGAGTGTCACAGTGGATTTCCCGTAAGTTTTACCCCGCCCTAAATCCCTCCCCGTAAACGGAGAGGGACTTGCACCTCCCCCCTTTCTCCGCGTGCGGGGAAAGGGGGCGGGGGATAGGGGCAAAAAGTGCATAACAGCCTCTAGCAGCATCAGCGCGCCGATCAACGAGGGGGAAGGGCACTAGCTCGATCCCCCTGCCAACTCGTAACCTTCCCAAACAGGATGCCGCATGTCAGACGCGCAGCCGTTCCTTAAGTGGGCGGGCGGCAAAAAGCAGTTACTCGCCCAATACGACGCTTTCTTCCCCACACAACCCACGCCGGGCGGCTATTACGAGCCGTTTGTGGGCAGTGGGGCGGTGTTCTTTCACCTGCGGGCGCAAGACCTGTTCGCGCACTATCACCTGTCCGACGTCAACGCGGAGCTGATCAACTGTTACTGCGTGGTGCGCGATGCGGTCGACGACCTGCTGGCGCTGCTGGAAGCGCACCAGTCCCGGCACAGCAAAACGCACTACTACGCCGTCCGCGCCCAGGACCGCGATCCTGGCTGGCAGCAGCACGCCACCCCGCTTGAGCGCGCCGCGCGGATGATCTATCTAAACAAAACTTGTTACAATGGGTTATGGCGCGTGAACAGCAAAGGACAGTTCAACGTGCCGATGGGGCGCTACAAGAACCCGGACATCGCCAACCATGACCGGCTGCGCGCCGCAGCCGCGGCCCTGCAAGGCGTGGAGATCGCGGTCCGCCCGTTTGACGCGGTGCGCACCCTGGCCGGGCCGGGGGATTTCGTCTATTTCGACCCGCCCTATGTGCCGATCAGCAACACCGCCAACTTCACCAGCTACGCGGCGGGGGCCTTCGGCCTGGACGACCAGCGCCGGCTGGCCGAGACGTTCCGCCACCTGGCGCACAGCGGCTGCCGGGTGATGCTCAGCAACTCGGATACGCCATTCGTGCGCGAGCAGTACGCCGGGTTTTGCGTCGAAACGGTCCGCGCCCGGCGCGCGATCAATTCGCAAAAAGGCAAGCGGGGGCCGATCACCGAAGTTGTAGTGTTAAACGGGGGGCAACGTGAAGTTAATTGACTATAGCGACGACCAGTTGGTGTATTTCGACAAAAGTAACAAACCGCTGGTGGGCATCCTGCTGTCGAGCGGCATCGGGTCGCTGGCCGCCTGGACCGGGGCCAGCCATGTGCTGGATGGCCGCCTGGCGACCGGCGCGGGCATCCTGGCGTTGATCGGCGGGCCGCTGTTTTACATCGCGTATTCGCTGGGCCGGCTGGACCGCGCGCTGACGGTCACCTTCGACCGCCCAACCCAGACCGTGACGCTCGCCCACCAGCAGTGGCTGCGCCGCAACCGCCGCACCACGTACCACTTCGACGATATCGCGGCGGTGCATGTGCACGAGCAGCAATTTGAAGATACCACGCACTACGGCGTACACCTGGAGTTAACGTCCGGGGCGGAGGTCCCGGTCGTGCGCGAGTACCGCCCCGACGCCAGGACCACCTGCCAGAACATGGTCGCCCAGATTCGGACCTTCATCGCCCAGGCACGCCCCACCTAGCGCCCTACCCCATCGCCGCCAGGAACCCCCGCACCACGTCCACGTACGGCGCGAACTGCTCGCGGCGGATGTTGTGCCCGGCACAGCAGATGTAGACGTGCTGGCCGCGTGGGGCCAGGGCCATCGCCTCCCGCACGACCGCCTCCGTGACAATGGCGTCCCCGTCGGGCGCGGTGTCGGCGGTGAGCAGCAGCAGCGGGCATTGGATGCGCGGCACGATCGCGCGCCAGCCGCCCATCGCGCCGATGAATTCCCCGGCTGCCGGGTGCGTGCGGCGCTTGGCCTCAGCCCAGGGCGCGTATTCGCGGTCGTCCCAGGTGGGCGTATTGGTCTTCCCCTGCGCGATCAACGCCGCGCAGGACGTAGCCCGCTGCTGGGTGATGGTCTGGTGCCAGTTGACGATCTCGGCCTGGCGCTGCTCGGCGGTGAAGTCCTCGGCCAACCAGGGCGGGTCCTCCAGGATCACGGCGCGCACACGGTCCGGGTACTGCGCCGCCACGCGCGCCGCGATCTCCGCGCCCATCGAGTGGCCGAGCACCACCGGGCGCTCCAGCCCCAACGCCGCGATCAGCCCGGCGACGTCAGCGGCATGTGTGTCCGGCTGGTAGCCCGTTTCCGGCGCGTCAGAATGACCATGCCCGCGCGCATCGACCAGGATCAGGTCGTAGTCCCCTTGCAGCGCCTCTACCAGACGCGGCCAGCAGCGCCCGTCGTCCGTGATGCCGTGCAGCAGCACGACCGGCAGCGCGCCTTCGCGCCCGGCCCGATAATAGTGCAGGTTGATATTGTTAGCTTCGACGGTAGCACTTTTCATTTTTCCTTCTTCTTCCGATTCTTCCAACCTTTGCGTTTTTCGCGGTTATTGCCGCCTCTGCTTTCGTAGAAATCGTTTTTGACCATGTGGACCATGCGGCGCTCGACCAGCGTATAGCGGCCCGGCTGGGCGTTCACCAGCAGGCCGCACGTTTCCAGCGCGTCGATGTCGCCCAGTGCGGTCAGGTCTTGCAACTCGCGGTGCAGGCTGTCGTCCTGCACATTCTGCCAGCGCGGCAGCCCGTGATCGTGGGCCATGCGAATCCACCACTGGCGGGCTTTCTCACGGTACTTCAACCCGTCTACAATTTTGCGTACCAGATTTTTCTGCCGGTTGGACAATTTGCATTGTCCCACGCCAATCTCCTTTCACTTCGCGAATTACGTTGTGCCGGACTTCTCCAGCTTGCCGAGCGCGACCGCGCCCAACTGCCCGTTGACCACGACCTGCCGCGTGTCGCCGTCGGCCTCGATCAGCCGCGCCACCCACACCGGGAACAGCCCGAAGCGGTAGCTCATGTAGCGCGTGGAGGCGTTCATCTTCAGGCGACCGGGGCTGCTGTCGGAATCGCCAAACGTGCTGTAGCCGCGCGACGGTCGCCGCACTTGCAGCGAGGGCCGCGCGCGGCGCATCGCCATGCGGCCCAGCTTGGGCCGCACATCCAGCGAGGCGCGGTCGACGTCGATGCTGTACAGTTCTGCCGGTTGGACGGCCAGCAGGCGCGGGTCGTAGTCCACGCCGCGCAGCAAATCATACGGCTCGACCTTCTCCAGCAGCCTGGCGGGCAGCGAATCGGCGGCGAAAAAGGGCACATCGCCCAGCAGAATCGGGTACTGGCCGTGATCCGGGGCGTTGGTCCACGACCAGTTGACGCTCATCTCCGCGTCGAAAATCCAATATGGCAAATACACCGCGTGCAGGTCGATGCGTTCGATCGGGTCGGCGAAAAAGCGCGTCAGCGCGCGAAAGCCGCTGCGCAGTTTCTCCCGGATTGCGGCGCGGGCCTGCGCCTCGTCGAGCGCAAAGGGCAGGATAAAATCCGGCTGCTCGAAGCGTATGTTCACGCCCTCTTGCAAAATCTGGCGCGAATCGCAGAAGCGGCAGGTGTTGGTCAGCGTGCGCCGCGAGAGGGTGGTCGTCGCGCCGCAGTTGTCGCAGCGCAGCCACTGCCCGCCGATGTTCCAGGCGCGGGCCTGCTGCTTGCGGCTGAGCAGCCCGGCCTGGAGCGCGGTCTGCTGGCCGCTGCGCGTCAGGTCGTCAGCATCGACGATGCGGAAGCCGCAGAACTTGCACACGACTTCCTTCTCGCCCACGTCGTAATCCAGGTTGCCGCCGCAGCGCGGGCACGCGATCTGCTCGGCGGCGACCTGCCCGTCTTCCAGGCGTTTCGACGCGCGGCGCGGGGATGGCCTCGCCCACTGTTTGAGTTCCAGCAGCGCAGTCACCGCCAGCGCATTGTTCGGGTTGCAGCCGACGGCCTGCTCCAGGTAGTCGCGCTGTGCGGCGGCGTCCTCGGCCAGCGCCGCCAGCAGCAGCCACACGTCATCCGACAGATCACTGATCGCCGCCGCTGCGTGCAATGCCTCGCGCGCGGCAGCGTCATCGCCGCGCCCCAGCGCCATGTGCGCCTCGCGAAAGCGCCCCTCGAAGCGCAGCCGTTCGAACTCGCTGAGGCCGGGCGTATGGCGTGGAATCGTCGCGTTGGGCGGGTCGATCGGGACCGGCGGCTGGCCGTGCAGCGGGTTGGCCAGCGGCGGTTTGACGCGCCGGCTGCCCGGCTGCTGCCCCTCGCCCACACTCCCCGCAGCGGCGACGGCCCCGGTCGCGCTGGCGACGGCGGCCCGTTTGGCCGACACCGGGCGCGCCTTGAGATCGTCATGGAAGGGGCTGAAGTTGCACACCGGACAGCGCATGTCCTCCAGCCCAATATATTCCATCACCGCCGAACCACAACGGGGACATTCCATCGCTCGTGCTCCTTACACAAATTCGCGTACGCGGTGGCGCATGATCACGCTTTCGACCAGCCCGATCCCGATCAGCATCGTCAGCAGCGACGACCCGCCCGAACTCACGAACGGCAGCGTCAGGCCGGTTACGGGCAGGATGCTCAGGTTCATGCCAATCGACACCATCGTCTGGAAGAAGATCATGCCGGCCACGCCGTAGCAGATCAGCGCGCCCAGCGGATCGGCAGCCAGCGCCGCCCCGCGCAGCACACGCCAGATCACCACGCCGATCAACAGGATCACGGTCATGCCGCCCAGAAAGCCGGTTTCCTCCGCGATCACGCTGAAGATGAAGTCCGTATGGCGCACGCGCAGGAAGCGCCCCTGCGTCTGCGAGCCGTTGGTGTAGCCCTTACCCGTCAGGCCGCCGGAGCCAATCGTGATCAACGCCTGGTCGATGTTGTAGCGCGCGTCTTTACTGTCCGGGATGCCGTTGCCGTCCTCGTCCTCGAACTCGCAGTTGGCGCGCACGTCCGGGTCGGGATCGTCATAGCAGCTAGGGCCGGTATCCACAAAGGACGTGATGCGCTGGCGCTGGTAATCCTCCATCGCCACCCACAACAGCGGCAGCATGGCGATCCCGGCTGCGACGAACAGCGCGATATGCTGCAAGCGCAGCCCCGCCGCCCACACCATCACGAACCACACGAACAGGATCACGGTCGCGGTGCCCAGGTCCGGCTGGACGAACACCATGCCCGCCGGGATCGCGATGTAGCCCATCGAGAGCAGCACCGTCCGCAGCCGCCCAATATCGTCGTAGCGGTCGGCCAGGAATTGGCCGAGCGTGACGATCAACAGCACCTTGCCCAGCTCGGAGGGCTGGACCTGCAAGCCGACGTTGAGCCAGCTTTGCGCACCCGCCGCCCCGGCCACGCCCAGCGCCGCCACCAGCCCCAGGATGAACAGCACAAAGCCGTAGATAAACCCGTGCAGGCTGCCCAACAACCGGTAGTCCATCGCAGCGACAATGAACACAATCGCCATCCCGATGATCGTGAAGCGGATCTGCGACGGGACACGGTTGATCAGGTCGGTGTCGATGGCGTCCAGCGTCGCGCTGCGGATAAACAAAACGCCAATGCTGATCAATAACAGCGTGGTGCCTAACAGTACAAAGTCAAAATCCTGCCAGATACTCGGTTTCGTCTGCATCTACCCATTACAATCCATGAACTTACAACACACAGCGACCGCCGCACCCCCGGCCCGCGAGCGTCACGCCTCGTCCGGCGGCGAATCGTCGGGCGCATCCGGGGCGGCGAGGGCCGCATCATACTTGTGATCGCGCTCCAGCGGCACATCGGCCACCAGATAGGTTTTGCGGTGGCGATGCTCCAGCTTGATCTGCACCGCATCCGCCTCAATCTCGATATAGTTGCGGATAACCTGGATGATATCGGACTGCATCTGCTCCAGCCGGTCCGGCGATAGATCGCTGCGATCCGTCACCAGCACCAACTTGAGTCGCTCCCTGGCCGTTTGGGCACTGTGCGGATCTCTGCGTCCCATCAAGCGATCCCAAAAGGAAGACATCTGCTGCCCCCAATCCTTCACTAATTCGATGACCCAAATAACCGGGCGATGCGCCGCAGCACGCCGCCTTTGTGCTCGAGTTCCATCAACGGCACGTCCTCGCCGTTCAAACGGCGGGCGATGTTGTGGAACGCCGAACCGGCGGGCGTCTTATGGTCGTCCAACGTCAGCGGAGCGCCCCGGTTGGATGATATCAAAATCTGCTCGTCTTCTGGCACCACGCCCAACAGCCGGATCGACAATACCTCGATCACGTCGTTGACCGACAGCATGTCGCCCTTGCGCACCATGTCCGGCTTGACCCGGTTGATCAACAGGCTGACGGGAATGTGCCGTTCCTCGGCTTCAACCAGGCCGATGATGCGGTCGGCGTCGCGCACGGCGGATACCTCGGGATTGGTGATCACGATCACTTCGTCCGCCGGGGCCAGTGCATTCCGGAAGCCCCACTCGATGCCCGCCGGGCTGTCGATCACGACGAAATCGTAATCGTCGCGGAGCTGCTTGGTCAGCGCGACCATATCCTGCGGGCTGACGGCGGTCTTGTCGCGGGTTTGGGCTGCCGGCAGCAGGTACAGGTCCGGGGCACGCTTATCCTTGACCATGGCCTGGCGCAGCTTGCAGCGCCCCTCAACCACGTCGACCAGATCGTAGACGATCCGGTTTTCCAGCCCCATCACCACGTCCAGATTGCGCAGCCCGATATCGGCGTCCACGCAAACCACACGTTTGTTCAAATGCGCCAGCGATACAGCCAGGTTGGCCGTCGCGGTTGTTTTACCTACGCCCCCCTTGCCGGAGGTTACGGTTATGACTCGTGCCCCCATCCGGTTCCCTTTCCTGAATGCAGAGCGCGGCGGCTAGGGCTGCCACGCTTCGGCCTCAATGCGGCCATTACGAACTAACGCTTTTTCGGGCTTGGGCTTGCGCCGCTTGTCTTCGGGCGAAATGGTGATGTAACTGGCAATGCGGAGCTGCGTGGGCGCCAGATACAGCGCGCACACCACCGCCGCCTCATCACCGCCGGCGCCGGCGTGGACCGTGCCCCGCAGCCGCCCCCACACAATCACGTCCCCGTCGGCCACGATCACCGCCCCGGCGTTGACATCCCCCACCACCACCACGTGCCCGGCGCTGTGCACGGTGCGCCCGTTGCGCAGCGTGCGCTTGATGAGCACGCCGGAGGTGCCGTGTTCTTCCGGGTCGATGGGCGGCGGGCGACGCGGCGCAGGCGACTCGACGGCGGCCTCTTCCAGCGCCAGCGCGGACAGGTCCGTCTGCAACCCCAGCTTGCGCGCCGAGGTGAGCGTCTGGTCGCTGTCGCTGAGCACGGCCAGCAGCACCGTGTCGCGCTTGGCCAGTGCCGTCTGCACGTTGGCCAGTTCGTGGTGGCGGACGTCGCGCTCGCCCAGCGCCAGCGTGATCTGCGCCCCGCGAAAGAAACTGCTCTGCGAGTCGATCAGGGCCAGCAGCCGCGATGATACCTGCGACCACTTGCCGTCCGGCTTCACCGTGACCAGCAGCCCTTGTTTGATGCCCTTCAGCGTAATCGAATCATCCATAGGCGAAATCTTTGGCGCTCTTTCTACCTGCGCTCTGCTTTAACTATACTGATTTTCGGCAGACGTGCTATTCGCCGCGCGCGTTCTTGAGCTGGAAGTACGCATCCATCACCTCGCGCACGATGGGCGTCGCCACCGCCGACCCCTCACCGCCATTATACACAAAGGCGATCACCGCGATCTCCGGCGCTTCGTAGGGCGCATAGCCGACATACCAGGCATGGGCCGGCCACTGCCCTGGCACGCACAGCCCCAGCGGAAACGCGATATCGTCGCAGTATTCCGCCGTGCCGGTCTTGCCCGCCTCGTTGACATACGTCAGCGGCGGCGACCAGGGCACCGAGGCTTCGTCGGCGGTCCCGGTCAGCACCGCCTGCCGCATCCCCAACTGGATCAACTCCAGCGTGGAGGCCTGGGCAAAGGGCGGCTGGTATTGGGTAAGCCCGGAGCGGTTCTGGGTCTCGCGCTGCAAGCTCTCGAATTCCAACTGGTCGCACACCCCGCCGTTAAAGGTGTAATTATACGGCACATTGACCCGGTAGCGCACAATATTCGTCACGTCGTCGTCCGGGTTCGGGTCGAGGTCGACCAGCGCGGTGTAATCGTCGGGGTTGCACTCGTCAGCGTCATAAAATGGGCTGGTCTCCTCGCAGCGGCACACCAGGCTGTTCGGCCCCTGCATGAGCATATCTTCCTGTAACAACACCACCGGCTCCTGCCCCGGCTGCGGCACAATCGTGCGCACGGTCTGCGGCTCGAACTCGCGGATGATGTTGCCGTTGGCGTCCTGCAGGTTTTGCACCAGCGTCGGCTGGTAGAGCGTGCCGCCGTTAATCACTGCCACCGTCGACGCGAGAAGCTGCAGCGGCGTGACGGTGACGTAGCCCTGGCCGAAGGCGGCGTTGTAGGTGTCGCCGGTCGACCAGCTCTCGCCATAGGTGCGGCGCTTCCACTGGCGTTCCGGCATCCGCCCGGCCAGCTCACCGGGCAGCTCGACGCCCAGCTCCGAGCCGATCCCGAAGGCGGTCGCCCAACGGTACAGGTCGAACACGCCCAGGCCGTTGGGCCGCAGCGTGGACGGGCTGACGTCATCATTGCCGCCGCCCACCTGGTAGAAGTACACATCGCAGCTTTGCGCGATGCCATCGACAAAGTTGACGCGACCGTGCCCGGTGCGCAGCCAGCACACGAACGTCTGTGCCCGGCCCTCGTCGCGCGGCGCGTAGGCGTTCTCCAGCACCAACTGGCCCGGACAGAACAGGTAGTCGTAGGGGTCGATCACGTTCTCCTCGACCACGCCCGCCGCCGTGATCAGCTTCCACACCGAGCCGGGCGGGTACAGCGCGCTGGTGGCGTGGTTGACCAGTGGGCGCAGCGGGTCCTCGAACTGGTCGAAATAGTACGGCCCGTCGATGGCGCGCGCAAAACGCGAATTGTCGTAACTGGGCCAACTGACCATCGCCAGAATCTCGCCGTTGCGCGGGTCCATCGCGATCACGACGCCCTGCTGGGTGACGACACGCTGCGCGTCGGCGTTGACGGCGTTGATGCGCCGGATGAGCGCCTCCTGGGCGGCCTGCTGGAGGTCCAGGTCCAGCGTCAACTGGACGCTGTAGCCCGGCTCGAAATCCCGCGCATCGCCGACCGGGTTGAGCAACTGCCCGGCCACGTCGACCTCCCAGAGCTGCTGGCCGCGCGTCCCGGCCAGTTCGTCCTCAAAGAACGCCTCGATGCCGGCATACCCCACGCGGTCAAAGGCCGGGTTGTAGCCCAACTCGCGCAGCCGCTGCTCCTCCGCCGGGCCAATCGGCCCCAGGTAGCCCACAATATGCGCGGTGGTGGTGGCGGTGGGGTACTGGCGCACCGCCGCCACCTGCCCCTCCACACCCGGCAGCAGCTGCGACTGCTCCTCGATGATCGCGAACACTTCATACGGCACGTCCTGCGCGACCAGCACCGGGCGATAGGGCGCGATACCCTGGCCCTCGGCCACCAGTTCGGCCAGGCTGCGCTCGTCGGTGCGCCCGGCAGCGTCAGCGATGGCGCGCGTGGCGGGCACGTCGATCAGCGCCGACAGCCGGCTGTACACGGCGAGCACTTCGTCGGGGTCTTCGGGCAGATACGCGGGAATGATGGCCACGTTATACGCCGGGTCGTTATTGGCCAGCGGCACGCGGTAGCGGTCGTAGATCGCGCCGCGCGGAGCCGGCGACAGCACCAACTGCAGCCGGTTCTCCTCGGCATCCTCCTCGAACTGCTCGCCGCGATAGAACTGCAATTCGCCCATACGCAGCACCAGCACCGCCAGCGAGAACAACACGATCGCGCGGAACAACGTCAAGCGCCAGCCTTGAAATGGGTTGACTCTGCTATTCATCACACACTACCTGTACACCTGAAACTTCCGACAGTAATTGGGTTTCACTCCAACCGCACGCGGCGCGGCTGGAGCCACCGATGGATCACGCCCAACACGCGAAAAGCCGGGACGATCACGATCGTATTATAGATCACGGTGGGCAGTGTAACATAAAAAAGCCCCGGCCCCAACGGCGCACCCATCCCATCCACGCGCAGCACCACCCAGATCGCCAGATGATACACGACCGTGCCACCGGCAGCCACCAGCGGCGGCAGCACCAGGTTGTGGCGGTGCACATCGCCCATGATCAGGTCCGCGCCAAACACCACCAGCACCAGCCCCAGCGCCGACGTGCCCAGCGGGGCCACCGACAGCACATCGCGCAGCACGCCGCCGACCACCGCCCAGAACATCCCCTCGCGCACATCGGCCAGCAGGCCCCACGACACCACCAGCAGGAAGACCAGGTCCGGCGCACCGCTGCCCAGGCGGACCTGGGGCATCAGCGTGGTATCCAGCACCGCCGCCAGGATCAACAGGGGAATGCCAATGTAATTGCCGATGCGCATCGATCCGCCCGCCTTCGCTTTACGGCCTGTTACCGCCCGTCCTGATCCTCTGGTTCCTCAAACACGCTGACATCGACCGGCTCGAAGTTGGTGATCACCTGCACGATCTCCAGGCGGTCGAAGTCCACCAGGCTGCGCACGCGCGCTTCCTGCCACAGCTCGTTTTCGGACAGCGCCACGCTCATCACCTGGCCGACCAGCAGCCCGTCCGGCAGCGCCTGGCCCAACCCGTTGGTGATCATCTGGTCGCCCTCGGCCACCTGGGCATCGATCGGGAGGTAGGCCATGACCAGATCGCCGGTAAACTGGCCCAGCACCAGCCCATCGTCGCGGCTGGTCTGCAGCCGGGCGTTCACGCGGCTGTTCGGATCGGTGACCAGCAGCACCTCGGCCCCGGTCGCCGACACCTTGACCACGCGCCCAACCAGCCCCAACTCGGCCACGACCGGATCGAGCAGTTCGACGCCGTCGCGCCGCCCGCAGTCGATCTGGAAGGCGCGCACAAAACCGGTGCTGTCCAGCCCGATCACGTCGCAGGTCACGTACTCGCGGTCGTCCGGGCCAAAGCGGTCATAGTCCAGCAGCGCAGCCAGCCGTTCGTAGTCGTGCCCTTTCTCGCGCAGTTCGGCCAGTTCTGCCTGGTAGATCGCCAGCGCCTCTTCCAGGTCGGCGTTGCGGTCGCGCAGGTCGCGGAACTCGGACAGGTCATCCGCGAAGTTGCTGATCCCGCGCGACGTGCCGCCGATCACGTCCTGCACGAAGGTGAGCGGCACGGCCAGCACACTCTCGACCCCGCCCAACGACCCGCGCATACTCAGGAAGATCAACATCAAGACGATCACCAGCGTCATCGCAAACGTAAAGGTGCGGCTTCCTCGCATGACGAACGTCCCTCCACAACTCACTCCACCAGCATTATAGCGAATGTGCCGGCGGCCCCAACAACACGCCCCGAATCAGGTGATCCGGGGCATTGTCCACCAGCAGCGCCGTTGTGCGCCAGATTAGTGCTGCGTCGAGCCGCGCTCCAGCCCGGCCAGCAGCGTCCGCAGATTGTCGTAATCCTCCAGGATGCGGCCCGCACCGCGCGCCACACACGTCATCGAATCTTCGGCCAGCCACACGCGCACGTTGACTTCGTCCGCGACGCGCTCGGTCAGCCCCTTAAGCTGGCTGCCCCCCCCGGCCATGCAAATCCCCGACTCCATCAGGTCGGCCACCAGTTCCGGCGGCGTTTCGTCCAGGGCATCGCGCACGGTGTCGATCACAATGCTCACCGACGGGGTGAGCGCCTCGCGCAGCTCAATCGACGAGACTTCGACCGCTTCCGGCAGCCCGCTGATCAGGTTGCGCCCGCGCAGCACCTTGGTGCGCTCCTCGGGCAGCGCGTAGGCCGAGCCGATCTCGATCTTGGCCTGCTCGGCGGTGCGCTCGCCGATCAGCAAATTGTACTTGGAGCGCATGTACTGCACGATGTCCTCGTCCATCTCGTCGCCCGCCACGCGGATCGAACGGCTGATCACGATGCCGCCCAATGAGAAGATCGCCACCTCGGTCGTGCCGCCGCCAATATCGACGATCATCGAGCCGCGCGTCTCCTGGATGGGCAGGCCCGCGCCAATCGCTGCCGCGACCGGCTCCTCGATCAGAAACGCCTCGCGCGCCCCGGCGCTAATGGTGGCGTCGTACACGGCGCGCTTCTCGACTTCGGTCACGCCGGAGGGAATCCCGACCACCACGCGCGGACGCGGGATCGGCACCCAGCTTTGTTCGTGGGCTTTGCGGATGAAATAGTCCAGCATGGCCTCGGTGATCTCGAACTCGCTGATCACGCCATCACGCAGCGGGCGTACTACCATGTATCTAGACGTTGGGGTTTTGCCAAACATTTCTTTGGCTTCGCGACCTACGCTAATCGGACGGCGGCTCTTGCGCTCAATCGCCACATAGGACGGCTCGTTGATCACGATTCCTTTCCCGCGCACACTCACCAGCGTATTGGCGGTGCCCAGGTCGATCCCGATATCCAGCGAAAACAGGCCCAAAAGCCAGTCAAGGGGGCTAACCAAAGGTGCGCACTCTCCTCATCGTCGTGTCGGCGCAGCATCGTAATGGGGCATTATACCACGCGCCCCGGCTTCCGGCAGGGGAATTTATCAAATACTCATCTTAAGCGAGGTGGTTTGTACCATGTTTTGTGGTTTACGCCAAACGGGTGCCGGGGCGGCGGCGCGGACCCACCACCCCGGCAGAGTATGGCCTATGTCCGCTACTCGCTGAAGCGCTTGATCTGCTTCAGCAGCGGGGCGCGGTCCACCTGCGGGTACTCGTCGAGCAGGTCGTCGAACTCGCGCATATACGCGACCATCTGCGACGCGCTGTGCGCCTCAAAACGCATCGTGATCGCCGGCTGGGTGTTGCTGGCGCGCACCAGGCCCCAGCCATCCTCGAAGATCGCGCGTGCGCCATCGACGGTTACGACCTCGTACTGGTCCTGGAGCTTATCGCGCACCGCGTCGATGATCTTGAACTTCACATCGTCCGGGGCGGACATGATGATCTCCGGCGTGGCGACCATCGTCGGCAGTTCGGCCAGCGCCGCTGAGAGCGTCTGGTCCGTCTTGCTGAACAGTTCCAGCACCTTGAGCGCGACCAGCGGCGCATCGTCGAAGCCGTAGTAATCCTCGCCGATGAACAGGTGCCCGCTGACCTCGCCGCCAATCGGCGCGCCGATCTCGGCCATCTTGGCTTTCATCAGGCTGTGCCCGGCCTTCCACATCACCGGCTCGCCGCCGCTTGCGCGGATGATGTCGGGCAGCACCTGGCTGGACTTCACGTCGAACACGACCGGCTTGCCCGGCATCCGCTTGAGCAGGTCGCGGGCCAGCAGTGCCAGCAGCCGGTCCGCTGCGACATGATGCCCGTGCTCGTTGATCAGGCCGCAGCGGTCCGCGTCGCCATCGAAGCCGATCCCGAAGTCGGCCTCGTTCTCGACCACGGCTTTTTCCAGGTCCTTGGTCAGTTCGGGGTCTTCGGGGTTGGGCAGATGGTTGGGGAAGGTGCCGTCTGGCTCGCAGAACAGGCAGATCACCTCGACGCCCAACTGCTCCATCACCGGCGGGACGTAGGAACCGCTCAACCCGTTGCCCGCATCGACCACCACCTTGAGCTTACGCTCGCCCAGCGCGACCTTGTCCTGAATGGTCGCCATGTGCTTACGCACCATCTCCAGGTCCTGCGCAATGGCCCCGTCGCCGGTCTCGAAGTCGCCGGCCTGGATCAGCTTGAGCAGGCTTTGAATCTGGTCGCCGAACAGCGCCAGCCGCCCATACGCCATCTTGATGCCGTTGTAGATCGTGGTCAGGTGGCTGCCGGTGATCATCACCCCGCCAGCGTCCTCGTGCGCTGCCGACGCGAAATACACGGTCGGCGTCATGACAGGGCCAATATCGGTCACCTTCAGCCCGGTGCTGGCCACGCCCTGGATCAGCGCGTCCTTCAGCTTGGGGGTGGACGGACGGTTATCGCCGCCGACGAAGATGTGCTTCAGCCCCAGTTCGCGCTGGGCGAAGGTGCCGTAAGCCTTGCCGACCAGGTTGGCCAGCTCGGGTGTGATCTGCGGCGGGTTGCCGTCGACCGCTTCGACCGTGCCGCGAATGTCGTATTTACGGAAAATCTCGGTTGGTACGTGCGCCATGAAATTCAGCCTCCAGACGTATTTATGGCCAATCACATTGCTACATCACAGACTATAATGTCACTGCCAATCGTGTTCCATCTGCCCCGTTCACAACAGCCCGCGCTGCCCAAACTCCGGGTGCGGCGGGGTTTCGTCGGGCGGGATCGACTCGTTGATCGCCCAGCAGAAGCCGTCGGGATCAAGCACGACAAAATCGCGCAGGCCGTACCATTGGTTCTGCGGACGGCTCTCGGTGTTGATGCCGCGCTCCACGAGGCGATTATAAAACCGGTCGACACCATCGACCTGCAAATAGAAGGTCACGCCGCCGGGGCCGCCCGCGTCGTGACGCGAGATATCCGCGCGCAGCAGCCACACCGCGCGCCCTTCGCGCCCCATGCTCACCCACTGCAAGCCCTGGTCGTCCTGCACCCCTTCCAGCTCCAGCTCGAAGCCCAGTGCGCGATACCAGGCGATTGAACGCTCAATATCCGTTACCGTAAGCTCTGCAATAATTTGCTGCATCCTACCTATTCTCCTTTGCCGCCACGCTGGCCCCACGCATTATACCGCAGCCCCGCCCCCGGCGTAAACGGCCAGCCAGGGACACATAAAAATCCCCAGGCGGTGACGACCCGGGGATCAGGTAGGATCAGCAGCAAATGCCGGACGCTCAGCCCTCGATGCGGGACTCGGCCAGCGGCACCTCCGGCAGCAGGTTGCCCTCGGCCTCGTGGGGCAGCGCATCACTTGCGGCGGACGCGCCCTCGTTGGCGCGGTTGTTGGACTCCACCTGCTAAGCTCCAGCAGTTCTTTGCCGCCGCGTCAGTTCCCATACGACGGCGTGGCAATCGACGGGAAGGCGGGCGTCCAGGTCGGGATCAGCGTCGGGGCGTTGGGCGCTGCGCCCAGCCACACGCGCCACTCGCGTTCGATGGTGGCCTGGTCCATGCCGGTTGCGGCTTCCAGCGCCGCGATGAACGGCACATCCTGCGCCAGCAGCATCATCACGTCGCGGTGAACGCTCAGCCCCTCGCCTTGCGCAGCCATCCACACGAAGAACGAATAGCCGATATCGTACCCCTCGCGCGGATTCGGCCCGTCGATACGCGGACCGTCGGCCACACCGACCAGCAGCGGCGGCAGCTCGCCGGCCTGCGCCATGTTCCGCACGCGGCCTTCGTAATCGTAGCTCTGGCGCAGCTCGAAGAAGGTGGCGTCGCCCTCGAAGAACCAGCCGGGGGTGTCACGCTTGGTGCGCGCGGCGAGATACTCGTTCTGGTAGAGGTGCTCGATCTCGTGCACCACCGTGCCGAACGCTAATTCCTGATAGGCGGCCTGATCGGTGCCGAACAACACCTGCACAATCGTGCCCCACTCGTCGAAGGTCTGCCCGACCACGACCGAGGTGTCGCTGGTGTTGTGATCGGCGGTGCGCCACTCCAGCCAGGCGTCATAATCGCCAAACAGCACGATGCGCGGCTTGTAGGGCAGCGTGTCGCCCCACACCGCGACGTACTGATCATGTTACAGCGCCATCGCTTCGAGCACCATCGCGTTGATGTCCCCCTCCAGGTCGGACGTGAACACGATCGCGTCCTCGGATTCGCTGCGCTCCCAGGCGCGGGTATCGTCGACGTATTCGGCCAGGACCGGCTCGGTCTGGTACTCGTTGCCGGCAGCGTCGCGGAATTCCCAGTGATATTTGATCGGCGCCCAGGGCGGCACCATCTTGGTCGCGTCCGGCTGCCAGGTGGCGCTAAACTCGCCGCTGGTCGGGTCGTGCGTCACCTCGGCGTTGTACACGCTCAACACCTGGCTGGGCCGCAGAGTGGGCCGGTACCATTTCAGCCTGGCGCTGACGATCTCGCCCGCGCTGCTGCTGGCCTGCACCTGGAACGTGAACCCCTCGGGATAATTGCTCTCAAAAGCCTGGTCGCCGATCGACCAGTTGGCCGTGCTGTCCTGGCGCGGGGGAGCGTCCGCCGGGGCCGGCGGGGCCGCCGCCTGCTCCGCCGCCTGCGCCAGCGGCACGATCTCCGCCAGCCCAACCAGCGCCAACGCCATCACCAACACCGGCACCACAACATAAACGACACGCTTCGTCATCATGATCCATCTCCACCATAACTAACCGTCGGTAACTCCGTTTGCTGTATCTGTCTCAGATACTAGCACGCCCAGCGCAAAATGGCGCGGCGGGTTACCTACGGCTGGTAACCGCTGTCCTCGATCAGCGTTTCGGGCGGCACGTCCATCAATTCCACCAGCGACAGGTCGGGATGCGCCGCGCGGTACGCCTGCACGATCTGGTCGCCAAGATACAGCCCGCCCCACAGTGGATAGCGCACATTGTCGGGATTGCCGAACAACACCTGCGCGACTTCGCTGTTCCCGCGATAATCGCTCCGGTAGGTCGCCATCGCGTAGTCGTCCACACGCTCCGTGACCGTGACCACCTGCTCCGGCGTCAGCCCCTCGCTCCAGGGAAAGGCCAGCGTCGGGTACAGGTCGCGCACGACCGCCGCTGCCCGCCCAGTGTGCACGATCCAGTGCAGCAGCGGCACCTCTAGCCCCGGCTGGCCCCGCAACTGGTAGGCCAGCGCATAGCCGAACGCAACCTGCGACGGCACCGCCGGCAAACATTCCTCGCCCATGCCGCAGCGCAGCAGCAGCGACTCGGTGTTAAGCAGCACGGTGCTCACCCCGTTGTTGGGCACGGTGTCGACATCTTGCCCGGGGAACACCGCCGGCAGCGCGGGCATCACGCACACCAGGAAGCCATCATCGCGGGGCAGCAGCGCCGCCGCGTCGTCCAGCGCCTGCGACGCCTGGGTGAGCATGGCGTCCTCGCGGAACTCGTCGGTCACCGTCTGCCAGGGTTCGATCAGGTTGATCGAATTGTAGGCACTGCCGCGCCAGTCCGGGGGCAGCCGGGGCGCTTGCCAGCGGAACAACTGCGCCGGTTCCAGCCGCGCCCACAGATCGGGCGTCATGCAGTCGCCCGCCGGCGCGATCACTTCGCGCACAAACAGATCGGTCCAGCTCATAAACTCGGTCGTTTCCGTACCGATCAAAAATGCCTGGACGTTGTCCCGCAGCGACACCACGTCCAGCCGGGCCATCGCCGCACCCTGATCGGCGACGGACACCGCCGCGGGCGTGGCCGTAAACGTGTTCCCGGTTTCGAAGGGCAGCGTCGCCAGTTCCGGCCCGACGATCTCGTCACCGCCGCAGGCCGCCAGCACCAGCACCATCAACAACACAAACAACAAGCCTGAATATTTCATTCCGTATTGCCATCCTGCGCAAAGGACCACGCCAGAAAGCGGTCCACATCATACTGGATCATCGGCCCCGTCAGGCCGACCAGCAAACTATCCACGCCATGCCGCCCCCAGGGAATCCGCAGCAGGACCGTCGTCACGCTCGCGGCGCGTAGGTGATTGGCCAGCAGTTCGGAATGGGCCGGCGGCACCATGCGGTCGCGCTGGCCGTGAACCAGCAGCGTCGGCGGCAGGCCGGGCCGGACGTGCGCCGCCGGCGAGGCGTCGCGGTAGACGTCGGGCCGGTCCTCCGGCAGCCCGCCCAGCAGGTGCGCGATCGCGCCCTCCGGGTCGGCAGGCCACAGCCGGAGATCGGTCGGGGGATAGCTGGCGATCACGGCCTGGACACGCTCGTCGATATCCACGTCGTCGCCATCCACAAAGCAACTCGCCGGGAAGTGCGGATCGTTGGCGGTATAGGCCGCCATCAGCGCCAGATGTCCCCCGGCGGCGCGCCCCACCAGCGCGATCTGCGCCGGGTCGACGTTGTAGCGTTCCGCGTTGGCGCGCACCCAGCGGATCGCGCACTTGACATCCGCCAGCGGGGCCGGCCAGCGCCCGGAAAGCCGGTACTGCACATCGAACACCACATACCCCTGTGCCGCCAGCCAGCGATCATGCAGCCCGAAGGCGTAGATGCTCTTGTCGCCCTGGAACCACGCGCCGCCATGCACGACCACCACCGCCGGGCGCGGCTTGCCCATGTGCTTGGGCTGGTAAATGTCCAGGCGCAGCGGGCGACCGTCCGGCGCGGCGAACAGCACATCGCGCGTTTCGCGCACGCGCAGCCGCAGCAAATAGCGCAGCGGCCCCCACGTATCGACGCGGTGGCTCTGCGCAAACTTGCGGTGCATCGTGGGCGGGATATCGCGCTGCCAGCCGGTGCCGAGTCCTTCGCGCATGGCGTTGGCCATCGCCTGGTTGACCGCTTTCCGCCGCACCAGCGGACGCAGCCCCAGCGCCGTGCCCACCGCGCCCAACAGCACCGCCCAGCCCGACCGGGCCTTGATCCCTTTCCACAACGCCACCAGCCCGGCAGCAATCGAAAAACCGGGGTCCTCGGTGGCGACCAACTGCGCCAGGGCCAGCTTGCGGCGGTGATACACCGGCAGCGAGGGCCAGATGCTCAGCACGCCGGTGAGTGCAGACACAATACCCCACAACAAAGCTCTGAATTTTCGCATGGTGGGCGTCCCTCCTGTTCACGCTGATCACGATCTCGTTGCGCTGCCATTATAACATCCCGCGCCCCCGCGTTACACCACCAGTCGGGGGCCGAGTCCACGAACGAATTGTCAGCAATAGGTGAATATGGTCGCCAAAGCTGGCCCTCACCCCTCCGCCCGGCGGGCGGTGTCCCCCCTCCCCGCAAACGGAGAGGGACTTGCGCCTCCCCCCTTTCTCCGCGTGCGGGGAAAGGGGTCGGGGGATAGGGGTAAAACGTGCATAACAGCCTCTAGTTGCCGCTTAGCTTAATGCGTATTGGGCCGGGGGATGGCAACGCTACCCGGGCACCATCTCGAACATCAGGCGATCCTCATCGGCGTCGATCTGCACGGTGGTCCCCGCGTCCGGATTCTCGCGCAGCAGGTAATCGGCGAGCTGCTCGCGCACGCTGCGCTGAATGATGCGCCGCAGCGGACGCGCGCCCCATTCCGGGTGCTCGTTCTGGGCCAGCATCCAGCGTTTGGCCGCGTCGGTGACCGCCAGCGCCAGGCCCCGGTCGGCAGCCAGCGTATACTCCCGTTCGAGCATCAGGTCGAGGATGCGCGCCAGGTGATCGGCGTTCAGCGGGTGGAAGATCACGATCTCGTCCAGGCGGTTGAGGAACTCGGGCCGGAACTCGGCGCGCACTTCGCCCATCACATACTCGCGCGTGGCGTCGTCGATGACCGTCGTCTCCAGTTCGCGCGCGCCGACGTTGCTGGTCATGATGATCACCGCCTCGCTGAAGTTGGCGACGTTGCCCTGGCCATCCGTCAGGCGGCCCTCCTCCATCACTTGCAGCAGGATATCCAGCACGCGGCGATGGGCCTTCTCCACCTCGTCGAACACGACCACGATGTAGGGCTGGTCGCGCACGCGATCGGTGAGCTGCCCCCCGCCCTCGTAGCCGATGTAACCGGGCGGCGCGCCGATCAGGCGGCTGACCGTGTTCTCGTCCATGTACTCGGACATGTCCAGTTGCAGCATCGCCTCCTCGCTGCCGAACATGAACTCGGCCAGGGCTTTCGCCAGTTCGGTCTTGCCAACGCCGGTCGGCCCCAGGAACAGGAACGACCCGATCGGGCGCTGGGGGTCCTTGAGGCCGACGCGCGCCGTCTTCACCGCGCGGCTGAGCGCGATCACGGCTTCGTCCTGCCCGATGATCCGTTCGTGCAGGTGCTCGACCATGCTGGCGTACCTGGTGCGCTCGTCCTGGCCCAGCTTGCTGACGGGGATGCCGGTCATCTGCGCCGCCGCCAGCGTCACGTCCTCGGCGTCGAGCACCGAGTCGTCGACCTCCTGCTTGAAGGCGATGTGCGACTGGTCGCTGAGGCTGACCAGCGAGGCGGCGCGGTGCAGCAAATGCTCGGCGCTGAGTGGCAGCGGCGTGCCACTCATGTAGCGCTTGGCCAGCGTCGCGCCGGTTTCCAGGGCGTCCTCCTCGATGATGATGTCGTAATCGGCGGCGACGTGCGGCGCGTGCACCTTCAGGATTTCGACGGTCTCGCGCTCGGTCGTCGGGTCGACGTGCAGCAGTTGCGCATTCTCGGCGATGGCGTTGATGCTCCGCACACGCTCATCCCACAGCGCCTGCGTCGTAGTGCCGATGATGACCGGGTCTGCGCCCAGGAACGCCTTTTGCAGCGAGGGCGCGGCCTTCGGGAATTCGGCCTTGAGCGCGCCGCCAAAAAAGCGGTGAATGTGCGGCACGAACAAGATACCGCGCCCGGCATGGCTCAGCGCGCTGTTGAGCGCCTTCTGCTGCTGGTCGAGCAGCGCGCGCTCGTCGATCTGCACCAGGCTGCTCAGGCTGACCGGCCCCTGCCCCTCGGCGATGATCAGCGCCAGGCTGTAGGCCAGCGTGCGTTTGCCGACCCCGTCCGGCCCGACCAGGATCACATGCCGGTTCACGGTCTGGCCGAGCATCTGGATCAACTCGCGCAGCAAATCCTCGCGGAAGTACACCGCTTGCAGCGCGCCGGCTTTGGCCGCCGCCACCAGATCGTTGCTGGGCGTGAGGTCGCTGCGGCGCATCACGACCGAACTCGGCCCGGAGGAGGACGTCAGCACGTCGCGGATCGCGCTCTTGGTGATGCCGAACTGCGTCAGCATCCCGGCGGTGCCGACTTCGCGCTCGGTCATCACGCCCAGCAGGTGGTCGGTGTCGACCTTCACCTCGTTGAGCGCCTGCGCCACGCTGAGCGCCTCGTCCAGCGCGATCACCATTGTGCGGCTGAGTTCGACCTTGCGCTTGCCCGCCGCGATGTAGTCCAGTTCGCCACTCAGATCGCGCCGAGACTGCACCGCCAGCTTGACCTGGCGCTCCAGCCGGTCGAGGTCCGCGCCGCGTTTTTCGGCGAAATAGGTCAGCACGCGCGCGGCTGCCGTGTCCTGGCTGCGGATCAGCGCCAGCAGCGCGGCTTCGGGCGTCATCAGGCTTTTGCCATACGCGCTGAGGATATCGATCGCATCGTCCAGCGCGTCCTGCGTGTCTTCGGTTAGCAAATTGGGGTTCAGATTGCCCATGGTCACATCCTGGGAAACATACGCTCACAACCAACTCGTCCGGCTTGCGCCCGGAATCCGGGGAAAAGTCCACCTAAAGGTACTCTGAAATGCGCCGGGAAACAAGCGCCGGTAACGGTCCCACTGCTATGGCAACCGCGCCGACTGATCGCCGCCGATCTGCACGCCGGCCCCAACCGGATACGGGCCAACCGGCACCGGCAGCCGTCCCTGCGTGGGGACCACGCCGTACAGCACGCGGCACGCGGCGGAATGCGCCGGCGGGATCGAGGCGTAGGTCAGCAGGACCGTCGCCAGCGGCCCCGGCAGATCGTGCCAGTCGTAGGGTGAGCGCAGCGCCACTGCGACGGTTTTTTCCGCCGGCAGCGACCACACCAGCTGGTACTGGGCATCGTTGCGCCCGATGTCCTCCACGAACACCACCGCCACCGCGACCTGCTCCGCCAGCGCCACCGCCGCCGCCACATCCGCGCCAGGGGGATTGTAACTGTAAGCGTACCACGCCGCGTCGGGATCGTGCCGCCGGCACTCGTCCAGAATGGCGGCGTATTCAGCGGGGAAGATCAACGCCACCTGGTCGCGGTCGGCGTCCAGCGGCAGCAGCCCCGCCGGGTTATCGAGCAGCGTGATCGCGTGCTCCGCCACCTCGGTCAGCGTGTGCCGGTGCGCGTCCAGGCGCAGCCGGTCGCCGGTCGTCGCCACGTCCAGCGGATTCCAATCCAGCAGCCCGTAGCGCGCACGCAGCGCCAGCAGCCGCCCGACCGCCTCGTCCAGGCGCGCCATCGGAATCGCGCCGCTGTACACCGCCTGCACCGTGTTGGCGATCACAACCCGCTGGTCCTGCGCGGTGACGTGCGGGCCGAACGTGACCAGATCGACTCCGGCGTTGATTGCGTCGATCACCGCACGGGACATATCGTAATCGCGCATGATCGCGCCCATATCCATCGCGTCGCTGATCACCACGCCGTTAAAGCCCATCTGTTCGCGCAGTATGCCCAGCACCACCGGGGACAGCGTGGCCGGACGCTTGAGGGGGTCCAGCGCGGGATAGTACAGGTGCCCGACCATGACCGCCGCCGCGCCGCTGTCGATGGCCGCCTGGAAGGCCGCCAGCGCCGTCTCCTCGACCTGGGGGCGCGGCAGATCGACCTGCGGCAGCCGGCTGTGGCTGTCCTGCGTGGCGGCCCCGTGACCCGGAAAATGCTTGACCACGCCGATCACGCCTGCCGCCTGCAAGCCGTTGACCATACCGCCCGCCAGCCGCCCGACCAGTTCCGGCGCTGCGCCGAACGTGCGCCGGTACAGCACGCCGTCATACGACTCGCCGAGCGCGATACTGTGCAGATCGGCGACCGGGGCCAGGTTCATGTTGATGCCGACCGCCCCCATCTCCTGTCCCATCGCGTAGCCGACGTTGGCCGCGTCGTCGCGGCGGCCCGACGCCCCCAGCAGCAGCACCGACGGGAACGGCGTGAAGCCGTCCTGCAAGCGCCGCACCCGTCCGCCCTCCTGGTCGACGGCGACCAGCAGCGGCACGCCCGCCCCGATATCGCGCGCCTGGTGCTGGAGGGCGTTGGTCAGTTGGGTTACCTGTTGGGGTTCGGAAATATTGTGCGGAAACAACACCACGCCCCCCGGCAGCGTATCCGCAATCAGGCTGCGGTCCACTCCGTTGAGCGTGGTGGAATAGATCGTGAGCAAGAAAAGCTGGCCGACCTTTTGCTCGACGGTCATGTCTTGCAGCCAGCCCTGCCGGCCATCGCGCACGGCATCGACCGGCAGTCCGACCGGCCACAGAGCAAGCAGGCAAGTGGCGACTAACAGTAAGCGAAACAGTTGTATTCCCCAGCCCCGCGCCAGCAAAATCTCAGCGTTACAGCCTGGCGTTACGACGTCTCGGCCAGACGGTACCCAATGCCGCGCACGTTGACGATAATGTTCGGGTTCTGCCCGGACATCTTCAGCTTACGGCGCAGATTGCTGACATGCGGACGGATCACCTCGCGGGCCTCGTGCTCTTCCAGCGAGTAGCCGCGCACTTCGCGGACCAGCTCGGCACACGGCACCACGCGCCCGCGATGCGCCGCCAGATACAGCAGCAGGTCGAACTCGGTCGGGGTGAGATCAATGGGCTGATCGCCGACCGAAATCTGGTACCGCCCGGGATAGATCGTCAACGGTCCGATCGTCATCGTCGTGACCGGGGTCACGACCGGTGTAGCCGCCGCTTCAGACTTGGCCTGCGCATCTGCTGCCGGCTCACCAACGTTATTCCCGGTCAATTCTTCGACGTTAGACCGGATCGAGCGCAGCAGCGCCCGGCGGTGTTTCATGTTGCGGGCGCGCTCCAGGCCCTGGGCCACACTTTTCCGGATGTCCTGGTTGCTGCTGGGCTTGACGAGATAATCGTGCGCGCCCAGGCGCAAACTTTCGATCGCGGTCTCCAGGCTGGCATAGCCGGTCAGCAAAATCACGACGGCATCCGGGGCTTTTTCCTTAATTTCGGCGAGCAGTTCAACCCCGGTAATGCCCGGCATCCGAATATCGGTCAGCACCACATCATACCGCTGGTGCTGCATCATCTCCAGCGCTTCCTCGCCCGAAGCTGCCGCGTGCACCTGGTAGCCGACCCGCTGCAGCGTTTTGCTAATCGAATAGCGGATGGCTCCCTCGTCATCTACGACCAAAACAAACGCGTCTTGTCCTTCTACTGTCATCAGCGCCGCCTCACCAATAACTCAAAAAAAGATCGTCCGTTCATCCTCTCTTAACTATATCTGAAGGTTTGCAAAAATGCAAGTCTCTGTTAATCGCTGTGATATGGCAATCACAAACGGAAACTAAACGGGCCGCCAAACCACGCGCATCGTCGCCGGGCGGTCGTCCGTCACGCCGAACGGCGCGGCCACGCGCCCCCGCAGCGTCCCCTCTGGCAGCACCGGCGCGACGAACCATGCGATCTGGTCGCCGGCCACCAGCAGCGGCACCCGGTCGCGCCAGGACAAGGGAATTTTCATGGCATTGAACAGATCGCTTAATTTTTTCGAATGGCCGCCCATGCCACGCGGCAAAAAGCGGTCGCCGGGCTGCCGCGTGCGCAGCCGCAACCAGACACCCGGCGGCACGGCCAGCGCCGCCGCCAGCGGATCGTCGTGCAGGGCATAGACCGCGCGCCCGTCCTCCGGGGCAGGTCCGGCCTCGAACGCCCAGCCCGCGACCGGGATCGTCACCGCCGCGCCCGGCGTAAACGTGGGGCCGGTCGGGCCATCCAGCGCGGGGGCATCCGCGCCCGGTACGACCAGCGGCAGATCGGCCTCCGCCCCGCCCAGCCGCAGCACGCCATGCCCCACGCGCAGCAGCAAACCGCCAGGCAGCGTCGCCGCCGCGCCCACGTCGCCCGCGCACGCGATGCGGATCGCGTTATCGACGTGTTCCAGCGCGACATCGCGCAGCGCCGGGCGCAGCCGGTAGGTCAACACGCGCAGGCTGGCGCGCTGTTCGCTCAGCGTGAGTTCGTCGCACCACGCGCCCCGGTCCAGGATCACGCCATCGGCCCGTTCGGCACGCAGTACGCGCGCCAGCGCTGCCTCCGCCGCCCGGTGCACCACCTCCGCATCCGCGCGCAGCACCTCCGCCGTGCGCGCCAGCGTGGCCCGGATGTTGGGGTTGAGTTGAGCGAGCTGGGGCAGCACCACATGCCGCAGCCGATTCCGAAAATAGGTGATATCCTGGTTGGTCGCATCCTGGCGGGGATGCAGGTCGTGCACGGCAGCATAGGCGTCAATCGCGGCGCGGGGCACGTCCAGCAGCGGACGCACCAGCAGCGGGCCGGACGCGGTCCCCTCCGGCGGGTGCTCCGGCAGCGGCGGATCGCAGGTGATCGTCACGTCCGGCGGCAGGTGATAGTCGTCCAGGGGGGTGACCGGCAGCATCCCGCGCAGCCCGTCCAGCCCACTGCCCCGGATGAGGTGCATCAGCACGGTTTCGGCCTGGTCGTCCTGGTGGTGCCCGGTGGCGATGCGCGCCGCGCCGGTGTGACACGCCACGCGCCGCAAAAACACGTAGCGCACCTGGCGCGCGGCTTCCTCCAGGCTCATGTGGTGCGCCGCCGCAACCGCCGGGACATCCGCCCGCCCGACCCTCACCGGCAGCCCCCACGCCTGCGCCATGCCACACACGAAGTCGGCGTCCGCCGCCCCCGCCGCCCCGCGAATGCCGTGATCGAGCGTGGCGACGTGCAGTCGCAGGTCCGGCCTGGCACGCAGCACATCCAGCAGCACCAGCGAGTCCGCACCGCCGGATACCGCCACCACGACCCGCTCCCCCGGCGCAAACAGGCCGTGCCGCGCGACGGTGGACGCGACAGTCCTCGCCAACGCCTCCGCGTGCCCGGCCATCACATCACCGCGAATGGCGCATCAGGCGACGGACATAGCCGCGATTGATGCCGCGCAGCTCTTCGATCATCACGAAGGCGTCGGGGTCGACCTTCTGGGCGACCTGGACCAGCCGCTTCACGTCCTGGTGCCCGACGACCGCCGTCACCGAGCCGTAGCCGCTCCAGTCCGCGCCCTGGCCCCAGTTTTCGGTCGCGCCGAAGCCCGCGTTGCGAAAGGCGAGCGCCATGTCGTGCGCATATTCGGGCGAGATGACCTGCACCGAGACGAAACGCTGGATCAAGCGCTGCTCCAGCACCAGCCCCAGGTAGCCCCCCACCGCATAGCCCAGGCTGTACGCCGCCAGGTTCATGATGTTGCTCAGGTTAGTGACGACACTGCCCATCGCCAGCGCGAAGATCAGCGCCTCGAAGGTGGCCAGCACCGACGAGGTGAGCTTTTGGCCGCGCACAATCGTAACCAGCCGCAGCGTCGTGATCATGTTGCCGATCACGCGCAGCAGGAAAATTCCTCCGGCAAACAGCAATACTTCCAGGTCCACAGCCAAGCGCATTTACTCCTTCGTCGATGGATCGAAATCAAACAAGAGGTTTTTACCAAAATGCGCCGTAAAGCCCCTGTCTTTAGATATGGGGATATAAGGCGTGGCGCACAAGCGCCTTATATGGTACAACTCACTAAATACGATTGTGCGCTAAACGTCAGAAGGAGAATAGCCTCAGCGTTAGCACAATGCGGCATCTTAACAACTTCAAATAGCCGGTTGTGGCGAGCAG
>DAOTUD010000017.1:0-8229 GCA_034437275.1 Anaerolineae bacterium
CCTCGGCTGAGGCGAAGCTGCTGGCGCTGACCCCGCCGCGCGGGCGTGGCAAACGCCAGATTGTCGAGGAAGCGGCGCTGCACCAGGCTGCCGGCGACATTCTCAAAGCGCACGGGGTCGAGGACCTGCTGCACTATGAGTACGAGCGCCAGGTCGAGCAGGAAACCCGGTTCGTCGGGCGCGGGCGTGGTGGCACGGACCGCCCGCAGCGCACCGTCGAGCGCGTGCGCTACCAGATCACGGCGGTCACACGCGACGCGACAGCGATTGCCGACCAGCAGCGCACGTTCGGCTGGCGCAGCTACGCGACCAATGCTCCGCTCACCCATTTGCCCTTCACCAATGCCGTGTTGACCTATCGCCATCAGCACCTCATTGAAAACGACTTTGCCGTGCTCAAGGGTGCGCCGCTGTCCATCGCGCCCATGTACGTCAAACGCGATGACCAGATTGCCGGGCTGACCCACCTGTTGATCCTGGCCGTGCGCCTGCTGACCCTGATCGAGTTCGTCGTGCGCCGCCAACTGCACGCTAACCAGGAAGAATTGACTGGCCTCTTCCCTCAGAATCCGCAGCAGAGCACGGCCAAACCGACTGTCAAACGCCTGCTGAGGGCGTTCAACCACATCTTTTTGACGACGATCGACTTCCCAGACCGGGTGCTGCGCCATCTCACACCATTGACGCCCTTGCAGACGCGCATTCTTGAACTCCTGGGCTTGTCGCCAGAGGTCTATCTCGCCCTGGCTTCCGAAATTCCGAAAACTGATCTTCCATTGCGTGAATGATGAGTGAGTCGTTTGCAGGGAGAGTCACTTGCTGCGCAGCAGACCACTGCCGTACAACAAGCAACTCTCGAAGAATTGGCCGACCTGACGCTTGAGAAATTCTGGCTCCAGGAAAGCCGTGTGATCAATCAGATGCTACACCGCATTATGGGCAATCGCCGCCTTGTTATCCTCAACAAAGAGGTGATAGGTGTAGCTGTATCTCACCGCACACAACGGCGGCGCAACTAGCGAACTACCACCCGCGCTTGCCAAGAATTATCTGGTCTGGACCTACATTGATGCCGACCATCGCCTCGCCCAGGTTGCGGCTGACGCGCGCAATGATCGCCGGGTCCTCGAAGTGCGTGACCGCCTCGACGATGGCTTTGGCGCGCTGGGCGGGGTTGCCACTCTTGAAGATGCCGGAGCCGACGAACACCCCATCCACGCCCAACTGCATCATCAGCGCCGCGTCGGCAGGCGTGGCGACACCCCCGGCGGCGAAGTTCACGACCGGCATCCGGCCCAACGCCGCCGTTTCCTTCACCAGCGCATACGGCGCGCCGATCTCTTTGGCGTAGCTCATCAACTCGTCCTCGCGCATGGTGGTCAGGCGGCGAATCGCACCCATCACCGCGCGCGCGTGGCGCACGGCCTCGACCACGTCGCCGGTCCCGGCCTCGCCTTTGGTGCGGATCATGGCCGCGCCCTCGCCGATGCGCCGCAGCGCCTCGCCCAGGTTGCGGCAGCCGCACACAAACGGCACGTTGAAGTCGTGCTTATTGATATGGAACTGCTCATCCGCCGGGGTCAGCACCTCCGACTCGTCGATGTAGTCCACGCCCAGCGATTCCAACACCTGCGCCTCGACGAAGTGGCCGATGCGCACCTTAGCCATGACGGGGATCGACACGGCCTCCATGATCGAGTCGATCAGGTCGGGATCGCTCATGCGCGCCACGCCGCCCTCGACGCGGATATCCGCCGGGACGCGCTCCAGCGCCATCACCGCGACCGCGCCGGCGTCCTCGGCGATGCGGGCGTGTTCCGGCGTCACCACGTCCATGATCACGCCGCCCTTGAGCATCTGGGCCAGTCCGCGTTTGAGGGTTTCGGTTCCTTTTTGTGCACCGTTGTCTTTTACATTGTTTGCCATATGCATGTACTCCTTCTGCATCTTAAGGTTAGTTTCAACTCGTTAGGGTCCCAAAATCATAAAATGGGCGTGCGCCGCAGGGCCGGCTCGTAAGCCGCCCGCCAGGCGTTCCAGGCTGCGCCCAGCCGCCGGAAGCCCTCCGCGATGCGCGCCGGGGGATAGGAACTGAAGTTCAGCCGGATGTAGCGCCCGCCCCCACCATCCGTATGGAACAGCGTTCCGATGGCATACGCAACGCCGTGCTGGATCGCGGTGACGTACAGCTCGGCAGCGGTCGGTCCGTCATCCGGCAGCCGCACCCACAGGTACAGCCCGCCGCTGGGATCGACCCACTCCGTGCCCGGCGGCAGATAGTGCCGGGCCGCGTCACAGGCCGCCGCGCAGCGCGTGCGCAGTTCGGCACGGACGCGGTTCAGGTGGCCCGCCAGCGCGCCGCTGGACAGGTAAACGTGCATCGCGCGCTGGTTTAGCCCCGGCGTGCAGATATCGGCAGTCTGCTTGACGCGGACCAGACGCTCGCGCAGCACGCCCGACGCGATCAGGTAGCCGGTGCGCGTGCCGGGCAGCAGGATTTTCGAGAATCCGCTGGCGTGCAGCACCAGCCCGGACTCGTCCAGCGCCTTGAGCGGGGGCGGCGGCTGGCCATGATAGCCCAGTTCGTGATACACCGCGTCCTCCAAGACCGGCACGTCGTACTGCTCGGCCAGCACCAGCAGTTGCCGCCGCCGGTGGATGGGCATCACGGTGCCGGTCGGGTTGTGGAACGTCGGCGCGATGTAGATCAGGCCGGGCCGGCGCTCGCGCAGCGCATCCTCCAGCGCGTCGAGGCGCATCCCCTCCGCGTTGACCGGCACGCCGACCGGGATCACGCGCCGCACATGCGCGATATCCAGGATGCCGAGATAGGCCGGGTTGCTGGTCAGCAGCACGTCGCCTTCGCCCAGCATGCTCTGCACCACCAGATCGAGCGCCTGCTGCGCGCCGCCGGTGATCAGCACGTCGTCGGCGGGGCATTGGATGCCCAGCGAGGTGACGTATTCCGACACCTGCTGGCGCAGCGGGGGATAGCCCTCCGCTTCTTCATAGGCCACTGCCGCCGCCCCATCGCGGTCCAGCACGGTGTTCAGCGCGTGGCGCAGCGCTTCAACGGGCAGAAACTCCTCCGGCGGGGTGCCGCCGCTGAAGGCAATCACGCCCGGCTGGCGGGCCAGGCGGGTCATTTCGCGCATACTGACATGCTGCGCGTGTGCCCAGTCCGACCCGGCTTCCCCGGCAGGGGACGGGCGCGTCCCGCTGACGAAGGTGCCGCGCCCGGGGTGCGCAACGATCAGCCCCTGCTCTTGCAGTTGGGTGTAGGCGTTGACTACGCTGATGCGGCCCACGCCCAACTGCTGCGCCAGATCGCGCGTCGGGGGCAGCCGGTCGCCGGGCAGCAGCCGCCCGCTTTCGATCTGCAGGCGGAAATGCTGCGCGATCTGCTGGTAGATCGGCTCGATAGAGTTCCGGGAAAGCGTCATGTGGTCCATACTGCGATCCTAGCAAGTCCATAAATCCAGCGACAGAACCAAATAGCACCAAGTGTACCGCCATTATCGCACGCGCGGTTAGACGCCCGGCAACTGCCCCGTACACGGCGCGGTTGCATATTGACCCGCCCCGCGCCCCCCGTTATAATGGCCAGCGGAACTGGAGAGGTAGCATAGTCCGGCCTAATGCGCGCGCCTGGAGAGCGCGTGAGCGGCAACCCCGCTCCGTGGGTTCGAATCCCACCCTCTCCGCCAGGACGACGGCAGGTGATCTACAACATCGCCTGCCGTTTCTGTTTGGACAGCTCACGGTCTGGGAGTTAGCAGGGGGACAGCATGATCACGCTCGACTTTGCCCGTACACTTTACGCCGATCACGACCCGGTGCACGATTTCGACCACGTGCTGCGCGTGCTGGCGCTGGCGCGGCGCATCGGAAGGGCCGAGGGGGCCGATATGCCGGTCGTCGAAACGGCGGTGCTGCTGCACGACATCCACCGCGCCACCAGCGAGGACGCTGGCGATCATGCCGTGCTGGCCGCCGAGCGCGCCCGCAGCATCTTGCAGCGCAGCGATTCGCCCCTCGCCCCAACCTTCATCGAGGCGGTCGCGCACGCCATCGCCGCGCACCGCTTCCGCAACGCCATCACGCCGGAGACGCGCGAAGCACAGGTCGTGTTCGACGCCGACAAGCTGGACGCCATCGGCGCGATTGGCATCGCGCGGGCGTATGCCTTCGGCGCGCAGCGCGGCCAAAAGCTGTGGGGTGCGGTGCCGCCCGACTACGACCGCGAAGGCCCCGATCACACTGCACACCACGAATTTGTGTACAAACTGGCGCGCATCCGGGACCGGCTGTACACCGCAAGCGGGCGGCAGATCGCCGCCGAGCGACATGCCTATATGGTGGACTTTTTCAAGCGATTGGGGCGCGAAGTACGCGGCGAGGTGTAGCGGAGGTCCCAAAAACAAAAAAAGCCGGGTCGCAAGCGATCCGGCAGGGGAGTTACGGTGTGGTCAGTCGTCGGAGGACGGCTGCTTCTGTTTGGCGTTGTCCGTCGAATAGAACCCCGATCCCTTGAAGACAATGCCGACTGGGCCGATCAGCCGGTGGACGTGGCCGTGACATTCCGGGCATTTCGTCAGCGGTTCGGCGTCGAAGCCCTGGACACGCTCGAAGCGCACACCGCACTCATCACACTGGTACTCGTATAGCGGCATTCCACAATCCTCCTGCCATTACGCTCATTGCCTACCATCTTAGATTGTAGATCGAATTCTATAAGATTCCCATAAGAAACCGGACAAAAAACGGTAAAAACACCGCAGGCCGGGCGCGGGGGGCCACGAACGAGTTGTCAGCCATAAATGAATATGGTCGCCAACGCTGGCCCTCACCCCTCCGCCCTGCCGGGCGGTGTCCCCTCTCCCATCGCATGGGCGAGGGGAAAAAACGCGCGCCGCGACTCCCCCTCGCCCCACTGGGTGGGAGAGGGGGCCGGGGGGGGTGAGGGACGTTTTTGCGCCGGCCAGGCTCGACGCATCAGGTTATTCGTAGACCCGGCCAGCGGGACAATTGCACAATCGTCGGGGGTGCGGTACGATCCCCGGAGCCTGGGGGGCTTAGCGGAAATTATGGTTGGAGTTGTAGCGTAATGTCTGATGAAATCCGTATTGACGAACCACCGATCCACAACGAGGACACCACCCCACGCCCCGCGTCCGCACCCAGCGACGAACCAGCCCTCGCGCCCGACGACACCAGCCCGTCGCGGGCAATGGCCGCACCGCGTTGCGGGCCACAACGCCTGTTTGCTGGGGTGATGGTGGTCGGGGCGTTGATCCTGGTCGGAGCGTCGATTGTGCTGCTGTTGGGCCTCGGCGACGACGAAAGCGCGCCCGAACCCACCAGCGTCGCCGGCAACCCAGACACGGCCCCCACGACGCGCGCGACCGCCACCACGCCGCCGTCACCATCGCCCGCGCCCACCACGCCCGCCGCGACCGCCGTCGCCGCCAACCAGACCGACACGGCCCCGCTTGTGGCGCAGCCCGTCGCGCCGGATGCGCCGGATGCGGCAGATTCCGCAGACATGGTGCCGGTCGCGCTGTTCCCGACGGCAGCAGCGGACGAAGTCAGCGCGGCGCTGGCGCTGCCGGTGCCGGATGCATCGTCGCCCGGTGTGATCCAGCGCCAGAGCGAGCCCTTCACCATTCGCGGGGCGCAGGCACGCACCAAGGTGGTGCTGTACACCGTCAACGAGGGCGACACGCTGGACTCCATCGCGGCCAGGTTCGGCCTGGACGACATTTACACGATTATCTGGTCCAACAGCCAGAACAAGGTCAACCCGCTGCGGCCCGGCTCGCAGCTCTACATCATGCCCGAGGACGGCATCTACCACCAGGTGACGGAAAATATCAGCATCACGCGCCTGGCCGAGATGTACAGTGTCGATCCCTACACGATCATCGACTCGGAATACAACACCCTGTTTGGCTCCACGCCGGAGACGCTGCTGCCGGAAGGCTTAGCCGTCGCCGTGCCGGGGGGCGAAGCCGAGCGCATGATCTTCCTGCCGCCGAATCCCAACGCCGGAGCGAGCGGGGGCGGTGGCGCAGGCGGGGTCAGCGGCAGCTATACGCTGTGGGGCTGCTCGGCCAATGTCGGCGGGGGCACGATGCCCTATGGCCGCCCGCTGGGCAATTACACCTGGATGCGCGGCTTCACGCGCGGGTATCACGAAGGCGTGGACATCGCCGCCAATCCGGGCGACCCGGTCTACGCTGCCGGAGCCGGCACGGTCGTGTATGCCGGGTGGCGACAGGGCGGCTACGGTAACGTCGTCGTGCTGGCGCACGGCTCCGTCTTCACCATCTACGCCCACCTGACCGCCGCCAATGTAGGCTGCGGCCAACAGGTGAACGCCGGACAAGTGATCGGCACGGTGGGCAGCACCGGCAACAGCACCGGCCCGCACCTGCACTTCGAGGTCCGCACCGCCGATTTCACTGCGGTCAACCCGCAAAGTTACGTCAGTTTCTAGCTGCGCAGGAAGGCAACCATGCTCTGGCCGGTCGTAGGACATGATTGGGCGGTGATGCACCTCAACCGGGCGATCCACAACCGGCGCACACGCCACGCTTACCTGCTGACCGGCCCGGACCAGATCGGCAAAACCACGCTGGCGCGTGCCTTCGCGGCGGCGCTCAACTGCACAGGCGACAACCCGCCGTGTGGCGCGTGCCGCACCTGCCGCCTGATCCTGAAGGACGCCCACCCGGACGTGAGCATCGTCGAGGCCGACGGGAACACGCTCAAGATCGAACAGATTCGCGACCTGCAGCAGACGCTGGCGCTGCGTCCCTACGAGGCGCGCTACCGGGTCGCGATTCTGCGCCGCTTCCAGCAGGCAACCGTGCAGGCCGCCGACGCGCTGCTCAAGACGCTGGAGGAACCCGCGCCCCACGCCGTGCTGATCCTGACCGCCGACGCCACCGACTCGCTGCGCCCGACCATCATCTCGCGCTGCCAACTGCTGCATCTGCGCCCGCTGCCGCTGGCGACGGTCGAGCAGGCGCTGCAGGCGGAGTGGGGCACCCCCGCCGAGCAGGCCGGCACCCTGGCGGCGCTGTCCGGGGGGCGCATCGGCTGGGCGATCCGGGCCTTCGACGATCCGGAGGCGCTGGAGGAGCGCACCACCGCGCTGGACCTGCTGGAAAATGCGCTGCTTGGCTCGCGGCGCGAGCGTTTCGCGCTGGTGGAGCAGATCCCCTCGGACAAAACCGTGCTGTTCACGCTGCTGGACCTGTGGCAGGGGTACTGGCGCGATGTGCTGCTGGTCGCCAGCGGCAGCCAGACGCCGCTCACCAACGTGGATCGTGTGGACGCCATCACCGACCTGGCAAGGATCATCGGGCGCGAGGCGGCGCAAAACGCCTTGACCGCCACTCGCCGCGCGATCAGCTACCTGCACCGCAACGCCAACACGCGCCTCACCCTCGAAGTGCTGATGCTGGACTACCCCACCCCCTGAGCACAGTCGCGCCCAAACTGTGGCTCCGCCCGCCCGCACAATTGATGGTAGAATCAGAGCAAATGATGAGTGGAGGCCCATTATGCAAACCATTACTCTGAACGTGCGCACCGATAGTGACGGTGTCGTAAAATTGGAAATTCCTACCAAAGGCGAATCGGGATATTGAAATCGTGCTGGTGATGCACCCGCTGGAAACCGAACAGTTGGATGATGTGACGACTCTCCCCGCTAAAGCAGGCAGCTTCTCAGGCTACGCACGCCCCACCGGGCCACGTTAGCGCCTGAAGGCTCCATCCGGGCCATACAACGGAGGGTCTCTCTTTGGTGCGGTTGAGATTTTACGTCACCGCCTACCGGTGACAACCAGCCATCTGAAGTTGTTAAAGAGCCGCGTCCGGCAGGGTGTTGAGGCTATGATCCTGCTATCACCAGGGCCATTGGACCGTATTGAACGGGAGTATAATATGCAGTGGAGATGAGGGCAAATCGGCACGGCGGCGCGGCACGCTCGACCTGACGCCCGGAGCGCGCCGCACAAAGCACGCGCCGTTGGGCGCTACCGCGCCCCCGCATTCCCCATCCCCGCTGAAGCAGGGAGTACCCTGCGGAGGTTTTTATGGTTTACCCCTCCCTAAATCCCTCCCCGTGAACGGAGAGGGACTTTGGGTCCCGGTTTGTTTCCCCCTCTCCGCGCGCGGGGAGGGGGCCAGGGGGAGGGGTAAAACTAGCATAACGCC
>DAOTUD010000018.1:0-13514 GCA_034437275.1 Anaerolineae bacterium
CGGCACCCTCGGCAAGGGCAGCACCTTCTCCATCATCCTGCCGCTGGTCCCAACTACGCCAGAATCCGGTCGATAGCGTCGGCAAGCTGGGCCAGGTTGCGCACCTGGTACACATCACTGCACAGCGGCGCATAATCCAGCATGTCACTGTCGCCGGCACCCCACTGCGCCGGATATTCCGGGTTCATCCAGATCAACCGGCGCGCCCGGCGGCTGATGCGACTGAAGGTCTCGGTATTGGGGTCGTTGTAGTTGTTGCGCCCGTCCCCCAGAATGATCACGGTAGTGCGGCTGTCCACTGTATCCATGTACTCCGCCTCGAACTGCTGCAGGCTGTACCCCAGGTTGGTGTTATAGTAGCCGGACGGCAGCTTGCGCAGCACAACATACACCGCCTCGTCAATTTCCCGCGTCGCCAGGTTTGGCGTCACATCCTCCAGGTGATCGATAAACGCGAAGCTGCGCGTTTTTTGTATCTGATCCTGGAGTTCGTACAGCATCCGCAGGAAAAACTCGGCCACCGGGCGCATCGAGGTGCTCACGTCCAGGATGGTCACCAGCTTGGGCTTGCGCCGCCGCTGCTTGAAGCGCATCTCGAATGGCACGCCGCTGTAACGCAGGTTGGCGCGGATGGTGGCCTTCGGGTCGAGCTTGCCATGTTTGCCGCGTTTCTGGCGCAGCGCCGCCCGGCTGCGCAGCCGCACCGCCAACCGCCGCACCTGGTCGCGCAGTACGTCCATTTCCCGCTGGTTGAGCGAGCCGAAAGGCCGCTGCATCAGATCATGAATCGGCTTGTGGCGCTGGGCATCCTCGACCATGTTGTCGCGAAGCTGCTGCCCGGCGAACTCGCCGATTTGCTTTTCGAGGCGCTCCTGGTTATCGGCGACGCGCAGTTGCAGTTCTTCAATCGTGGCCGGGTCCATCCCCATCGCCGCCAGCATTTCCCACAACTGGTCGAGTACGTCCTGCAGTTGGTTCCAGTCGAGCAACTGCTGCATCCGGCGCGCCGCGCGCTGGGCGGCATACGGTGAAAACGACGCCATCTGAGCCAGGTTGGCCTGCTCGGACAGCTCGTCAAGTTCCTCTTGCGTAGGACCACGCCCGCTGAGCAGCCAGTCCAACAACTGCTGCAGATCACCGGCCAACGGCTGGAGCGCCTGCTGCAACATCTGCTGCTGCTCAGGCGTCAGTTCCGCCTGCGGATCGAGCAGCGGCGGTGCACTGCTGCCAAAATACAGCGGGAACAACTCCTCAAACGTGGGAATCGCGTCGGCGTCTTTGACCAGCGTGGCCCGCAGGCTCATTCGGAAAGCGTCCCGATCGTTGATGCCCAGATGTTGGATCGCCTGCCAGGCGTCCTGGCTTTCGGCCAGGGACACACGCACGCCCGCCGCCCGTAAGGCCGCGATAAATCTAGCGATACGATCTTCCATGACCGTTGCCTCCCGGGTTTCGTAACGCGCGTCTGGCACGTTCGACGTCGGCTTCATACTTAAGCAGCACGGTCAGCGTGTTTTCGAGCACCTCCGGCTCCAGCGACCGGGCGTTGAGGGTGACCAGCGCGCGCGCCCAGTCCAGCGTTTCGCTCACGCTGGGGCTTTTCTTAAGCTGCAACTGGCGCAGCGACTGCACCACTTCGACTGCCTGCCGGGCCATCTGCGTTTCCAACTCCGGCACCTTCAACTGCACGATGCGCAGTTCCTCGGTCGAGGACGGGTAGTCGATATAGATGTACAGGCAGCGCCGCTTGAGCGCTTCGCTCAGTTCACGCGTGTTGTTGCTGGTCAAGAACACTGCTGGATGCTGGCGCGCCGAGATGGTGCCTAGCTCTGGAATGCTGATCTGGAAATCGCTGAGCACCTCCAGTAAAAACGCCTCGAATTCCGCGTCCGCGCGGTCGATCTCGTCGATGAGCAGCACCGTCGGCTGATCATTGTTGATCGCGCGCAGCAGTGGGCGGGGCAGCAAAAACCGGTCGGAGAAAAAGACGTCCTCTTCCTGGGCCAATTGGTCGGCAGCATCCGAGAGGGACTGCGTCCCGGCCAGCAGTTCAGACAGTTTGTCACGCAAAAGCTGGGTATAGAGCATCTGCTTGGCATATTCCCACTCGTAGAGTGCCTTGCTCTCGTCCAGCCCTTCGTAGCACTGCAAGCGTACCAGTTCACGATTAGTAGCTGCCGCCCAGGCTTTGCTCAGTTCGGTTTTTCCGACTCCGGCAGGGCCTTCGGCCAGCAGTGGCTTACCGAGTTTCTCAGCTAGATAAACAACCGTTGCGATTTCATCGGTGGCGATGTACTGCTGTTGGGCCAATGCACCGCCAACTTCAGCTACTGTTTCAAACATCCCCGTCTCCTTATTCCTATACCACACACAACCGACTCGAATTTTTTACGCTATTCTTATGAATTATATCAATTATGCCAGTTATCAGCCGACTATGCTTGTGCGCTGCGTACAATCTGCTATGCTTTTGATGGATACAGCGTAGCGTGAGGTTATGCGATGCAAAGCCGGACGATCACCCTGCTGCTTGCCATACTCGTGATGCTGGTCGGGGCGTGCCAGTCCGAGGAGAGCGACGACCGCGCCCCCGCCGATCCCCCCGCCCCACACACCGGGATCGCCTCTACCACCGAAATCGCGGCCATGTCCCCCGTCGAACTCACCCAAAGCTTTTACACCTGGCATCTGACCTTCCCCGGCGATCCGCTGGCCCATCCACGCGCCAAGTGGGACGAGTATTTGACCGAGGCGCTGGTCCAGGTGATCCGGGCCGAGACAGAAGCCGGGGGGGATGATCACGGCGCGGTGCAGTGGGACCCCTTCGTGTGCAGCTATGCGCGGCCAGAAACGGTCACGGTGCAGGCAATCGCGACGACAGACACCGCCGCGCAGGTGGTGGTGCGCTTTACCGATCTGTTTGGCGGGCAGCCCCAGGCGATGCCGGTCGATCTGGCCCAGGAAAATGGGCAATGGCAGATCGACCGAATCGACTGTACCGGCCTGCGGGTCGATCTGCCGGCGGTCTCGCCCGTCCCGGCCACGCCGATCACCGATGTCCCGGACGTCATCGCCTCAGCGGACGAAATCGCGGCGATGGCGCCGGTCGAACTCGTCGAGAGCTTCTACCGCTGGCATGTCAGCTTTCCGGGCAGCCCGCTGTCGCACCCGCGCGATAAATGGCAAGATTACCTCACGACGGAATGGATCGCGAAAGTGCAGGCCATTATCGCCTCGTTCGATGTGGGCGGATACGACCTGTTCCTGTGCGCGCAGGACAAGCCGGTCGCGTTTGCTGCCGAAGAAACCACCCGTACTGATGATGCAGTCACCTTAAGCGTGCGTATAGGGTGGAACCCCGGCGAACTGACCCACAGCGTGACGGTCGACGTGATCCGGCAGGATGGGCCGTGGAAGATCAACCGCGTGACCTGCCCGGCCAACTGAGGCGCACCTGATGAACGACAAAATCCGCCAGCTTAGCGCGGTATTTGGCAACTGGTACACGCGGCTCACGGAGTTGATCCAGGCCACCACGCGCCCCCCTACTCCCGGCCATGACCTGACCGGGCGCGAGCGCGATGTCCTGGCGCTGATGGTCCAGGGGTTGAACAACACTGCCATCGCCGAAGAATTGACGATCAGCCGTTCGACGGCGAAATTCCACGTAAGCAACATCCTGTCTAAGCTGGGCGTATCCAGCCGCACCGAGGCAGTCGCGCTGGCCGTGCAGCATAAGCTGGTGGACTGAGCGCTTCACCGATCGCTCACCACACCTTCATCCGGTTTTCATCCGGAGCGTCGCCAGACCGCACCTAATTTTGTTAATATCTATCATAGAAATTCATGTGTTGAATTTCACAAGCACCGTTCATAAGATTATAGCAAACGACGGTGCGGTAAATGGTAAAGGGAGTCCGGTCATGACAAAAACGATCATCATTGGGGCTGGCTTTGGCGGGCTGTATGCCGCCCGTGAACTGGCCAAAACGGATACCGAGATTCTGCTCATCGACCGCCAGAACTACCATTTGTTTTCCCCCCTGCTCTACCAGGTGGCAACCGCCGGTCTGGACCCCAGCGAGATCGCCTACCCGGTGCGGGGCATCTTCCGGGGAAAGTCGAATGTACGCTTTCTGCTGGGCGACGTCCAGGCGATTGATCCCGGGCAAAAGCAAGTCAGCATCAAGACCAACGGCACGATCCGAGAGGAAACTTACGATTATCTGATCGTCGCTGCCGGCAGCCGGACCCACTATTTCGGCCTGGATCACATCCAAAACCATACCTTCAATCTCAAATCGCTCTCGGACGCGGTCGAACTGCGCAATCACCTGCTGATGTGCTTCGAAAAAGCCGCCTGGAGCACAGATCCGGCAGAGCGCGAGGCGCTGACGACAATGATCGTGGTAGGGGGCGGTCCGACCGGGCTGGAGACGGCAGGCGCGCTGCACGAACTCTACACGCATGTGCTGCGCAAAGAGTACGCCCAGCAGATGGACGGGGTCAAGGGGCGTGTGGTGCTGGTCGAACTCATGGACCACCTGCTGACCCCGTATCCCGACAAGCTGCAACAGGCCGCGCATCGCCAGCTCGAAAGCCTGGGCGTCGAGGTGATCCTGGGCAACGGCGTCCAGGAGGCGGGTGAAGACTATATCATGCTCGACGATGGGAGCGTGATCCACACGCATACGCTGGTGTGGGCCGCCGGGGTGAAGGCGTCGCCGGTGGCGGAAATGCTTGATGTGGCGCTGCACGTCTCGGGGCGCGTCCCGGTCCAGCCCAGCATGGCGGTTATCGAACAACCGGACATTTACGTGGTAGGGGATATGGCTTACCTGGAAGACGCAGAGGGCAAACCCTACCCGATGCTGATCCCGGTCGCCAAGCAGCAGGGCATCCTGGCCGCCAGGAACATCGAGCGCCGGATCGCGCAGCAGCCCGAGGAAGCCTTCCACTACCAGGACCGGGGCATTATGGCCACCATCGGGCGCAGCCGCGCGGTGGCCTGGATTTTCTACAAGATCCAACTCACCGGGTTTGTGGCATGGTTCGCGTGGTTGTTCCTGCACCTGATCACGCTGATGGGCTTCCGCAACCGGCTCAACGTGTTCGTCAACTGGATGTGGAACTACCTGACCTATGATCGCTCGGTGCGCATCATCCTGAAACCGCAGACGCCCCGTATCGACACGCCCCCAGAGGCGGCGATAGAGCGTGTGCTGCCCGGGGAATGATGATGTTGTTGGTGATATTGACTATGCGAAGTGAGGGGGTGGCAATGTGACGAAACCCTGCCGCCCCTCGCGTACAGCTAGCTCTTCTCACGGGCGTCGCCGATGACGCGGGCCGGGACGCCGGCGACAATCGCGTAGGGTGCGACGTCGCGCGTTACGACTGCGCCCGCCCCCACCAGCGCCCCCTCCCCTATCGTGACCCCCGCCAGGATCGTCGCATTGCTGCCGATGGACGCGCGCCGCTGCACGTGCGTGCGCACCAGTTCCCAATCATCGCCTGTTTGCAAGGCCCCGGACTCGGTGGTCGCACGGGGGTAGATATCGTTGGTGAACATCACCCCATGCCCGACAAACACCTCATCGTCCAGCGTGACGCCCTCGCAAATAAAGCTGTGCGACGAAATCTTGCAGCGCACACCAATCACCGCCCCGCGCTGAATCTCCACAAACGGCCCAACGCCGGTTTCCGGCCCGATCGTGCAGCCGTACAGGTTCACGAGGTCGGGCTGGAAAATCCGCACCCCTTCAGCCAGTTGGACATCATCTGCTACTGCCATATGATCCCCCTAACCCAACAGCCCCAATATGCTATTCGTCGAACAACGCCAGCACTTGCTCCAGCGTCACGTCGTACAGCCCGTCACACACCAGGTGCGCTTTGCCCACACGCTCAGCCGGACCAATGCCGACACATTGCATCCGGGCGGCCAGCGCCGCCTCCACACCGGCCTCAGCATCCTCAAACACGACGCAATCCGCCGCCGGCACGCCACATCCCCCGGCCACCCACACGAACAGGTCCGCCGCCGGCTTGGTGTTCACCACTGCGTACCCGTCGCCGAGCGCCGCGAAATAACCGGCAATCTCCAGGCTGTCGACCACCGTCCGCGCGTTCCGGCTGGCGGAGGCCAGCCCCAGCTTATGTCCCGCCGCGCGGGCTGCATCCAAAAACTCGTGCGCCCCTGGCAGCAGGTCGTCCGGCGTCATCTGCGCGATGAACTCCTGGTAATAGCCGTTCTTGCGCACCATCCAGGCCTGAGCCGTCACCTCGTCGATCACGCGGCCCTTCAACAACCGGCGCAAGCTCTCCCGCCGCGATACGCCGCGCAGTTGTTCGTTATCTTCGCGGGTGAAGGGAATCCCCTCCTCGTCCGCCAGCCGCTTCCAGCCCTGGAAATGGTATTCGGCAGTGTCGGTGATCACACCGTCCAGGTCAAAAATAAAAGCCTTCATGCGTCCTCACTTTGAATCGGTCATTAGCGCACTGTGCACTGCTAGCATACCACATGATCACACGCCGTGGCCTGAGCAATCGGCGGCGATATCCGGTAATATTTTAATAGTGATGTGCTGCCCCACGGCACGTAACGTTTCATCCGCACAGCAAACGAGGAACGGTAAGCGATGCGTCAAAACCCGATCATGCTCGATCCCAACCATGTCGAAGACTCCATGCGCCAACTGGCCCGCGCCTACGAACTCCCAGACGCCACGCTGGCGGCGCTGCGGCGCGTCGTCGCGCACTATCCGCACCCGGTCCGGATGTACGTGGACGAAGCCAATGCCATCCTCTATGAGAACTTGACCCTGGCCGACAAATTCTCGTTCGACATCCAGACCGACGATCTGATCCTGTTTACGCGCGAGCCGGACGTATTCGTCGATGCATTTGTCGAGATGGCGATGTATCTGGCGGGCTTCGCGACCATGATGGGCAACCGCGATGAATGGATCATCGAGTTCACCATCGGCGCATGGAAACCGGTCCGCAACCGCATCAAGCGTAAGCTCGGCCTGCCAGTGAAAAACCAGCCGCGCATCGTGGTCGGGCTGCCGCCGAGGCAAGATCGCGCCCCGCGTGACAATCCCTACCCGTTCCGCACGCTGGTGTCCACCTACGATTTCGCTTCGTTTCACCAGATGGTCGTGCTGGCGGCGCGGGATGATGTGGCCGTGTATTTCCCGCCGGAGACACACTCCAAAGTCCTGGCGGTCTATGTCTACATGCGGCGCGCCATTCAAGAGGTCGCCGAGGGGCTAGACCTCGAGGATCATGCGACATTTAACGAGCGCCTGATCGACACGATCCGCCGCCTGGAAAACCTGTTTAGCCCGTCACAACTCGCCCCGCCGGGCTGGAAAGGCCCGGGCGAAACTGATGAAGACGACACGCCCGGTCTGGAGTTCCTCTCCGGCCCCGAAGCGACGCCCAAAGACCAGGCATCGGACAACCCCTTCGAGGATTTCATCGAAGAACTGTTCGCCGACGATGACCCCGACGACAACGATGGTTAGCCCACGTGGAACAACACTACCGGTCCGAGGCCCTCAAAGAGTGGGATCAGGCACGGCGCAAAGCCTTCTGGAGCCAGATGTTGGCCGGGCTGCAGCGCAAAAATATCGGCCTGCTTGATTTTCACGATCTCTCGCGGCGGCTGCACCTGGAGAATACGGTCTACAAAGGGGTGCAGACCATCCCTGTCGACCAGATCGCCGGGAGTGAGGACCGCTACGAGGATTTCACACGCGCATTTTTGCCCCTCAACGAGGACCTGCGCGCACGCTGGTCGAATGTCGCCACGGCCTATCTTGACCCCACCAGCAGCGGCGTCCCCCCGATCGAAGTGTACAAGGTCGGCCAGGTCTATTTCGTCAAGGACGGCAACCACCGCGTGTCGGTCGCGCACCAGCTCGGCATCGAACAGATCGAGGCCTACGTATGGGAATTCAATATGCCCGGCGGCTTGAGCACCGACACCAACTACCACACGCTGCTGCTGGAGGCCGAACGCCAGGACTTCCTGACCCAGACCCGCCTGGACGACCTGCGCCCGGATCATGGCATCCGGCTGACCAAACCCGGCGGTTACATCGACATGCTGCGCCAGATCAGCCATTATCAGGATGTGCTGCACGAGATCGACCAGGCACCGATCAGCTATGAAGAAGCGGTAACGGCCTGGTACGACATGCTCTACGAGACAACGGTCCAGATCATCACCGAATCCGGCATCCTCGAACAATTCCCGGATCGCACCGCCGCTGATCTGTTTGTGTGGATCACACGCCGCCGGCACGCGCTGCAAAAACGCTATGGCCATCTCGTCAAAATCAAAGACACCGTCCAGCAAGTCAGCAAGCAAGCCCGTTATCCCTGGCCGGTGCGGGCCGGGCGTACTCTCTGGCGCTGGCTGCGCGCCCACCTATCCTGAATCCCGTTCATTGACAAAAATAATTCTATGCCGTATAGTTCGGCGCAGAATAAACAATTCAAGATACGGACATGACAGAACCCTACCCCCATTCCCAGGAAATCACAGAGATCCTCGCGGCGCTGTTTGTCGTCGATGATATGACGGAGCTTGCCCTGTTCCACAAGCTGAAATGGGTCGCCAACCTGATGGGACACCTCGCCAGCGAGCGTCACCAGGACAGCACCCTCTCACCGGCCCGCCTGCGTCTACTGATGCATCTGAAAGTCGACCGCGAACTGGGCCGCCAGGAAGGGCTGGCCCCCAGCGAGCTAAGCGATGTTCTGGGCGTCAGCCGCAACACAGTAAGCGCCCTGCTCAACGGGTTGGAAGCGCAGGAGTTGATCGAACGCCATCTACACCCCACCGACCGCCGCCAGTTCCGCATCCGCATCACACAAGCGGGTGAGGCCAAAATCGAGGAACATGCGCCCCAATTTGCCATCTTCGTCCGGCGCTTATTTGCGCCGCTGTCCCCTGCCGAACGCGAGACACTGCTGGCCCTGTTGAACAAACTGCTTGAGAGCCTGGTCGATACCGCCGCGACAATGGGACTGCATACGCCACAAACTGCCGTCAATGAGGAAGCATAGCCTATGAGAAGCAATCGTGAACAGCGTTTTAACCGCCAGGGACTCAAGAACCTCGGACGCGCGCTAAAATTCCTGGGCCATTATCGCTGGGTCACCGTCACCGCCTACGTCGCGCTGTTTATTTCGACCAGCGCGCAGCTCATGGTGCCCCGGTTGGTACGCAACATCATTGACAACATCACCGAAGGCGTGACCGCCCAGGCCATCCTGGATATGGAAGAATCGCGGCAAAGCGCCCTGCTAGAAACGCGCGGCACCACACTCGAGCAGATCAGCCAGGACGCCAGCGGGGCCGAAGACGCGATCATCGCGGTCAGCATTGCGATCATCGGCTTTGCGCTGGCGCGGGGCATTTTTGCGTTCATCCAGGGCTACATGGCCGAGCGCCTCTCCCAAAGCGTGGCGTTCGATTTCCGCAACGAACTGTTTGCCAAAATCCAGCGCCTGTCCTTCAGCTACCACGACCAAAACCAGACCGGGCAGTTGATGATCCGGGCCACCGACGATGTCGAAAAGGTGCGTCTGTTCGTTGGACAGGGGCTGCTGCTGTCATTACAGGCCATCGTCCTGCTGACCGGCACACTGATCATTTTGCTGGCGACTAACTGGCGGCTCACACTGGTGGCGCTGCCGGTGCTGCCGCTGGCCATGTTGATGTTCCTGGGCTTTGGGATGATCGCCCAGCCGCTGTTCGGCAAGCTGCAGGTACGGCTCTCCCGGCTCAATACGATCTTGCAGGAAAATCTAGCCGGCATCCGGGTGGTCAAAGCCTTCGTACAGGAACCACAGGAACAATCCCGTTTTGACGAAGCCGCCGACAGCTACCTGGAACAACGCCTGAAAATCAGCCGCGCGTTTTCGTTCATCTTCCCGACCGTGTTCTTGATCGCGTCGCTGGGACAGGCCGCAGTGCTGTATGCAGGCGGGTTCCAGATCATCGACGGCGACCTGACGCTGGGCGAATGGCAGCAGTTCAGCCTGTACCTGGTTTATGTGTTCCTGCCGCTGGGCCAGTTGGGCTTTATCATCTCGCTCATGTCGCAGGCGGCAGCGTCCTCAACGCGCATCTTCGAAATCCTGGACGCGGCCAACGAGGTCGAGGACAAACCCGACGCCATCGTGCTCGAGGACGTGCAGGGCCGGGTGGTCTTTGAGAACGTCTCGTTCCGCTACTTCTCCAGCGGCGAGTACGTCCTGCAAGACGTCTCGCTCGAAGCCGCGCCCGGCCAGACCGTCGCCCTGCTGGGCGCAACCGGCAGCGGCAAAACGACGATCATCAACCTGCTGCCGCGTTTCTACGACGCCAGCGAAGGCCGGGTGTTGATCGATGATCACGCTGTGCGCGATGTCACGCTCAACAGCCTGCGCTCGCATATCGGGATCGTGCTGCAAGAAACAACTCTGTTCAGCGGCACCATCCGCGATAACATCGCGTTTGGGCGGCCCGAAGCCAGCATGGACGAGGTGAGCGCCGCTGCCCAGGCTGCCGCCGCGCACGACTTTATCATGTCCTTCCCTGACGGGTACGACACCCCGGTCGGCGAACGGGGGACCACGCTCAGCGGGGGGCAAAAACAGCGGGTCGCCATCGCCCGCGCATTACTGCTCAACCCGCAAATTCTGATCCTGGACGACTCGACCAGCAGCGTCGACGTCGCCACCGAATACCAAATCCAGCAAGCCCTCGATAAACTGATGGAGGGCCGCACCAGCTTTGTGATCGCCCAGCGCATCAGCACGGTGCTCAACGCCGATCAAATCCTGGTGCTGGACAAAGGCCAGATCGCGGCGCGTGGCACGCACGAAGAATTGATGGAGATCAGCCCGATTTACGTCGATATCTATAATTCTCAGCTAGTGGAAGACGCCAAGCTAGCCACAGAAGAAGCTGCCGCCGGCGAGGAGGTGCCCTCATGATGAACCACCGCCACATCTTCGAGGTCGAAGCCCGCAAACCAAAAAGCGTCCGGGCGACGTTAAGGCGTTTCTGGCACTATTTTGGCGGGCGGCGGATCTTCTTGCTGCTCGTGCTGGTGATGGCGGCCTTCAATGCGTGGACGCGCGTCGTCACCCCGGACCTGATCGGGCAAACGGTCGACTGCTACCTGACACCCTATACCCAGCAAGAACTTGGTGGATCGGAGAGCAGCCGGCAGGCCGCAGAAAACAACTGCTGGTTCGACGAACCAGAGAACATGCCCGACGAGTCGGGCATGATCAGCCGCGACAGTGTGACCGATGGCGTGCGCCTGATCGTCTTACTGCTAGTGGCATTGGCCTTTGGCAGCGCCCTGGCCTCCGGGTTGCAATTCTACACGATGCGTTGGGCCGGGGCCTATGCTCTGCGCGACCTGCGGGTGGACATTTTCAAACACATCCATCGCCTGTCGTTGAGCTACTACACCAAAAACGAAGCCGGCGACATCATGAGCCGCCTGACCAACGATATCGACACCCTTCAACAGGCGATCTCGTTCGCACTGGTGCAGGTGATCCGGGGTGTGCTGCTCCTGTTGTGGCTGACGTATGCCATGTTCAACAAGAGCGTCTCCTTTGCGCTGGTCAGTATGGCGATGGTGCCGCTGATGCTGATCGCGACAGTGTGGCTCTCGGAGCAGGCGCGCAAAGCCTTTCGCCAGGCCCGGCGCGAGATCGGCGAAGTCAACGCCGACCTGCAAGAGAATATCGCGGGAGTCCGCGAGGCGCAGGCCTTCACGCGCGAGGACGAAAATATCGCGCGCTTCCGCGAGGCCAACGCCGCCAACCGTGACGCCAACATCAAGGCCGTGGCCTACACCAGCGCCCTGGCCCCTACCCTCCAGGCGCTCGGGTTCGTCTCGATCGTGATCGTCGGCGGGGTCGGCGGCATCTTGATGCTGCGCGAGCAGGATATCGGCGGCACGATCATTTCGCTGGGGCTGATCATCACCTTCATCTCGTATACGCAGCAGTTCAACCAGCCGATCCAGTTGATCGCCACGCTGTGGACAAACGTGCAAAGCGCGGTCGCCGGGGCGGAACGCATCTTCGAATTCCTGGACACCGAACCCCATGTGCAAGACAAACCGGACGCCAGCGCCATGCCGCCCATCGACGGGCATGTCGAATTGCGCGACGTGTGGATGAGCTACAACGAAGATGAGCCGGTGCTGAAAGGTGTCAACCTGCAAGCCGAACCCGGCCAGACCATCGCGCTGGTAGGGCCGACCGGCGCGGGCAAAACGTCGATCATCAACCTGCTGCCGCGCTTCTACGATGTCGACTCCGGCGCGGTCGTGATCGACGGGCACGACGTGCGCGAGGTCACGCGCGAAAGTCTGCGCCGCCAGATCGGGATCGTGCTGCAAGATACGTTCCTGTTCAGCGATACCGTGATGAACAACATTCGCTACGGACGGCCAGACGCCACCGACGAGGAGGTGATCGCGGCGGCAGAGTTGGCACACGCCGATACGTTCATCAAAAAGCTGCCCGAAGGCTACGACACGCTGCTCGGCGAACGCGGCAGCGGCCTCAGCCAGGGCCAACGTCAGCTCCTTGCCATCGCCCGCGCCGCGCTGGCCGACCCGCGCCTGTTGATCCTGGACGAAGCGACCAGCAGCGTCGACACGCGGACCGAACGGCTGATCCAGCAAGCCCTGGAAAAGCTGCTCGAAGGCCGCACCAGCTTCGTGATCGCGCACCGGCTGAGCACCATTCGCAACGCCGACCAACTGTACGTGATCCACGAGGGCGAATTTGTCGAGCAGGGCACGCACACCGAACTGCTGGAGGCCGAAGGCTTTTACCACGACCTGTACATGAGCCAGTTCCGCCGCGATGTGCCGGAACCAGCATCGTCGAATGGCAAGGGGACGCGCGAAACGCTCCCGGCGCAGTCGTGATATAGGGCTGTGATGTGGTACTATCTCAGGGGCGTCATATACTGGCGCTCCTGAACGATTTTTTACCAATGTGTGGAGGCGTACATGCTTAAGAAGATTTCGCTCATCCTGGTCGCGGTGCTGATCGCGGGCGCGCTGGTCCCGGCATCCTACGCCCAGGACGGGGATGATTACACTTATACCGTCGTCGGCGGGGAAGACGTCGCACAGACCTACCCTGACCAGGGCGTCGCTGGCATCCAGTTTACGGACCTGACCTATCGCTCGCTGTATCCCAGCGGCATGGAGTTCAAAGCCACCATCACGCCGCCGGAGGGGATGGAAATCAGCCGGGTGACGTTGTTCTACACCTTCCCGACCGGTAAAGCGGGGCGGGTACGGGCCGAACCCGGCAACCAGCCGAACGAATGGATCGCCATTCTGTGAATTCCAGCGTAACTTGAGAATCGGACAAGAGTCCAGCGTAACTTGAGAAAAATTCCAGCGAAGTTGTGGTGAGAAGACACACACTTAAAGATATCTCCTCACCACAGAATGCTTGACAAAACC
>DAOTUD010000019.1:0-4286 GCA_034437275.1 Anaerolineae bacterium
CGTATATTTTCCGCTATACTGGGGTTGAAAGACATGAATCCTCCTTGACGATTTTGGCCTAACTCTATCGTCGCGAGTTTTCCTCTGTCTTTCAACCCTTTTCAAAACGCAAAGTAGCCACACCCGTTATAATCTTGGCGGGCAGAAAATCATATACAGGAAAAGAATATCTATGGAACTTCAGACCACATATCAGATCGACGATGCCGACGTTGATCTTGATACCAAAACACTTTTGGAGATGTACTGGCAGATGGTCCGGGCGCGCCGCACCGACGAGCGCACCTGGGTGCTGCATCGTCAGGGCAAAATAGCTTTTCATATTTCCGGCATTGGGCACGAAGCGATCCAGGTCGGGGCGGCCTATGCGCTGCGGCGCGGGTACGACTACACGCACCTGTATTACCGCGACCTGGCGTTCGCGTTTGCGCTGGGCTACACCCCGCGCGAGTTCTTCCTGGCGGTGTTCGGCAAAGCCGGCGAGCCAACCAGTGGGTCGCGCCAGATGCCGTCCCACTTCAGCAGCCGCAACCTGGGCATGCTATCGTCCTCCAGCCCGGTCGCGACGCAGGTGCCGCAGTCTGCCGGGGCGGCGCTGGCCAGCAAGCTGCTGGGCGAGGACCGCGTCACCGTGACCTCCCTCGGCGAGGGGTCCACCAGCGAAGGGGATTTTTACGAAGGCTTGAACTGGGCAGGCGTGCACAAGCTGCCGTTGATCTGCCTGGTGCAAAATAATATTTACGCCATTTCGGTCCCGATGCACATGCAGATGGCCGTGCCCCACGTCGCCGACCGTGCACCCATGTTCGGCATCGAGGGGGCAATGGTCGACGGTAACGACGTGCTGGCCGCCTACCGCGTGACGTCGCAGGCTGTCGCACGGGCACGCAGCGGCGGCGGCGCGACGCTGCTCGAAGCCAAGACCTACCGCCCCGTGCCACATTCCTCCGATGATGACGACCGCACCTATCGCTCGCGCGACGAGGTCGAAGAGTGGAAGAAACGCGATCCGATCAAGCGCTTCCAGTCCTACCTGCTGGACAAAGGCATCCTGAACGACGACGCCATCGAGGAAGTCGAGCAGCGCGTGCGCCAGGAAGTCGACGAGGCCCAGGCGGCGGCCATTGCAGCGCCTTACCCGTCCGCCGAAGACGCGCTGTTCCCCGTTTTCAAACCCATCGATGGGCAGGAGTGAGGTGAACCATGGCTGAAATTACACTGATCGAAGGGCTGCGCCAGGCGATGGACGAGGAAATGGCGCGCGACGAGCGTGTGTTCATCACCGGCGAGGACGTGGGGCCGCGCGGCGGCGTGTTCCGCGCGACGATGGGCCTGTACGACAAATACGGCCCGGACCGCGTGATCGACTCCCCGCTGGCGGAGCTGAGCATCGTGGCGATTGGCATCGGCGCGGCGATGGGCGGGATGGTACCCATCTGCGAAATTCAGTTCGCGGACTACATCTTCCCGGCCTTTAACCAGCTCGTGAATGAAGCGGCGCTGGTGTACTATCGCTCCAACGGCGAATGGAACGTCCCGATGGTCATCCGCGCGCCCTACGGCGGCGGCATCGGCGGCGGGCTGTATCACTCGCAGAGCGTGGAGGCCTACTTCGCGCACGCCCCCGGCCTCAAGATCGTGATCCCCAGCACCCCCTACGATGCGAAGGGGCTGCTCAAGGCAGCGGTGCGCGATCCGAACCCGGTGATGGTCTTCGAGCCAAAGAAAGGCTACCGCCTGATCCGGGGCGAAGTGCCGGAAGATGAGGACGTCGTGGTGCCGATTGGCCCGGCCAACGTCACGCGCGAGGGCGACGACCTGACGGTCTACGCCTACGGCATGATGCACTACTACGCGCGGCAAGCGGCGGAGACGGTCGCCCAGCAGGACGGCATCCAGTGCGAAGTCGTCGACGTGCGCACGCTGGTGCCGCTGGATCGGACGACGATCATCGACTCGTTCAAGAAGACCGGCAAAGCGCTGATCGTCTACGAGGACAACGAATTCCTGGGCTACGGGGCCGAGATCGCGGCGCTGCTCAGCGACGAAGCCTTCGAGTGGATGGACGGGCCGATCCGCCGCCTGGCCGGGCCGAATGTGCCGGGCGTGCCCTTTGCCCACAGCATGCAAGATTTCTTTATGCCCAGCCCGGAGAAGATCGCGGACGCGATCCGGGAACTGGCCGAGTATTAAGCCGGAGAAATAGACCTTATGGCGACCAAAGTGATTATGCCCCAGATGGGGGAAAGTGTAGTCGAAGGCACGGTGGGCACCTGGCTCAAGGGAGAGGGCGACACCGTCGAGGAATACGAGCCGATTGTCGAGGTGGAAACCGACAAGGTGACCTCCGAAGTGACCGCAGCAGCCAGCGGCACGCTGCTGAAGATTTACGTCGGCGAAGGCCAGACCGTCGACGCGGGGACGGTGCTGGCCGTGATCGGCGAGGCCGGCGAAGACGTCCCCGCGTCCGTCGAGGCCGAGGCTATCGCCGCCTACGGGCGCACCGCGTCCAGCGAAGCGGACACGCGCCAACAGGCTCCGTCAACGCCCGCTGCCTCGCCCGAACCTGCACCAGCACCCGAGCCGGCCCCCACGCCCCAGAAGACCGGGATGCCGCACATCACGCCCGTTGTGGCGCGCATCGCCGCCGAGCACAACATCGACGTGACCCGCATCAAGGGCACCGGGCGCAATGGCCGCGTCACCAAGAAAGACATCATGGCCTACATCGAGCGCGGCGGCGACGCACAAACCCAGGCGGAACCCGAATTAGCCCCCTGGGAGCAGCCCGGCAGCGGCGACCTGTTCAAGCCGACCGACGATCTCTACAAGAAAGAGACTCCCCCGGACCACGTACATCAGGCCCCGCCTGCGCCCGGGCAGCCCGGCGAAGTGGTGCCGCTGAACACCATGCGCCGCCGCATCGCGGAGCACATGGTCCACAGCAAGCTGCACACCGCGCCCCACGTGACGACCGTCTTCGAGGCGGACATGAGCGCGGTCACCGCGCACCGGGCCGCGCACAAGGACGAATTCGCGCGGCGCGGGGTGAACCTGACCTTTACCGCGTACTTCATGGCGGCGACGGCGGAGGCGCTGCGCCGGCATCCGATGGTCAACAGCACCTGGACCGACGACGGCATCCTGCTCAAGCCGGAGGTTAACATTGGGATGGCGGTCGCGCTGGAGGAAGGGCTGATCGTGCCGGTGGTCAAGCGTGCCGATGAGCTGTCGTTGGCCGGGCTGGCACGGCAGATCAACGATCTCGCCCAGCGCGCCCGCGCCAACGCGCTCCAACCGGACGAAGTGCAGGGCGGCACCTTCACCATCACCAATCACGGCGTAGCTGGCAGCCTGTTCGCCACACCCATCATCAACCAACCGCAGACCGGCATCCTGGGCGTCGGCGCGATCAAAAAGCGCGTGGTGGTCCTGGAAAACGACGCGATGGCGGTACGCCCGATGGTGTACCTGTCGCTAACGTTTGATCACCGTGTGTTGGATGGGGCGACGGCGGACTGGTTTGTCGCGGAGATTGTGGGCCTGCTGGAAAACTGGCCGCAGTGATGGCCACATGCTAGCGCAAAAAATCATCGGCTCTGGCATAAGCCCAGGGCCGGTGTTTTTTCTGGGGACGCGGTGATCACGCCCAGGTGATATGAATGGTGGTTGGCGAAGCGGGATCAGCCACTACACACTCGTCGTACCAGATATGAAATGCCGTCCCCGGTGGTAAGCAGTGTTGGGCATAGGCGTAGCAAATACCGTAGTGTAGATCATCGGGATAGGGCGTGTCGGCCACGACTTTGATGTGTTGGTCCCCAACTTGCTCCACGCGATACTGTCCAATATCACCGTTGCGGTGTTGGGCGTGGAAAGCCGCGTTGAGACAAAAACTAAACCGATCAACGTCCACTGAAGGGGGCGGGGGAGCGACCGTTTCGACGATACGCATGCCAGCCGACAGATAATCTAACCAGACAGGACCTTCTGTGATGTCGCCTAGCACATCCAGCCAGTCTTGCAGCGAGTACCACTCGTTCGGGTCTATATCGGACGGTAGGTTGTGCTCTTCCAGAATGGGGCGAATGTCTTGCCAGTTGTACCCGTTCAGGGGGTAATTGCCCGCGCGCCACAAGCCTACGGCAAGGGAGGGGGGGGTGCAATGGCAAAATATGATCCCAACTTAAGCGGCGCATGAAGCCTCTATAGAGGCGGGCTGAAACTGTTCTACATCGTAATCGGGAGACAAATTCAACAAGGCGCGAGCCAGTTGGCGAGTCGTA
>DAOTUD010000020.1:0-64589 GCA_034437275.1 Anaerolineae bacterium
CGTATATTTTCCGCTATACTGGGGTTGAAAGACATGAATCCTCCTTGACGATTTTGGCCTAACTCTATCGTCGCGAGTTTTCCTCTGTCTTTCAACCCTTTTCAAAACGCAAAGTAGCCACACCCGTTAAATTCGCGTGGGGGACGGAACCCGGCGGTGTAGAAGACGCGCAGCATGTGCAGGAAGGCGACCACCACCAGCAGGTTGCCGCTCCAGTGATGCAGGTTGCGGACCAACTGCCCGAACCACACATCGGTTTGCAGCGCCAGCATATCGTTATAGGCCTGGTCCGGCGTGGGCGTGTAGACAAACATCAACATCACGCCCGTTGCCGCCAGGATCATCACCAGCAGGATCGCCAGCCCGCCCAGCCCCCAGGTGTAGGTGAATTTGAGCGTTCGTTTGGTGACGCGGCTGGGATGGATGTGCAAGACAAGGTTGTTCATCACCGTCTTCATCCGGCTGCGGTCGTCGCGGGGCGGGAATTCGTCCCGCTGGACCGAGTCCCAGACGCGCTGCGGCAGGCTTTCCGGTCGCTGATCGTGATCGTGTGTAGACATTCGCTCGCGCCCCCTTCGGTGCTGTGCTAATTCCGCCCGCCGCGATACCCGTTACCATTGCTCTGGCCCTGGCCTTGACCCCCCTGGCTGCCCTGGCTGCCGGTCGGATCGACCCACAGCAGGCGGCCAAACTCGTCGCGGATAGTCAGCGTGTCGCCGGTGGCGGTGAAGGTGACCTCGCCCGCCTCAAAATTGCCGTTCAGCCAGTAGCCAGCAACGCGCAGTTGGTCGCCAATCGAGAAGTAAAAGCCGTCCGCGCTCCAGAAGTCCATCTCGCCCAGGACGACCCGCGCCGTGCTGCCGCTGGCCAGTTGCAGCGTGACGGCGCGCGCTTCGGTTTGGCTGACGGTGCCGGTGATGGTTTCCCATTGGTCAGCCGGAACCTGCATGGCCTGGCCCTGCCCGCCTTGCCCGCCCTGGCCCTGTGCACCTTGGCTACCCTGGCCCTGCCCACCCTGCGCTTGCCCTTGTCCGCCCTGGCTCTGGCTGCCTGCACGTCCCGGTCCACTCGACAACGGGCGACCGTTGGTGTCGCGCAGCATCAGCCGTTCGCTGGTCGCGGTTTTGGTGATCTGCGCAGCCTGGAATTGGGCACCTTGCCAGAAGCCGATGACTTCGATCGGGTCGCCGGGGCTGAAGCTGACGCCCTGCGCCTGCCAGAAGCTCGGCGCGCCAAGCTGGAGGGTCAGCGTTTCGCCGGCTGCCGTCTGCATGGTGAGGGACATGCTGTCCACCGCGGACACCGTGCCCGCGATGGTGACTTCCTCGACCGGTTGGCCGCTCATCGCGCCGCTGCCGGCGGCTCCGTTGCCACCGCTGCCCGTGCTGCCCGCCCAGAGGGGCTGGCCGTCCGCTGTGCGGAGCGCCAATTCGGCTCCGGTGGTCGTGCGGACTGTCGCCGCGTGGACCTGGTCGCCGTTGTTGAATCCGTCGACAGTGATGGCCGTGCCCACATCCAGCGTGATCGGCTGCGCTTGCCAGTAGCTGGGCGGCCCCAGTTCGACAAAGACCTCGCGTCCATCGTCCAGCGCCAGCATGACGCCGGCGGTATCCAGCGCGGTGATCGTCCCGCTGGCGGTCCAGGGGTCGCCCACCATAGCCTGCGCCTGCTGAACCTGCTGCGGCTCAGCTGCCACTGGCGTGCCTGCCGTCGCTGCGCCGGCTGCGTCCTGCGTTGGCGTCGCGATGGGCAGGGTGGCTTGCGCCGCCGGTTGGTCGATAGTGTTAGCCGCGTTCGTCGCCTCGCCGGCGTTCGCAGCGCTGGCTGCGTCGTCAGCTAAGGCGTCAGTGTTTGCCGGGGCATCGCTCTGCGATGCGTCATAAATGCCGATCCCCAGCGCGCCGACTACGGTCAAAACCAGCAGCCCTACGAGTGCTTTCTGTGCCATCTGTCGCTCTCCATTCCGTCTTGTCATTTCGATACGGGGTGCATTATCGCCACAGAATGTGTAGAACTTGTGAAGATGCGATGTAAGCTTTGTGTGGGTGGCGGGCCATCATACTCACGCGCCTCGATTGCGTCCGCCCCGCTGAATGTTGTCCAAGTGACCGGCAGCGCGTTATTATCGGCGGGCGCGTGACATCGTCCGGTTAAGCTGCAAAGGAGCATCGTGTGGACGTAACCCTCAAACACCAACCATCATTTTCGCTGGCCATAGTGGCCCTGGCCCCCAACGAACAAGTCAAGGTCGAGCCGGGGGCCATGGTCAGTTACAGCGACGGCGTGACCGTCGAAACCAAATCGCAGGGCGGCCTGTTGGGCGGCATCAAGCGCATGGTGGCCGGCGAAAGCTTCTTCCAGAACACGTACCAGGCCCCGGCCCAGGGCGGCGAGTTGAACCTGGCGCAGGCGCTCCCCGGCGATATGCGCGTGCTGAACATCAGCGGCAGCGAGTTCATGCTGCAAAGCGGCGCATACATGGCCAGCGAGCTCGGGGTCGAGACCGACGCCAAGTGGGGCGGCGCGCGCGGCTTTTTCGGCAGCGGCAGTCTGATCCTGCTCAAAGTCAGCGGGCAGGGACAGGTCGTGATCGGCTGTTACGGCGCGCTGGAGGAGCGCGTGCTGCAGCCGGGCCAGCGCTACACCATCGATACCGGGCACATCGTCGGGTTTGACGGCTCGGTGAATTTCAACGTGCGGCGCGTCGGCGGCTGGAAGTCCACATTATTAAGCGGCGAGGGGCTGGTCTGCGAGATGACCGGGCCGGGCCGGGTGCTGATGCAGACGCGGTCTGAGGAAGCGCTGGTCGGATGGCTGTCCCCCAAGATGCCGCAATCGTCCAATTAGAAGGGGGAACTGTGATACACCGTACCATGATGAAACGTAGTTTTTTCTTGTTGGCGATTGTGCTGCTGGCGGGCGTGCTGTTGGCACCGGCAGCCGCCCAGACCGGCGATCCGCTGGCGCAGCCGGTCGAGTTTTTGGTCCCGGAGGTGCTGAACGTGATCCCGCACGACACCAGCGCCTACACCCAGGGCTTGCTGTGGCACGACGGCTTCCTGTACGAGAGCACTGGCCGGCGCGGCGAGTCGACGCTGCGCAAGGTGGACCCCGCCACCGGCGACGTGCTGCGGTCAATTGACGTCGACGAGCAGTATTTCGCCGAGGGGCTGGAGCGCGTCGACGACCAGTTGATCCAGTTGACCTGGCAGTCCGAGGTCGCGTTCGTCTACGACCTGCAGACGTTCGAGCAGACCGGCAGTTTCGCGTACAGCGGCGAAGGCTGGGGCCTGTGCAGTGATGAGCGCTTCCTGTACCTGAGCGACGGCACGACGTTTCTGTCGATCCGCGAGCGGGACACGTTCGAGCTGCTGTTCAAAATGTTGATCACGGTCCAGGGCCAGCCGCTGAGCCGGCTCACGGTGCAGGAGAGGCCCCTCAGCCGCCTCAACGAACTGGAATGCGTTGGGGACCACATTTACGCCAACGTGTGGCAGACCGACGTGATCGTGCGGATCGACAGGCTGACCGGCGTGGTGACGGGCGTGATCGATGCGTCCGACCTGCTCACGCCCGACGAGGCTGCCGGTTACGGCGAGCAAGAGGTGCTCAACGGCATCGCTTACCTGCCGGAGAGCGACACCTTCATGATCACCGGCAAGCGGTGGGAAAAGATGTACGAGGTGGAATTCGTGCCGGCGGAGCAGCCCGCGCAGTAGACGCTCCGTCCCTCACAGCGAGTAATCCCTGCGGCGTGTCCCCCGGTTTGGTGACTGGTCGGGCCGCCGCCGGTGTTTTTGGGCGCGTTCCGTCGTTGGGGGGGGCGGGGCCGAAAAATGGTATAGTCTGAAGATGATGTATCGACGATAACGTGGGGAGTGTGCTATGGGCTTTCATGGTGGCTGGCGTTCCTATCTGCATGGCGATGAAGACCGGTCCCACCCGGTCAGTTGGGCGCTGCTGCGGCGTGTGTTGAGCTACGCCAACCCGTACCGGCGGCGGATTGCGCTGCTGCTGCTGACGATCCTGGCGGTGACGGGGCTGGACCTGCTGACGCCGCTGATCTTCCGCGACCTGATCGACAACACGCTGCCCGCCGGGGACGAGAAGCGGCTCAATCTGCTGGCGCTGGGGCTGGTGTTGATCCCGATCTTCAGCGGCGTGATCCGCGTGCTGCAGCGCTGGCTGAATGCGTCCATTGGCGAGGGCGTGATCTACGATCTGCGCGTCAGCCTGTACGCCCACTTGCAGCGTATGTCGCTGCGCTTCTTCACCAACACCAAGACCGGCGAGTTGATCAGCCGCCTGAACAACGACGTGATCGGTGCCCAGCGCGCGATCAGCAACACAATTGTCGACATCGTGACCAACCTGATCCAGGTAACCGCGATTGTGGGCGTGATGCTGGCGCTGGAGTGGCGGCTGACGGTGCTGGGCGTGCTGGTGCTGCCGGTGTTCATCGTGGCGGCGCGGCGGTTGGGCCGGGCGTTGCGCAGCATCGCGCGCGAGGCGATGGACTACAACGCGCGCATGAACGCCATCATGAACGAGACGCTCAACATCGGCGGCGTGCTGCTGGTGCGGCTGTTCGGGCGCAGCCACACCGAGGTCGAGCGCTTCGAGGGGCGCGCCGCCCAGGTGCGTGATATTGGGGTGCGACGCGCGGTGGTCGGCAGCCAGTTTTTCGTGGTGATCGGGCTGATCGGGGCGATTGGCACCGCGCTGGTGTACTGGGTGGGCGGGCATCTTGTGCTGCGCGATGCGTTCACCATCGGCACGATTGTCGCCTTCAGCGCCTACCTGATGCAGCTCTACGCCGCCTTGCAGCAGTTGACCAATGCGCCGGTCGAGTTTGCGACGTCGATGGTCAGCTTCGAGCGCGTGTTCGAGGTGATCGACCTGCCGCTGGATATCGACGAAAAGCCGGACGCGCACGTGCTGCGCGATGTGCAGGGCGCGCTGACATTCGACCATGTCACGTTTTTGTACACCGTCGACGAGCAGAATCTGCTCAGCAGCGTGCCGCGGCACGGGCACATGGATATGGTCGGCGCGGTGCTGTCCGACGACGACAAGTCCAACGGCCAGCACAGCCCCGCCGATCTGCCGCCCAGCCAGGCGCGCGAAAAAGCCCTCGACGACGTGACCTTCGACATCCAGCCGGGGCAGCTTGTGGCGCTGGTCGGCCCCAGCGGCGCGGGCAAGACCACGCTCACCTACCTGATCCCGCGCCTGTACGATCCCAGCAGCGGGCGGATTTCGCTGGACGGGCACGATCTGCGCGACGTGACGCTCGACTCGCTGGCGGCGCAGGTCGGCATGGTCACGCAGGAGACGCACCTGTTCCACGACACGATCCGCACCAACCTGCTGTACGCCACACTCGACGCGACACAGGATGCGATCGAGCGAGCCTGCCGCACCGCGAACATTCACGACTTCATCGTCGGGCTGCCGGATGGCTACAACACCGTCGTCGGCGAGCGTGGCTACCGGCTCAGCGGCGGCGAAAAGCAGCGTATCGCGCTGGCGCGTGTGATCCTGAAGAATCCGCGCGTGCTGGTGCTCGACGAGGCAACCAGCCACCTCGACAGCCAGTCCGAAGCTTTGATCCAGGACGCGTTGCAAGTCGTGATGGCCGGGCGTACCAGCATCGTGATCGCGCACCGGCTGAGCACGATCCTGGCCGCCGACCTGATCCTGGTGCTGGATCGCGGGCAGATCGTGGAGCGCGGCACGCACCACGAACTGTTGGCGCGCGGCGGGGTGTACGCGCAGTTGTACGATACGCAGTTCGGCCAGGAGCAGGCCGCGCCGTCATGATGACCTAGAACGGCCACAGCAGCGGCACGCCCAGCGACGTCACCAGCAGCATCAGCAGGATCATGGGAATCCCGATCTTGATGTAATCGGCGAAGCGGTAATTGCCCGCGCCCATCACCAGCGTGTTGACCGGCGAGGCCACCGGCGACGCAAACGCCATCGAGGCCGCAATCGACACCGCCATCAGGAACGCCTGCGGCGCGATCTCGAGCTGCATCGCCGTTTCGAACGCGATGGGCGCCATCAGCACGGTGGTTGCGGTGTTGGAGATCACCTGCGTGAACAGCGACGTGATCAGGAACAGCCCGGCCATCACGACCAGCGGCCCCAGGTCCCCGAAGGATGCCGTCAGCCCGGCGGACGCCTCCTCGACCAGCCCGACTTTCTCCAGTGCGGTGCTCATCGGCAGCATGCCCGCGATCAACACGATGCTTTTCCAATCGATGGCGGCGTAGGCGTCGTCCATCGTCAGGCAGCCGGAGAGCACCATCGCCAGGGCGGCGGTCATGCTGATCATCGCCACGCTGCCCATGCCTGTGATCAGCGCCAGCAGCATCCCCAGCATGATCAGCAGCGCCAGCGGGGCGCGTTGGCGGTTGGGCGCGCCGAGCATCGACTCCGGCTGGCCCATCACCACGAAATCGCGCGGTTTTTCCTTCAGCGCCAGGATGTCGCGCCAGTAGCCCTGCACCAGCAGCGTATCGCCGACCTGCAGCGGCGTTGCCTTGATCAACAGGTTGTCGCTTTCGCCGGGGCGGATGATGTTCAGCACGGTCAGCCGGTAGCGCGAGCCGAAGCGGGTCGCGACCAGCGTTTTGCCGACCAGCGACGACCGCGGCGGGATCAGCACTTCAGCGATCCCGGCTTCTTTGTTGATCAGCGATTCGGTGTCGGTGGGGGAGACTGGCTGTAGAACCAGGTTCCAGAAGGCGACTGCTTTTTTGACGGCTTTTTCCGGTCCGCGCACGATCAGCACGTCGTTGGTCTGGAGTTCGGTGTTGGCCGCGGGGTGGATCAGGTCCATCGTGTCGGATTGCAGCACCAGGCGTTGCTCGCCGATCTTGACCAGCGGCTGCGGTTGGGCCGGGCGGCGTACTTCCAGCACCGTCACGCCGAACTCCTCGCCCAGCCGCGAGGCGGCCAGCGTCTTGTGGCGCAGCTGCGACTCCAGCGGCACGCGCAGGTGGAACAGGTCATCCGGCAGGCGGTAGGTGTCGAGCAGTTCTTTGGGGCTGCTGACCTGCTCTTGCAGTTCGTGCGGGGTGCGGTGTTCCGGCAGAATGCGCCGCCCGATGACGACCATAAACACGGTGCCGGTGACCAGCATCAACGAGCCGACCGGCGTGTAGCTGAAGAACTGGAACGTCGACTGGCCTTCTTCGCGCAGCAGGTCGGTCACGATGATGTTGGGCGTGGTCCCGATCAGCGTGGTGGCCCCGCCCAGCAGCGCCCCGTAGGACAGCGGGATCAGCAGCTTGGACGGGCGAATGTTGGCCGTGCGCGACAGGCTGATGATGGCCGGCAGCAGCACCGCGACCGTGCCCGTGTCGCTGATGAACCCGGACAGGATCGCCGCCGTGACCATGATCACCATCACCAGCCGCGTTTCGTTGTCCCCGGCTACCGTCAGGATGCGCTGGCCGATCATGCTCGCCAGGCCGGTCAGCCGCACCGCCCCGCCCACCACGAACAGCGCGGCCACGATCAGCACCACCGAATTCGAGAAGCCGGCGATGGCTTCGGACGTTGTGAGCACTCCGGTCAGCATCAGCGCCACCACGACGCCCAGCGCCACGATATCCACGCGCAGCCACTCGGTGATGAACAGCACAATCGCCGCGACCAGGATGCCCAGGGTATACCACATGTCAAGCGTCATACAGGCTCCATTGAGATGAGATACACTGGAAAAATACCGCCCCAGTATAACGGCAAACCGGCGGCTTGCCATGTCGCGCGAGTGTAGCCTCTTTTTCGGGCGTGCGGTAATATCCTGGTGTGTGTTTGAGAGAAGTTGTCTAAACGAAAGAAAACAGTCTCTTTCTGACCATTTTTTAGTTTTATGAATGGAGTTTTGTATGCCAACGATACGCAGGAAACTTCCCCTCCGCTTGGTGCTTCCCGCCCTGTTTTTGATGTTGTTAGTGGCTGCCGGGCTGGCCGTGCAACCCCAGGCCGGCGCCCAGGACGCCGACCAGCCGGACAGTGTCGTGCTGGTCGGGTTCTTCCAGGACGAGCTGGGCTGCGACGAGGACTGGCAGCCGGACTGCGACGCGACCGCGCTGGCCTTCGACGACGAGGACGGTGTGTGGCAGGCTGAGTTCACGCTCCCGGCGGGCGAGTATACCTACCGGGTGGCGCTCAACGGCACGCTGACCGAGAACTACGGCGCGGGCGCGACGCCTGGCGGCACGGGTATTCCGCTGTCGCTGGCCGAGGAAACGCGCGTCACGTTCATCTACGACCATGCAACCTACTGGGTCACGGATAACGTCAACAGCCGCATTGCGACGGCGGTCGGCGACTTCCAGGACGAACTAGGCTGCGCGCGCGACTGGATGCCGGACTGCCTGCAAAGCTGGATGCAGGACCCCGACGCCGACGGCGTCTACGACTATACGACGGTGGTGATCCCCGGCGGTGAGTGGAAGTATAAGGTCGCGCTGGACCAGGGCATCCGCGAGAACTACGGCATGGATGGCGAACTCAACGGCCAGTATCTCGTCTTCGAGGTGCCGGACGTGGGCTACGAAGTGACCTTCACCTTCGAGTCGGAGACCAACCTGATCGCCGTCAGCGTCAGCGAGGAGCAGGTCGTCAGCCCGGACGAGATCGCTGCCATGCAGCAAGCCGCAGCGGAACCGTCGCTGCCGGACGACTTGCAGGCGCTGGCTCCGGAGCCGGCCATCACTGAGCCGCCCGACACGGTGACGATTGCCGGGTCGCTCCAGGACGAACTGGGCTGCGACGAGGACTGGCAGCCGGCCTGTGAAGCGACTATGCTCACCTACGACGCTGGCGACGACCTGTGGAAAGCCACCTGGACGCTGCCGGCGGGCAGTTACGAGTACAAAGCCGCCCTCAATGCCGACTGGGAGCCGGTCAACTACGGCCTGGGCGCGGAGGGTCACGGCCCGAACATCCCGCTGGAACTGGAAGAGGAAACCGAAGTCACGTTCTTCTATAACCACCGCACCCACTGGGTGAGCGACACCGTCAACTCGATCATCGCCAACGTGCCCGGCAGCTTCCAGAGCGAGTTGGGCTGCCCGCCGGAGATGCACACCGGCGACTGGGAGCCGCCCTGCCTGCGCACGCTGCTTGAAGACCCGGACGGGGACGGGGTTTACGTGTTCTTCACCAACGCCATCCCGCCCGGCAGCTACGAACTCAAGGTCGCCATCAACCAGTCCTGGGACGAGAACTACGGTCTGGACGGCGCGCCCGGCGGCGCGAACATCCCCTTCACCATCCCCGCCGAGGGACACCAGCTTGTGGTGGCCTACAACACGGCGGATAACATGGTGCAGGCCGACGTGAGCGACGAGCCGACCGCCCGCCCGATCTACGAGCCGCCGAAGGTGGGCACCGCCGGCAACATCAACGCCGCGATGGCGCACTGGGTCGCTGCCGATACCATCGCCTGGGATATCGACGTGGAAGAGGGCATGAGCTTCACGCTGCACTATTCCCCCAGCGCCGAACTGGTGCTCGAAGAAAGCGGCGTCACCGGCGGCGCGTCGATCCCGCTGACCTACGACGCGGACGGCCTGGGCGAAGCCGTCATGACCAAGTTCCCGCACCTGGCGAACCTCAACGCCTTCACCATCGACGAGGCCGACCTGGACAAAGTGCCGGAGATTCTCAAGGGCCAGTTCGCGGTCTCGGCAGTCGATGCCGACGGCGAACCGGTCGACGCGACGGCGCTGCAAATCCCCGGCGTGCTGGACGATCTGTACACTTACGACGGCGACCTGGGCGTGATCTACGACGGCGACACACCGGCGCTCAAGGTGTGGGCACCGACCGCGCAGAACGTGCGGCTGCTGCTGTACGACGACGCCGATCCCGTCACCGAACCGGCGGCTTACGACATGGACCTCGACCCGGACTCCGGCGTGTGGAGCATCACCGGCGAGCCGGATTGGACGTACAAATACTACCTGTACGAAGTTACCGTCTTCGCCCCGGCCAGCAAGCAGATCGAAACCAACCTGGTGACCGACCCCTACTCGATCAGCCTGGCGATGAACAGCACGCGCAGCCAGATCGTGGACCTGTACAACGACCCTGCGCTCAAGCCGGAAGGCTGGGACGACCTGGCCAAGCCGCCGCTGGCCGTGCCGGAAGATATCGCGCTCTACGAGCTGCACGTCCGCGACTTCAGCGTCAACGATCCGCGCGTGCCGGAGGAATACAAGGGCACCTATCTGGCCTTCGCCCTCCAGGACACGAACGGCATGGCGCATCTGCGCGCGCTGGCCGAGGCCGGACTGACGCACATCCACCTGCTGCCGACCTTCGATATCGCCACCATCAACGAGAACAAGGCCGAGTGGGTGCTGCCGGACTGGGACGAACTGGCGAGCTATCCGCCGGACTCCGACCAGCAGCAGGCCACCATCGAGCCGATCCGCGATCAGGACGCCTTCAACTGGGGCTACGATCCGTATCACTACACCGTGCCAGAAGGCAGCTACGCGACCGACCCCAACGGCGCGCAGCGCATCCTGGAGTTCCGCCAGATGGTGATGGGCCTCAATGAGGCGGGCCTGCGCGTGGTGCTGGACGTGGTCTACAACCACACCAACGCCAGCGGCCAGACCGAAAAATCGGTGCTGGACAAGGTCGTGCCGGGCTACTACCACCGGCTGAACGAGGTCGGCGGCGTGACGACCAGCACCTGCTGCCAGAACACCGCCACCGAGCACAACATGATGGAGAAGCTGATGGTGGACTCGGTGGTCATGTGGGCCAAAGCCTACAAGGTCGACGGCTACCGTTTCGACCTGATGGGCCATCACATGGTGGACAACATGGCGGCGGTACGCGCGGCATTGGACGCACTCACGCTGGACGCGGACGGCGTCGACGGTCCCGCGATCTACGTGTACGGTGAAGGCTGGGACTTCGGCGAAGTCCAGGGCGGCGCGCGCGGACCCAACGCGACGCAGCTTAACATCGGCGGGCTGGGCATCGGCTCGTTCAACGACCGCATCCGCGATGCGGTGCGCGGCGGCAACCCGTTCGGTGACCGGCGCTTGCAGGGCTTCATCACCGGGCTGTACCACGCCCCGAGTGCGTTCACCAGCGCCGATCCGGACGCGCAGAAGGACGACCTGCTGCACTTCGCGGACACGATCCGCGTCGGGCTGGCCGGGAACCTGCGCGATTACGAGTTCGTGGACAAGGACGGCGATCGCGTGACCGGCGCGGACATCGACTACAACGGCGCGCCCGCCGGCTACACGCTCGACCCGCAGGAACATATCAGCTACATCTCCGCGCACGACAACGAAACCCTGTTCGACAAGATTCAGTTCGCCGCCCCGCTCGATACCCCAATGGACGAGCGTGTGCGGATGCAGAACATGGGCCTGAGCATCGTCTCGCTGAGCCAGGGTGTGCCGTTCTTCCACGCGGGCAGCGACATGCTGCGCTCCAAGTCGATGGACGGCAACAGCTACAACTCCGGCGACTGGTTCAACAAGCTGGACTTCACCTACCAGGACAACAACTGGGGCGTCGGGCTGCCCCCGGCCAGTGACAACGCGGAACGCTGGGACATCATGCGGCCCCGGCTGGCCGATCCGGCCCTCAAGCCGGAGCCGGAGCACATCATGCAGACCGTGCAGCACGCCCGCGAAATGCTGGCCATCCGCAAGAGTTCCCGGCTGTTCCGGCTGGAAACCGCCAGCGATATCCAGGAACGGGTGATGTTCCACAACACCGGCCCCGACCAGGTGCCCGGCCTGATTGTGATGAGCATCTCCGACCTGACGGATGTCGACCTCGACCCCCGGCGTGATTTCATCGTGGTGCTGTTCAACGCCACGCCGGACGCGATCACGTATACCGTCGGCGAGGTGAGTGGGATGCCGCTCCAACTGCACCCGGTGCTGGCCGACTCCTACGATTCGGTCGTGCAGACCGCCAGCTTCGACGCCGACAGCGGGAGCTTCACCGTCCCGGCGCAGACGACGGCGGTCTTCGTGCTGGCCGGCGAGCCGGTCCCGCCGATTGAGCAGCAGTACAACGCGCTGCTGGCGGCCAACCAGGCCGCGATGGCGGCCTGGCGCGGCGCGGCGGGCGGCGATCCGCTGCCGTGCGGCGAGTACCCGGACGTGATCAGCCCGGACGACATCACCGTCGACGACGCGGCCCTGGAACCGCTGCGCGCGCTGTTGCAGGACGCTGCCGGCGATACCGGGGCAGCGGTGGCGCTGTGGCAGGCGCAGTGTGACGCTCCGGACCAGGGCCTCACCCCGCAAACGATCAACCGGGCGCTGTTCGCGGTGTACGACGCGCAGAACAAACTCGGTCTGGCGGCGGACATGCTGCCACAGTAACCCGCCTGCCCACCTGTAAACGCTGAACAAGCATCAGGGGCGTACCGATCACGATACGCCCCTGGTTTTGGTGATGGGTTGTCTGATATCAGGCCCCGGCAGGACCGTGCAAAGCTGTCCCTCACCCCCCGGCCCCCTCGCCCAGCGCGTGGAACGTCGGCTGGAGCGCGGGATACAGCGCGCGGTACTGTTCGTGCGCGGCGGTGTACGCCTCGGCTGCCGGGCCGGGCTGCACGCGCGCGCCGAGCTTGACCGTCTCATGGGCGGCGGTGGGCACGTCCGGCCACACTGCACCGCCAACACCGGCCAACAGCGCCGCGCCATAGGCCGCGCCTTCGATAGCCTCGGCCACCACCAGCGGCACGCCCAGCACATCCGCCAGGATTTGCCGCCAGACCTGGCTCCTGGCCCCGCCGCCGCTGACGCGGACCTCGTCGATCACGCCCGCCTCGCTGGTCTTGATCAGCTCGAAGCTGTCGCGCAGTCCGAAGGCCACGCCCTCCAACACGGCGCGCGTCAGGTGGGCGCGAGTGTGGCGCGCCGTCAGCCCGACGAACGCCCCGCGCGCCAGCGGATCGGGGTGCGGGGTGCGCTCCCCGGTCAGGTACGGCAGGAAGAACAGGCCATCGCTGCCCGGCGTGATATCCTCGGCCTCGCCGGTCAGTATGTCGAAGTCTACGCCCGGCGCGAGCGTGTCGCGGTACCATTGCAGGCTGCCCGCCGCGCTGAGCATCACGCCCATGAAGTGCCACTGCCCCGGTACGGCATGGCAGAAGGCGTGCAGCCGCCCGTCCGGCTCGTAGGCATAGCTGGCCAGCGGCGCGAACACCACGCCCGACGTGCCGACCGTCAGCGCCACGACCCCCGGCTCGACGGCACCGACGCCGGTCGCCTGCGCGGCCTGGTCGCCGCCGCCGCCGACGACAGGTGTGCCCGGTTTCAGGCCGGTGGCCTGCGCGCCGGACGCGCTGACCGTGCCGGTGATCTCCGGCCCCTCGTGCACCTTCGGCAGCCACGCCGCCGGGATGTCCAGTTCGTCCAGCACCTCCGCCGACCAACTGCGCTCGGCCACGTTGAGCAGCGAGGTCCCCGCCGCCCCGGCCATGTCGGTGTGGGTGTCGCCGGTCAGCCTGTAGCGGATGTAGTCCTTCGGCAGCAGGATGTGCGCGATCTGCGCGTAGACGTCCGGCTCGTGGTTGCGCACCCACAGAATCTTGGGCGCGGTGAAGCCGGTCAGCGCGCGGTTACCGGTCAGTTGGATGAGTCGCCCCGCGCCGATGGTGGCGGTCATCGCGTCGCATTCGGCCTGGGTGCGCTGGTCGTTCCACAGGATCGCCGGGCGCAGCACATTCCCGTCTGCGTCCAGGCACACCAGCCCGTGCATCTGGCCCGTCAGCCCAATGCCGACGATCTCGCCGGGATCGGCGATGTGGGCCAGCGCGGCGCGGATCGACTCCGTCATCCCGTGCCACCAGTCCGCCGGGTCCTGTTCGCTCCACAACGGGCGGGGCTGGCTGAGCGGGTGCGGCGTGCTGTGGCTGGCGATCACCGCGCCGTTTTCGTCGATCAGCAAAGCTTTCGATCCGGTCGTGCTGACATCAAGTCCAAGTAAGTATCGCATCGTGTGGATCCTTACCGCACGCCTAGCAGCAGCTCGAACGTCAGTTGATCCAGGCGCTCGTAGCGGTAGTCACGCTGGCCCAACGCCACACGGTCGAAGCTTTCGCCCTTGAGGCGCTGCGCCTTGTCCGCGCTGTAGCCGCCGGACAGCCAGTTCAGCGCGCCGTCGTCGGCGTTGATGTCGGCCAGCAGGTCCTGGATTTCCCGGTCCTGGTTGAACTGGGCGGCCTTCTCCTTGAGGATCAGGTAGGTGCGCATGCAGCCGCGCGCGAAGTCCTTGACGCCTTCCGGCCCTTCGGTACGGTAGGCGTGCGCGTCGAAGTGGCGCATCCCGTCATAGCCCACGTCCTCCAGCAGCTTGACCAGGAAGAACGCCTGCTTGATCATCTTCGCGCCGAAGCGGAAGTCCTGGTCGTAGCGCCCGAACTGCTGGTCGTTGAGGTCGATGTGGAACAGCTTGCCGGCGTCGTGCGCCTGCGCGACGGCATGGACGAAGTTCAGCCCGGCCATGTGCTCGTGCGCCACCTCCGGGTTGACGCCGACCATCTCCGGGTGGTCCAGCGTCGCGATGAAGCCCAGCATCGCGCCGGTGGTCGGCAGGTAGATATCGGCACGCGGCTCGTTGGGCTTGGCTTCCAGCGCGAACTTGAGGTCGTAGCCCTGGTCGAGCGCGTAGTCACACAGGAAGTTGAGCGCCTCGCGGAAGCGCTTGCCAGAATCGAGCGGGTTCTTGGCGGCGTCGGTCTCGACGCCCTCACGCCCACCCCAGAAGACGTACACCTTCGCGCCCAACTCGACGCCCAGGTCCATCGCGCGCATGGTCTTCTGCAGCGCGTAGGCGCGCACCTGGGGATCGTTGGCGGTGAACGCGCCGTCCTTGAAGGCCGGGTCGGTGAACAGGTTGGTGGTCGCCATCGGCACCACGATCCCGGTATCGGCCAGGGCTTGCTTGAAGTCAGCGACGATCTTGTCGCGTTCGGCGGGCGTGGCGTCGATGGGGACCAGGTCGTTGTCGTGGAAGTTGACGCCGTACGCACCGACCTCGGCCAGCAGGTGCACCAGCTCGACCGGCGAGCGTGCCGCGCGCACTTCGACGCCGAACGGGTCGCGGCCCGGGTTGCCGACCGTCCACAGGCCAAATGTAAATTTATGTTCCGGTTTAGGTTTGTAATTACTCATTGTGTAACGCTCCTTTTCATATAATGCGGGGCGGTGCGGCGACGGGATATTCCCGTGCCGCCATCCCCACCCTGTGTAAGAATTTTTCGGATATCGTACCTTATATTAGCTCTTATTCCAGCGCCACGCTGAGCGCGTGCATGTTTTTGGCGGGCGTCTGGCGCGGGACTTCGCAGCCCGGCGCGGCCAGCCAGTTCGCGCCGCCCACATCCCGGCAGTACTGCGTGGCCTGCAGCACGTCGTCCGGCGTGCCCTCGTAGAGGATCGCCACCGGGTCGAAGTTGCCGCACAGCGCGATATCCGGGTCGATGGCGTCCACGTCGACGCGGGCCTGCGCCAGGTCGACCTGCCAGTCGAGGTCGATGATCGCTGCGCCGCTTGCGGCCATGCCCGGCACGATGGACGTCGTGTCGCCACAGATGTGCAGGCGCGGGATCGCCCCGGCGGCCCGCACGGCCTCGAAGATGCGCTGCTCGTAGGGCAGCGCGAAACGGCGGTAAAACTGCGGCCCCACCTGCGAGGAGATCGCGTCCCCCAGCCCGATGATCGTCGCCCCGGCTTCGACCTGGGCAACGGCGAAGGCGATCTCGACCTCGACGATGTGCTCCAGCAGGTCGTCCATCCATTCCGGGCGGTCATATAGATCGTACATAAGCTGGGTTACGCCGCGCAGATCGGCGGCTTCGGCCAGCGCGCCCTCAACCCAGCCCTGCACCGGAATCTGCCCGCCGACCCGTTCGTGAAACAGGCGGACGGCGTCCACCCGGTCGCGCATCCGGCTGCCGGGGGTCAGCGGGTCGGGCGTGGGCAGCGTCTTGAGGTCGGACGGGTCCTTGATCAGGTGGTCAGCGCACACCGGCAGGTTGTTTTCCGGGAAGGTGATCTGCGCGCCGAAGTCGGCGGCCTCGCGGTAGGGGTCGCTGATCGCGTCCACCAGGTCGAGGCCGAAGACCTCCACCGTCTTGAAGTTGGATTCGCACAGGACGTGATAATCCTGGTAGTAGCTGGCCAGCGGCGCGCCGATCAGGTCGGCGGCGTATTGCATGACCAGCGTCAGGTTGGGGATGCGGTCGACCGGCGCTTTGCGCAGCCGGGCGTTGAGGCGTTCGGTTGATGTCATGCTCATTGTGTGCCCTTTCTATTCGTGAGGCTGATCGTTGGGGCCGGTCCACACCTGGTGCGCCGCGTCCCAGGACCAGCCATCGGCCTGGATGGACAGCGCCGCGCGCGCCCAGCCGGCCTCGATGCGGGCCTGGGTGGCGTCCCAGGGCTGGATGCCGCCCAAGGCGTCGGCGGCTTCGACATTGCAGGCTCCCACTGCAACCGCGCTGGTCAGGGCGGCCTCGATCGGCTGGTGGCGCAGGATCGCGGCCAGGAACCCGGCGATGGTCGTGTCGCCCGCGCCGGTGGTGCCGACCAGCGGTTCCGGCTGGAAGCACGACGCCCACAACTCGCGGCTGCGCCAGCCGGGATCGTCGCTGTGCGGCGCGCCCTGCGGCCCGGTGCGCACGTACAGCCCGCGATCCCCGAGCTTGAGCACGACCACCCGCGCGCCCATCGCCAGCACCTCGGCGGCGATCTCAGAGATCGCGCGGTCGGGCTGGTCGGCGGGCAGTGGTTGGTCGCGACGCAGCATGAACCACAGTTCGTCCAGGCTGGGCAGGAACAGGTCGACGTGCGGCAGCGTGCGCGCCAAAATGCCGCGCCAGTCCGCCTGTCCACTGGGACCGTTGGGGTCCGGCAGCGCCATATCCAGCGACGTGATCACGCCGGTGGCTTTGGCCTGCTCGTACATCCGCACCAACTGCGCGCCGTCGTTCTCGTACATGCAGCGCATATAGGGCGGATAGCCGAAGTGGAACAGGCGCGCCTCGTGCAGCCGGTCGTAGGGCACATCCTCCGCGCAGAAGCTGTGATTGGCCCCCGCGCAGTGCATGAAGAAGCGGTCGGTGTCCGGCGGGCTGATCACGATGGTGTAGGAGCTGGTTTCGCCCGGGGCCTGGATCATGTCGTCGGCCAGGTCGGGGCCATCCTCGCGGAACAGATCGACGATGATCTGCCCGAAATGGTCCGCGCCGACCTTGCCCACCAGCCGGGTACGGATGCCCAGCCGGTGCAGGCTGCGCCCGGTGTTGGACACGGGGCCGCCCGTCGAGAGCATGACCGGGCCGATCTCGGTCAATGCGCCGGGCTTGACGATAGTTTGCAGGTCCACCGCAGGCAGTTGGGGGATCACGTCCAGGCAGACGTGTCCGGCAACCATAGCGTCAAACATGGCTAGCCTTCCAGTTCGCCAACGGCGTCATCCACCGGCAGCCCCGCGTGGATCATGCGGCGCAGCACGCCCAGCAGCCGGGCCGGGTCCGGGGCCTGGAACACGTTGCGCCCGATGAACATGCCGTTGGCCCCGGCTTGCAGCGCGCCATCGACCATCGCCAGGGCTTCGCGCAGGGTTTCCGTCTTGGGGCCGCCCGCGATCAACACCGGGCGGAAGGCAGCGTCGATCACGGTGCGGAACGACGCGGCGTCGCCGCTGTAGTCGGTCTTCAGCACGTCCGCGCCCAGTTCGCAGGCCATGCGCGCGCCCATCGCGATGAAGTCGGCGTTGTAAATGTCGTGGTCGGCGCGTTCGCCACGCGCCATCGGCTCGATGATGCAGCCCATGCCCGTCGCTTCGCACGCCTGCGCCAACTGCGCGACATGCGCGACCTGGCGGGCTTCGGCGTTGGGGTCGCCATAACCGATGAACATATACGTCAGCACGGCATCCGCACCCAGCCGGGCGGCCTCTTCGGCGGTGGCGATCATGCGTCCGCGCCCTTCGTCGCTGCCGAGCATTTCCGGCGAGCGCCAGCGGTTGGTCCAATCGACGCGCAGGACCAGCCCCGGCGCGCCGTGTCCGGCGAACACGCTGGCGTAGGCGCGCGCGATGCCCGGCCCGACCAGGAAGGCGTCGGCCCCGGCGTCGGCCAGCGTTTCGAGCGTGTCGCCAGGGGTCATGATGCCGTCCAGCAGCCCCAGGTGCACGCCGTGATCGAAGGCGACCACTGCGGCGCGGTGGGTGTCTGGGTTCAGGATGCGGCCCAGGCGGATCGTTTTGCCGGGATTGGAATGGTGGTAAAGCGTCATGGTATTGCCGTCCTTTAATAAATCAGGGTTCTTTGTCCCTGATCATACCGCGTTCGACGCTATTTGTGGAATGACTTGCTGGGGCTGGGGGATCAGCCGCGCCTGCTAGGGGGCACTGCCGTCGAGGCGCGCACCTGAAGCTGGATCGGCAGGATGATCTCTTTCTCGTATACCGGGTGCTCGTCCAACATTTCGAACAGCAGTTGAGCCACCCGCTGCCCGTTTTCCATCGACGGCAGCCGGACCGTCGTCAGCGGCGGGCATTGCAGTTCGGCGGTGGGGATGTCGTCGAAGCCGACCACCGACACATCGCCCGGCACACGGCAGCCGCGTTCGTTCAGCCAGCGGATCGCGCCCAGCGCCATCAGGTCGTTGAAGGCGAAGATCGCGGTGATGTCGGGGCACATCTCCCACAAGCGGGCTGCCCCCGTGTAGCCGCTGTCCGTCATGAAGTCGCCTTCGACATACGGCGTCAGCTCCGGGTCCAGGGCTGCGTCGCGCATCGCGTTCTCGTAGCCGCGCCAGCGGGCCTGCACGCTCATGGTGTCCGCCGGGCCGGTGATGATCCCGATCGTGCGGTGGCCGAGCGCCAGCAGATGTTGGGTGAGCACGTAAGCCCCGTTTTCGTCGTCGGCGTGGACGCAGGGGATATCGTGCTGGGTGTAGCCGGATACCACCACCGGGTACCCCTTCTCGACCAGCAGCTTGGCCCCCTCGTCGCCCATACCGCTCTCGAAGATCACGCCGTCGGCCATCTGGCGCTTCAGCAGCCGCCGGTAGGCCGGGAGGGGATCGCTGGCCGAGCGCAGCGTAGAGAGCAGGATGCTGTAGTCGTGGCGGGTGGCTGCGCGGTCGATGCCGTGCAGCATTTGCAGCAGGTGCGCGTTGCCGAACAGGAAATCCGACTCGAACGGGATCGCAACCGCGATGATCGCGGTGCGGGGCTGCTCCTGGGCCAGGGTGCGGGCCGCCATACTGGGCCGGTAGTTGAGGGCTTCGATCGCTTGCAGCACGCGCGCCCGTGTCGCTGGCGCGACTTCGCCTTTGTTGTTGATCACGCGCGAAACGGTCTGGTAGGAGGTGCCCGCGTGTTCCGCCACGTCCCGGATGGTTATTTTTTTCGCCACGATATGCCCCTCAGTGTTACAATGTGAATTAAATGCCGTGACCGGTCACAGTTATTCCTGATTATATGCGGAATTTCGGCTGAACGTCAAGCGAACCGCGTGAAGGACATCATTTCACGATTCGTCATCCCAATGACTTGACAGGCGTATAACCATCTTCTATACTGTAAACAAGCTGTGAACGTTCACAGTGTGTGTCACATCCAGGAGAAAGGAGTGTCGCACCCGCAGAACTTACCAAACAAAGTTACGCATCCCACAATAACCTATTTTTCCGTATAATGTCAGTTTTTAAGGGAGAGCAACTTTCATGTCCAAATTTACCAAGCTTGGTTTTGTGTTCCTTCTGATCGCCGCCTTTATCGTGCCGCTGGGCCTGACGGCAGCCCAGGGGCCGGAGTACGTGACCTATAACTCGTACAACGGCGATCCTATTCCGCGTGAATTTGACGAGAAAGTCGTCAACATGTGGAACGAGCAGAACCCCATGCTGCCGGTCGAGCACTCGATCATCGCGCATGAGGACTTCAAACAGGCGATCCGCGCCTACTTGACCGCCAGCCCGGCCCCCGACGTGCTGACCTGGTTCGCGGGCAACCGCACCCAGTTCTTCATCGACAAGGGCCTGGTGGCCGACATTTCCGACGTGTGGGCTGAATACGGCTTCAACGACACCTACGCGCCCGGCTTCAAGCAGTTGGCGACGTCCGACGGCAGCCAGTACTTCCTGCCGACTTCCTACTACTGGTGGGCCATTTACTATCGTCCCTCGCTCTTCGAAGAGGTCGGCATTGACGAAGCCCCCGAGACCTGGGACGACCTGCTGCTGGCGTGCGACGTGCTCAACGAAGCTGGCTATGCCCCCTTCACCATCGGCACCCGCTATCGCTGGACGGCGGCGGCCTGGTTCGACTACCTGAACATGCGCGTCAACGGCCCGGAGTTCCACCGCGACCTGATGCTGCTCAAGGAATCCTACACCGACGAGCGCGTCAAGCTGGTGTTCGACTACTGGAACCAGCTCTTCGAGCACAACTGCTTCATCGAAGACCCGGCGGCCTACAGTTGGCAAGAAGGCCTGGACTTCATGATCCAGGGCGACGCGGCCATGTACCTGATGGGCGGCTTCATCACCGACTCCTACCCGGACGAACTGGAAGATGATCTCGATTTCTTCCGCTTCCCGATCATCGACCCCGACGTGCCGATTGGCGAGGACGCCCCGACCGACGGGCTGCTGATGGCGACCAACGCCCGCAACCTGGACGGTGGCAAGAAGTTCCTGGGCTGGCTGGGCTCCAAGGAAGTGCAGCAAATGGCCTTCGAAGACATGGACCGTCTGCCGACACGTACCGACGTAGACCTGACGGACGCGCCCGAAAACGTCAAGAAGGGCGTGAACCTGATCCAGACGGCGGACTACGTGTTGCAGTTCTATGACCGCGACACCACCCCGCCGATGGCGGACGCCGGCATGGATGGCTTCATGCGCTTCTGGGACAACCCCGATCAGATCGACTCCATCCTGGACGAACTGGAAGCCGAACGTATTCGCCAGGTGGAAGAAGCTGCCGAGTAAGCTGAACGTTGTTTGTCTGCTGGAGGCACGGTCAATCGCACGGTTGGCCGTGCCTCTCACTACCACGCCCACCAGTAGCTTGACTGCATGAGGCTGTTTGTGGAGCAGGCGTCTCTTCTCGCACGTGCGGGTCGCCGCGCTGGCCTTCACCTTCCGCCTGCCGTGTGCGTGGAAGCAAGAAGAGAGGGAGGCACACGCATGGATAAACTCACGGGACATAGCCCCCAACCCGTTGCGCACATGGGAAACACACACCGCGCCAGTTCGATCTTTGACGAACCGCTGGACTTCTTCACGGCGAATCTGTTGGGGCTGGTTTTCTCCGCGCTCATTTTGGTGTCATTTTTGCTGATGCCCTGGTTGTGGGACCAGGCCAAATACAACGGGGCCTACCTGATGGCCGAGGTGCTGTTCGATGGCACCTTCCAAAATTACGGCTCCGATGCCCTGGTGATGCTGCCGTTGGTGGCGTTGGCGGCGGGCGGCCTGTCGATCTGGGGAATCGTCAATCCCCAGCGCAGCGGTTTGGCGTCGGCGTTGACGGTGGTCGCCGGGGTGGTCGGCCTCTACTATTTTTACGATTTTTATTTCAATCAAGATGGTGCATTCGCTGAAGTTGCCCAAAATAACGTTGGTAACGGATTTAAGCTGGCGCTGGTGGCCATTAGCGGCCTGGTCGTCCAGATTGCCGTCGTGCTGCGTCCGGTAGCGGCGCGGCAGTTGGCGAACTGGGGCGAGCATAACACCGCGATGGCCGCGCTCAACCGGTGGTTTAACAAGCTGGGCAGCGGGGGACAGGGACTGCTGGACCGCATCCCGCACAAAGCCACCCCTTACCTGTTCCTGGCCTTTCCGCTGCTGTTGTACACTGTCTGGATTCTCGGTCCCACGTTCTACACGTTCTACCTGAGCCTCACCCGCTGGGATGGCGTTTCCAGCCCGTACTACATCGGCCTGGACAATTACAGCGAACTGTTTGGCGACCGCATCTTCAAAGAGTCGCTGGGTAACAACGTGCGCTGGCTGGTGATCTTCATCACCGTGCCGACCACGCTCGGCCTGGCGATGGCCTTGATCTTCAACACCGAGATGCGCGGCGGCAAATGGTACAAGGTCAGCTTCTATTCGCCGCTGGTGCTGTCTGGCCCGGTGATTGGGCTGGTCTGGCTGTGGCTCTACCACCCGGACAAAGGGCTGCTCAACTCGTTCCTGCGCGATACCGGCATCACCTCGAATCCGCCCTCCTGGCACGCCGACCGCGAGATCGCGATCTACTGTGTGATCGCGGCGGCGGTGTGGCGACAGGTGGGGTATGTGATGGTGCTCTACCTGGCCGGGCTGAAGAACATCGACCCGGCAATGGTCGACGCCGGGCTGGTGGACGGCGCGAACCGGTGGCAGCTTTTCCGCCATGTGATCTTCCCTCTGCTCGCCCCGGTTACGACGATCATTTTCGTGATCTCGGTGATCGACTCGCTGCGCGCCTTCGATCTGGTCCAGATCATGACGCGCGGGGGGCAAAGTACCCAGGTGCTGGCGAATTTTATGTATAACGAAGCGTTCAACAATTACCGGATGGGCTATGGGGCCGCGATTGCGGTGGTATTGTTCTCGATTAGCATGTTCTTTATCGGCATTTACCTGTGGCTCAATCTGCGGGACGAACTGGAATACTAGGGGGACAGCATGACGACACTTGCCAGAGTAGGCCAAACTGCCAGGATGGGCACCGAACGATCGGAACGCCGCGACAAGCTGCGCACGGCGATCAAGTACATCCTGTTGACGACGGTCACGTTGATGTGGCTGCTGCCAATGTTCGCCACTGTGATAACGTCCTTCCGCACGATTGAGGATATCCGTGTCAACGGTTTTTGGAGCGTTCCCGAAGAAATGACGCTCGATAAGTTCAGCACCGCGTGGGAGGTGGCGCGCGTCCGGCAGTATTTGCTCAACAGTTTCATCATCACCCTTCCCTCGCTGGCCGGGATGCTGCTGCTATCATCCATGAGCGCCTATGCCCTGGCCCGCTTCAAGTTCAGAGGCAACCTGCTGCTATACTTCGTCTTCGTGGGCGGGATGATGCTGCCGTTCCAGATTCTGCTGCTGCCGGTCTTCCAGCTGACGAACGAACTGGGACTGTGGGACACCTATGGCGCGCTGATCATGATTCACATCGCGTTCCAGTTGGGGTTCTGTACCTTTGTGCTGCGTAACTTCATGCGCACGATCCCCGGCGAGATTCTCGACGCCGCGCGCGTCGATGGCTGCAGCGAACTGCGCATCTACTGGCAGATGATGCTGCCGCTGAGCCTGCCCTCGCTGGCGGCGTTGGCCACGCTCGAATTTACGTGGGTGTTCAACGACTTTTTGTGGGCGTTGATCTTGCTGAACTCCGATTCGCTGCGGCCCGTGACGGCAGGGCTGGCGACCTTGCAAGGGCGCTATGTGCAGGACTGGCCGGTGATCACCGCCGGGTCGCTGCTGGCGACGCTGCCGACCGTGTTGGTGTTCATTTTCCTGCAGCGCTACTTCATCGAAGGGCTGACGCTGGGGTCGGGCAAATAGGCTGGCCACATATCGCCAGGATGATCTGGCCCAAGCTCCAACTAAATAGTTTTGAGATCTGTGAAAGGATATTACGTTGCGGACCGTACTGCCATTTAATGATGGCTGGCTGTTCCTGCCGGAAGAGGTGGATGCCCAGGTGCCGGATGTTCGGTTCGAGCCGGTGACGCTGCCGCATCCGAATGTGGTCCTGCCACATCACAACTTTGACAACGCGGAATACCAGTTCATCTCGACCTATCGCAAGCGCTTTAAACTGCCGGAAGCGCTGGACGGGAGGCGGGTGTACGTGCAGTTTGACGCCGCAATGATCGCCGCGACGGTGGCGATTAACGGCCACACCTTCCCGGAATACAAGGGGGGCTATACCCCATTTTCATTCGATATCACCGATCACATCCGGTCCGCCGGGGAAAATGTGATCACCGTGCACGTGGACTCGACCGAGCGCCCCGACATCCCGCCCTATGGGTATGTGGTGGACTACCTGACGTTTGGCGGCATCTACCGGGATGCGTGGCTGCGGCTGGTCGCGCCGTGCCATATGCAGCAGGTGTTCGTCAAGCCCACCGACGTGTTGAGCGACGCGCGCCACGCGGACGTGGATGTCGTGCTGCACAACCAGGACGCCGCCGCGCGCACCTTCACCGTCCGCGCCACGCTGCTCGCCCCGGACGGCGCATCGATGGCCCACACCGAGGGCGCGGTCACTGTGCCCGCCAGGGAGTCGCTGCGGCGCGACAGCCTGATCCTGCCCGCCGCCGACGCCCGCCTGTGGACGCTCGACGATCCGGCGCTGTACCGGGTCAGGGTCGAACTGCTGGACGGCGACACGGTGTTCGATACCCAAACCGTGCGCTTCGGCTTCCGCGAGGCCGAGTTCCGTCCAGATGGCGGATTCTACCTCAACGGCGCGCGCGTGGACCTGGTCGGCCTCAACCGCCACCAGACCTACCCCTACATTGGGGCGGCGGCCCCGGCCCGGCTCCAGCGGGATGACGCCGACATCCTCAAGCACGAGCTGGCGCTGAACCTGGCGCGCACCTCGCATTACCCGCAGTCGCCGCACTTCCTGGATCGCTGCGACGAGATCGGGCTGCTGGTATTCGAGGAGATTCCCGGCTGGCAGCACATCGGCGACGTGGAGTGGCAGCGGCTCAGCCTGCGCGACGTGCGGGCCATGATCGAGCGCGACTTCAACCACCCGTCGATCATTCTGTGGGGCGTGCGCATCAACGAATCGGCGGATGATCACGACCTCTACACTGCGTCGAATGCCCTGGCGCGCCAACTGGACCCGACGCGCCAGACCGGCGGTGTGCGTTACTTCCAGGACAGCGACTTCCTGGAGGATGTGTTCACCTTCAACGATTTCTCGAATACCGTCGTCGAGCCGCTGCACACGCCGCACCTGGTCACCGAGTTCAACGGGCACATGTTCCCGACCAAGTCCTGGGACCAGGAAGAGCGCGTGATGGAACATGCGCTGCGCCACGCGCGCATCCAGGATAAGCAGCTTGGCATGGCGAATGTCGCCGGGGCGATTGGCTGGTGTGCGTTCGACTACAACACCCACCAGGAGTTTGGCTCCGGGGATCGCATCTGCTATCACGGCGTGATGGACATCTTCCGCCTGCCGAAATATGCCGCCTATGCGTACAGCAGCCAGGCCTCGCCGGAGGAGCGCGTCGTGCTCCAGGCGGCGACCGTCTGGTCGATGGGCGATCGCAGCGAGGGCGGCAACGATCCGCTGGTCGTCTTTAGCAACTGCGACGCCGTCGAGGTCTTCATCGGCGACGAACAGATGGGCCGCTTCACCCCGGACCGTGACACATTCCCGCACCTGCCGCACCCCCCGTACCAGATCAGCCTGGGCGCACAGCATTTGACCTGGGGCCGGGCGCTGGCCGACCTGCGGCTGGTCGGCTACGTGAACGGCGAGATCGCCGCCGAACAGCGCATTGCGGCGGACGGGCTGCCGCATAAGCTGGTGCTGGCGGCGGACCACAACGCCTTGCACGCCGATGGGGCGGACATGACGCGGCTGGTCTTCAAAATCGTGGACCGCTACGGCAACCGGCTGCCCTACACCAATCAGGTAGTGTCGTTTGCGGTCGATGGCCCGGCGGACCTGATCGGCGAGAATCCCTTCGCGCTGATCGGCGGGCAGGCGGCGCTGTATCTCCGCGCGCGCCACCAGCCGGGGACGGTCACCGTCTACGCGCAGACGCCGCGCCTGGAGCCGGCGGTGGTGACGCTGACGATCCGTTAGGTGATATCGTTTGTAGCTTGTTTTTTTCCTCCCTATTTTGTGAAGACTGCTGGTGTTGTTGTGCCCCGGCAGTTTTCCTTTTTGGCTGTGGCAGGCAGTACGGGGCCGCGTCCTAAAATTGTGCCGGGAGGCCAGCCCGTGCTATGATTCAGAGGCCATTTGAGAAGTTCTGTTTGTGCGCGTTTTGGCCCTCATCCCCAACCCTTCTCCCTCAGGGAGAAGGGAGTAGGCGTGCCGTTAATCCCTCTCCCTGAGGGAGAGGGACCCGGCCCCGCCGGAAGGGTGAGGGCTTTTCAAACGGCGTCTCAGGCTCTTTACCCCCGCAGAACATGAGTGATTGGACCTGACATCGTGGACCCGTTGACGAAACTCTATGTAGAAATTACGACCCACTGTAATCTCGATTGCCAGATGTGCGTGCAGCGCGTGTGGCGCGAATCCCCCGGCACGCTGTCGCTGGAGACGTTCCGCGAGCTGATCGCACACCTGCGCACCTGGCCCGCCATGCCCACCATCCACCTGGGCGGCTATGGCGAGCCGATGATTCACCCGGATTTTGCCGAAATTGTGCGCGCGGCCAAAGAGGCCGGCGCGCGCGTCGAGGTGACGACCAACGGCTGCTTGCTGACGCCCGACCTGATCGAGATGCTGCTCGATCTCGACCTGGACCGGCTGGTGGTGTCGATTGACGGCGCGTCGCCGGCGAGCTACGAGGATATCCGGGTGCGGGCCAGCTTCCAGCAGGTGATCGACAACCTGCGCGCGCTGTACCGCCGCAAGCTCCAGCGCGCCGACCGCCACGCCAATCCACAGGTGGGGATCGCGTTCGTAGCGATGAAGAGCAACATCGCCGACCTGCCCAAGCTGCCCACCCTGGCCACGCAGATCGGCGCGTGGGATATCCAGGTGTCGAATGTGGTGCCGCACACGTCCGCAATGGAGCGCGAAATCCTCTACGACCGCGCGCTGACGGCGTGTGCCTATCGTGCGTCGCCCTGGGTGGCGGACGTGAGCCTGCCCAAGCTCGACCTGGACGCGGACACGGCGGCCCCGTTGCAGGCGCTCTACCATTCGCGGGCCAGTGTCACGCTGCTGGATCGCAGCCTGAGCGCGCGCAATGATTACTGCAAGTTCGCCCAGGAAGGCTACGCGGCGATCCGCTGGGACGGCATGGTCGGCCCATGCCTGTCGCTGCTGCACGACCACCCGGAGTACATTCGCGGGCGGCGTAAGAACGTGCAGCACTACGACCTGGGGAATATCCACGCGCAGCCGCTGGGCGATATCTGGGCGTCGGACGAGTTCGCCAATTTCCGGGCCAAGCTGCGCGAGTTCCCCTATTCCCCCTGCACGACCTGCGGCGGCTGCGAGCGCTTCCCCCGGAACCTGGAGGACTGCTCGGAGAACTACTTCCCGGCGTGCGGCGGCTGTCTGTGGGCGCAGGGCTTGATCCAGTGTCCGTAACGATGCCCCGGCTGCTTCCCGCGTGACGCTTTTCATTTCCCGGCGGGCTGCGCTACAATGTAGGTTCATGATTATGCCGACAACAAATGGGAGGTTGCGCCATGAACCACACCAAGCGCTGGATGCTGGTCGGAATTGTGCTGCTCGTGCTGCTGTTGGGGCTGGCGGCCTGCGGCGATGATGACGGGGACGACGATAACGGCGCTGACGACGCGAACGGCGACGCAGTCACGCCCACCACCGAAGGCACGGGCGATGACGCCGGGGATGGCAATGGGGCGGCGTTCACCCTCAGCAGCCCGGCCTTTGCCGCTGGCGAGCCGATCCCGGAGCCGTACACCTGCGACGGGGAGGACATCTCGCCCACGCTGGCATGGGAGGGCGCGCCGGAGGGCACGCAGAGCTTCGCGCTGATCGTCGATGATCCGGACGCCCCCTCACAGGTCTGGGTGCATTGGGTGATCTTCAACCTGCCGGGCGACCTGACCGGCCTGCCGGAGGGGGCCGGCGCGGATGACGCGCCCGGCGTGCAGGGCCAGACCAGTTGGACGGATCGCGCCCCGGCCTATTATGGCCCGTGCCCGCCCAGCGGCGACCCGCATCGCTACATCTTCACGCTCTACGCGCTGGACACCACGCTCGACCTGGAGGCCGGCGCGACCAAAGCCGACGTCCTCAGCGCGATGGAGGGGCATGTCCTGGCCGACGCGCAGCTCGTCGGGACGTACCAGCGATGAGCGTCGATCTGCACGGGATCATTCCGCCATTGGTGACGCCGCTGGACGCTGAAGGCGGTCTGGCGCTGGACGGCATCCCGGCGCTGGTCGAGCATGTGCTGGCGGGCGGGGTGCACGGCATCTTCGCCACCGGCAGCCAGGGCGAAGCCTTCGCGCTCACGCCCGACGAACGCGCGCAGGTGTGGCAAGCGGTGGTGATGGCGGTCGACGGGCGCGTGCCGGTCATCGCGGGCACCGGCGCGATCACCACGCGCGAAGCCGTCGCGCTCTCGCGCCGCGCGGAGCAGGTTGGGGCCGATGCCATCGCGCCGATTACGCCGTTTTTCATCACGCCCACCCAGGACGAACTGTATCGCTATTACGCCGATATCGCGGCGGCGGTGTCGCTGCCGGTGCTGGGCTATTCCAACCCGGGGCGGGCCGGGGGCGTGCGCCTGACGCCGGAGACGCTGGCACGCCTGGCCGAAGACATCCCGCACTTCGCCGGGGTCAAGGATACCAGCGGCGACCTGGCCGAAACGGCGGCCATCCTCCGTGCCTGTCCGCCGGCGTTCGCGGTGTTCGTCGGGCGCGATACGCTGATCTACGGCGCGCTGTGTCATGGGGCGGCGGGGGCGGTCGGCATGACGGTCAATGTGCTGCCCGAGCTGGTCGTCGCCATCTACGACGCTTTCCAGGCCGGGGACCATGCCCGCGCGCGTGCCCTGCAAGACCGGCTGGCCGCGTTCCACGCGGCGCTGCCGGGTTTCGGATCCTATCCTGCCCCGGTCAAGGCCGCGCTGGATATCATGGGCCTGCCGGCGGGGCCGCCGCGCCTGCCGGTGGCGCCGCTGGACGCCGAACAGCGCGCCCGGCTGCGTGACCTGCTGGTGCGCATGGAGATTGCTATTTAGGGGGAAATATGGACTTGAAGGACCTGGATCACCCGCTGGTGCTCTCGACGCTGTTTTACCCGCGACCGGGTACGCCCGGCAGCAACACGCTCGACAACGTGCACGACGGGACGCTCTCTGTTGCGGATGACGTGGTGCTCGGCTACCGGCTGTATCGTCACCGGCCCGACGCGCCGCTGGTGGTGTTTTTTCATGGCAACGGCGAGATCGCCAGCGACTATGACGGCATCGCCCCGGAGTATCACCGTGCCGGAGCCTCGCTGCTGGTGGTGGATTTTCGCGGCTACGGGTGGAGCACCGGGAAGCCGCTGGTCAGCGCGCTGCTGGCCGATGTGGAGCCGCTGCTGGCGGCGCTGCCGGACGAATTGCAGGCCGCCGGGGTGACCCCGCCCGCGTGGCTGGTGATGGGGCGCTCGCTGGGCAGCGCCTGCGCGATCCACGCCGCCCATCAGCACCCGGAACAGTTCAAGGGCCTGATCGTCGAAAGTGGATTTGCGCGGGCCACGCGCCTGCTGGCGCGCCTGGGGCTGCCGGCGCGTATGCTGGAGGGCCTGCCCGACCCGGTCGGCAACGAGCGCAAAATCGCGCAGATCGAGCTGCCGCTGCTGGTCATTCATGGCGAGCGCGACACGATCATCCCCGTTGAGAACGGCCAGGCGCTGTACGAGGCGTCGCCCGCCGAGGATAAGCGGCTGGTGCGCATCCCGCACGCCGGGCACAATGACCTGCTGTTCTACGGGGGGCAGCCCTATTTCCAGGCGATCCGCCAGTTTGTGGACGACGTTTGTTAGATTTACACAATGCGTTTTGAGTTTCCAAAATCGGTCGCGCGTATTACAATCATAAATCCTTGTCTCTAGATTAGAACCGGGCACAGATGGCCAGGCTCAACGAAATTATGTTTGTATATCTTAAGCCTAGCGGTTATACTTAGGGATAAGTGGGGGCAATCCATCACTGCACACAGAAAGCAGTCCTCCAATGTGTGTCAACACAACTAACATGCAGGAGCTTTTTGACAGAGTCCAGAATCACCCGACCATACTCCCCACTCGATAACACACCATAGTCGGGACTTGTGGCTTTGTTTGAGAAGAGAAAGGAGCGCCTCTATCGTCACAACTCAAGTTTCAGTGACAAAAAACCAGTCCTTTGTTCGTACCATTTACACACGGAGAGTAGAAGGGATTTTTAAAACATGAAGCACTTTCGATTTATTGGCCTTGCACTGGTGATCGTAGCCACACTGGCTGTGTCGCTGGTGGGCGTGCCGGGCGATTCGTCGCAGGCACAGGAATTCGAGCCAATGGTGTACTCGGCAGAGAACTGCGACTACGGTGGTGAGTTCCTCTCCATCGAAGCCGTTGACGAATATACCGTCAAGTTCACGTTGTGCCGTGCCGACCCCGCCTTCCCCTCAAAGGTCGCCTTCTCGGCCTTCGCCATTCAAAGCGCGGAGTACCTGGAAGCGACCGGCGGCGGCGGTGACCTGGTCGACAACCCGGTCGGGACCGGCCCGTACTACATGGAAGAGTGGAAGCGCGGCGACAGCCTGACGATGAAGCGCTTCGATGGCTACTGGGGCGACCCGGCGCTGACCGAAACCGTGATCTTCCGCTGGAACTCCGAGGGCGCAGCCCGCCTGACCGAGTTGCAGGCCGGCACGGTTGACGGCATCGACAACCCGACCCCCGACGACTATCAGCGCATTCGTGAAGACGAAGACCTGATCCTGTACGACCGTCCGGGCACCAACATCTTCTACATCGGCCTCAACAACACCTTTGAGCCGCTGGACGACGTGCGCGTGCGCCAGGCGTTGGCGATGGGCGTCGACCGTCAGCGTATCGTTGACAACTTCTACCCGCCCGGAACGCTGGTCGCGACGCAGTTCATGCCGCCCACGATCTTCGGCTATACCCCCGAAGTATCCTGGTACGAGTTCAACCCGGATGAGGCCCGCGGGCTGCTCGAAGAAGCCGGTTATGGCGATGGCTTCGAGACCGAACTGTCCTACCGCGACGTGTTCCGCTCCTACTTGCCGGAACCGGGCCGCGTGGCCGAGGATATCCAGGCCCAGCTTCAGGAAAACCTGAACGTCACGGTCAATATCGTGGTCATGGAATCGGGCGCGTTCCTTGACGCCGCCGACAACGGTGAGCTGCCCATACACCTGCTGGGTTGGGGCGCGGACTATCCGGACGCGACCAACTTCCTCGACTTCCACTTCGGTGCGGGGTCGTCCGACCAGTTCGGTGACAAGTACGAAGCGATCACCGACCCGCTGCTGCGCGCTGCATCGCTGGCCGATCCGCAAGCCCGCCTGGAGATCTATGTCGAAGCCAACCAGGCCATCAAAGACAACATCCCGATGATCCCGGTGGCGCATGGTGCTTCGGCGACCGCCTTCAAGGCGACCGTCCAGGGCGCGCACGCCAGCCCGCTGGGCAACGAGTACTTCGCCGTGATGCAGATCGAAGGCCAGGACTCCCTGACCTGGATGCAGAACGCGGAACCGATCGGCCTCTACTGCGCCGACGAGACCGACGGCGAATCGCTGCGTGGTTGCGAACAGCTCAACGAACCGCTCTTGTTCTACGAAGTGGGCGGTACCGCAGTCCAGCCCGGTCTGGCGACTGACTTCGACGTCAACGACGACCTGACCGAATGGACCTTCTACCTGCGCGAAGGCGTGAAGTTCCACGATGGGTCGGACTTCAACGCCAACGACGTGGTGCTGTCCTACGTGGTCCAGTGGGATGCCTCGCACCCGTTGCACGTGGGCCGTAATGGCAGCTTCGCCTACTTCCCCGGCCTGTTCGACGGCTTCCTGAATCCGCCGGCGGATTAGTAAACACGTAACGTCTCCCGCATAACGGGGACCGTAAACGGGGGGCGCTGGTATAGTGCCCCCCATTGTTTTAGGTTATACTCAGCCAAACTGACTGTGTTGTACGGCTAGAAACGAGGCATGTAGAAAATGGCAGGCTATCTTGCACGACGCCTCACATTGGCTATTCCGGTGCTGTTGGGCATTTTGTTCGTCACCTTTGCCCTGTCACGCTTGCTGCCTGGCGACCCGTGTACCGCGGCGCTGGGCGAGAAAGCCACGCCTGAAATTTGTGACGACTTCAACGAACGTTACGGGCTTAACGAGTCGATCCCGGAGCAGTTTCGCATCTACCTGGTAGATGTGACGCAGGGGAACCTGGGCGAGTCGATCAAACACGGGCGGCCCGTTACCGAGCTGATGGTGGAGCGCCTGCCGGTGACGCTTGAACTCAGCATCGGGGCCATGCTCTTTGCGGTGCTGGTTGGCATCCCGCTGGGGATTGTGTCGGCCTACTACCATAACTCGGCGGCGGACGTCGGGACGATGATCGGGGCCAACATCGGCGTGTCGATGCCGGTCTTTTGGCTGGGGTTGATGCTGTCATATCTGTTTGGCGTCATGCTGAAGGATACCGCGCTGTGGCTGCCCCCGTCGGGGTCGCCAGCGACGATCACCCCCTGGTACGATGTATGGGGCGTGAACGCCGACTCGGATTCGCTCACGCTGCCGGTTTTCATTTCGAACATGAACGCCCTCAACGCGATCCTGTCCGGGAATTGGGAAGGCCTCAAGGACGCGCTGCGCCATCTGGTGCTGCCGGCGGTCGCGGTCGGGACGATCCCGCTGTCGATTATTGCCCGCATGACCCGCTCCAGCCTGCTGGAAGTATTGGGCCTGAACTACATCCGCACGGCACGCGCGAAAGGCGTGCGCGAGAACAGCGTGGTGCGCCGCCATGCGCTGCGCAACGCGATGCTGCCGGTGGTGACGATTATCGGGCTGTCGTTCGGGTCGCTGCTGAGCGGCGCGATCCTCACCGAAACCGTGTTTGGGCTGTCCGGCGTGGGCAGTGCGCTCTACGATTCGATCACCGGGCGCGATTACACGGTGGTGCAGGCCTTCACGTTGATTATTGCGGTCATTTTTGTGTTCATTAACCTGATCGTCGATGCCCTATATGCATACCTCGATCCACGCATTCGACTTGAGTGAGAAACAGCATGAAACAAACAGACACACCTCCAGAATTGGAATTGGCCGAAACTGACGCGGCTGAAGAATCCGGTCCGCCCCCCAAAGGCCTGTGGCGCGAAACGCTCGAACGGCTGCTGCGCAAACCATCGGCGATTGTGGGGCTGGTGATCCTGAGCTTCCTGGTGCTGGTGGCGATCTTCGCCCCGGTGATCGCGACCCACGAGCCGCTGGATACCATGATGAAGATCTCCGAAGAGGGCGCACATAAGCGGATGGACCCGTGCATTCACCTGCTCGGCTGTCCGGATGCGGGTGACGAACTGCTGCATATCACTACCGACGCGCCGATCATGGCGATGGGGCTGAACTCGACGAACTCGCAGGTGGTCACCGCCAGCGGCAACACGATCGTGGCGTGGGATGTTGAGAGTGGCGACAAGCTGATGGAATTTGACCATCCCGAGCCGGTGACGAGCGCGGTGTGGAGTCCGACCGACCAGTATATTATCGCCTCCAGCGGCGACATGCTGTACGTGTGGGACGTGAACCGGCGCAATCTGCGCAAGAGCTTCACGAATCGCGCCGGCGCAGCCGACTCGATGCTGTGGGTGGGCGAGGGGTTCCTGGTGACGACAGCCAACAGCGTGAACGCCTGGGCCCTGGCCGATACCGGCGGCGGCGAAGAAGAAATCGTCGACGATGCGGACGATACCGTCGCCGCAGCGGCGGGGGACGACACTGCCCCGGCGGATGACGCCGGTACTGGCGACGATGCCGGTGATGATGTAGGCGACGCGATCCGGATCGAGGAGCAGAAGCTCGAATGGACGCATCTCCAGCGCGTCGAATTGCAAAATGACCTGATCTCCGCCGACTGGGACATCCATGGCAAGCGGATTTGGATCGCCAGCGGAAACGAAGTGTTGGCCTGGAAGGTCAGCTCCACGTCGTCGGAGCAGATGTCGATGAGCCTGTCCGGGTTTGGCGATGATGATGACGACGATAGCGCGTCCGGCGGAGGGCCGGAGCTTAAGCCGGTCGTTGTCCCCGGTCGGGAGAACGGTAAGGCGGTGGTGCACGACCAGCCGATTACCGGCGTCGCCTTCAGTAAGGAGCGTTCCCGCATCCTGACCATCAGCGACAACAAACTGTACATGTGGGATGCGACGGAAACCACCTACCCGCAGCTCGGCGAGACCATCGAGCCGCCCGCCGAATACACCGCGCTGCTCGCCAACGGCGAATGGATCGAAATGCTGACCGGCGTGCGCTATGTCGCGGCCAGCAGCGGCGATACCGCCCTGGTGTGGGACGCCAACAGCGGCCAACTGCTCTACACCCTGCCGCACGGCGAACCGATCCAGGACATCGTGAGCAGCCCCTGGGCGACGATGGTCTTCACGCGGGGGGCGAAAACGATCAAGGTCTGGAACGTGGACGACGGCAGCGAACAACTCACGATTGAGACGGGCGCGGTGGTTGACAACGCGATCTGGGAACGCAACAGCGGCGGCGCGGTCGTGCTCACGACCGGAAACGAGCTGCGCATGGTCAAGACCTCGCCCTACGAGTACATCATGGGCGTGGATGGCAACGTGCGCGACCAGTTCAGCCGCCTGATCTACGGCACGCGCGTGTCGCTCATGGTCGGCATCGCCACCGTCGGCTTTGCGGCCATCATCGGCACCGTGTTGGGGTCGGTGGCGGGGTTTGTCAGCGGGTGGGCCGATAACCTGATCATGCGCATCATGGACGTGGTGCTGGCCTTCCCGTCGCTGATCCTGGCGATCGCGGTGGTGACCGTGCTCGGGCCGGGGTTGATCAACGCGCTGCTGGCGATTTCGGTGGTGTTCATCCCGCATTATGCGCGTGTGGCGCGCTCCGGGGTGCTGGCCGTGAAGGAAGAGGATTTCGTCATGGCTGACCGGGCGCTGGGCGTGAACTCGGTGCGGATTCTGTTCCACCGGGTGCTGCCCAATGCGCTGGCCCCGTTGATCGTGCAGGCGACGCTGGGCATCGGCACCGCCATCCTGGATGCAGCGGCATTGTCGTTCCTGGGGCTGGGCGCACAGCCGCCTACGCCGGAATGGGGCGCGATGCTGGGCGCAGAACGCAACCAGATTCTGACGGCACCACACCTGGTCTTTTTCCCTGGCGTGGCGATTATGATCACGGTGCTGGCCTTTAACCTGCTGGGCGACGGGCTGCGCGATGCGCTCGACCCGCGCCTGGACCGCTAACGCAGAGGAGCACAGCATGACACACGCGACGACACAAACTCAACGTGACAACGGAAGCGCTCCCCCGCTGCTCGAAGTGACCGATCTGCGCACGCACTTCTTCACCCGGGCCGGGACCGTGAAGGCGGTCGATGGCGTCGACCTGGTGGTGCGGCGCAGCGAGATTCGCGGCGTTGTCGGCGAATCTGGCTGCGGCAAAAGCATGACCGCCATGTCGATCATCGGGCTGGTGGATAAACCGGGCCGCATCGTGTCGGGCCAGGTGTTGTTCAAAGGCGAAGACCTGGCGAAGAAATCCCGGCGCGCGATGGCCCGCATTCGCGGCAAGCAGATCTCGGTCATTTTCCAGGAGCCGAAATCGTCCCTGAACCCCGTCTTCCGGGTGGGGTCCCAGTTGATGGAAGTGCTCCACATTCATGAACATTTCGACAAAAAGCGCGAACGCCATCGCGCGGTGGAACTGCTGCGCGAGGTGGGTATCCCCTCGCCGGAGAAGCGCCTCTCGAACTACCCGCACGAAATGTCGGGCGGCATGGCGCAGCGCGTGATGATCGCGATGGGCATGGCCTGCGCGCCGGACTTGTTGATCGCCGACGAGCCGACGACCGCGCTCGACGTGACGATCCAGGCGCAGGTGCTCGACCTGATCCGCAACTTGCGCGACGAGCACGAGATGGCGGTGATGCTCATCACGCACGATATGGGCGTGGTGGCCGAGATGGCCGACATGGTGACCGTGATGTATGCCGGGACCACCGTCGAGGAAGCGCCCACCCTGGAACTGTTCGAGAAGCCGCTGCACCCCTACACGCAGGGCTTGATCGCGTCGATCCCGGTGATGGGCAAGGTCAAGAACCGGTTGGACGTCATCCCGGGGCGCGTGCCGGACCTGATCGACCTGCCGGTGGGCTGTCGCTTCGCGCCGCGCTGCAAGGCGCGGATTGAGCACGGCCTGACCAAATGCGAAGAGCAGGAACCCGACATGATCGAAGCTCGACCGGGGCACTATGTGCGCTGCTGGTTGTATGAAGGCGAAGACGAATCATGACTGACAACAGGACTGATAACCACGATAACCTGGTTTCCATCCGCGATTTACGTGTCTATTTCGACATCAAGGGCAGCATCCTCAAGCGCACGGTCGGCGTGGTGAAGGCGGTCGACGGCGTCGACCTGGACATCCGCCGGGGCGAAATCCTGGGGCTGGTGGGCGAGTCGGGCTGCGGCAAGACCACCGTCGGGCGCGCGCTGCTGCGCCTGATCGAGGCGACATCCGGGGCAGTGTACTTTAACGGGCAGAACATCTTTGATCTGCCCGCTGCCGAGATGAAACCGCTGCGCAGCAAGATGCAGCTTGTCTTCCAGGACCCGTACACCTCGCTCGATCCACGCTCGAAGGTGGGCGAAATTGTCGGCGAGGGGCTGCGCGTGCACGGTGTGCACGACCGCGACGAACGGCGCGAGCGCGTGCGGAAGGCGCTCGAACTGGTCGGCTTGCAGGAGTATCACATGCAGCGCTTCCCGCACGAGTTTTCTGGCGGGCAGCGCCAGCGGATCGGGATTGCGCGCGCGCTGGTGCTCAACCCGAGCTTCATCGTGTGCGACGAGCCGGTCTCCGCGCTGGATGTCTCGATCCAGTCGCAGGTGTTGAATCTGCTCAAGGACTTGCAGCAGGAACTCGATCTGACGCTGTTGTTCATCGCGCACGATATGAGCGTCGTCGAGCACCTGTGCAACCGGGTCGCGGTGATGTACCTGGGCAAGATCGTCGAGGTCGCCGAGCGCGAGGAACTGTTCGACAACGCGCAGCATCCTTATACCCAGGCGTTGATGTCGGCGATCCCGGTCGCCGACCCGCGCGCCAAACGCGAGCGCATCCTCCTCGAGGGCGACGTGCCCAGCCCGCTCAACCCGCCGCCCGGCTGCCGTTTCCATACGCGCTGCCCGGAGGCGATCGATCGCTGCTCGGCGGAAGAGCCGGCCATGATCGACCTGGGCGAGAAGCATTTCTGTGCCTGCCACCTGCGCCAGCCGGAGGATGTGGCGGAGCAGCAGCTCGCTTCGACAGTTACCCGGTAGCGTCATCCCGGACCGAACAGGGCAACAGCGCGTGATCGTACTCCGACGGCGCGCTGTTGTTTTTTCCGCAAACAAAAACGGCCTACCGCTGTGGTAGACCGTAGCTGGGGAGGCAGGATTCGAACCTGCGTATGGCGGCTCCAAAGGCCGCTGCCTTAGGCCACTTGGCAACTCCCCACTGTGCCGGAGATTATAACATACCGGTCCGCGCCGGGGCAAGGTCGAACCGCCTGATTTCCCGGCGACAGCACACCGAAATTTAAGGTTCCGGCAGTGGCGAAGACGCCCCAGGCGTTGTAGACTCTGCCATCCAGCAAAAAATCCCAGTAGAGGCGAGGAAGATAAACTGATGAGCGACAAGGGTCGCGATAAAGCATTGGAATCGACAGTAGCTGACATTACCAAACGCTTTGGCGATGGTTCGATCGTGCGCCTGGGCGATACGGTCCACCTGGTGGTGGATGCGATCCCGACCGGGTCGCTGGCCGCCGATATCGCGCTGGGCGTGGGCGGCGTGCCGCGCGGGCGCGTGACCGAGGTCTACGGCCCGGAAAGCTCCGGCAAAACCACGTTGTGCCTGCACATCGTCGCCGAAGCGCAAAAACGCGATGGCATCTGCGCCTTCATCGACATGGAGCACGCGCTCGACCCGGTCTACGCGGCGCGGATCGGCGTCGACGTGGAAAACCTGTACATTTCCCAGCCGGACACGGCTGAACAGGCGCTTGAGATCGCCGAAGCTTTGGTGCGCAGCGGGGCGCTGGATGTGATCGTGCTGGACAGTGTGGCGGCGTTGGTGCCGCGTGCCGAGCTTGAAGGCGAGATGGGCGACAGTCACGTCGGCTTGCAGGCGCGCTTGATGAGCCAGGCGCTCCGCAAGCTCTCCGGCGCGATCAAACAGTCCAACACCGCCATGATCTTCACCAACCAGCTCCGCGAAAAGATCGGCGTGATGTTCGGCAACCCGGAGACGACCAGCGGGGGGCGCGCGCTCAAGTTCTACGCCAGCGTGCGCATCGACATTCGCCGCATCCAGGCCATCAAGGCCGGCGGCGAGACGGTCGGCAACCGCACGCGCGTGCGCATCACCAAGAACAAGGTCGCGCCTCCCTTCCGCGAGGCGAACTTCGACATTATGTACGACGAGGGGATCAGCAAGGTGGGCGATATTCTGGATATCGGGGCCGACCTGGGCGTGCTGGAGAAGCGCGGCTCGTTCTACCGCTACGAGGACGAGGTCATCGGCCAGGGGCGCGAAAACACCAAGCAATACCTGCGCGAAGACCCGGAACTGGCCTTCATGATCGAGAACATCATCCGCGAGGAATATGGCCTGCCGGTGCTGTCCGAGTCGCTCCCGGAGGACGAGGCAGAAGCGTAACACATCGGGTATACTGGCAGCCAGCACAGGTTGCAGATTGCCATGTGAAGGGTGACGTGCATGTTTCAAACACTGACTCGACTGGTACTGGTGATGGTGGGAGCCGGGCTGCTGTGGGCACCGGGATGCCCTGCCCCGGCAGCGGCCCAGGATGCCGGCGGCGCGATCTGCCTGGTGGCGTATGCGGACACCAACAGCAACGGCGTTCGCGACACGGGCGAGGGCGCGCTCGCCGGGGCGAACTTCAATCTGGCCACGGACGGCGTCATCGTCGGGACGCACATCACGACCGGCTCCGACGCGCCGTACTGCTTCGAGAATCTATCCCCGGCCACGTATACGCTGACTTTGCTGGAAAGCCCGACCTATCGCATCACGACCGCCGCGCAGGACACCTACACCCTGGCCAGCGGTGAGCAGCGGCCAGCGGTGGCGTTTGGCGCGGTGCCGGTCCCGCTGCAAAATCTGGGATCGACGGTCGATGCGGACCTCGCGCAGGCTGCGCCGGGCGCGATCTGCGTCGCGACCTACGCCGACACCAACGGCAACGGGAATTACGACCCCGACCTCGAAGGGCCGCTGGCCGGGGTGAACGTCAACCTGGCGACGCAAGGCCAGATCATCGCCACGCACATCAGCGGCGAGGCCGACGAATACTGCTTCGAGAATTTGCAGCCCGGGGTGTATACCGTCACCTTCGCCGAGAGCCTGACCTACCGCCCGACGACCGCCAACGCGATTACGTTCGAGCTGCCGCCCAACACCGAACGCATGGCGATCACGGCCTTTGGCGCGGTGCCGGTCCCGGTGGAAAACCTGCGCGCCGAAGCGGCGGCCCGGTCCCCCCAGGCCGAGACTGGCGAGGAACCGCTGGACACGTCGGCGCGGCTGCTGCTGGCGACAACCGGCTCGATGGCGGTCATGATCTTTATGATTGGGGTCGGGGCGGTGATCCTGGGGACGGCAGGGGGCAGCCGCCGGCGTCGCCCGCGCGGGCAGCGTTAGCGTGCGAGATCGCGGTACACGGCGGCGACCAGTTTCTTCGGATCGACGCCGTGCTGGCGCAGCAGATGTGCCCCCGCGCTGTGTTGGGCCAGCGCCAGCAGAATGTGATCGGTCCCGGTGTAGTGTGTGCCGAGTTGGTCGGCGCGGTCGACCGCCATGTCGATCACGTCCTCCAGCACGGGCTGCTGCACGATCGGGGCCTGGGGGGTGGTGGCGCGCAGCGTGACGTCGAGCCGGTCCTGGTCCAGCCCACATGCCTGTAACACGCGGCTGGCCATGCTGCGCCGTTCGCGGCCTAGCACCAGCAGCAAATGCCCCAGCCCGGCGTGCGGCGTCTCGTACTCGGCGGCAAGCTGCCCGGCGGCGTTCAAGGCCCGGCGCGACAGTTCGCTGAGCCGCGCCATCCGTTTGGCGGCCTCGATGCTCAATTCCGTGACGCCGTCGTTGAGCAGCAGCCGCACCCGCCGCCGAATCTGGTCCGGGCTGATCGACAGGATGCGCAGTAAATCCCCCGCGCGCCCTTCCCCACTGCGCGCCAGGGCCAGCAGCAGATGTTCCGTCCCCACGTAATGATGCTCAAACCACCGCGACTCCTCGCTGGAGAGGGTGAGCACCCGCTGCAGCGCGGCGGTGAGGTCGGTTTGCGTCACCAGCGGATCGATGACGGGATGCAGCACGCGAACTTCGAGTTCGGCGCGCTGTTCGTCGGCGTCCAGTTCGGCCAGCACGCGCGCGCCCAGGCTGCTGCGCTCGCGCAGGATGCCGACCAGCAGGTGATCCGTGTCGACGGCGTCGTGCTGGTGGTCCTGGGCGAGCAGGCGCGCCTGGTTGAGCGCCCGCCGGGCGTGTTGACTGTAACGGTTGTTGAATGCCATAGGGTCGGCTTGCTCACGACTTTCACAAACGCTTTATAAAGTATTATAGTCGCCCCGGCGGGGCGGGCAACAATCGTGTGGGATGCGGGGGCGGGCCAGCCGGGCCGGGGGGTTTTCCCATCCCTTGAACGCGCGGTATAATCCGCCCCATGCAAACGACTATCGGCCTGAACGCGCACCTGCTTACCGCCCAGGCCGGCTACCGCAGCGCAGGCATCAACGGATATCTGTACCACCTGATCGCGGCCTTGCCCGAGGCGGACGAGACACTACGCTATATCGTCTTCACCGGGCAGCAGGGCCAGCCGCCCGCGCATCCGCGTGTGGCGGTGCGGCGTTTTCCCGGGCGCACCCAGCGCCCGCTGCGTCGCATCCTGTGGGAGCAGGCGGTCCAGCCGGTCGCGTTGGCGCGCACCCGGCCCGCGCTGCTGCATGCGCTGGCCTTCGTGACGCCGCTGATCGCGCCGGTGCCGGCGGTGGTGACGGTGTACGACCTGAGCTTCATGCACTATCCGGAGCTGCTGCCGCCGGCACGCCGCTGGTATTTGCGGCTGTTCACCCGCCGAAGCTGCCAGCGTGCGCGGCGCGTGATCGCGATCTCCGGCAGCACCGCGCAGGACCTCACCGCGACGTTCGGGGTGCCCGCCGCCAGGATCGACGTGGCCGTGCCCGGCGTCAATGATCGCTTTGCGCCGCTGCCCCGCGCCGAGGTTGAGGCGTTCCGGCAGCGGGCCGGGCTGCCCGCGCGCTTTTTGCTGTTTGTCGGCACGCTGGAACCGCGCAAGAATCTACCGGTGCTGCTGCGCGCGTATGCCACGCTGCCGGAGGCGACGCGGCGCGCGGTGCCGCTGGTATTGGGCGGGGGCCGGGGCTGGATGTTCGACGAGATTTTCCGGACGATTGAGGCGCACGACTTGCACGCGACGGTGCATCTGCCGGGCTATTTGCCAGCCGAAGACCTGCCATTGTGGTACAATGCCGCCGATGCGTTCGTTTATCCGTCCGTGTTTGAGGGGTTTGGGCTGCCGGTGGTCGAGGCGATGGCGTGCGGGACGCCGGTGCTGGTGTCCGATGTGTCGTCGCTGCCAGAAGCGGCGGGCGATACCGGGTACCGGCTGCCGCCCGATGATGTCGCGGCCTGGGCCGACGCCCTGGCGCACGTCATCGACGATGCGACATGGCGCGATGCGGCAGGACAACGTGGGCGTGCGCGGGCGGCACGGTTTACGTGGGCCAACACCGCCGCGCAGACCGTCGCCAGCTACCGCCGCGCGTTGGATTTGGAGCAAGAAACGAGTTGATGTCGAGAAATTCCTTTTATTATCCCCGTTGGCTGATGCCGACGATTGATGCCGCGCTGGTGCTGCTGGCGTTTGGGCTGTCCTACTACCTGCGCTACGAGGTCCAGTTCTTGCAGCCGGTTGACGAGGCCAACGTGGCCCCCTTCCGCCCGTATGTGCCCTACGCCGTGATGTTTGTGGCGTTGATGCTGCTCTTCAACCAGAACGCGCGGCTGTATACCGAGCGCCGGGGCCGGACCTGGTGGGACGAGTTGTTCGCCATCGGCAACAGCGCCACCAACACCGCCGTATTTGTGATGGCGCTCAGCTTTTTGCTGCAACCGCTGGTCTTCTCGCGCCTGCTGATCATCCAGGCTGCGCTGCTGGCGGTGGTGCTGGGCGGGCTGTGGCGTGCCATCATGCGCCTGATCCGCAGTGAGATGCGCAAGCGCGGGATCGGCGTGGACCGGGTGCTGGTGGTGGGGGCCGGGCCGGTCGGGCTGTCGGTGCTGCAAACGCTCGTCGCTCGCCCGGACCTGGGCTACAAGGTGGTCGGGTTTGTGGATGATAACCCGGATCGCGGCACGACCGATATCGGGCGCGTGCCGGCCTTTGGGCAGGTCGACAACCTGTCGCGCCTGATCGAACGCGAGCAGATCGACACCGTGATCATCACCCTGCCCTGGCAGGTCCAGCGTAAGATCGTCAAGATTGTGCGCGACTGCGAAAACCACCACGTCCGCGTGCGCACCGTGCCCGACCTGTTCGAACTGAGCCTGAGCCAGGTGCAGGTCGAGATGATCGGGGGCATTCCGCTGCTGGGGCTGAACGGGGAAACCCAACTGCGCGCCAGCAGCCGCATGCTCAAGCGCGGGCTGGATATGGCCCTGACGCTGCTGGTGCTGCCCTTTGTCGCGTTGATCATGCTGATCCTGGCGATTGCGATCCGGCTCGATACGCCGGGGCCGATCTTCTTCAAACAAGAGCGCGTCGGGGTCAATGGCCGGCGCTTTACGGTCTACAAGTTCCGGTCGATGATCCAGGATGCGGACAAACACTGGGACGAGTTGATCCGCCAGTCCGGCGAAGACCCGCGCCACCCCAAGATCGCCAACGACCCGCGCATCACGCGCACCGGGCGGTTCATCCGGCGCTTCAGCCTGGACGAACTGCCGCAGATCTGGAATATCCTGCGCGGCGAGATGAGTTGGGTCGGCCCGCGCCCCGCCGTGCCGCAGGAGGTGGAGCTGTACGAAGGCTGGCACCTCAAGCGGCTGCGCGTGCTGCCCGGCCTGACCGGGTTGTGGCAAGTCAGGGGGCGCAACGAAGTTCCCTTCGAGGAAATGGTATTGATGGACATTTATTACATCGAGAACTGGACGTTGGGCCTGGACCTGCAGATCATCCTGCGCACCGTGCCCCATGTCCTGCTTGCGCGGGGAGCGTCCTGAGGTGCATCCAAAAGACCTGGCCCTGGAATGGGCCGACAGCCAGCAGTTGATCCGTTTTGCGCAGCAGTTGATCCAGACGCCGAGCCTGTCCGCGCAGGAAGGCCCGGTCGCCCAGTTGATCGTCGAGCAGCTTGAGGCGCTGGGCTTCCCGGCGGTGCGCGTGGACCCGATGGGCAATGTGCTCGTCACGCTGGGGCACGGCGATGGCCCGACCGTGCTGTATGACGCCCATCTGGACACCGTCGCCGCTACCACGCCCGAACACTGGCCGCATCCGCCCCACGACGCGGTGATCGCCGGCGAGATGCTCTACGGGCTGGGGGCCATCGACATGAAAAGCGCGCTGGCCGCCATGATCTATGGTGCGCGCCAACTGCTGCCGCACCAGGACGATCTACGCGGGCAGTTGGTGCTGGCGTTCGTGGTGCAGGAGGAGCCGTGCGAAGGGCTGGCGATCCGCTACGTGGTCGAGGAGGACGGCATCCAGCCGGATTACGTCGTGTTGGGCGAACCGACGAATCTCCAGATCAGCCGGGGCCAGCGCGGGCGCGTGATGTTCAAGGTGACGGTCGAGGGCGAAGCGTCGCACGGCAGCCAGCCGGCGTTGGGCCGCAACGCGATCTATGCGGCGGCGCGGCTGGTGTTCGCGGTGCAGTTGATGGCCGACGACCTGCCCCAGGACCCGTTCCTGGGGCCGGGCACGATTGCCGTGACGGGCATCGAAAGCCTGGCGGGCAGCCTGAACGCGATCCCCGACCGCTGCAAACTCTACCTGGACCGGCGGCTGACGCTGGGCGAGACGGTCAACGCGGCCCAGGCGCAACTCGAAAGCCTGATCCGGCGCGAAAACATCCCGGCCACCGTGCAGATCACCACCTACGACGAGCCGTCCTATACCGGGCTGGTGCGCGTGGCGCGCGAGGCGCATCCCGCCTGGGTGCTGGACCGGTCGCACCCGCTGCTGGCCGCGCTCCAGCACACGATCCAGGCGGTGCAGGGGCACACCCCGGCGCTGGGGAACTGGCCGTTTTCAACCGACGGGGTGTACACGATGGGCCAGGCCAGCATTCCGACGGTCGGCTTTGGCCCCGGCGACCCGAACCTGGCCCACACCAGCCGGGAAGCCGTCCGCCTGGACGACATCAAGACCGCCGCGCATGTGTATGCTGCGCTGGCGGCGGCGCTGCTGCTCCCCGGCTGAGCGCGCAACCTGCCCCGGTTCGCGTGCGTATAGGTGTATATATCCGCGCGATCACGAAGGTGGAAAAATGGCTGAATACGGAAAACCCAAGCGGAAACATGGCGTGATGCCGTCGGATGACGAGCGCATCCTGGCGGCGGTGTCGCACGGCTCATTTATCTTTGGGTTTGGCATCATCGTCCCGTTGATCATCTGGCTGTTGCAGCGCGAGCAGTCGGCGTATGTGCGCTTCCAGGCCTTGCAGGCGGCGCTGTGGCAGTTGCTGCTGGTGGCGATCGGCGGCGCGATCGGCGTGTGTGCGTTTCCCTTTGTGTGTGCATCTGGCGCGTTAGCCGATGCCGGCAACGGTGGCCCGGTGTTTTGCTTCCCGTGCAGCACGTGCGGGATCGGCACGCTGACGCTGCTGGCGATGGCGCTCAGCCTGTACGCCACCGTCAAGACGTTCCTGGGCCACGATTTCCGCTATCCGCTGCTGGGGAACTGGCTGCGCCGCAACTATCGCTAGCGATGCACGCTGGCCTGCCCGTGCCCGGGCGGGCCGGTGTGTTCCAAACTTCACAACTTCCCCTGAGTTTCTTCACGGCTTCTTCACATTCCTGCCTTATGCTGGTCACAACATGGACGAAAAACAGCGATAAGGACGGGAGGCAATGTCAAGACGAACCCGAATGAACTGGTTGATCGATGCGGCGGTGTTTGTGGGCGCGGTGCTGGCCATGCTCTCTGGCGTATATTTTCTATACCTGCCCTCCGGCGGCTACCAGGGCAGCGACAACGCCGCGTATGGCGTCACCATCCTGGGCGAGCGCGCTACCTGGAGCGACCTGCACACCTGGGGCGGCGTGCTGATGATCGCGGCGGTGCTGGTGCATCTTGTCTTTCACTGGGAGTGGGTGAAGATGATGGCCCGGCGCATCGTCAAGCGGGCGCGCATGTCCAAAGGGGCCAGGATCAACCTGGTCGTCGATATGCTGGTCGCACTGAGCTTCGTGCTGACGGCGGCCTCCGGGCTGTACTTTCTGTTTGCGCCGTCGGGTGGCTACCAGGGCGGGCGCAACCCGGGGTGGGATGCGGGCTTCGTGTTCAGCCGGACTACCTGGGACCTGATCCACACCTGGTCCGGGGTGGCGCTGATCGTGACGGCACTGCTGCACATCGCCATTCATTGGCGCTGGATCAAGAAGGTGACGGTTAAGCTTTTTGCGTCGTTGTGGCCTCAACCGGCCACCTCGTAAGCGGAATTGATGGGTGATAGAAGTGAGGGAATGATGAAGAAGATCGTGTTGGGGACGTTGTTAATCGGTGTAATCGCAGTCTTGGTGGTGGGGGCGGTCATCCGCACCCGGGCCAAAACTGACGACTCGACCGGGGGGCGCGGCGGCGCGCGCCAGAATCAGGACCAGGATGTGACGCTGGCCGGCCAGGGGCGCAACCAGGGTAACGGCCAGCCACAAGATGACCGCGCCGAAGCCGAGGTCCGTGCCGAAGCCGGCGACTGGCACACGCTGCACGGCGTGGTGGACAGCGTGGACGACGAGGCGCTGGTCGTGGCCTGTGATGATGGCCGGCAAGTGCTGGTCGAGGGGATGACCTGGCTGTACGCGCAGGAACAGGGATTCACCGCGCAGACTGGCGACTCGCTGACGCTGCGTGTGTTCGCGGAAGATGATGAGTTGAAAGCCGGCTGGATCGACAATCAGGCCAGCGCGCAGTCGATAGACCTGCGCCTGGAAGATGGCACTCCGTTATGGTCCGGCCAGGGCCGCAACCAGGGCGGCGACGGTGGGGACGGCCAGCGCGGGCAAGGCGGCGGCACTGGCCAGGGCCGCCAGGGTAGCGGCGCGTCCGGTGGCCTGCCTGCGCCGGAATGGCTGGCTTACCGGGGCGTGGTTGATGCGGTGGACGGCAACCTGCTGACCATCCTCAGCGACGACGGCGAGACGGTGCTGGTCGCGGGGCATGCCTGGCGCTTTGCGCAGGAGCAAGGCTTCACCGTTCAGGTTGGCGACACGGTGGCGCTGACCGGCTTCTACGAGGACGGCGAGTTCAAGCCCGGCCTGCTCGATAACCTGACCGGTGCGCGCCAGATCACACTGCGCGACGAGCAGGGCCGCCCGGCGTGGTCGGGGCGCGGGGGCGCATAATCGCGCTACAATAGGGGGGACGAGATTTTGTGATCGTAGACGAAGGAACAACGCATGAGCCGGAAAATACTGGTCGCCGATGATGAGCAGCACCTCCTGGATACCGTGCGCGCGTACCTGGAGGATGCCGGGCTGCACGTGCTCACGGCGCGCACCGGGCGCGAAGCCCTGTTCATGCAGCGCCACGAACAGCCCGACCTGGTGATCCTGGACGTGATGATGCCGGAGATGGATGGCTGGGAGGCCGCCCGCCTGATTCGCAAGGAAAGCGACGTGCCGATCGTGTTCTTGACGGCGCGCGTGGACGACATCGACCAGATCACCGGGCTGGAGATCGGCGCGGATGAATACGTGACCAAGCCCTTCAGCCCGCGCGTGCTGGTGGCGCAGGTGCGCGCCATCTTGCGCCGCGCCTACGGCGATCTGTCGGCGGAACCGGCGATGTGGCGGGTGGGCGCGCTGGAACTGAACGCCGAGCAGCGCGCCGTCACCAAAGACGGGCGGCGGCTCGAGCTGACTCCCAGCGAGTTCGATCTGCTGGCGATCCTGATCGCGCGGCCCGGGCGTGTCTTCACGCGCATGGAACTGCTGGAACGGGTGCAGGGCGAGGCGTTCGCCGGGTACGAGCGCACGATCGATGTGCACGTCAAGAATCTGCGCGCCAAGATCGAGGACGATCCGCGCCAGCCGGACTATATCCAGACGGTGTATGGCGTTGGCTACCGGATGCGCACCGATGATGAATAGGCTGTGGGTGCGGCTGGCGCTGGGCTTTTTGATCGTGGCCTGGCTGGCGATTGGACTGCTGGCGCTGGTGGTGCGCGTCACGACCGAAGAGCGCTTCCGGAACTACCTCCAGCAGCGCGACTCGGCGCTGCTCGATGCGGTGATGATCGGCGACCTGGAAGCGTATTATGCGCAGTACGGCACCTGGGAAGGGGCCGAGGCGTTGCTGCCCGGCAACCGGGGCGGGGGCGGCAATGATGGGGCGGGCAACCAGCAGGGACGTGGGTGGGGAGCAAGCCGGGGATCGCAGGTGTTCATCGCGGACCCGTCCGGCACCGTGATCGTCTCGACCGATCCCGCGCGCGCCGGCGAACAGCTTGACGACGACACGCTGGCCGCCGCGACCCGGCTGGAAGTGGACGGCGCGCAGGTCGGGTGGCTGGCGCAGGAAACCCCCGGCACACAGGCGCTTGGCGAAGCCGAAGACCGGTTCCTGGACGATACCACGTTCTCGCTGGGGGTGGCGGCGTTGGGCGCGGCGCTGCTGTCGGTGACGTTGGGCATGGTGATCGCCTGGCAGTTGACGCGCCCGCTGCGCACGCTGCGCGAGGCAGCTCACGATCTGGCGGCGGGCGAATTGGGCCGCCAGGTGCAGACCAACGGCACCGCCGAGATCAGCGAGTTGGGCGCGGCCTTCAACCGCATGTCGCGCGATCTGGCTGCCGGGCAGCACATGCGGCAGCGCATGGCCGCCAACATCGCGCACGAACTGCGCACCCCGGTGAGCGTGCTGCGCGGCCACCTGGAAGCCATGCTCGATGGCGTCTTCCCGCTGGACAGCCAGCACCTCGCCGTCGCCTATGATCGCACGATCCATCTGGCGCGGCTGGTGGACGATCTGCGCTTGCTCACGCGGGCCGAGGCCGGCCAACTTTCGCTGAACCGGGTCGTGATCCCGGCGGACAAACTGGCGCGGCAAGCCGTCGAGAGCTTTGGGCCGTTGGCACTGGATTCGCAGGTGACGCTGGAGCACACCATCTCGGACGGTTTACCGGCGGTGCGCGTCGACGTGGATCGCTTGCAGCAGGTGTTGGGCAACCTGCTGACGAACGCGCTGCGCCACACGCCGCCCGGCGGCACGATTGCGCTGGATGTGGCGCGCGTCGGGGGGCATGTCCGCTTTGCGGTGTGCAATACCGGGGAGGGCCTGACGCCGGAACAGGCGGCCCAGGTCTTTACGCCGTTCTGGCGGGCCGAGGATGCGCGCGAACGCGACAACGGCGGCAGTGGCCTGGGGTTGGCCATCACGCAAACGCTGGTCGAACTGCATGGCGGGCAGATTCGGGTGGACAGCGCCGCCAACACCGTCACGTTCACGTTTGAGCTGCCGGTGGCTGAATGAGCAGGCGGGGCGCGCGGCTAAAAAAACGGGCTGGCACAGGCCAGCCGCGTCATGGGGCAGTGGCGGTGTAGGGCACCGTGCTAGCTGCCGATGAGGTCGTCCTTGGCGACGGACAGTTTGACATTATCCCCGGTTACGCCGGCGATCTGGTCGGCGATCACGAAGCAGTCCGAGCCGACGAGGCCGGTGTCGACCTTGATGAAGCCGTAGCGCAGCAGCCGCGCGCGAATATCCGCCGGCAGCGGCTGGTCCATCATCAGCGCTTCCTGGATGTTATCGACCAGCGTGTTTTCTTTCTTGCCCGGCTCGGTCGCCGATTGGGTTTCGGCCCCGGGGCGCTCCAGGTCTTCGTCACCGAACTGTATTTGCTCGACGGTCCCCAGCTTTTGATCATCCTTGTCCAGGACCGTCATGCCTTCACGAATCTGGGCCAATTGCGTGGTTGTTGTCCCTCTTTGCACTTTGTTCGCGTGTTGATTGCTACTATCTTATATCATCGCGTGCCGGAGGACATGGCTCAGATGGTGCATTTTGCGCTGGGGAGCGTGGCCTATGCGGGCCGGTCCAGGAACGTGCGGGCGAACTCTACCAGGCGATGCACGTCGGCGAAGGTGGTGGCAATGCCGACCGAAACCCGCACCGCGCCGACCGCGTCGTGCACCCGCCCACTCATCACATTGATGAACTCCTCGAACGTCATGCGCTCGGCCCGCTGGAAGCAGCTCGCCAGTTCGGCTTCGGTCAGCCCGTGCGCTTTTTCGCCCGCGCCGGGATTGCAAAAACACCCGGTGCGCAGCGAGATGTTGACCGCGTTGGCCTGCGCTTCCACGTCCCGGTAATCGAACAGCCTGCCGTCCGGGTCGTAGAAATTGACCGTCACCGTGCCGCCGCGCTGCTCGGTGGTGGGCGGCCCGTAGAGGTGGATCAGCGGCGTGTCGTTGCTGTGCCGCAGCGCCAGCAGTTCGCGCAGCAGCCAGCCGGTCAGCGCGCGCACCCGCGCGTGGATGGTGTCGATGCCGACCCGGGTGATGTGCTCCAGCCCGATCTTGACGGCGGGCAGGTTCAGGTAGTCGATGGTGCCGTCCTCGAAGGCCGCCTCGCCATCCTCCAGGTAGTAGCCGTCGCCCTGCACCGACGCGATGGTGATCGTCCCCCCGGCGAACCAGGGCCGCCGCAGCTTGTGCAGCGTGTCACGGTTGGCGATCAGGCAGCCGACCCCGGTCGGATAGCCGAAGATTTTGTAAAACGACAATGACACGAAATCCGGGTGCCATTCGCCCAGATCGAGCCGATTGGTGGGCGCGAAGGCCGCCGCATCGAGCAGCACGTCCCAGCCTTTGGCCTGCGCGGTGGCGATCCAGTCCAGGGAATGCTGCACGCCGGAGAAGTTCGACTGCGCTGGATAGGCGAACAGGTTGTCCTCGGCGGGATCGGCGCGGTCCAGGAAGGTCGTCAGCCTGCCGGCGTCGATGCGCAATTCGGGCGGCAGCACGGGCACATAGGTGACCGTCGCGCCTTTGGTCCGCGCGAACTCGCGGATGCCGTTGACCGAGTTGTGATTGTCGAAGGTCAGCAGGTAGTGGCCGCCGGGCGCAAAGGGGTAGGACTCGCCCACCAGCTTGAGCGCGCCGCTGGCGTTCTGCGTGAAGATCACGACGTATTCGTCCGCGTCGGCGTTGAAGTAGTCCAGCACGTAGGCGCGCGCCTCCTCGACCAGATCGGTCATGGCCTGCGAGGTCGGATTGCTGGAGTGCGGGTTGCCGAAGACGCCGCGCCGCAGCATATCCAGGTGGGCGTTGAGCTGGCGCTCGGCATACAGGCCGCCGCCGGTATAGTCCAGGTAGATGTGCTGCTGGTCGTCCAGGCGGCTGTATTCCGCCGCGCGCAGTGCGGCCAGCCCCTCGTGATCGAAGGCCGGATAGTCGCGCTGGAAGGCGGCGAAGGCGGTGGGATAGTCTGGCGTGTGCATTGGTTGTTCCTCTTGCGAAAGTGTTTTTCCAACACGCGATTATACCGGGTCGTCGGGCCAAAGAAAACCGGGGGAAAAAGTCTTGTCAAGTCTCACTCATTTGTGTATACTCGTAGCACTTCACAATTAACATGGCCAACATGGCGACGTTGCCAAGTGGTAAGGCAAGGGTCTGCAAAACCCTCATCGTGGGTTCGATTCCCACCGTCGCCTCTGGATGCAAAAAAGCGGCAGCCTTCTTGGCTGCCGTTTTGCTATGGTAGCGTAGATTATGCGTTTCGGACGTTCCCCTGCGGGATAGCGCCCGCGTGCTTACTTGCGCAGCGAGTCTTCGGCGGGCTGCGCGAAATACATGCGGCCTGCGTTGGTGACGATGTAGCGCGTGATCAGCACCGGGATGGTGCGGTCCATGTAGCGTTTCGCGTTCTCGACCACGACCATTGTGCCATCCTCCAGGTAGCCGACGCCCTGGTCGGTTTCGCGGCCCTCCATCACGATGTGAATGTCGATCACCTCGCCGGGCAGGAAGATCGCCTTCAGCGCATTGGCCAGCTCGTTGATGTTGAGCACGGTCACGCCCTGAATTTCCGCCACGCGGTTGAGGTTGTAGTCGTTGGTCATCACCGGCGCGTTGCGCTGCTGGCTGAGCAGCACCAGCTTTTCGTCCACCTCGTCGATGCCGGGAATGTCATCGTCGATGATTTTGACAGGGGTGGCGCTGTGCTGCTGCAATTCGCCCAGGATTTCCAGGCCGCGCTTGCCCCGGTTGCGGCGCAGCATTTCGCCCGAATCGGCGACGTGCTGCAGCTCGTTCAGCACGAAACGCGGGATCACCAGCGTGCCCTGGATGAAGCTGGTCTGGCTGATGTCCAGGATGCGCCCGTCGATGATCACGCTGGTGTCGAGCAAGATTTCGCCCGACACCTGCATCTGCGGGGGGCGGCTGCGCGGGCGCTCCGGGGGGGGCCAGCGTCCGCCAATTTGTTCGACGATATCCTGGCGCAGCCCGAAGACCATGACGCTCATGTAGGTGATGACGATCGCGGCCAGGGTGGGCAGCACCTGCCCAAACAGGTTAGGCAGCAGGGACAATGGCAGCGCCAGCAAGGCAGACACCACCAGGCCAAACAGCAGCCCAAACATGGACGCGATCAGGTTTTCCGCCGGCAGCTGGGTGATCATGCGATGGGCCGCCCGGGCGGGATAGGTGGTCAGCCAGGGGGTGATGATCAACCCGGCCAGTGCGCCCATCAGCGAAAAGGTTAGCCCGGTGACTTCCGGGGGCAGGTACAACGCATTGGATAAATCAATGCCCAGCCGCGCCCCTAGCAAGGCGAAAATCATCATGCCAACCAGGCGCAGTGTAAATTCCAGACTCATGATAAAGCCTCCTCAGCCCTGGCTCGCGTGGGATAAAGGTGGAAGCGAGAGCACGGACGAGACGGTATCCGGGGATAGCTCTCTCGTGTCCATGCTGTGGCTGAAGTCGAGATAAACGTAATTAAGATGTTAACAAACAAACTGCCGTGCGTGCCATAATGGCCTGACGCGACCAATTGTGACACGGTTGCCCCGCCGCGTCAATGATATGCCAAATGCGGGGCTTACCACAGTGGACCGTTCCCAAACACAAAAAAGACATCCCCAGTGTAAGGATGCCTCCCTGGTTTGATGAATAGGGGGCGTTATGCCTGTTCGGTTTCGAGCTTGGCCAACTGCTTCATCAACCGGCTTTTACGGCGCGCGGCGTTGTTTTTGTGCACCACGCCCTTTGCGGCAGCCTTATCCAATGTACGCGCTGCGACACGGGTCGCTTCGCGTGCGTGTTCGAGTTCGCCCGTCTGAATGGCTTCGCGTGCCTTGCGGAGGTGGGTCTTCACCTGCGACCGCACGGTCCGGTTCCGTTCGTATTTTTTCGCTGAGCTGCGAATCCGCTTCAGGGCAGACTTATGAGTAGCCAACAGTAAGTCTCCTATTGTCAGTTCAATTTCCAACGATCAAAGCGGGGCCATTGTACCAGAACCCCCCGGCTTTGTCTAGGCAGCGGGCGCGGGTGAAAATCGCTGGCGTTGCCGGTCGGGATAACGAAAAACGCCCTGGCCAGCGTCGTGATGGCGCAGCCAGGGCGTGGTGTGATCGATGATCAGGGCGTGTTAGTGCTGGTCTTCTCCATGGTCATCGTGCTCACCGTGCTCGTGCCTGGGATAGATCGGCAGAAAGCGCAGGCCGAGCGTGAACATCATCAACGCATAGCTGACCACGCCAAGACCGACCCCCCACTCCGCTAGCGACGGCTCGTACCCCTGGACCGGGAACAACTCTGCTGCGCCCGGCGACCAGTCCATCGGCGCGATCAGGCCCGACAGCGTGACGTTCCAGCGATTGGCCACGATCCCGGCCACGGCCAGCAGCCCGGCCAGCATCACCAGAATGTCCTGCCTGCGGAAGCGCGGCGTCAGCAGGATGATCGCCGGAATCAGCGAGCCAATGACGATCTCCAGCCACCAGAACGACACCCCGTAAGGCGTGGCGCTCTCCAGCAGGTTGCGCGCTTCGATGCGCGCCGGCAGGTGGCTGTAGTAGTTGGTGGCCAGGTAGTCCCACAATTTCAGGTACAGATAGCCCAGCATCATCAGGCCGCCGAACATGGCTACCTGGTTGCGCAGCCGGGTGGTGATCTGGCGCTCGCGGATGACGTTTTCATAGAACACAGTCAGCGCCAGGGTGAAGGTCGTTCCGGCGGCGACTGCCGACAGGATGAACATCACCGGCAGCGAGGGCTTGAACCAGATCGGGCGGGCGGCCAGCACACCGTACGTCGCGCCCAGCGACGACTGGTGCAGCAGCGACAGGCCCAACCCGACGATGGCGACGACGGGTGTGAAGCGGTGCATCTGGTGCGCGATCTGCGGGCCGCGCGTGAAGCGCGACGCGACCATGTCGCTTTCGAGCACCGCCGGCGCCAGCTCGAAGACCAGCACCATCGAGTAGAACACCACGCACATCGTGATTTCCCACAGCACCGAGTGTACGTTCCAGTACAACAGCGGATGCCAGAATCGGTCGGGCCGCCCAATGTCCATCACCAGCGCCAGCATGGCCGCCGTATAGCCGACGAAGCCGACGAAAACGGCAGCGCGGGCGATCGGCTCGAACGACTTCACGCGGAAAATGTATACAATCGTTGACAGCGAAAACGCCCCGGCCCCCAGCGCGATAGCCGACAGGTCAATCGTGATCCACAGGCCCCAGGGCACGGTGTTGGACAGGTTCGTCACCACCAGCCCGTTCCAGAGCACCTGAATCCCGGCGATCAGGCCGATCACCAGCAGCACACCCAGGAACAACACCCAGGTGCTGAACACCGGCGCGGCTTGCACTTGTCGCCGAACGGTACCGATCATCGTCGTCATATCGCCATTCCCTCCGGGGGTACATAGTAAACGTTAGGCTCGGTGCCGAGGTCTTCGCGGAGCCGGAAGGTGGGCAGTTCGTCGATCAGGCGCGAAATCTTGCTGTTGGGGTCTTTCAGGTCGCCGAACACGCGCGCCTCGACCGGGCAAATGTTGACGCAGGCCGGTGTCGCGGGGCGATCCTTGCCCGGAACCAGGCCGTGCGCGATCCCCCGGTCGATGCGGTGGATGCAGAACGTGCACTTTTCGGCGACGCCGCGTGGCCGCCGTTTGACCTCGGCGCTGCCCCACTCATCCTGATACCCGCTGGGGCCTTCGCGTTGTTCCCAATTGAAGGTGCGTGCGTAGTAGGGGCAGGCCACCTGGCAGTAGCGGCAGCCGATGCACAGGTCGTAGTCCATGACCACCAGCCCATCCACGCGCCGGTACGTGGCTTTGGTGGGGCAGACGGCGGTGCAGGGCGCGTCCTCGCAGTGCAGGCAGGGCCGTGTCATGTGGAACGGCTCGCCCGTCTCGGTCACTTCCGGCAGATAGACGTTCCAGCGCATATCGTCCGGCACATCGTTAACGGCCTGGCAGGCATACACGCAGTACTTGCACCCGATGCACTTGCGCAGGTCGATCAACATGCCCCAGCGATGGCGGTGATCGCCGCCGTTGTGGTGGGCCTCGCGCTCGACTTCCGGCAGTTCGATGGCCAGCTCTTCCTCGATCAGGTCCTTGAGCGGGCCTATCTCGCTCAGCGCAACGGCTACGGCAGCACTGCCCCCGACGGCTACCATGCCGGCGATGAATTCACGTCGCGTCAAAAATTTATCATCAGACATAGGCTATTCGTCCAAAACTTCCTGGTTACGTCGCACGAAACTGGTCACGCCAAAGATCACCACGCCGCCCACCGCCAGCCCGAAGATCAGGCCCTGCGCCAGCCGCAGCGCCGAGGTGTTCGACCCTTGCGCTTTGACGGTGTCGACTTCGGCTTCCAACTCCTCGATGCGGACTTCAGCCTTGTGCAACTGCTGGTCGACCGCTTCATCCGGGGCGGCCCCGTCGAGCGCCGACACATCCAGGCTTCGGTGGCAGTCCAGGCAGGACTTGTTCTTGACCTCGCCGGTGTGGCCGGTGAAGACCAGTTCGCCGGTCTTGAAGTGGTTGAGCATCTGCTCATCGTATTCCGGCGCAGCAGCGCCATCGGCAGGCTGGTCGCCCAGGTCCGCCGCGAACCAGTGACAGCTTTCACAGCCAAGCTCCGCGTGTTGGAGGTGGGCGTATTGGACGTAATCGTCTTCATAGTCGTCGGTGTCGTGGCAGTTCTGGCACAGCGCACTGCCCCCCGCCGGCGCGCCATCAGCCGCAGCGACATCATCGCCCGGGACGACATCCGGGCCGGCGCTCACGAAGCGCAATTTTTGCGGGTGCGGCGAGTGGCAGGCCACACAGCCCAACTGGAACGAGCCATGCTGCGACTGCTGCCATTCGTTGAACGTCGTCGGGTGGCAGTCGGCGCAGACGGTCACGATCGGGTCGAGTCGCGGTTCGTCCCGCTGGACGACCGCGCCGGGGTCGCTGCTGTCCTGCCATTGGGTCACCTGTTCTTGCAGGCGGGCGCTCAACCCGCTCGGCTCCTGAGGGTGCCCAGGCGGTGTTTCCCCATGACATGCCTCGCAGGTGACGCCGTAGTGGTCAAACGACCCGTCGTAGGCTTTGTAGCCGCTGGTGTGGCAGGCCAGGCACTCTTGCGGAGCGCCGTTGTCTTCCCACACCGAGGTGAAAACGTCCGGGTTGTTATAGGCCCGGGCATGGGCACCTTCGGCCCAGGACGCGGCGATATCCACATGGCAATCCTGGCATTGCTGCGGCTCCTGGGGCATGCCATCCTGAGCCAGGGCGCTGGCTTCAGCCAGCACCACGCCGATCATGCCGAACACTAAAATGACGGTCAGACGAAAGAAATAGCGCGAGAGAGAAGATATGTGAGGCATAAGCTTTTGTCCTTATGAAAGAAACGGGCGTAAATCCCGGTTTTCGGGAGCAAACGTAAAATCCCAAAATGCTGTTTGCGCCTCAGTCGCCGTAAACGCCGTATGACGCACCATGTACAGGCGCTGCACCAGCTCCAACCCCGTGACCGGCACTGCGACCACCAACTCCTGCTGGAGCACCCCGGCAGCGGCTGCCCGCGACACAAAGCCGGGGCCGACCCCCGCCACGACCCCCTGGACAATGGCTTCGGTATTCCACACCACCATCCGGGACGTCAGCGAGTCCAGGCTCATGTCATATTTCGCCAGCTCGCGGTTGAGCGTGATCGCCGTGCCAGAGCTGGCCTCGCGCAAGATCAACGGGTGGCTCACCAGGTCTTCGGGGGTGATGTGTGGCACGTTGGCCCAGGGATGCTCGCCCGGTGCGATCAACACCAACTGGTCGTCGGCCAGATGGTGGTATTCCAGCGTGCGGCGTGGCACGCGCAGACTGCTGATCGCCAGATCGACTTTGCCTTCCTGCAAACTGTCGAGGGCCTGCCCCCGACGGCCTACCTGGCATACCAGCTTGACATCGGGGTACTGCTCCAAAAAGCGGCCCATAATGCCTTGTAGGAAATATTTGCCGGCGGCGGTGCTGCATCCCAATATCAGTTGGCCGTGGAGCGCGCCCTGGTGTGACGCGACAAACTCCTCGACCATTTGCGCTTCCTTGAGCAGGTTACGCGCGACGGGCACCAGCGCGTGGCCCACATCATTGAGTTGAATGTGACGCCCGGTCCGTTCGAACAACTGGGTCTTCAAGCGCTGCTCCAGCGCCTGGATATGGCCGCTGACGGCGGGCTGCGAAATATGCAGGCGGCGTCCAGTTTCCGAGAAATTCTCGGTTTCGGCAGCCACCAGAAAGACCTGCAATTCGTAGAGTTCCAGCATCGCGCGTCGGCCTAGCCCCCATTGGCTAGAAAGGCATTGAACTTTTTGTAACAAATTTTGAATACAGCGGATATAGCCAAACATCATAAGAAAACTGGATAAATGTTAGTGTGTTGCATCACGTTCTTCGATTAAACTCGGGGATAGAGTGGGCTTCATGTACCAAAACCTATTGGAGCTTATGTCAACGACTCCGCAGCTTGCTGCGGGGCATGTGGGACACCCTGCATGCCTGTGTTGACCAGCCTCAGTCATGCCGAAGGGCTACGACTACGTTAGCGGCAGCAGTTCAAAGACCCACCCTGGGGTGGCCCTTCCAGCCCCAGGCTCTGGAACCTACAGGTTAAACAGGCTGAGGGTCTAGGCCAGTGCCTGGTCGGGAAAGTACGGGCCGCTAACTTTGGCGAGGAAGACGTGACCGGCACGTTACGCCGAGCAGATACGGGGTACACCTTGAGGTAACTCGAAGTACCCCACGCTTATCGATTTGGACGCTTAAAGGAGGGGCGCTTTTTCCCCGTAGCAAGCGACGGGGTCTGCGCTAAATTTGAATGAAAAAATTTCACAGCTTCTGGCTTTTGACGCTCATAAGTGGCCTGCTGCTCGTCGGGGCAGCATTGGTCAGTTGTGCGCCCGATGACTCGGCCCCCGAACTGGAGGCCCCGACCGCTGTGGCCGATGCGGGCGACCAGCCGGTCGCCGATACCGGCGCTGCGGACGAACTGGTCACGGCCACCTTCACCGACCAGGCGTGCCTCGATTGCCACACGGACGAGGCCCGTTTGCAGGAATTAGCGGTCGATGAGGGGCCTGCCGAATCGCTGTCCGAAGGCCCTGGCTGAGGTGGCGCGCTGCCTCAGGTTGAGGCATGGGAAAAAGTAAAGATTGACGCTGATCTCTACAGCCAGGACCCGCATTACCTGGTCAACTGCACCGCGTGTCATGGCGGCCAGGCGGTCGACGATATGGACGCAGCGCATACCGGGCTGTATGTCTTCCACCCTGGCCCGGATACGCCTGAAGACCAGGTGGTCGATCCGGTGGAAACCTGCGCATCCTGCCATCCCTTCGTGGCGGAAGCCGGCGCCGACAGCCTGCACCGTACCCTGGCTGGTTACGACACCGTCCTGCACTCCCGGATTGATGAAGCTGACCTGCAGCCGGCGCATATCCAGCGCATCGAGGAGATGGAGCTGTATCATTGCAACGACTGCCACGCCACCTGTGGCGAGTGCCACGTCAGCCAGCCGAACTCGGCAGGCGGCGGGCTGATCGAAGGCCATAACTTCATCGAACAGACCCCGATGGGCACCTGTACGGCGTGTCATGGCAGCCGCGTCCAGAACGAATACTACGGCCTGAACGAAGGCCCCGAAGGCAGGCTGCCGCGTGACCTGCATTCCACCATGCTGCGCTACCAGTGCACCGACTGCCACACCGGCAACGAGATGCACGGCATGGGCGACTATCAGAACGCCACGCACCGCTACGACACCAAAGGCGAAAGCTCGTGCGAAGCGTGCCACCTGGACGACGGCGGGGTCGCTGCCGATACCGATTACTTCGCGATCCCCGAACATCTCCTACACGGGACAGAAATGCTGTCGTGCCAGGCGTGCCACAGCGTCGCCTACACGAACTGCACCAACTGCCACGTGGATCGGGCCGATACCCCGGAGAAAACCCCCTACTACACCGTGCAGGAGCACTCGTTGGGGTTCTTCCTGGCGCGTAACCCGCGTCAAAACACGCAGCGGCCCTATCGCTACGTGCCGGTGCGGCATGTGCCAATCGACCCCAACTCGTTCTCGTACTACGAGGACCAGTTTGGCGTCGAGTTCCTGACCGACTTCATGAACCGGCCCACCTGGGTATATGCCACCCCGCATAACATCCAGCGCAACACGCCGCAGACGGAAAGCTGCGAGTCGTGCCATACCAACGACTCGATCTTCCTGACGCCGGATAAGGTCCCGCCCGCCGAGTTGGAAGCCAACCTGGGCATCATCGTGCAGAGCGCACCGGAACTGCCCGACGGGTACCCGGACGAATACCAGGAGTACCTGCCCGAACCGGCAGATACCGGTGATCAGGGCGATACCGGTGATGACGCTGGCTTCTGGGGCGGCGATGCCGCTGGCGACGATGCCAGTGATGACGCTGGCACCGACGACGCTGGCTTCTGGGGCGGCGATGCCGCTGGCGACGATGCCGGTGATGACGCTGGCACCGACGACGCCGGCTTCTGGGGCGGCGATGCCGCTGGCGACGATGCCGGTGATGACGCTGGCACCGACGACGCCGGCTTCTGGGGGCAATAACTCCTGCGTTTGATCAGCAAGCCTCTTGAATTATTTGTTTAGTTCAATAGGCTTTGATACAATTCTGGTTGTGGTTTATCAGCAAAAACATATCCAGACCGTAAGCAAGAATGTAGTTTTTGGAGGACATCTGAATGAGGAAACTCTCCTATCTCGTACTTATTTTGGCCCTGGCGATGCCGCTGGCATTGCCCTTTGCCCCGGCGCTGGCACAAGACGATGGGGCGGTCAAAACCCGCTTAGAAGAGTACAACGCCAATTTACCCCCCGCCTATGGGAACATTTCCGTTGATGATTTAGCCATCGAAATGCTCGAAAAGCCGGACCTGCTCCTGCTCGACGTGAGCACGCCGGAAGAGTATGAAGACGGCCACATCATGGGCGCGGTCAACGTCCCGCTGCGCGAGCTTGGCAAGAATCTGGCGCTGCTGCCGGATGCCGACGCCGAAATCGTGACGATCTGCGGTTCGGGCTTCCGTTCCGCGATTGCTATGACATCGCTGCAGATCCTGGGCTATACCGACGTCCGCAACATGCGGGGCGGTATGCGGGCCTGGGCCGGGGCCGAGTATGAAACCACGACCGACGCGGTCGTCCCCGCCGAAGGCACCGCACCGGACTTCGACGAGGCCGTAGTTGCTGGTGTCGACGCGCAGCTTTCCGCGCTGCCGGATGGCTGGGGCGGCATTAGCCCCGATGCGCTCGATCTCAAGTTGGTCGAAGACCCGCCCGCCATGCTGATCGACGTGCGTTCCCCTGGCGAGTGGGACGAGCTGGGCTATATTGCGGGCGCAGAACTGATGCCCCTCGAATCGCTGATGGATTTCGCCGGTGAGTGGCCGGAAGACAAGGACGCCAGCATCGTGGTCTACTGTGCGGTTGGGCATCGGGGCAACATGGCCGCGACCATCATCCGCACGATGGGCTACACCAACGTGCTGAACCTGTCCAGCGGGTTTAACGGCTGGGCGACGGCTGGACTGCCGGTCGAAGGTGGCGCGGGTGATGCGGCGGACGCCGCCGAACTCGACGTTGAGGCGCTGCTGGCTGACTACGTCGTCAATCTGCCGGTGACCTTCAACGCGATCCGCGCGGACGACCTGAGCATTGAGCTGGCCGAAAAGCCCGATCTGCTGCTGGTCGACGTCCGCACGCCGGACGAATTCGTCGACGGTCACCTGGCCGGCGCGGTCAATGTGCCGCTGAACGAACTGACGGCGCACCTGGATATGATGCCGGACCAGGACCAGGAAATCGTGGTCTACTGCGGCAGCGGCCACCGTTCCGCGATGGCGATGGTGATTCTCAACCTGCTCGGCTACGAGAACACGCGCAGCCTGCTGGGTGGCGTGCAGGCGTGGGGCGCGGCAGACCTGCCTGTGACCACCGATGTCACCGAATACGAAGGCGGCGCAGCGCCGGAAGTCGATCCGCTGGTCTTCGAACTGGCCGACAACTACGTGCAGAATATCCCGGCGGGCTACTACTCCATCAGCGCCGACGCGTTGAACACCGCGCTGGTCGAAGAACCGCCGTTCCTGATCGATGTCCGCACCCCGCCGGAGCTTGAAAACGGCTACATCCCGGGGGCGGTTCACATCGAACTGCGGACCTTCATGGAAAACATGGACCAGTGGCCAGATGACAAGGCCGAGACGGTAGTGCTATACTGTGGTAGCGATCACCGCGCGGTGGTTGCGATGGTTGCGATGCAACTGATGGGCTACGAGGACGTAACGTCGCTGGCCGGGGGGCTGCAGGCATGGCTGGCTAACGAGTATCCAGTCACGACAGAAGCCATAGCTAACTGAGCCAAAGGCGCTTGACAGTCTATACGGACCTCAATGCCCCGCGCGGTGTTGGGGTCTGTTGCGTATCAGGAGGAATAAAAATGCGTTTAAGGGTCTTTTTGCTACTTATATTCTTGCTTGTGTTGGGCACAGCCCCCACCCTGGCGGACGATGGCGGCGACGAGTTGATTCCTATCATGCCGGACAACGTCGACCAGGTGGAACAACTGCGCGTGCTGTCCGAGATCAAAGCCTGGGACGCGGCGTGGTCCCCGTCGGGCCGCCAGCTTGCCGTCGGCACCCTGGACGGGGTGCAGTTGTGCTACTGCGAAACATTCCAGAACCCCCAGATGCTCGACAATTTTAAAGGCGTGAATGCCTATCGTGTGGCGTGGTCATCGGATGGCACGCTGCTGGCGGCAGGCACCGCTGGCTCGCCCGCCCAGGTGATCGTGCAGGATATGTCGACCAATCAGAGCTGGTCGGTGGATGTCGAAGCGGACGTGCTCAGCCTGGACTTTAGCCCCAACGACAGCTTGCTGGCCGTTGGGCTGGCCCGGAATAAGGGCGTGCGCGTGCTGTCCACCGTCGACGGGAGCGAATTCACGCGGTTCTCGGCAGACACGCCGGTCGAAACGCTGGCCTTCACCCCCAGCGGGACGGAACTGCTCTACCCTGCCGCGCGGGAGATGCTGCGCCGCCAGCCGTTGAACGAGCAGTCTGCATTGGAAATACCGGTCGCCTGTACGATCACCGATCTGCGTGTCAGCTCGAACGGCGGCCAGCCGCGTGTGTTGATCTCGACGTTTGACTGCTGCGTGAACATGATCGATCTGGATACCGGCGCGGTGCTGTACAAAACGGTGTGCGGGCAGGCGTTCGCGCTGGATTTCAACACCGATGGCAGCCTGTTTATGACTGGTAACCAGGACGGCACGATCCACTTTCTGGATTCCGCCGACGGTGCGAATCTGGCTACCCTCGCAGCCCACAAGGATGAAGTTATCCGGCTGGACGTGCATCCTGACGGCACCCGCATCGTGACCGTTAGCCTGGACGACACCGTCCGGGTGTTTGGCATCCCCAAGCAAAGCGTGGCGGTGCCGTGTGATGTTGCCGAAATTCCAGAAGGCGTGCCGGTGGGTGAAATTCTGTACCACGCGCAGCCGACGACCGGCGGCCCCGGCGCGATCTACCACGTACTGGCGTGGTGTGGTGAGCACACCCGTATGCTGGACGGGGCGCTGTACCCGGCCTGGTCCCCGGACGGATCGCAGCTCGCGTTCCAGTACGTCAACCCGGATACCGGCCAACTGGACGGGCTGTGGCTGGCCGAGGCCGACGGCACCAACCTGCGCCCGGTTCCCAACAGCCTGCCCCGCGACCGCGCGCCAAGCTGGTCGCCGGACGGGAACGCGCTGGTGTTTGAGTCCTTCCGCGAGGGCAACAGCGGCCTGTACACCGTCGACCTGGCGAGTGAGACGGTCGTGCCGCTGCTGGTGAGCGCGGACGCTGCGTACGAGCAGCCGGTGTGGTCGCCGGATGGCGAGACCATCGCTTACCTCATGCGCGCGACGACCATGCAGGGCGAGGTCCGCTACCTGTACGTCGTCAACGCCGATGGCAGCGAGCCGCGCCGGCTTTCCGACCTGACGTATGTGACCAGCGTGGCCTGGTCGCCGGACGGCACGCAGCTTGTGCTGGCCGCCGAGCAGACCGCGTTCACGGCCAACATCATCGTGCTGGACATGACCAACGGCGACACCACCGTGCTCACCGAAGGCGCGGTCGATACACAGCCGGTCTGGTCGCCGGACCAGCGCCACATCGCGTTTGTGCGCGGTGATGCGCTGATGATCGTGCCGGTGGATGGCTCCGAAGACCCCCACCCGGTGGTGCGGCTGGCCGACACCTATGGCAGCACCGGCCTGTCGTGGAAAGCGCTGGAGACGGACTGAGCGCCGCACACGATATGTACCTATGAGACAAGGACGGCGATCCAGACAGATCGCCGTCTTTTAGCTTTCGGCAGCTTGCGAGGCCTGTCGAAGAGGAGGAGACGTATTATGGCGTTACTGGTTTCGTACCACACGGCCAAAGGCCCGCGTTACGGGCTGGTAGTCAACGACCGCATCCACGAATGGGCAGGCGACAGCGTGCTGTACGGCGACTATGTGCCCGGGCGCGCGGTGATGCCGCTGGCCGAGGCACAGTTGCTGCCGCCGGTGGTGCCCAGCAAGATCGTATGCGTCGGGCGCAATTATGCCGCCCATGCCGCCGAACATCAGGCGGCGGTGCCGGACGAGCCGATGCTGTTCCTCAAACCGCCCAGCGCGTTGATCGGGCATCGCCAGCCGGTTCAGGTCCCCGCCGGGATCGGGCGCGTCGATCACGAGGCCGAACTGGCCGTGATCATCGGCAGCTCGGCGCAGGGCGTCAGCCATGACGAGGCGCTCGACTACGTGCTGGGCTACACCTGCGCCAACGACGTCAGTGCCCGCGTGTTCCAGCAGAAGGACGGGCAGTGGGGCCGCGCCAAAGGCTTCGACACGTTTTGCCCGCTCGGCCCCTGGATCACCACCGACCTCGACCCGCTGGACCTGGGCGTGTGGGGCTTTGTCAACGGCGAACTGCGCCAGGATGACCGCACCGCCAGCATGGTCTTCGATGTGCCCGCGCTGATCGCGTTCATCAGTGGCGTGATGACGCTCCAGCCCGGCGACGTGATCCTGACCGGCACGCCGGCGGGCGTTAGCGAGCTGCACGCGGGCGACGTGGTGCGCGTCGAGATCGAAGGCATCGGCGTGTTGGAAAACCCGGTGCAGGTCCGGTCCTGAGCGTTACCCCCGATCCCTGACGATAGCACGATCATCCGGCGCGGCCCTGCCAGCGCAAAAATGCGCCCGCCACCAATCGTCGGTGAGGGCGCATTATAGGACTGCCCCGTAAAACCCAAGTTCTTTAGATATAAGGGGCTATCAAACGCTTTAGCATGATTTGCCCACATGCCGTACCCCATAGTATACTACATTCACTTGCGAGTGGGTGTTGAACTCGCCTCCTGTGGAGTGCAGGAGTACAAAGGTGGAGCGGTTGTCAGATCTCGTAAGCGTTCTTCCAGGCTCATCTCCTCCCCTGGAATCGATTGGAGTTCCACCCACCGCCGACGCCACTTGCGCGCGAGATTGACCGATGTCCCTTCTGCCCGCGCGATTTCGGCATTGTTGTGTCCCTCGTTTGCCGCCAACACAACGCGCGCGCGTTGCGCCACCTGCTGCGCTGTACTGGGGCGACACGCGATCTTTTCCAGCCCGGCTTTTTCTTCGACACTCAACTCAACCGTCAGCGGGTTCGGTCCTCGGCTCACTGTCTTTTTTCCTGTCCCATTTTCGTCGATACGCTCTCGATTA